>NZ_JBTMXA010000011.1:0-131856 GCF_054489545.1 Mesorhizobium sp. A556
CCGGCTGCGCAACCCGGACCAGCTTCGCCGGCCACACCGGCCGTAGCGCCAAGACCCGTCATGCACTAACATTAAACCCGGACCACCTCAGGGGGGCCGGCCAGCAAAGACCATGGGGCTTGGTCGGAAGCCAACGGCACAGGCTGAGCCGGTAGCCGCTCCTGCCAAACGTGGCAGAAAGCCCAAGGCGGCCTCCTAAAACGCAAAAACCGCCCCGGCAAACCGGAGCGGGCGACCATATTGCTGGCGTCGGGAAGATGGTGGAAGCTGGTTGCTTGTTATCAGCGGGGAAAGACGGTTAGATCGGGTATGGAGGACGACGATCTTGACGCAGAAATCAGATCGCTTGCCGCGCGGCGCGCCCGCGCGATTGTGATGCGCGAAGGTGCGGCTCTCGCCTTGTCCGCCCGCGGATTGGACGAGCCGGCGATTGAAGCAAACAACCAGCTTCTCGCCATGGCGATTGCGCAGGCTATCGTCGACGCCTATTCGGGATTGCTGGACGATAGGGACGACGAGCCTGAGGGGAATGCGTAGGGGTTGATTCGGGTCGTTCACGTTACCGCTCGTCCGGCGGTAACGTGTTGACTTTTCAGAGTCAAGGCCCTATGTTTTGAGGGCGAGCGACACGGTGAATTCTCCAGGCCGTAGCCGACGCTGATAGGGATAGCGAAGCTCTTTTAGCGGACGTGCATTATGTAGGGGATGTTGGAGTCCCTACCTCGCAAAACGGGCGGCTTAGGCTGCCCGTTATATTTTGTCAGAACGAATGACCGGATATCTCCTGCACTCGCGAGCAACTTCTGCTGGTGAGATAGGATGAAATGTCGCCACCCAAATCTCGTTACCGCCGCTTGCCGATTTGATCGTGAGTTGGTTCCAGCCGCCAAATACAACCTCGTCATAATGGAAAAACGTCAGGTGCCACCGACGGTCTGATATCACTCGCCCGAACGTCATAGCTTGTTCGATCATCGGGAGACGGTGTGGCTGATATTGGTGTTTGTGCACCATCTTCCGAGCGTAGTCGTGACGAATTCGGACCAAGTTTGTAGATGCGCCGAGGACTGAGCAAAGCCCAGCGTCGAGGCGACCAACCGAAGCTATCGGCCGTCGCCCCGTAACGACGAACTCGACCCACTCGTCCTCAGTCATAAAGAATCCAAGTCCCCAAGCATCCGGCATCGTCACGCCTGAATGGTTGCCGCGTCAACCACCTCCCCCAGCCTCGGCTCACCACCGGGGCTTTTTGTTGGCCCAACCCAATTAAGTTGCGTCTCATCGTGTGCCGGGTAGCCTAGCTGTCGAGGTGCTCCCTCCCAGCGCCTCCCCACCTACCAACTCAGCCCCGCTTCGGTGGGGCTTTTTGTTGCGCTCAACCCCGAAACCACGCCAGTATCTTCGCCAGGCTCTCCCCGAACATGATGAACGGGCACGTCTACGGACGCTCGCTCTTCTTCCGCCAGGTATTCACCGTTTGCGGGCTGACACCGACACGGCGGGCAATTTCGCGGTCTGAAAGTTCCGGGCCAGTCGTCAGCATGGACAGTACGTCAGCGCGCTTTTCTGCATTGGTGCGCCGTCCAGATTGGACAGGCGCTTGCCGCCCATCTTCTGCCTTGGCTCGAAGGATGCGAAAATCATCGAACAGGCGGGACCATTCCGGGTCTTCAAATTCCAGATCGTCAATCCACTGTTGCTGCCAGTCATATGCCTTGTAGTGGAACCGTGCTTCCAGATCGGCCCACGACGTGACCGGCTGCGTCCTCATCAGGTCGCGTAGCAATTCGACCCGCAGTTCAATCGGCAGATCGAAATAATATTCGTGATGATCGTAGAAATGCGCCCGGTCACGGTTCAGCCTGTCCCAAACCTTCAATTCCTCGAAGGCATCGCGGATACAGGCCGGGAAGGGTAGCGCCGCCTTGATGGCTACGATTGCGTTCGGGTTCACATCGTCCAGCTTGAAAAGCTGTCCCGCCACGCCAGCAAACTCGCTGGCACCTTGTCGCCTCGTGCCGCACACATCGACATAGGACGACCTCTTTGTGACGAACGGTTTTCCCGCCTCCAGCAGCAGCAATTCATTCGGCGTCGGGTCCATGAAGGCGCGGACGGTGCCGAACTCTTTCAGGATTTCCGAGCGCCGCGCCGCGTATCGGGTCTGCCTCTCAGCATGCTCGCGTGCCCTTTTTAATTTGTATCCCGGCTCCTTGCCCTCCATCCAGTCATCGAAGCCCTCAAAGAAATTGACGGGCTTCACGGCAGGCTGAGCGTCCAAATCGGACACGGCCTGTTTCAGCGTCAGGCCGGCTTTAGCTGCCATGACTTCGGCGCGGGCTTCCGCCGCCATACGCTCGCCTTCGGTCAAACCGCCCGTCACCAGCGCATAGACCTTGCGGAATTTCCCGATGTCCAAATTGGACGCGCAATGGACCGTCATGCTGCAAGCACCCGGCGATCATTCAAGACATCGTTCCAGTCGGTTCCTGTGCGGGCTGGTATTTCCACGGATGCCCCAACCCCTTTGGCACGAAGGCGACGACCAAGCCCAAACGCCGCTGCTTGCCCGGTCAGACTTGCATCATTGTCGCCGAATACCATCACCGTTTGGACCGACGTTGGAGGTTCCCACGCCTGGAGCAGATCGGCGGTGAGTGCCGCCCAGACCGGGACACCGAAAAGCTCGGCAGCCGCGAATGCGGTCTCGATGCCCTCGGCAATCCCGAGAATATCGCCGTGAGGCATTAGCCGAACAGCCGCGCCGGCCGGCATGGCTCCCATCATCTTGCGAGGCGACGACACCTCAGCCTTGAAGCCATCCGGGGTCAAATAGGTTCGATGAAGCGCCGCACGCTCTCCGGCGGCCCTGGCTTCGTCGCTCGGATCAACACGTGCAATCATTGCGGGATGCCACGTGGCGCGCTGTCCTGTCTCAACATACCGTTCGTCCGCCACCTGACGCAGAGTTGGCGGGAATGCTGTCAGGCCAAGGCGGCGATTCAGATATCGCCCGGCAGCATCATCCAGCGTGATCGGCTTGGCACGATGCCAAATCGCAGTCATCGCCTCGCGCATCTTGCCGTCATCTTGACGCTGGCCCTCGCGCGTTGGCAGCATCAGGGCAGCGTCCAGATGCTTTTCGATCTCCTGCGCAGCACCTTTGAAATCTGTCCGCATGAACATCTGAACGAGTTGGACACCATTGCCGGCCCCGCACTGATTACAAATCCAGGTGCCGTTGCCGCCCTTGTCATCGAAGCGAAACCGATCCTTGCCGGCACACATGGGACAGGGACCATGCTTATTCCTGAGGGCCTTCGACGGGACGCCTATCGCCGCAAGGATACCTGGCCAGCGTCCGTGGGCGCGTTCCCATATCGGTTCACGCTGCATGGGCCGCCTCCTGCTTCTTTTTCCCCTTCGCCCACGCAATCTGCCTGGACTTGGTCCAGTTCAAGAACACAGCATCGGGCTCGGCCGTGCGATCCTCCATGGCGCGTGGCCAGACGCCGAAGCGATCCTTGAACTTGTGCGCCACATAGCCAGACGCATATCCGCGCTCCTGCTGGAGCCAGAGCAGCATCGAATAGAACCGCTGTTTTTCTTCGTGTGTGGCCTCCCGGTTATCCTTCCGCTTGCCCTTCAGCGCGATCAATTCGCCTTGCCGTTCTTCGATGGGCGATTGCCGCTCGGGCTCGAAACCGCAGGAGGGGCACTTGCGGACGCCGGGTGGCTCAAACGCGAGCATGCAGAGCATTCCTTCGGCAACGGGGTATCGCGGTCTTTTCGGGAGTTGCTCCCCTTCTGGTGCGCGCTCATGTCGAGACGATCGTGATGGATATCATCCACGAAGCCGAGGCGAAGCGTTGTGTCGCTATGATCGAGGATCAGGCAATCCACCTTGCCGGCGGCGGTGCGCAGTCCGCGCCCGATGATCTGCGTGAACAGCGTTTCCGACTTGGTAGGGCGAGCCAGGATGATGCAGCGCACATCCCAATCAACGCCGGTCGTGAGCGTGTAGACGTTGCACACGACCTTGATCTGACCATGCTTCAGGCGTTCACCGATCCGACGGCGCTCGTCTGACGGCGTATCCATGTCCACATAGCCGGTAGGCACGCCTGCCGCTTCGAACTGGTCAGCAAGCTTGCGAGCGTGGGCGCGGTCAACCGCGAAGCAGAGCGTCGGGCGATCCTCACCCAGCCGGAGCCATGTCGATACCGTATCCGCGATCAGGACGGGTTGGCTCATGGCAACGGAAAGCTGGCCTTCGTGATAGTCGCCGGCCACCGTGCGTACGTTCGTCAGATCGGGGTGGGCCGGAGCAAATACGCGGAACGGCGAAAGGAAGCCCTCCGAGATAAGCGCCTTCGTCGTCGTCGGGATCAGCAGATCGTCGTAGTGTTTGCCGAGGCCCTTCGCCCATGGCGTTGCCGACAAGCCGATAAATGGAATGTTCTGCCAATCGGGCATTGCCATCCACTTGCCGTAGAAATCGAACCAGCGGTGCGCCTCGTCAATCATGACTATGGCGGCTCGTGGAAGATTGCGGCGCATGAGCGTCTGAATACTTGCCACCTGCACCGGCTGGTCGGCATCGGTCGCCGGATGATAGCCCTGCATGACGCCGATGCTGTGGATGCCCTGTTCAGCGAACCGCTCGACGGTCTGATCGACCAAGCTCAGAAACGGCACGGTGAACAGTACCGGGTTGCCCTTCCGCAATGCGCCTTCGACTATGGCCGTGCCGATAACGGTTTTGCCGCTGCCGGTCGGGCTCTGGATCATCGGGCGCTTATGGCCAATGGCCAGAGAGTGACGAAGCATGTCGAGAGCACGCTCCTGGTGGCCAAGGAGGGTGAACTTCATAGCTCGTCCTCCCCGCCAATTATGCCGCCGTTGACGACAGCGAGCGCCAGGCGGCTGCCCCCATCCCCTACAGTACCTAGTTCTGAAAACTCTCCCCCTTGGATAGTAGGATAGTAATTCTCTGTTCTCTGCTCTCTGTTCTCTGGTTCAAGGAACGGTTCTGGCAACGGTTCCTTGAACCCTTTTGCAGACAGCCTAGCCCGTTGAATTACAAGGTTTCTCAGTGGGCACTCGGGGAGAAATTCAAGGGACCTCACCCACGATTTGACCGCGTTCGGGTTGGCTGGCGGGTTGTATTTCAGGAAGTTTGGGAGGGCGATCAGGCGACCATCCGTTTCGTGTTCCACCATCCCTTTCAGCAACAGTTCCCGGAACCCTTCCTTGAACGGTTCCGGGTCCATTCCGATTTCCGATGCGAGGCCTTCCGGTGTGCCCCTCATCGCGCCAAGGGCGGTCATCATCGGGTGTGTCAGGAGCATGAAGAACGCCAGTTTGCCATCTGCGCTCAGGCTATTGAACTTCGCGTCGTTCCAAATACGAACATCGATCTTGCGATAGTGGCTCATTAGTCCAGGGCCTCCATGATCTTGCCCATGCGGTCGGCAAGGCCGGATGCACGCTGTCCGAGGACAGAGCGATGGCGGCCCGCCGACTGGTGCAATTCGGGGATCGGCACCGCCTCGATCTCATCGACCAGAGAAACGAACCGCTCGAATATCCTGGACGGCACCTCAGGCTGAGAAAGAGTGGTGGCTGGCGCGAAACGGGAAGCAATGCCGCCCGCCTTGCGCTGCTGGAGCGCCTGCACCTGTGCCTCTGGGGTCGGATATTTTGCCGCCTCCAAAAGCGCCGTGCGATTGTTGTCCAGGCCGATTTCGCGGGCAGCTTCCTTTGCCTCGTCCGAGAGGCTGGCAACCTTTGCGGCGCGCTGGGCATCGGTGCGTTCGATGCCAAGCCCACGAGAGGCGGCATTGATACCGCTCGGGCTGTGCTGCGGACCAGCATTTCGACCATCAGACAGGACTGCCGGCGCAACCTGCGCCGGCAGTCTCTGCACCTCAAGTTCTGCCCAACGCGCGATCTGAACGTCACGCTCCAGCGCCGTGAGTTCCGCGCGATGCAGGTTTTCCGCGATCATCGCCATTTCAGCGGCAATGTCGTCGTCAGTCGTGATGATGCAGGGGATTTCGCGCCAGCCAAGCAGGTCGAGTGCCTGGAGACGATGAGCGCCGGCAATCACTTCGTAGGCATCGCCAACCGCACGGACACGGATCGGATTGATCAAGCCGATCTTGTTGATGGAAGCCTCAAGCTCCGCCAGCGCTTCATAGCTACGCTGGCGGGCGTCCGTACGGTACCGAATTTCTTCAATCGGAAGGTGTTTGACCTCCATCACGCGCGCCCCCCGATCTGGGCCAATTCGCAAACGAGGCGGGCCATGTAGGGAGACAGACGGAAGCGCGCCGCGATGATGCTGGTGGCGATTTCCGTTGCAGTGGTGGAGGGGTTTTGGTATCTCTCGGCAGTCAACGCTTTCGAAATACCTTTTCCGCCGTTCCCGATGCCAGTCGGGGCGGCGGTTTCGTTTTGGAGGTGCATGATTTTACGCAGCCTCCTTGCCATTATCAGACGTAGAGGTACGGCGGCACGATGCCAGCCATGCGTCGAGGTCGGTGGGGTTGTAGACGACCGAGCGGCCGACCTTGCAGAAGACAGGGCCGCCGCCGAAGACGCGATATTTATTCAACGATGATGCAGAGATGCCGAGATACTGCGCAGCCTGTGGCGTGCGGAGCATCTGGCGTGCCGGAAAGGGGTCGTTCATGGTAGTTCCTTCTGTCTGAAACACCGCGCAATCGCGGCTAACAGCAGGAACATCATGGAGCGGGTCGTAATGTCGAAGGGGTAAACCCGCCATCCCTTCGACAGTTCGGAGGTGTTAAAAAGGGATCACCCCAGCCCTTAACTAGCTGAAAAATAATTACATTAAGGGGTTACCCCTTTTTGAGCGCTCGACCTTTCTGGCTTTCTGGGTTTCTCAACATCGTTGCCATCACTTCTCGAGCTTTCTTGCTCTCGGGCAGGCCACGCAATTTCCACTGCTCCAGCAAATAGGGCTTGATTACTTCCTCAACCTTGGACTGGTTATCTAGCGAGATACCCAAGTCACGCACAGCGTCGCACATAAGCTGCATGTAGGAAGATTGATAAGTTTCGGAACCTTCCACTGGATGATTTACGGTGACCGTGAGCGCGCTGAAGCCGGCTCTCTCCACGAACAACCAGCAGTCAGGAACAGCAGCCGAAGAGTGGCCATGTTTTCCTGTAGCCGTACTCGGTGCCTTAAAATCGGTGGCGAACCACTGTTCATAATCCCGGGTATTCCATATTTCAGCGGGGATCGGCTCAAATGTTCCATCGTACCGCTGAATTGCTGCGACGAGCCGCCCAAAGGCGCAATGCTCTCGGAGTGACAGTATAACGTCCCCGAACTGGGGGGATTTGCGGATGCTGAGTATTTCTGGTGGCCACTCGTTGGCAAAAAGGCTTCTACCCAACATGTCGAGCGCCCTTGGAATAAATACATATTCGGGGGCATCAAACGGCCATGAACTTAAGTCACCCCAAAATTTATAGGCCCGGTTTCGTTCAATATCAGACCGTAGACGTTGCAGCCGCGCATCCATCGCCACACCTCACGATGCACCTCGAGGGCCGCAGGGAAACCGGTGGTGCTTACCGGCTTGTCGGATGCCTCCTATCCCTGCGGTTTGTGTCAGCCTTTTCCGGCTATCTGAATCACATTGTCTTTTGGCGGCTTGCTCTCGCCATCCATCGCTTCTGCAATGCGTTGCCCGATCTGGTTTGACGCCCGCCGAACCGGATCGGCGTCGAGATGCGCGTAACGGGCGGTCGTCGCCGGTTGCGAGTGACCTAGCAATTTACCAATCAGAGGAAGGCCCATTCCGCCACCAGCACCGAAACTGGCGAAACTATGCCGAAGGTCATGAATGCGAAGGCTGCCCAGTCCGGCGCGTTTGGTGATGGCGGCCCATGGCTTTTTGATATCCGCACGCGGTTTTTCATCTTCGGTGCCGGCGCTGTCGCTGGCTACAACGTAGACGCCTAACCTCGGGGCGGCTGCCAGAAGAGCCAGAGCAGGGGCGTTAAGAATAATGGTCTTCTGACCGGTCTTGCTATCGGGAAGCAACAAGAGGCCGCGCTCAAAATCAATATGCTCCCATTTCAGATGGAGGATTTCACGGAGCCTGGCTCCGGTGAGCAGCAGCAAACGGAGCGCCAAGGCCACCGATGGGTTGATTTTGACGAAACGATTGTGAGGCTTCTTTGAGTGCTTGATGTTTTTCGTAACATCAGGCTCCCACGGGATGCCCTTCGTCTCACCTTCGTGGATGGCTGCCGCAAGACGCGAAATTTCATCGGTGGTGAGAAATCTCTCGCGGCGCGTTTCAGCATACTTGGTCAGTCCCGCAGTGGGGTTTTCCGTATGCCCGGGGAGATGCTTCTTCTTCCCGGTCGTCGCCCAATTGTACATGGAACTGATAATCGCCCGGATCCTGTTCGCCGCCATCGGTTTGTCCGCTAACCTCAAATGCAGCTTTTCAATATCCTCGGCTGATACCTCCCCGGCCTTCTTATTGCCGAAAGCCGGATAGGCATGTTTGGCAAGGAGTTGCTTGTACGAAAGGGCCGTCGCCGGTTTGCGCTTGGCCTCTATGTGTTCCAGGAATTTTTTGGCGACTTCTTCGAAGGTGGGAGCCTTGCGATATTCCGATCGTTCCTTTGCAGGATCGGCACCCTTCACGACATCGGCAAGCAGCTCTTTCGCGCGGTCGCGGGCTTGATCCGGGGTGATCTTGCCTACCTTAGCGATAGTGATCCGCCGCACAGGGGCCGATCTGCCAGAAGCGGCTCGATACCGCGCGATATAGGACATCGCTCCGGTCTTGCGAACGCGAATGCCGAAGCCAATGAGCTCGTTGTCAAAAACATAGACATCGGTGTCGTTGGGCTTGATGGCATCAACGACACGTTTGGTGATTTTGACCGACTTCTGAGTTGGCGACATGTCAGTGCTTTCAAATCTGCGGGGCACCCCCAGGGCACCCCCGAAAAGGCATCTCCCGGAAACGACAGGAAAGAACATAACATGAAACGAACTAAAAACCAGTAGGTTGCGGAAACGCGGGGAAAGGTACGGAACATGAACGAAAACAGGTCCACGTCATTCGTAATGACGGGGTCAGGTGTTCGAGTCACCTAAGCGCACCATTTTTTTCTCCACCACCACGACGTTTTTCCTTATCCGACGAGGCTCAGGCACCGCGCACCGGCGGAAAGCTGCCTGTAATCAGTCTTTCTGCAAACGCCCTTCGGCAAGCAGGAGCAGGCGGTGCGGTTCGACAATCGTCACCTTTTGCCGGCCGCTGCGCACCAGCCCTTTCGTCTCCCACAGGCTGAGCAGGCGGCTTACCGTGTGCAGCGTTGTGCCGGTCATTTCGGCGATGTCCTGCCGCGAGATCGGAAAATCGATCAGGATCCCTTCGTCCGACTTCTTGCCGGTCTGCTTTACCAGGCGCAGCAAGGCGTGCGCGACACGCTGTTCCACCTGCTGCGTGGACATTTCGACGACACGCGTATGGGCTTCCTGCAGCCGCGCACCGACCGTTCGGTATGTCGCGGCGCCGAAGGCCGGGTAAAGCTGCGAAAATTCTGCCCACAGACGGCTTGGCCAGGCAAGCACGACGCAGTCGACCGCGGCGATCGCGCTCGCCGGATAGGTGGTGCGCCCCAGCGCGTGCGCGATGCCCAGCAATTCGCCGGCGCTGATGTAGCGAACGATCACCTGCTGGCCGTCCGCCGTGGTTTTCACCACGCGCACATGCCCGTCCAGCAACAGGTAGAAGAAATGCGCCTCGCCTTCCTGCTCGAAGATCGTGGCGTCCCGCGCAACGCGCTGCGCACGGGCACCCCCCAGCACGTGATCGAGATCACGCGGCTCCATGCCCTCGAACTGAGGCAGGTTCGCAATCAGCGAGCGATCGAGATGGCTCAACACGGTCTCCCGACGGGATAAGCCTGCTTCGGCAAAAGACCGCGCGGCACCCTTGAATCGGCGCAATTTCACACTTCATGGCTCAAACCGCAAGTTGGCCGCGGACAGATGAACACCACTCGACAAACGCCCGGCTTTTGGCCATGAACGGGGCGAGTGGGCGTTTGGCGTCGAGAAATTGCCGCCTTGCGCCCCGCGTCGTTAAACGTTGCTTTTCAGGACCACGGAGGACAAATGGCCCGCATCACACTCAGGCAACTGCTCGACCATGCCGCAGAACACGGTTATGGCGTGCCGGCCTTCAACATCAACAACATGGAACAGGCGCTCGCCATCATGGAGGCGGCAAACGCCTGCGACGCGCCGGTCATCCTGCAGGCATCGCGCGGCGCGCGCACCTATGCCAACGACATCATGCTCAAGCACATGATGGACGCGGTGACGGAAATCTATCCGCATATTCCGGTCTGCGTGCATCTCGATCACGGCAACGAACCCGGCACCTGCATGACCGCGATCCAGTCCGGTTTCACCTCGGTGATGATGGACGGCTCGCTGCATGCTGACGGCAAGACCCCCGGCGACTGGGACTACAATGTCGGCGTCACCCGAACCGTCGCCGACATGGCGCATCTCGGCGGCATTTCGGTGGAAGGCGAACTCGGCGTGCTGGGCTCGCTGGAAACCGGCATGGGCGACCAGGAAGACGGCCACGGCGCCGAGGGCAAGCTCAGCCACGACCAGTTGCTGACCAATCCGGACGAGGCGGTCAAGTTCGTGGCCGAAACCAAGGTGGATGCGCTGGCGATCGCCATGGGCACCTCGCACGGCGCGTATAAGTTCACGCGCAAGCCCGACGGTTCGGTGCTGGCCATGAACGTCATCGAGGAAATTCACCGCAAGCTGCCGAACACGCATCTGGTCATGCACGGCTCGTCGTCGGTGCCGCAGGAACTGCAGGACATCATCAACGCCTATGGCGGCAAGATGAAGCCGACCTGGGGCGTGCCGATCGAGGAAATCCTGCGCGGCATCAAGAACGGCGTGCGCAAGATCAACATCGATACCGACAACCGCATGGCGCTGACCGGACAGATCCGCAAGGTGCTGACCGAGGACCCGAGCGAGTTCGACCCGCGCAAATACCTGAAGCCGGCGATGGCGGCGATGACGAAGCTGTGCAAGCAGCGTTTCGAGGAATTCGGCACCGCCGGCCACGCCTCGTCGATCCGGCCCATTCCGGTCGCCGAGATGGCCAAGCGCTACAAGAGCGGCTCGCTCGACCCGAAATTCGGCTGACGCTCGGCTGAACCGCCAATCGCTTTAAAGCGCGTGCGCCCGAATGGACGCACGCGCTTCGTCGTTTCGTGCCGGAAGCGTCCAAAAAATACTCCTGACTTGAACTAAGTGGTGCCTTGGGCAACTATCGCCTATAAGGCCGGTCAGGATGATCTGAGGCGGACGATAGGGAAATGGGCGAGATTTCCGGCATGGACGAAAAGCCGACCGCATGGGTCGACGGCGAGACGAAGGTTCTGGAATCGCCCGGCGACCACGGCTCCGAGTTGCGGCTTTGGCTGCGCCTGCTCACCTGCTCGACGCTGGTGGAAACGGAAGTGCGGCGACGCCTGCGCACGGAGTTCGATTCGACGCTTCCGCGCTTCGACCTGATGGCGCAATTGGTGCGCGCCCATGACGGCATGGTGCTGGGCGAGGTTTCCAAGCGGATGATGGTGTCGCCCGGAAACATCAGCGTGCTGGTGGAGCGGCTGGTCGAGGACGGCTTTATCAGCCGCACCACATCGCCAAGCGACAGGCGCGTGCAGATCATCGCCCTGACCCCGTTCGGGCGCACCCAGTTCGAAAAGATGGCGGCAGCCCACGCCGAATGGATAGCCGAGCTTTTCGGCGAAATGGCGCCGCAGGACGAAGCCAAGCTGCTCGATGAACTCGCCGTGCTCAAGCGCTCCATCGTCGCGGCATTGGGCCAGTCCGCGAAGGGCGGGACCACGCGGACCTGATCGCGGCATCCGGCACTCGCGAGGAAGCGTTCTCGGTAAACAATTTCAAGCTTAAAGCTTTTAAGCTTGAAATTCAGGGGAAGAAGCCTATTCTTCGAAACGTGGCATAAATACGCCTCCTGTTTTCGTGCGGAGGGTGCTGCCACGGGAGGTCGTCCATGCGCATTGTCTGTATCGGAGGCGGAGCAGCCGGGCTTTATTTCGGCCTTTTGATGAAGCTCCAGCATCCCGCGCATCAGGTCAAGGTGGTCGAGCGCAACCGGCCCTTCGACACGTTCGGCTGGGGCGTCGTGTTTTCCGACGCGACCATGCAGTCGATGCGCCAGTGGGACCCGAAGACGGCGGCCAGCATCGAGGACGCTTTCAACCACTGGGACGATATCGAACTGGTGTTCAAGGGCCGCAAGATCCGCACCAGCGGCCATGGCTTTGTCGGCATCGGCCGCAAGAAGATGCTCAACATCCTGCAGGAGCGCTGCATCGAGCTTGGCGTCGAACTGGTGTTCGAGCGTGAAGTGCTAAGCGACGAGGAATTCGCGGACGCCGATCTTGTCATCGCCGCCGATGGCGTGAACTCGAAGATCCGCGCCAAATACGCCGGCATCTTCAAGCCCGACATGGTCATGCGGCCGAACCGCTATGTCTGGCTCGGCACCGACAAGCGCTTCGACGCCTTCACCTTCGATTTCCGCAAAACCGACCATGGCTGGTTCCAGGCGCATATCTACCGCTTCGACGACAACACCTCGACCTTCATCGTCGAGACGACCGAGGACGTTTTCAACGCGCACGGCCTTGGCGAGATGGACCAGGACCAGTCGATCGCCTTTTGCGAAAAGCTGTTTGCCGATACGCTGGACGGCCACAAATTGATGGGCAACGCGCGCCATCTGCGCGGCTCGGCATGGCTGAATTTCGGCCGGCTGATCTGCGAGAAATGGAGTCATTTCAACGGCAACAGCCATGTCGTGTTGATGGGCGACAGCGCGCACACCGCGCATTTCGCCATCGGGTCGGGCACCAAGCTCGCGCTCGACGATGCGATCGAACTGACAAAACAGTTCGATATCGCCGGCCACGACGCCGCCAACATTCCGGCGGTTCTGGCGGCGTATGAAGAGGTGCGCCGCGTCGATGTCGCGCGCATCCAGAACGCCGCCCGCAACGCAATGGAATGGTTCGAGGTCGTCGGCACCCGCTACGCCGACACGCTGGAGCCGGAACAGTTCATGTATTCGATGTTGACGCGCTCGCAGCGCATCAGCCACGAGAATTTGCGGCTGCGCGACAAGACATGGCTCGAGAATTACGAGCGCTGGTTCGCCGAGCGCGCCGGCGTCGATCCTGCACCGAACGGTACTGTTCCGCCGCCCATGTTCACGCCCTTCACGGTCCGCGACCTGACGCTCCACAACCGCATCGTGGTTTCGCCGATGGCGATGTATTCGGCCACGGATGGCATGCCGGACGATTTCCACATGGTGCATCTTGGCGCGCGAGCCATGGGCGGTGCCGCGCTGATCTTTCCGGAGATGACCTGCGTGTCGCCGGACGCCCGCATCACGCCCGGCTGCCTCGGCCTATGGAACGACGAGCAGGCTAAAGGTTTCAAGCGCATCGTCGATTTCGTGCACCGCGAGACACAAGCCAGGATCGGCATCCAGCTTGGCCATGCCGGGCGCAAGGGCGCCACCCGCGTCGCCTGGGAAGGCGGCGACGAACCGTTGAGCGAAGGCGGCTGGCCGTTGATCTCGGCGTCGCCCCTGCCGTACCTGGAGCATTCCGACACGCCCCGCGCCATGACCCGGCAGGACATGGACCGCGTGATCGCCGATTTCGTTTCGGCAACCGAGCGCGCCGCAGAAATCGGCTTCGACATTCTCGAACTACATGCCGCGCACGGCTATCTTCTGTCCAGCTTCCTGTCGCTGCTGACCAACCACCGTGACGACGACTATGGCGGCAGCCACGAAAACCGCGCGCGCTTCCCGCTCGAAGTTTTTCGCGCCATTCGCGCCGTGTGGCCGCAGGAGAAGCCTACTTCGGTTCGCCTTTCCACCAATGACTGGTTCGAGGGCGGCAACACGCCGGACGATGCGGCCATTTTTGCGCAGATGTTCAAGGACGCAGGAACGGACCTTGTCGATTGCTCTTCCGGTCAGGTCGTCAAGGAAGAAAAACCGGTCTATGGACGCCTGTTCCAGACGCCGTTTTCCGACAAGATCCGAAACGAGATCGACATCGCCACCATCGCGGTCGGGGCGATTTCGGAAGCCGACCATGCCAATTCGATCATCGCCGCCGGCCGCGCCGATCTATGCGCGATTGCCCGGCCGCATCTGGCCGACCCGTCCTTCGCCCTGCATGAGGCGGCCAGGATCGGCTATGCCGGCCTGGCCTGGCCAAAACAGTATTATTCGGCCCGCGCGCAATACGAGAACAATCTGGCGCGCGCAGCGCTTGACGCGGGCAAGACCCGATGAGCGCCGCCAGGCATGCCTTCGTGACGGGTGCCGGCAGCGGCATCGGCCGCGCCATCGCGCTGGCGCTGGCGGCGAAAGGCTTTTCCGTATCGCTGGCCGGACGGCGCGCGATACCGCTTGAAAGCGTTTTGCAAGAAATCGCAGCGGGCGGCGGCACCGGCTTTGTGGTCGATGGTTTTGATGTCACCGACAGCCAAGCCGTTGAACGCGGCGTGGAACGGGCACTCGCGGCGCATGGCGACGTGTCGGTGCTGGTCAATTGCGCCGGCGAAGCGGCGTCAGCACCTTTTGACAAAACCGGGCTCGAGCTGTGGAGCCGTATCATCGGCATCAATCTGACCGGCGTGTTTCTGGTAACCCAAGCGGTGCTGCCATCGATCCGCCGAATGAAAAAAGGTCAGATCGTCAATGTCGCCAGCACGGCCGGCCTGACCGGCTATCCTTACGTGTCGGCCTATTGCGCCTCCAAGCATGGCGTCATCGGCCTGACGCGCTCGCTGGCGCTGGAACTGGCGCGCACCGGCATCACCGTCAACGCGGTGTGCCCCGGCTACACCGATACGCCGCTGCTGGAAGGTGCCGTCGAGACGATCACCGGCAAAACTGGCCGCACGGCCGACGAGGCGCGGGCCGCGCTGGCGCGCGCGAACCCGCAAGGACGACTGGTGACGCCTGAAGAAGTCGCAGACGCGGTGCTGTGGCTGGTCGGCGACAATGCGACGGCAATAACCGGGCAGGCCATTCCGGTGGCCGGCGGCGAAGTGATGGGAAGCTGAAAATGACCAGTGAAATGCAGGCCAAGCGCCACCCCTTCAAAGGCCACAAGGCCAAACATTTCCTGTTCGAGACCGATGAGGATGGCCGCGTCGCCACCATCACGCTCAACCGGCCCGAGCAAAAGAACCCGCTGACCTTCGAAAGCTACGAGGAACTGGGCGACCTGTTCCGCTTGCTGCACCGCGCCAGCGACGTTCGCGCCGTGGTGCTGACCGGAGCCGGCGGCAGTTTTTCGTCGGGCGGCGACGTGTTCGAGATCATCGAGCCGCTGACGAAAATGGCGATGCCGGACCTGATCGACTTCACCCGCATGACCGGCGATCTGGTGCGCCAGATCCGCGCCTGCCCGCAGCCGATCATTGCCGCCGTCGATGGCATCTGCGCCGGGGCCGGCGCCATTCTGGCGATGGCGGCGGATTATCGCCTTGCCACGCCGGAAGCCAAGACCGCCTTCCTGTTCACGCGCGTTGGCCTGGCCGGCGCGGACATGGGTGCCTGCGGGATCCTTCCGCGCATCATCGGCCAGGGCCGCGCGGCGGAATTGCTGTTTACCGGCCGGGTCATGACATCAGCCGAAGGTCATGCCTGGGGCTTTTATAACGGTCTGCATGATCGCGCCGCCCTGCTCGGCGAGGCGCAGCGCTTTGCCCGCAATCTCGCCGACGGTCCGTGGTTCGCGCATTCCATGACCAAGAAGATGCTCGATCAGGAATGGTCGATGGGCATCGAGGAAATCCTCGAATCCGAGGCGCAGGCGCAGGCGATTTGCATGGCGACCGGCGATTTCCGCCGCGCCTTCGAAGCCTTTGCCGCCAAAGAAAAACCCGCCTTCAAGGGAGACTGAGCGATGGCCGCGCATGGCACTGACGCGCTACGCGCCCCCTCGCGCGATCACCTCGAATGGCCGTTCTTCGGGCAGGAGCATCGCGCGCTTGCTGGCGACCTGGATGGCTTCATCGCGGCCAACGGGCTGGGTGTCATCGATCACGCCGACGCCGATGCAGCCTGCAAGGCTCTGGTGAAACAACTCGGCGCGGCCGGCTTCCTGCGCCATTGCGTGCCGCAGGCCTATGGCGGCGCGTCGAAAGAAATCGACAGCCGCGCACTGTGCATCGCGCGGGAGACGCTTGCCTATGCCGACGGCCTCGCCGACTTCGCATTCGCCATGCAGGGGCTGGGCACCGGCGCGATCAGCCTGTCGGGAACCGACGCGATCAAGCAGGCCGTCCTGCCCAAAATCGCCAGGGGCGAGTTGATTTCGGCCTTCGCGCTGACCGAACCGGACGCCGGGTCGGATGTCGCGGCCATGGGCTGCACGGCGCTGCGCGACGGCGACGCCTATGTGCTCGACGGCGAAAAAACCTTCATCTCGAATGGCGGCATCGCCGATTTCTACACGGTCTTTGCCCGCACCGGCGAAGCCCCCGGCACGCGCGGCATCTCTGCTTTCGTGGTGTTTGCCGATACGCCCGGCTTTACCATCGTGGAGCGGATCGAAACCATCGCGCCGCATCCGCTGGCCCGCATCCGTTTCGATGGCTGCCGCATCCCCGCGTCGCAGCTTCTTGGAAGTCCGGGCGAAGGCTTCAAGATCGCCATGCGCACGCTGGATATTTTCCGACCATCGGTTGCAGCGGCGGCACTTGGCTTTGCCCGCCGCGCTCTGGACGAAGCCGTCGCCCATGCGCAGGCGCGAAAAATGTTCGGGGCGACGCTGGCCGATCTGCCGACCGCGCAAAGCACGCTGGGCGAGATGGCCACGGCAATCGATGCCGCAGCCCTCCTGACCGCCCGCACGGCATGGCGGCGCGACGTGCAGAAACTGCCGGCGACGCGCGAGGCGGCGATGGCCAAGCTGACGGCGACCGAGAACGCGCAATGGGTCATCGACCAGGCGCTGCAACTGTTCGGCGGGCGTGGCGTTCGCGTCGGCGAGATCGTCGAGCGGCTTTACCGCGAAATCCGGGCGCTGCGCATCTACGAAGGCGCGACCGAAGTGCAAAAACTTATCATTGGCCGCGAATTGATGAAGGCGGCGAAATGACGACATCTGGAGACAAGTCGATGCATGACATCTTGCAGCCGGAAGGCTGGGCCAAGCCGATCGGCTATTCCAACGGCATCGCCGCCAAGGGCAAGACCATCTTCGTCGGCGGGCAGATCGGCTGGAACGGCAATTGCCAGTTCGAGACCGACGATTTTGTCGGGCAGGTACGCCAGACGCTGGAAAATGTCGTCGCCGTCCTGCGCGCCGGCGGGGCCGGTCCCCAGCACATCACGTCCATGACCTGGTATTTCGTCGACAAGCAGGAATATGCGCAGAACCTGCCCGGCATCGGCCAGGCCTATCGTGATATCATCGGCCGGCATTTCCCCGCCATGGCGGCGATGCAGGTCGTCGCCCTGATCGAGGACCGCGCCAAGATCGAAATCCAGGCGACCGCCGTAGTTCCGGAATGAGGTTGGCCGGAATGAGGCAAGGTTCATGACCGCGATCCGCTTTTCGCAAAGTGTCTCGGGCGAAGTCACGGACGGCATCCTCGTCGTTGCCATCGACAACCCGCCCGTCAACGCGTTGTCGGCGCATGTGCGGCAAGGGTTGGCCGAAGCGCTGGAGCAGGCGGCAGCGCATGGCGACGTCGCCGGCGTGGTTATAATCGGTGCCGGTCGCACCTTTATCGCGGGGGCCGACATCAGGGAGTTCGGCAAGCCGATGGCTGAACCGACGCTGCCCGATCTGGTCGAGCGGATCGAGGCGTTCGACAAACCGGTCGTTGCCGCCATCAACGGCGCGGCGCTGGGAGGCGGACTGGAGATCGCGCTGGTCTGCCACGGCCGGGTCGCCAGCGATAAAGCGACATTCGGCCTGCCGGAGGTAAAGCTCGGCATCGTGCCGGGTGCCGGCGGAACCCAGCGCCTGCCGCGCCTGATCGGCACGGAACGAGCCATCGACCTTATCGGCAGCGGCCGCACGATCAAGGCGCCGGAGGCCGCCGAGATAGGGCTTGTCGATGCGGTGGCGGCCGATTGCCTCGACGCCGCACGGGCGAGCATACGCACGCTTGCCGGCATGCCCCTGCGCCGCACGGGCACGATGAAGGTCCCCGCAGGCGACGATGCTCTGGTCGAAGCGGCCGCGAAGCGCGTGCTTTCGAAGGCGCGCGGGCAGGCCGCGCCGGCCGAGGCTGTCCGTCTCGTCAAATTGGCCGGCGAAGTCGACTTGCGGCAGGGGCTTGCCGAGGAGCGGGCAACTTTCTTGCTCCTGCGCGACTCGCGCGAATCGGTGGCACTTCGCCATGTGTTTTTTGCCGAACGCGCGGCGGGACGGGTCGGGGGGCTGGACACGGCGCTCCTGCTTGAAATCGCAACGGTCGGCATCGCCGGCACTGGCCTGATGGGCGCGGGCATCGCAGCCGCCGCACTTGCCGCCGGCTACCGTGTCATCGGCCTCGAACAGACGCCGGACGCCGCGCAACAGGGCCGGCAGCGGATAACGGCTTTACTCGACCGCTCGGTCAAATCCGGGCGCATGACAGATGCAGCGCGCGAACGGTGCCTCGCCGACCTGACGGTAACGGCCGACGCAAATGCCCTGGCGGTCGCCGACCTTGTCATCGACGCGGTGTTCGACGATCTGGCGATAAAGATCGAACTGTTCAAGCGCCTGGACGGCATCGTGCGGCAGGACGCCATCCTTGCCACCAATACCAGCTATCTCGATCCCGATACGATCGCGGCAGCGACCGCGCATCCCGAGCGCGTCCTGGGGCTGCACTTCTTTTCGCCGGCCAACATCATGCGGCTGGTCGAAATCGTCGACTGTGCGGCCACCGCGCCCGATGTGCTGGCCACCGCGCTGGTCTTCGTCAAGCGCCTTGGCAAACTGGCCATTGTCTGCCGCGTTACCGAAGGCTTTGTCGGCAACCGCATCTTTTCGGCCTATCGCCGCGAGGCCGAGTTTATGCTGGAAGACGGAGCCATGCCGCAGGAGATCGACGCGGCGCTGGAAAGCTACGGTTTCCCGATGGGCATCTTCGCCGTCTGCGACATGGCCGGGCTGGAGATCGCCTGGGCACGGCGCAAAAGACAGGCCGCGACACGCGATCCCGCCGAGCGTTATGTCGCGATCGCCGACAGACTGTGCGAGGCCGGACGGCTGGGCCGCAAGAACGGCCGTGGCTGGTACGATTATTCCAGCGGCGAGCGCGCGGTCGATCCGCAGGTGACCGCGCTGATCGAGGAAGCGCGCCTGGCCCGCAAGCTTGCGCCCCGCGCCTTCACCCCGTCCGAAATCGTGACGCGGCTGCTCTCGGCCATGGCAGGGGAGGGCGCGGCACTGCTTGGCGAAGGCATCGCCGCCCGCTCGAGCGACATCGACCTGGTGATGATAAACGGCTACGGCTTTCCCGCCTACAAGGGCGGGCCGATGTTCGTGGCTGATAATCCCGACCGAGGCGGTTGACTTCAGTTCGCCTTGGCGGCGCGCAGCAGCATGCCGAACAGGTCGCGCGGCTCGTCCGGGTCGGCGAGCAAATCCAGTTCCTCGAAAAGACCGGTCGCCACAAGCTGGTCGCGCACATAGCGCAGCGCCGAAAAATCCTCGATGGCGAAGCCGACCGAATCGAACAGCGTGATCTGGGCAGCATCCGTGCGCCCCGTCGCGCTGCCGACCATGACCTCCCATAATTCGGTGACCGGATGGTCCGGCGCGAGCGCCTGGATCTCGCCCTCGATGCGGGTTTGCGGCGGGTATTCGACAAAGATGCCCGAGCGCAGCAGGATATCGCGGTGCAGTTCGGTCTTGCCGGGGCAGTCGCCGCCGACCGCGTTGATATGGACGCCACGGCCCACCATGTTGTCCGTCAGGATGGTCGCATACTGCTTGTCGGCGGTGACCGTGGTGATGATCTGCGCACCCTCGACCGCGTCCTGGCCGGAGTGGCAGATGGTAATGTCGAAGCCCATGCCGGCAAGGTTTTTCGCGCATTTCTCCGACGCCGAACGGTCGATATCGAAAAGCCGTAGCTTGTCGACGCCGAGCAGCGCCTTGAAGGCGACGGCCTGGAATTCCGATTGCGCGCCATTGCCGATGATCGCCATCGTGTCGGCATCCTTCGGCGCCAGATATTTGGCGGCAACCGCCGAGGTGGCGGCGGTGCGCAGGGCGGTCAGGATGGTCATCTCGGTCAACAGCATCGGATAGCCGTTGCCGACATCGGCCAGCATGCCGAAGGCGGTGACCGTCTGGCGGCCTTCGCGCATGTTCTTGGGGTGGCCGTTGACATATTTGAAGCCGT
This sequence comes from Mesorhizobium sp. A556, assembly GCF_054489545.1. NCBI lineage: Bacteria > Pseudomonadati > Pseudomonadota > Alphaproteobacteria > Hyphomicrobiales > Phyllobacteriaceae > Mesorhizobium > Mesorhizobium sp. A556. The sequence goes on from NZ_JBTMXA010000011.1 coordinate 20,528, forward strand.
AAAGCTGGCCGTCGCTGGTCGGCATCAGTTCGATGACGCCGTCGGCGCTGTGCGAGGCGACGCGCGGCGTCTTGTCGAACAGTTCCCAACGCCGGAAATCTTCTTCGACATAGGCCGCCAGTTCAGTCAGGAAGCGCTCGACGCCGATGGCCAGCACCAGCTTCATCATCGAATCGACGCTGACGAAGGGAACGACGTTCAGTTTGGCGGTCATGCTCCATAGCTCCGTGTCGGGCGGTCCATGATGCGGCGGCCCATCAGGCTTGCCGTCAAATCGACCATGAGGGTTGCCGTGCGCCCGCGCTCATCGAGAAACGGGTTCAGTTCTACGAGATCGAGGCTGGTGACGAGGCCGCTGTCGTGCAGCATCTCCATCACCAGATGCGCCTCGCGGATGGTGGCGCCGCCCGGAACGGTGGTGCCGACGGCAGGCGCTATCGACGGATCGAGAAAGTCGACATCGAGGCTGACATGCAGCATGCCGCCCTCGCGCGCCACGCGCTCCAGGAATTCGCGAAGCAGCGGCGCGATGCCGTGCTCATCAATGGCGCGCATGTCGTGCACGGTGACGCCGGCGGCATTCAGCGCTGAGCGTTCGGCCGGATCGACGCTGCGCACGCCGAGCACGCAGATGCGTTCCGGCGAGACGGCGGCTGCAAGGTCGGGGAAATAGCCCGCAAACCCCTTCTGGCCGCTGGCATAGGCAAGCGGCACGCCGTGCAGATTGCCGCTGGTCGTGGTGTCGAGCGTGTGAAAATCGGGATGCGCGTCGAGCCACAGCACGAATAGCGGCCGCCCGACTTCCGCCGCCCGCCGCGACAGGCCGGTGACCGTGCCGGCGGAGATGGCATGGTCGCCGCCGAGGAAAATCGGCATGGCGTCGGCGCTGGCTTCGTAGGAAGCCCGCGCGATCGCATCCGTCCAGGCGACGATTTCCGGCAGCGCCTTCAACGCGGCGTTGGCGTGGCTGACCGGCTTGACGGCCGGCAGCGTCACCGTGCCCAGATCGGTCAGCGTATGGCCAAGTTCGGTCAAGGCGCCAGCAAGGCCCGCCGTGCGCAGCGCGCTCGGCCCCATCTCGCATCCCATCCGGCCGGAGCCGACCTGAACCGGCGCTCCCAGTATCGTGCAGTGCATCCCATTTCCCCAAGCGAAATTCGTTCCGCCATCAGAACCTGAATGACTGGCGGATTGAACAGGATGAATTGGCAAATGAAACGAAATGGCTTATCAAAACGGCAGTAAGGTTTCTCGAATTGGTAGATCATGGATTCCTTGGACCAAAAGCTGATCACGCTGCTGCGCCACGATGCGCGCCGTACCGTGTCCGATCTCGCCATCCATCTCGATGTTTCTCGCGCCACGGTGCGCTCGCGTATCGAGCGGCTGGAACGCGCCGGCGAGATCGTCGGCTACACGGTCATCCTGCGCGCCGACGCGGTCGAATTGCCGGTTCGCGGCATCATGATGATCGAGATCGAAGGCCACGCCGCCGACCGGGCCATCCGGGCGCTGGGCGGCTTTGCCGAGGTTTCGACCATCCACACCACCAATGGGCGCTGGGATCTGGTGGTCGAACTGGCGACCGCGACGCTGACCGATTTCGACGCGGTGCTGCGCCGTGTCCGACTGATACCGGGCGTCACCGGCAGCGAAACCAACCTTTTGCTGGCGACGCCGCGCAGCACCAGGGCGCGGCTGACGCCGCAAAGCTGATAGATCGACCTGGACCGCAGGAAAAACCCACTGGCCTTGTCGCTGGCCGCTTGAGCGGCGGGGCGTTTGCATGGTCAAATCGCCGCCGGCCGGCATGGCGGGAGAAACCAGATGTACACACTCTATACGCGGCCGGGCAGCGGCGGCTTTATCGTGGAAGCGGCGTTTCTTTTGGCCGGCGAGCCCTTCGAGCAGATCGACGTTGCGAAAACCGACCGGCCCGAGGCCGCTTTCCTCGCGGTCAGCCCGCTGAACAAGGTTCCGGCGCTGACCTTGCCCGATGGCATTTCGATAACGGAATCGGCGGCGATCTGCATCCTGCTGGCCGAGCGTCACCCCGAAGCCGATCTGGCTCCGATGGCCGGTTCCGCCGATCGTGCCCAATTCCTGCGCTGGATGGCGTTCATGGCGTCGTCGCTTTATCCCGCCGATTTGCGCTTCTACTACCCCCACCGCTACACGACCGATCCGGATGGCAAGAAAGCCGTCCGGCAGGCGGCGGTTGTCGAGATGGACCAGGGTCTTGCCGTGGTCGATGCGGCCCTTGCCGGTCGCGAATGGCTGGTCGGCGACCGCCTGTCGATTGCCGATATCTATCTGCTGATGCTGTTTTGCTGGCACCCGGAGACGGCGCGCGCCCGCGCGACATGGCCGAATATCGAGCGCTTATGCCGCGTGCTGCGCGAGCATCCGGTTCTGAAAGAACTCAACGCCAGGCATGAGATGTGGTGAGGTCCCCAAGCCTGATACTCGGGGCTACGGAACGATCAGCGTTCCCGCGCCGTGCTCGGTGAACAGTTCGAGCAGCACCGAATGCGGCGTCTTGCCGTTCAGGATAACGACGCCCTCGACGCCGCGCTCGATGGCCTCGATGCAGGTCTCGACCTTGGGGATCATGCCGCCTGAAATGGTGCCGTCGATGATGAGGTCGCGCGCCTGCGCAACCGTCAGTTCGTCGATCAGTTTCTTGTCGGCGTCGAGCACGCCCGGCACGTCGGTCAGGAACAGAAGCCGCGTCGCACCGAGCGCGCCGGCAATCGCGCCGGCAAAGGTGTCCGCGTTGATGTTGTAGGTGTGGCCGTCGCGCCCAGGTGCAACGGGTGCAATCACCGGGATCATTTCCGAGCGCGCCAGGAGGTCGAGCAAGGTTCGGTCGACCTCGATCGGCTCGCCGACGAAGCCAAGGTCGAGCACGCGCTCGATGTTGCTGTCGGGATCGGTGAAGGTCTTGCGCGCCTTTTCGGCAAAGACCATATTGCCGTCCTTGCCGCACAGGCCGATCGCCCATTCGCCCTCGGCGTTGATGAGCGCCACGATCTCCTTGTTGATGGAGCCGGCCAGAACCATCTCGACGATCTCGACCGTCTTGGCGTCGGTGACGCGCAGGCCGCCCTCGAACTTCGATTCGATGCCCATTTTGGCCAGCATGGCGCCGATCTGCGGCCCGCCGCCATGAACGACGATGGGGTTGACGCCGGACTGCTTCAACAGCGCGATATCGCGCGCAAAGGCCTTGCCCAGTTCAGCATTGCCCATGGCGTGCCCGCCATATTTCACCACCACCGTCTTGTTCTCGTAGCGCTGCATGTAGGGCAGCGCCGCGGAGAGCAGCGCGGCCTGCATTTCGGCGGTGGCGGCGACGTCGTTCATCGGCTTGGGTCCCGGCGGCATGGAAGAACGGCGGCGGTGTAGCGGGATTTTCGGCGAGGGGCAAACGGCATTTCGCCGGCTGGAGTGGAAAGGGCGTCGACATCCGGTTCCTGCCGTTTGCGGCGGAGAGAGCGGCTCCCTATATCCGGTGCTGTTCTTCCCACTGGATACCCGCTCATGGCCCTTCTGTCCGTTCTCGATCTGTCTCCCATCGTCGAAGGCAGTTCTGCCTCGCAGTCGCTCGCCAACTCGCTCGACCTCGCCCGCCATGCCGAGCGGCTGGGCTACAAGCGCTACTGGCTGGCCGAGCACCACAACATGCCGGGCATCGCCAGCGCCGCAACCGCCGTCGTCATCGCGCATATTGCGGGCGGCACAAAAACCATTCGCGTCGGCGCGGGCGGCATCATGCTGCCCAACCACGCGCCGCTGATCATCGCCGAACAATTCGGCACGCTGGCAGCGCTCCATCCGGGCCGCATCGATCTCGGGCTTGGCCGCGCACCGGGCACGGACATGCTGACGGCGCGCGCACTTCGCCGCAACATGGAGGCCGGCGTCGATACGTTCCCGCAGGACGTGGTCGAACTGATGCGCTATTTTGAGCCCGCCGAGGAAGGCCAGCGCATCCGCGCCGTGCCCGGCGAGGGCCAGCAGGTGCCGGTGTGGATACTCGGCTCCAGCCTTTACGGCGCGCAGCTCGCCGCGATCCTCGGCCTGCCCTATGCTTTCGCCTCGCATTTCGCGCCGGCCGAAATGGATCACGCCCTCGACGTCTACCGGACACGCTTTCAGCCGTCGCCGCAACTCGACAAGCCCTATGTGATGCTGGGGCTTAATGTCGTTGCGGCACCGACCGATGCCGAGGCGAGGTTGCTGTTCACCTCGCTGCAGCAGGCTTTCGTCAATTTGCGTACCGGCCGCGCCGGGCCGCTGCCTTTGCCGATCGAAGGCTACGAGCAGGCCCTCGATCCCGTCGCGAAAACCATGCTCGGCCAGGCGCTTTCGCAGGCCGTTGTCGGCTCGCCCGAAACGGTCCGGCAGGGCGTCGAGGCCTTCATCCGCCGCACGGGCGCCGACGAACTGATGGTCACCGCGCAGATAGCCGACCATGCGGCGCGCGTAAAATCGTTCGAGATCCTGGCCGAAGCGCATGGGGCGTTGTCGAAGGCGGCTTAATTAATTTAGCGCAGCGCCTTCACCAGTTTCGCATCGGGAAAGCAGGTGGCGGCAAGGCCGTTCTTTTCCTGCCAGGCGCCAATCGAGCGCCGGGTCTTGAAGCCGGGCAGCCCGTCGGCGGAACCGACATCGTAACCCTGCTTCTCCAGCCCGCGCTGCATCGCGGCAATGTCGGAGCGGTAAAGTCCGCCGACCGCGCCCCAGCCCGCCGAAAACCGCTTGTCGCCATAGGCGATGCGGTCGGCGCCATGGCCGATGAACAGCGCATAGAGGTCGCTCATATTGTATTCCTTGAGCACGTAGAAATTCGGCGTGACGATGAAGGCCGGCCCTTCGCGTCCGGCCGGCATCAGCAAAAACCCTTCGGCCCGCGCCTCGCTTGCCGGAAACGGCTTTGCGCTGACGCGGTTGATGCCGAGCTTTTCCCATTGGACGAACTTCTTGCCCCGATCCGGCCCTTCCAGCGAGCAGGAAACGCTGGCCGGCACGGTCACCTCAAAACCCCAGTCGCGGCCTTTCTGCCAGCCGTAATCGGCCAGATAATGGGCGATGGAGGCAAGAACATCCGGCGTCGAATTCCAGATGTCGGGGTGCCCGTCGCCGTCGAAATCGACCGCATGCTTGAGGAAGGAGGTCGGCATGAATTGCGGTTGTCCGAGCGCGCCGGCCCAGGAGGATTTCATCGCAGCCCGGGGGACCAGCCCCTTCTGGACGATCTCGAGCGCAGCCAGCAGTTCCGTGCGGAACATGTCCTTGCGCGTCGACATGAACGCCTTGGTGCCAAGCACGCCGAAGGCATCGTAGGAAAGTTTTGCCGCCCCGAAGCCGGTTTCGCGCCCCCATATCGCCAGCACGATGCCGCCCGGCACGCCGTACCGCTTTTCGACGGACGCCAGTGTTCTGGCATTGGCCGAGGCGCGCGCCCGCCCGCCCGAACTTACCGCGCCAATGGTCTTTTCGGCAAAATAGCTGCCCGGCGAACCGAACTCCGCCTGATGCTGCTTTTTCGGCGTTTTTGGTTTCTCGCCGGGCATGACCAGATCGGGCAGCTTCAGATTGGGCTTTATCCCGGCAAACGCCGCGTCGAAGGTTTTTTGGGAGATGCCCTGGCTCTTCGCCTGCGGCCACAGATCGGTTCGCAGCCATGCCTGGAACTGGTCGTCGATTTGGGCAGCGGAGACGGGCGCGAGAGATATCAGCAGCATAGTGAGGGCGGCGAAGGCGAGCACACCACGCATCCAACCCATGTCAAAACACCGTCCGCGATTTCAGCGCGGCGACCAGCGTTCCCTCGTCCAGATAGTCGAGTTCGCCGCCGACCGGCACGCCATGCGCCAGCCGCGTGATCTTCACCTCGAACCCGGAAAGCTGGTCGGTCACGTAGTGCGCTGTGGTCTGCCCCTCGACGGTGGCGTTGACGGCAAGGATCACTTCCTTGACTTCGCCGCCGGCGACGCGGTCGACTAGCGAGCGGATGTTCAGTTGATCTGGGCCGATGCCGTCGAGCGGCGACAGGGTTCCGCCCAGAACATGGTAGCGCACGTTCATGGCGGTCGCGCGCTCCAGCGCCCACAGATCGGCGACATCCTCGACCACGATCAAGGCGGCGGGATCGCGGCGGGGATCGGTGCAGATCATGCAGGGGTCGGCAGTATCGACATTGCCGCAGGTGGAACAGATGCGCACCTTGTCGACCGCCTCGGCCATGGCCTGCGCCAAGGGCTGGAGCAACTGCTCCTTCTTCTTGATGAGGTGGAGGGCGGCGCGGCGGGCCGAACGTGGCCCTAGCCCCGGCACCTTGGCCAGAAGCTGGATCAGGCGCTCAATCTCGGGGCCGGCGATTCGCTTGGACATGACGTCCATATAAAGCCAATCGCCAAATGCGAACAGCGGGGGCGACGGCGCAATCGCCGTCAGTATTCGGTCATCGGCCGGCTCTGGCTCATGATCAGTTCGCCGATGGCGTTGGTGTCGTCAGGCGTCGACTGAAACGACAGCACCGGCTGCGAAACGTCGCGGGTTGCGGCTGCGGCCATGACGGGGGCCTGCGTTGCCGCGGTGTCGAAGTCCTGCGCCGAACCGAAACGCGCGGCGTCGGGCTCCTGCATGGCGATGAGCGTCTTGCTATCCGGCAGCGGCTTGGCAGCCGGCGTCGCGGTCGTCTTGAGCGTCGGGACCGGCGCTGCCGAAGCCAGCAGCACCTCCGGTTGGGCGGTCGTTGCGGCGCTGGCGGGAGCATCTTTCGCCGGTGTTGCGCTGGCAATCGCAAACAGGCCTTCGTCCGGCAGCGGCTTCCAGTTGCGGCCGCGCTTCTCGTAGAAGGCATTGCCGCCGGCAACCTCGATATAATGCATGTTCTTGTAGGGGAATTTCAGGCCCGCCGTATGGAAATGCATGGCATTCTTCAGTTTCGGCGCGCGCTCACCCTTCAAAACGGCCTGAGCGGCCGCCTCGACGTCCGGCATCGCCTTCGAATTCATCTTGCGCGTCAGCACGCCGGGCGCGAACTGGCGCGGTTCGCCGACAACGCCGCAGATCGTATTGCCATGGCGGCCCGACCGAAGCCGGTTCATCACCACCGTGCCCACCGCGACCATGCCTTCACGGCTGGAGCGGTTGGATTCAAAGAACATCGCCCGCGCAAGGCATTCCTTGTCCCTGGAAGTGTATCTGTAGGCGTGCGTGCTCATGAAGCTCGGCGTGAGGCTGGCGGCGGAAATGCTTCCCGTGGTCTGGTTACAGCCGGCCAGCAGCAAGGGGGAGATCAGGATGCCCAGCAGCGCAGGCATCTTCCATCGCAGAGCGACCAGGTTCTGGATAATCGACAAACTGGCCTCTTCTGCTGCTGTCCCGCCCCCGCGTCATGGCAAGAATGGGGCAATATCAGGCAAAAAGATGGCTAACGCCTTAATAAGAACGATTGACACCGCAAGCCAAGGCTTTGAATGCGATCAACATTCCGCCTTGGTCAGTTACATTGCGTGACTGGGGGCAGGACTTCAGAACGGCAGCTTCATTCCGGGCGGGATCGGAAGGCCGGCCGTCAACGCCTGGGTCTTCTCCTGCATGACCTGATCGATCCGGCCCTTGGCGTCGTTATGGGCGGCCAAAATCAGGTCTTCGAGGATCTCGACCTGGTCTTCCTTGAACAGCGACGGATCGATCTTCAGCGCCTTCATGTCGAACTTGCCGGAAAGCGTCACTTGGACAAGACCGCCGCCAGCCTGCCCCGAAGCCTCGACGCTGGCGATCTCTTCCTGCATGGCCTGGAACTTGGCCTGCATTTCCTTTGCCTTGCCCATCAGGCCGAGAAGGTCTTTCATGGTGCGATCCTTTGCCGGTTATTGTCGTTGCGGTCAGTCGTCGTCGCCGGCCACCGGCTCCACCGGCAGGTCGGCCTCGATCCCGTCAGCGTCCGGCGCATCGGGAATGCGCACGTCGATGATTTTCGCGCCGGGAAACCGCGCCAGAACGGCCGCGACGGCCGGATCGCTGCGCGCGTCGAGAAAGGCGGTTTCGCGCTTGGCTGCTTCCATCTCGGCGAGTGTTAGCCCACCCTCGTCCTTGGAAAGCGAAACCATCCAGCGTTGGCCGGTCCAGGTTTCTATCTTGCTCTTGAGTTCACCGAGCAGCGTCTTCGGAGCCGCGTCGGTAAGGCCGACGTCCAGCCTGCCGGGAGAAGCCTTCAAAAGCCTCACATGCGCCTTCAGATTGACCTTGAGCAACTGGTCGCGATGCGTCTCGGCGAGCGCCACCAGGTCGGCCAGCGACTTTACCTGAACGGAAGGCGGCGCCTCCGGCGAAGGCTCGGGCACAATGACGGGCGCTACCGGTTCCGGTGCAGGTGCCGCTTCCACCAGCCGCATCGCCTGCGCGCCGCTGCCGCTCGACGGCATGCGCGCATGGGCGACCGCGCTGGCCCCGCCATTGCCGGAAGGTGCGGAGGCAGATGGAGCCGGCGTGCTGGACGCACCATTTTGCCGGGCCTCGCCACTGGCGGAACCCGCTTCACTTTCCAGCGATTTGAGCGCCTCGTCCAGCGTCGGCAGGTCGGCGGCGTGCGCCAGACGAATCAGCACCATTTCGGCAGCACTTACCGGCCGGCTGGAATTCTGGACCTCGGGGATACCCTTCAACAGCATCTGCCAGGTGCGCGACAGCACCCTGACCGACAGCGTCCCGGCAAGAACCGCGCCCCGGCTGCGCTCGTCCTGCGACAGCGAGGCGTCATCGAGCGCCTCCGGCACGAACCGCAGGCGGGTGACGAGGTGATTGAACTCGGCAAGATCGGTCAGCACGGTCGCCGGGTCGGCGCCCGTGTCGTATTGCGAGCGGAACTCGGCAAGGGCCGCCGCCACGTCGCCCCGCATCACCTGTTCGAACAGGTCGACGATACGGGTGCGGTCGGCCAGGCCCAGCATGGCGCGCACTTCGGCGGCCCCGACCATGCCACCGCCATGGGCGATCGCCTGGTCGAGAATGGAAAGCGAATCGCGTGCGGAACCTTCCGCCGCGCGGGCGATCATCGCCAGCGCCTCGTCGTCGACCGCGATGCCTTCCTTGGCCGAGATCGAGGCAAGATGCGCCACCAGCGCGCCGGCATCGATGCGGCGCAGGTCGAAGCGCTGGCAGCGCGACAGCACCGTGATCGGGACTTTCCTGATTTCGGTGGTGGCGAAGATGAATTTGACGTGCGGCGGTGGCTCTTCCAGCGTCTTCAGCAGGCCGTTGAAGGCCTGGTTGGACAGCATGTGGACCTCGTCGATGATATAGACCTTGTAGCGCGCCGAAACGGGGGCGTAGCGCACGCGCTCGATGATGTCGCGAATGTCGTCGATGCCGGTATGCGAGGCGGCGTCCATCTCGATGACATCGACATGGCGGCCTTCCATGATGGCCTGGCAATGCTCGCCAAGGACGGCGAGATCGACGGTGGGCTGGTTGGCGGTTTGCGTCTTGTAGTTCAGCGCGCGCGCCAGAATCCGCGCCGTCGTCGTCTTGCCGACGCCGCGCACGCCGGTCAGCATCCATGCCTGCGCGATGCGGCCTGTGGAAAACGCATTGGTCAGCGTTCGCACCATCGGCTCCTGGCCGATCAGTTCGGAGAAATTGGAAGGGCGATATTTTCGCGCCAGCACCCGATAGGCGGCGGTGGCCTTGCCTGCCTCGCTCGGGCCTACCCCGCTTGGGCCTGCCTCGCCTGGGCCTATCTCGCTTGGACCCGTATCGTTATTGCCGGCTTCGCTCATCCGTCCGTTTTGCTCCCCGGCCGTCTTTTATGCTGCCGATTCCAACAACAGAGTTTCGCCCGCGTACCGGTGCTCCGTCAACAAGGCGGCTGTCCGGAGCGGCGGATTGCGAAGAGGTGGGAGGCTGGAACAATGACCCGTTCCGGGCTCGTTAGGGCTGCTTCCTTCCGGACCTGACCCGGTTGGCGAGTGGCTCGTCCACCACCAACCTCCCGACCTCCATATCGGCAATTCGGAGAAGAAATGCAAGGGTTGCGCGAAATCGTTGCCGGCATGCCGCAAAGCCCAACGAATCGCTTGCCGCGCCGGGGAACGCGCAATAGCTTTCCGAAGGTACAGCCCATAATTCGCAGCCGTAATTTCGTAGCCAGGAATTCGTAACGAGGAAAAAAGGCCGATGATGCCGATCCTGCAGGCCGGATTCACGCTCGACGCCCGGCTGGAGGCGGACAGCGAGCAATTGATGTGGCTCGGCCTGTGCGAATTGCGGGTCATGAACGATCGGCGCTGGCCCTGGCTGTTGCTGGTGCCGCAGCGGCCGGGCGCGGAAGAAATCCATGAAATGACGCCGCTCGACCAGACCATGCTGACCTTCGAGGTCAATATGGTGGCGCAGGCGCTGAAAAAGACGACCGGCTGCAGTAAGATCAATACCGGCGCGCTCGGCAATATCGTGCGGCAGCTCCATGTGCATGTTATCGCCCGCTCCGAGGGCGACCCCGGCTGGCCGGGTCCGGTCTGGGGCCATGGCCTGCGCGAACCTTACGGGGGCAACGAGTTGCGCAAGTTTGCCGAAACGATCAAGGCGGCGCTATGAGGCTGCCCAAATTCCATCCGCCGTTTTTTCGAGCCTACCCTCCCGAGTCTGTTCTGCCCATGGTCTTCAGCCTGTTTGACGCGCCCTTGCGCGAACCGAGCCAGTTCGTCGGCTTCGCCGGCAACCGCCTGGACCGCCAATCCGAAAACCGCTCCGACGACGGCGTCGAACGCGCGCTGGCCGACCCTTCGGCAAGGTTGCTGCTGGTCCGCGACGGCAGGCTGTTCCTGAAAATGGACGGCGCGAATTTCGACGGCTGGTTCGGTGTCGCTGAAAGCAAAGCGCTTGGCGCGCAAAACTTCAGCGAGGCGATCCTGCTCGGCATGGCGGACGGCACGCCTGTGCTTGCCATGCCATCCGCGCTTGCGCCGGAACTATTGCCGGAGACGATCAAGGCGATTGACTACCGGTCCGTCTATACGCAAGGCTTGATCGACGAGGCGGGGCTCGGCGCGCTGGCGCAAGCCGTTTCCATGCTCGCCTGGCACGCCAGCCACCGTTTCTGCGGCAAATGCGGCGCGGAGACCGCCATGAAGGCGGGCGGCTATCGGCGCAAATGCGCCGCCTGCGGCACCGAACACTTTCCGCGCACCGATCCGGTGGCGATCATGCTGACGGCAACCCGCGAAAAATGCCTGCTTGGCCGTGGCCCACACTTTGCGCCGGGCATGTATTCGGCGCTGGCCGGCTTCATCGAGCCGGGCGAAACCATCGAGGACGCTGTGCGGCGCGAGACGCTGGAAGAGGCGGGGATCAGGCTGGGCCGCGTCGTCTACCATGCCAGCCAGCCATGGCCGTTCCCCTATTCGCTGATGATCGGCTGCTTCGGCGAGCCGATCAACGAGGACATCCAGGCGGATCTCAACGAACTGGAAGACTGCCGCTGGTTTTCTCGCGACGAGGTTCGCCCGATGCTGGCGCGCACCCATGCCGGCGGCCTGATAACGCCGCCGCCGGGCGCCATCGCCCACCATCTCATCCGCGCATGGGTGGACGCCGGGTAGGGTTCAGTACTTCGACCCCTGCGAAGCCCGGTATTCGTTGGCTTCGTAGACGCCGAGGATACGCACTTCGCGCGAGAAGAAGCGCAGTTCCTCCAGCGCCCGCGCGACCTTGGCGTCTTCGGGGTGGCCTTCGATGTCGGCGTAGAACTGCGTCGCGGTGAAGCCGCCGTCGAGCTGGTAGCTTTCCAGCTTGGTCATGTTGACGCCATTGGTGGCAAAGCCGCCCATCGCCTTGTAGAGCGCCGCCGGCACGTTGCGCACGCGAAACACGAAGGTCGTCATCATGGCGGTAGCAGCAGTGGCCCGCTCGGCCCAGTTCTTGGCTTTAGACAGGACGACGAAGCGGGTGATGTTGTTTTCGGTATCCTCGACATTCTCCTCGATCACGTCGAGCCCGTAGAGGGACGAGGCCAGCGACGGCGCCAGCGCCGCCATGGTGCGGTCCTGCACCTCGGCCACCAGCTTGGCCGCGCCCGCCGTATCGCCGGCGACCGTCGGCTTCCAGCCGTTCTTGCGGATATATTTGCGGCACTGGCCGAGCGCATGGATATGGCTATGGATGGTCCTGATTTCCTCGCGCTTGACGCCGGGCAGCACCATCAGCTGGAAATGGATGGGCAGGAAATATTCGCCGACGATGTAGAGCTTCGATTCCGGCAGCAGATGATGAATGTCGGCGACCCGGCCAGCGATCGTGTTCTCGATCGGGATCATGGCGAGGTCTGCCTTGCCCGTCTCGACCGCGTTGAAGGCGTCCTCGAAACTCGGGCAGGGCAGGGGCTCCATCGAAGGATAGACGTTGCGGCAGGCGGTGTCGGAGTTCGCGCCCGGCTCGCCCTGGAAGGCGATCCTGTTGGTTTTGTCCTTGGGTGTCTTGTCTGCCATGGTCGGATTTCTCAGTTTGAAAGCATTGTTCGGGCGCGCTCGAGGTCACTGGGCGTATCGACCCCCAGCGGCACCGATTGCACGATTTCGACGTCGATGCGCATGCCGGCTTCCAGCGCGCGCAATTGTTCCAGCCGCTCGCGCCGTTCCAGCGGCGAGGGCTTTAGCGCCACGAAGCGCTCGAGCGCTGCCCGGCGGTAGGCATAAAGCCCGATATGGTGATAAAGCGGCCCCTCGCCCCAGGGGGCTGTCGCGCGGGTGAAATACAGGGCCTTGAGCCGCGAGCCCGACAGCGGCGAGCCGATCACCTTGACGACGTTGGGATCGAGCTTCTCTTCCTCCCGCACGATCTCGACGCACAGCGTGGCGATGTCGACGGCGGGATCGTCGAACGGTTTCAGCGCCGCTCTTATCAGCGCCGGATCGATCGTCGGCAGATCGCCCTGGACATTGACGATGGTTTCGACCCTGGCGTGCGGGTCGAGCGCGTTCAACGCCTCGAAAATGCGGTCCGATCCCGATTCATGGTCGGGCCTCGTCATCACGGCCTCGAAGCCATGGGCGCGGACCGCTTCGGCGACGCTTTGCGCGTCGGTTGCGACCACGACGCGGCCGAGCCGGCTTTCCGCGGCACGACGCGCGACATGCACGATCATCGGGCTGCCGGCGATATCGGCCAGCGGCTTGCCCGGCAGCCGGGTCGAGGCCATGCGGGCCGGGATGAGGATCAATGTGGACATGAGCGGATGCGATATTCGAAAAAAGGATAAGGAAAAGTGTCAAAACGTCTCACTGGCAGCGTCCTTATAGGTGTTGCAACGCCCGAGCAAAAGACCTAGTTTCCGCCCGATTTGACCAGCTCCGCGGGGTGGGTCGCGACACCGACGAAACAGGCTGGATGGATCGGCCTTTTCGGAACAGGAGCCTGGGGCGAATGGACTCTTTTGAAATCAATAAACTGATCGGCGGATTACTGGGGACCGTATTCATCGTGTTCTCGGTCGGTATCGTTTCCGATTCGCTGTTTGCCTCACCGACGCCGGAAAAGCCGGGTTTCGTCATCGAGGCGGCCGAACCGGCCGAGGGCGCTGAGGCTCCTGCCGAGAAGGCGGTGCCGATCGCCGATTTGCTGGCAAAGGCGGACGCAACCAAGGGCCAGGCCGTCTTCAAGAAGTGCCAGGCCTGCCATTCCGGTGAAAAAGGCGGACCCAACAAGGTCGGCCCCGACCTGTGGGAAATCGTCGATCGTCCGGTCGCCCACCATGAAGGATTTGCCTATTCTTCCGGCATGAAGGCATTCGCCAAGGACGGTTCGGAAAAGTGGACCTATGACAATCTCAACCATTTCCTGATTTCGCCGAAGAATTTCGTGAAGGGCACGGCCATGGGCTTTGCCGGTCTCAAGAAGGACGACGAGCGCGCCGACGTGATCGCTTATCTGCGCACGCTGGCCGATACGCCGCTGCCGCTGCCGACACCTGCTGCCGCCGCGCCTGCCGAAGGTGCTGCTCCAGCCGAAGGCGCCGCTCCTGCTCCGGCTGAAGGTGCGGCACCTGCTCCGGCTGAAGGTGCGGCACCTGCTCCGGCTGAAGGTGCAGCACCTGCACCGGCCAAGGACGCTGCACCTGCCGCAGCGCCGGCCGAGCCTGCACCGGCCGCCCAGTAACGAACTTGTAATCGCTGAAATTCTTGAAAAAGCCGGGTTCTGCCCGGCTTTTTGCTTGGTGAGGGCAAGCCGGCTGCCGCAAAGCGTTTCCGACGGTTCCCATACCGGGCGAATAATCTACATTGCTGAAACAGCAGAATCGAAAAAGGGATGCGGATGCGGGTTTGCTGGACGATGGCGGTGTTGAAGACGGTGCTGGCGGCCGCCGCGCTGGCAGGCTCCCTTGCCGCCGCCTCGGCGGATGAATGGCGCACCACCTCGTCGCTGATCGGTGAATCCAAATATGGCGAAAACTTCCAGCACTACGACTACGTCAATCCGGATGCGCCGAAGGGCGGCTCGCTGAACACCGTCGTCAGCGGCGCCTTCGACAGCTTCAATCCGTATATCATCCAGGGCGCGGCGGGGGCTGGTCTTGCTTCCTTCGGCGGCGGCTTGCTCTACGATACGTTGATGGACCAGGCGACCGACGAAGGCAGCGTCAACCATCCGCTCGTGGCCGACGCCTACAAATACCCGCCGGACTATTCCTCCGCCACCTACCGCCTCGACCCGCGCGCAAGATGGCATGACGGGCAGCCAATCACCGTCGATGACGTGATCTGGTCGTTCAACGTGCTGAAGAAAAACAGCCCGATGTACAACCGCTATTTCGAGAACGTCACCGAAGCGGTGGCCGTGTCCGACCGCGAGGTGGAGTTCAAATTCAACCAGAAGGGCAACCGCGAACTGCCGCAGATTCTCGGCGGTCTGGTCGTCTTGCCGAAACACTGGTGGGAGGGCACCGACGCCAAGGGCAACAAGCGCGACATCACCAAGCCGACGCTGGAAATTCCGCTCGGCTCGGCGGCCTACAAGATCAAGAGTTTCAAGCCGGGGTCGGAGATCGTGTGGGAGCGCGTGCCCGATTACTGGGGCGCAGAACTGCCGGTCAAGATCGGGCGCGAGAATTTCGACATCCGCCGCTATGTCTACATCCAGGACGACAACGCCGAATGGCTGGCCTTCACCAAGGGCGGGCTGGAAGACATCAAGCCGGAAAACAGCTCGCGACGCTGGGCCACCGCCTATAATTTCCCGGCCCTGAAAGCCGGCGACGTCGTCAAGAAGGAATTCAAGACCGCTTCGCCCGAGCCGATGCAGGGCTTTGTGCTCAACCAGCGGCATCCGCAGTTCCAGGATCGCCGGGTGCGCGAGGCGCTGACCTACGCGCTCGATTTCGAGAGCATGAACCGCACGCTGTTCTTCGGCTACAACACGCGCACCACCAGCTATTTCTCTGGAACAGATCTCGCATCGAGTAGCCTGCCGTCGCCGCAGGAACTGAAAATCCTCGAACCGTACCGCGATCAATTGCCCCCGGAATTGTTTACGCAACCCTTCAAGCTGCCGGTCTACGACACGCCCCAGGCGGAGCGCAGAAACCTCGGACACGCGGTAAAGCTGTTCGAACAGGCCGGCTGGCTCATCAAGAGCGGCAAGATGGTCAATGCCCAGAGCGGCGTGCCGTTCAAGCTCGAAATCCTCGGCCGCGACCCGACCGACGAGGTCATCGCCAACCCCTTCATCGACAATCTGAAGAAGATCGGCGTCAGCGCCTCGCTGCGTATCGTCGATCCGAGCCAGTATGTGAACCGGGTGCGCAGCTTCGATTTCGACGTGGTGACCGGCATGTTCGGCCAGTCCGACTCACCCGGCAACGAGCAGCGCGATTTCTGGAGTTCCAGGGCCGCCGACACGCCGGGATCGCGCAATTTGATGGGCATCAAGAACCCGGTGGTCGATGCGCTGATCGACCGCGTCATCTACGCCACCGACCGGGACGATCTCGTCACCGCCACGCATGCGCTCGACCGCGTGCTTTTGTGGAACTACTACGTCGTGCCGCAGTGGCACCGCTCGGTCGTCTGGCTCGCCTACTGGAACAAGTTCGGCATTCCCGACAAGCAGCCGGCCTATATCGGCGCCGACATCGAGTCGTGGTGGGTCGACCAGGCCAAGGAAAAGGCGCTGGCCGCCAAATACAAGAGCGGCAATTGATTTTCTCCCTCCCCCGCCGCGATTTTCTCGCCCTTGGGGCGGCTGCGGCAGTGTCTGCCCTGCTACCCGGCAGGGCCTTCGCCAACACGCCCACGGGTGTGAGGCTGCATGGCCTGTCGGCTTTCGGCGATCTCAAATACACTGCCGATTTCCCGCACTTCGCCTATGTGAACCCGCAAGCGCCCAAGAGCGGGGCGATGAATTTCGCGCCGCCCAACTGGACCTTCAACCAAAGCCCGCTGACCTTCAACACGCTGAATTCCTTTGCCTTGAAGGGCGATGCGCCGCCGCGCATGGAACTGTGCTTCGACACGCTGATGACCCGCGCGCTGGACGAGCCGGACGCCGTTTACGGCCTGCTTGCGGAAAGCGTCACGCTTTCCGGGGATCGCAACAGCTTCGATTTCGCGTTGCGGCCTGAGGCGCGCTGGCATGACGGCACGGGTTTGACCGCCCATGACGTGGCCTTTTCGCTGCTGCTCTACAAGGACAAGGGCCATCCCGACCTGCTGCTGCCGCTGGCGGAACTGACAGAAGCGTCGGTGCTGGACGAGCGCACCGTGCGGCTGGTATTTTCGGGAAAACAGTCGGCGCAGACCATTCTCACCGTCGTCACCATGCCCATCGTCTCGAAGGCCTACTATACGGCCAACGCTTTCGAAGCCTCCACCATGACCCCGCCGCTGGGTTCCGGCGCCTACAAGGTCGGGCGGGTTTCAGCCGGCCAGTTCATCGAATTTGAACGCGCCGCCGACTATTGGGGCAGCGACCTCGCCGTCAATCGCGGCCAGAGCAATTTCGACCGCATCCGCATCGACTTCTACCGCGACCGGCAGGCGGCGTTCGAGGCGTTCAAGAAGGGCGACACCACCTTCCGGCAGGAGTTCGTCGCGCGCGTCTGGACCACCGGCTACGATTTTCCGGCGTTGACGCAGGGCAAGGTGGTCAAGCGCGAATTTCCCGGCGAGAAATGGCCAGCCATGCAGGCGGTTGCCATCAACCAGCGTCGCGAGCGTTTTAGCGACGTGCGGGTGCGGCGCGCGCTCGATCTGTGCTTCGACTTCGAATGGACCAAGCGCACGCTGTTTTCCGGCTCCTACGACCGTTCGCAATCGAACTTCGAGCAGTCGGACTTTCGCGCCGATGGCCTGCCTTCACCACAGGAACTGGCGCTGCTGGAGCCGTTCCGGGCCGAACTGCCGCCGGAAACCTTCGGCGAGCCGGTCATGCAGCCCGTTTCCGACGGGTCGGGCCGCGACCGGAAATTGCTGGGCGAAGCGGCAAAATTGCTGACGCAAGCCGGCTGGAAGCGGTCGGGCGGCTTTGTCGTCAACGCCAAGGGCGAAAAGCTGGCGGTCGAGATGCTGGCGCAGGACGATTCGCTGGTGCGTATTTTTTCGCCATGGGCCGATAACATGAAGGCCATCGGCATCGACGCCTCGGTGCGGCTGGTCGATTCCAGCCAGTATGAAGAGCGGCAGAGCACTTTCGATTTCGACCTCAACATGCTCAGGGTTTCGATCGGGGCCACGCCGGGTGTCGATAGCCTGGAATCGCTCTATTCTTCACGCGCGGCTGACCGGCCCGGTACGCGCAACTATCCCGGCGTGAAAAGCCCGGCGATCGATGCGCTGGTGGCCGCCGCCGGCCGGGCGCAAAGCCGCACTGAGCTGGTTACGGCGCTCCGGGCGCTCGACCGGGTCTTGCGCGCGCGGCTCGACTGGATTCCAACATACTATCTGGCGAATCACCGTGCCGCCTTTTGGGACCTGTTCGGCTTCGTCGAGCAAAAGCCCGATTTCGGCTTTCCGGTGGAAACGCTGTGGTGGTTCGACGAGGAAAAGGCGGCGAAGATTGGCAAGCGGTAGTCTTTTGACGTTGGCAAGGATGCTCGCCTGATGGGTTCCTACATCCTGCGCCGAATCCTGCTGATGATCCCGACGCTGCTCGGTATCATGGCGATTTCGTTTGCCGTCATCCAGTTCGCGCCGGGCGGGCCGGTCGAGCAGATCATCGCCAATCTGACCGGTCCGGGCGGCGGCGCCAGCGACCGCCTCGGCGGCGGGGGCGGCGGGGATAGCGGCGGCCGCAATTTCGAGGTCGGCGGCGATACCGGCTCCAAATATCGCGGCGCGCAGGGGCTCGATCCCGAATTCATCGCCAAGCTGGAAAAGCAGTTCGGCTTCGACAAGCCGCCGCTCGAGCGCTTCGGCAAGATGATCTGGGATTATTCCCGCTTCGATTTCGGCGACAGCTATTTTCGCGACATTTCCGTGCTCGACCTGATCCTTGAGAAGATGCCGGTCTCCATTTCGCTCGGCCTGTGGATCACGCTGATCTCGTACCTGATCTCCATCCCGCTCGGCATCCGCAAGGCGGTCAAGGACGGTTCGGCCTTCGACGTGTGGACCAGCGGCATCGTCATCGTCGCCTACGCCATTCCCGGCTTCCTGTTCGCCATCCTGTTGATGGTGCTGTTTGCAGGCGGTTCGTTCTACGACTGGTTTCCGCTACGCGGCCTGACCTCCGACAATTGGGAACAGTTATCTTGGCCGGCTCGCATCCTCGATTATTTCTGGCACCTGGCGCTACCGCTGACGGCCATGTCGCTGTCGGCCTTCGCCACCACGACGCTTCTGACGAAAAATTCCTTCCTTGATGAAATCCGCAAGCAATATGTGGTGACGGCGCGCGCCAAGGGCCTGTCGGAACGCCAGGTGCTGTATGGCCATGTCTTCCGCAATGCCATGCTGATCGTCATCGCCGGCTTTCCGGGCGCGTTCATCTCGGCCTTCTTCACCGGCTCTCTGCTGATCGAGAACATCTTCTCGCTGGACGGGCTCGGCCTGCTCGGCTTCCGTTCCATCGTCGAGCGCGACTATCCGGTGGTGTTCGCCAATTTGTTCATCTTCTCGCTGATGGGCCTCGCCGTCAGCCTCATTTCCGACCTCATCTATACCTGGATCGATCCCCGCATCGACTTCGAGCGGAGAGACGTGTGATGTCGGATATCCAGCTAAAGGCAGCGGTGAAGGAAGAGCGCGACCGGCCCATGCGCCGGCCGTTCCTGTCGCCGCTCAACCAGCGGCGCTGGCAAAGTTTCAAGGCCAACCGCCGTGGCTACTGGTCGCTGTGGATCTTTCTTGTCCTGTTCGTGCTGTCGCTGTTTTCCGAGTTCATCGCCAACGACAAGCCGATCCTCGCGTCCTACAAGGGTGAGATCCTTTTTCCCGTTCTGGTCGACTACCCGGAAGAAAAGTTCGGCGGCTTCTATGCGGTGGCGGACTACCGCGACCCGGTCATAAGCGACGAGATTGAAGCCAATGGCTGGATGCTCTGGCCGCTGGTCCGCTATTCCTACACCACCGTCAACAATGCCATTCCCGAGGCGGCACCTGCCCGGCCTTCCTGGCAATATGACGAAAAGACCCGCTGCAGCCAGTATGCGAAAGGCGCGGCCGATCCCGACTGCATCGTCGGCAACTGGAACTGGCTGGGCACCGACGACCAGGCCCGCGACGTGCTGGCGCGCGCCATCTACGGCTTTCGCGTTTCCGTGCTTTTCGGCCTGATCCTGACCCTCGGCTCGGCCATCCTCGGTGTTACGGCAGGTGCTGTGCAGGGCTATTTCGGCGGCTGGATCGACCTTCTGTTCCAGCGCTTCATCGAAATCTGGACGGCGATACCTGTGCTTTACCTGCTGTTGATCGTTGCGGCGATCCTGCCGCCGGGCTTCTTCATCCTGCTCGGCATCATGCTTCTGTTTTCCTGGGTGGCGTTCGTCGGTGTCGTGCGGGCCGAGTTCCTGCGCGCCCGCAACTTCGAATATGTGAATGCGGCCCGCGCGCTCGGCGTGCCGAACCGCACCATCATGTTCCGGCATATGTTGCCCAACGCCATGGTGGCGACGCTGACCTTCCTGCCCTTCATCCTCAACGGCTCGATCTCGACGCTGACTTCGCTCGATTTCCTCGGCTTCGGCCTGCCGCCGGGTTCTGCCTCGCTTGGCGAACTGCTGAAGCAGGGCCAGCGCAACCTCAACGCGCCATGGCTGGGCATTACAGGCTTCGTTACCTTGTCGATCATGCTGTCGCTGCTGATCTTCGTCGGCGAGGCGACGCGCGACGCCTTCGATCCGAGGAAGACGTTCAAATGAGCGCCACCCCTTTGCTTTCCGTGCGCGATCTCTCCGTTGCCTTCACGCAGGGCGGGCGGGAAGTGCTCGCCGTGGACCGTATCTCCTTCGACATCGCCAAGGGCGAGACGGTGGCGCTGGTCGGTGAGTCCGGCTCCGGCAAATCCGTCTCGGCGCTGTCTGTGCTCAAGCTTCTGCCCTATCCGCCGGCATCGCACCCATCGGGAAAGATCCTGTTCGACGGCAAGGACTTGCTGGCGCTCAACGAGAAAAAACTACGGAGCGTGCGCGGCAACAAGATCACCATGATCTTCCAGGAGCCGATGACCTCGCTCAATCCGCTGCACACGATCGAGCAGCAGATTGTCGAGGTGCTGAAACTGCATCAGGGCATGGGCGACAAGCAGGCGCGTGCTCGCGTGCTGGCGCTGCTCAACGAGGTCGGCATCCGCGAGCCGGAAAAAC
Source organism: Mesorhizobium sp. A556 (assembly GCF_054489545.1). Classification (NCBI taxonomy): domain Bacteria; kingdom Pseudomonadati; phylum Pseudomonadota; class Alphaproteobacteria; order Hyphomicrobiales; family Phyllobacteriaceae; genus Mesorhizobium; species Mesorhizobium sp. A556. The sequence continues at coordinate 41,334 of NZ_JBTMXA010000011.1, forward strand.
GGCTCGGCGCCTATCCGCACCAGCTTTCCGGCGGCCAGCGCCAGCGCGTCATGATCGCTATGGCGCTGGCCAACGAACCGGAACTCTTGATCGCCGACGAGCCGACGACCGCGCTCGACGTGACCGTGCAGGCGCAAATTCTCGAACTGCTGGCCGGGCTGAAGAGCCGTAAAGGCATGTCGATGCTGTTCATCACGCACGATCTCGGCATCGTCAGAAAAATCGCCGACCGTGTCTGCGTGATGACCAACGGCAAGATCGTCGAAACCGGCCCGACCCGCGAAATCTTCGACAACCCGCAGCACGAATACACCCGCCATCTGCTGGCCGCCGAGCCGAAGGGCAGGCCGCCGGCACCCGACCCCGCCGCCAAAGCGGTGATGACGGGCAAGGCGATAAAAGTCTGGTTCCCGATCAAGCAGGGCTTTTTCCGCAAGGTGGTGGACCATGTGAAGGCGGTCGATGGCATCGACGTCACCGTGCGCGCCGGCCATACACTTGGCGTCGTCGGCGAGTCCGGCTCGGGCAAGACGACGCTTGGCCTGGCGCTGTCGCGCATGATCTCGTCCACCGGCGCGATCAATTTCAACGGGCAGGACATCAACCAGCTTTCCTTCAACGACATGCGGCCGCTGCGGCGCGAATTGCAGATCGTCTTCCAGGATCCCTACGGCTCGCTCAGCCCGCGCATGTCGGTGTCGGAGATCATCGAGGAAGGCCTGAAAATCCACGAGCCGAAACTGTCAGCTGACGAGCGCGACGCGCGTGTCGTTGCCGTGCTGAAGGAAGTCGGCCTGGATGCGGCGACCCGCATCCGCTATCCGCACGAATTTTCCGGCGGCCAGCGCCAGCGCATCGCCATCGCCCGCGCCATGGTGCTGAAGCCGCGTTTCGTCATGCTGGACGAACCAACATCGGCGCTCGACATGAGCGTGCAGGCGCAGGTCGTGGATCTGTTGCGCGACCTGCAGGCCAGGCACGACCTCGCTTATCTGTTCATCAGCCATGACCTGAAGGTGGTGCGGGCGCTGGCCAACGACGTCATCGTCATGCGCAACGGCAAGGTGGTCGAGGCCGGCTCTTGCGAGCAGATTTTCGAAAACCCGCAAACCGACTATACTCGGGCGCTGATTTCTGCTGCCTTCAGGATAGAAACGGCGCCCGCCGGGATCGTCAGTCAGTAGCGCATTCGTAGGAGACCCGACACAACATGCCCACATTGGAAAAAGGCCGCGTCCTGCTCGCCATCACCGGCTTCCATCCGCAACGCTGGCACGAATTGCTGTCTGCCGAGCGCGAGGTGGCGATGGAGCCGGACGGTCCCAACGATCCCTCGATCACCTATGCGGTGGTTTGGAAGCAGCGGCCGAACCTTTTGTCGGGCCTGCCCAATCTGCGCGCGATCTTTTCCGTCGGCGCCGGCGTCGATCATATCTTCGCCGATGCGACCGTCCCCGATGTGCCGATCGTCAAGGTCGTGGCCGACAACCTTACCCAGCACATGACCGAATATGTCGTGTGGCGCGTGATCGACCATCACCGCCAGGGCATTCTCTACCGTGCCCAGCAGCAGAAGAAGATCTGGCATGAGCCGCCGCAGCGGCCGGCTGGCGACATCGCCGTCGGCATCATGGGGCTGGGAAACCTCGGCCAGGCGGCGGCGGCGGCGCTGCTGGCGCTCGGCTTCCGGGTCAACGGTTGGTCGCGCACCGAAAAAGCCGTGGCCGGCGTCACCACTTTCGCTGGCGAAAGCGGACTGATCCCGTTCCTGAATTCGACCGATATACTGGTTGTGCTCCTGCCTCTGACGCCTGCGACGCAGGGCATGGTGAATTATGGCGTGCTGAAGGAACTGCGTAGGCGCAACGGCCTGGGCGGCGCGGTGCTCATCAATGCCGGGCGCGGGCGGTTGCAGAAGGATGCCGACATCCTGCGCGCGCTGGACGACGGCACGTTGAAGGAGGCGAGCCTGGACGTCTTCGAGGTCGAGCCGCTGCCCAAGACCAGCCCGCTTTGGGGGCACCCGAAGGTGTTCGTGACGCCGCACGCGGCAGCGACTTCGGACCCGACGCACCTCGTGCCGGGCATGCTGAGGCAGATGGATGCCTTCGAGCGTGGCGAGAAACTGCAGAATCTGGTGGATCGCAAAGAAAACTACTGATCCGTAGACGTTCGTGGCGAGCGTGGCCAAGCCGCCGGGATACAAAAGGGCGGCCGCCCTTGGATTTGGCATCTGCGGGTCCGGCACCGGCAGAACCCGCAGGCCACAGGACGACCAGCAGTCCACGTCGCTTTCATTGTTGCATTAAACGGGGCGGATGAAGCCGTACTTCAGGCTGCCTGCGCCAATCGTTGCGAGTTCATCCGGTAGGCGATCGCTTCCGCCAGGTGAAGACGGCCCACCGTCTCGCTGGCATTGAGGTCGGCAAGCGTGCGCGCCACCTTCAGCACGCGGTGATAGGCGCGCGCGGAAAAGCCCAGCTTTTCGCTGGCGTCGCTCAACAGCGCCATTCCGGCGGCGTCGGGCGCGGCGATCTGCTCGATAACGGCCGGCGGGCAATGCGCGTTCGTGGTGACGCCGAAAATGCCAAGCCGCTCGAAACGCTCGCGCTGGATCGTTCTGGCGCGCGCCACTCGCTGCGCCACCGCCGCACTGTTTTCAGCCCGGCCCGGGCGAATCAGGTCGCTTGCCGACACCGCCGGCACTTCTATCCGCAAGTCGATGCGGTCGAGCAGCGGCCCGGAAATGCGTGCCTGATAGTCGGTGCGGCAACGCTCGCCGCGCACGCAGCGGTAGCCCGGTTCGCCGGCCATGCCGCAGCGGCACGGGTTCATCGCCGCCACCAACTGAATGCGCGCGGGGTAGGTGGTACGGTGGTTGACGCGCGCGATCATGCACTCGCCGGTTTCCAGCGGCTGGCGCAGGGCGTCAAGCGTCTGCGGCGAAAATTCGGGAAATTCGTCGAGGAACAGAACGCCATGATGCGCCAGCGAAACCTCACCCGGCCGGGCGCGAAGCCCGCCGCCGACCATGGAGGCCATCGAGGCGGAGTGATGCGGAGACCGGAACGGCCGCCGGTCCGTCAGCTTGCCTTCGCCCAGCTCGCCGGCGACCGAAGCGATCATCGAAACCTCGAGCAGTTCCTTAGGCGCCAGCGGCGGCAGGATCGACGGCAGCCGCTGCGCCAGCATCGACTTGCCTGACCCTGGCGGCCCGACCATCAAAAAGTAAAGCCCGCCAGATATTAGGCAATGTTAAATAACGGTTTTGGTTGGCCTCCAGCCCGCCCGTTTCTGGGGAAAGCGAAATTGGGGAAGCTGCCATCCTCTGGCCGCATGGTCGGCCGCAACGTACCCCGTTTCAGACGCCGCAGCGCTGGATTGAGGATCCCGACAGTTGACCTCGAGAACCGCACGCACGCGCGGCGATTGGCCAGCCGCGCGCGTCTAAGCTCATCGAGATGGCCGAAATCTTTGGCCGTAGGACGCTCCAAAAGATCTGGAGCTATTCCAATCTTTCGAGAAGTCACGTCAAGCGCGCGGTGAAAGACTTGAACGAAAGGAGCTTGTGATAGCAGAGGTTTGTACAACCGCGCCATGACCATCCTTGCTATTTTAGAAGTTCATCAAGCTGCGCGATCATCTCAGAAAGCTTCGTGCGCGTGTCGATGAACTTCTTCTCCGTGACCAGATAGGGGCGGCCCGCCAGGAGAAGCACAGTCTCCAACACCGCGTCCGAATGACGGCAAAGCTGGATGAGGGACTCCCCGCTGGGGCCATTTCGCCCCTCATACCAGTTCTTCACAGTCCGCTCGTTGGCGTGCGTCAGTGCGACAATGGCCTTGATCGCACTGGCATTGCCGTTGAACTCTTTCTTGAGCGCCTCCGAGATCGCCTTTGCAAAGCCGTCAGCGCCAAGCCGCGTGTCCGGAGGATCGGGCGGTAAAGTTGTTCCTGAATTGGACCGAATGTTTCGGTCCTTCTTTACAGACGACATACCACCTTTCCTTCCGATAAAGGTGAGTGCCCGACTGCCCACTGTGCCCGGTAGTAAGAACAGTTGCCCCGAGAGGTGCACGACGTGACGGACGAGGGTCGATCAGGTTCCGAAAACGAGGAACGTCGTCCGATACGGGCTGCGCAGTATGTTCGCATGTCCACCGAGCATCAGAACTATTCTACCGAATATCAGGCAGAAGCAATACGTCGCTACGCTGAAGGCCGCGGCATCGATATTGTCAGGACTTACGCCGACGAAGGAAAGAGTGGCCTGAAGGTCGACGGACGGGAGGCCCTTCAGAAGCTTATCCGCGACGTTGTCACCGGCGAGTCCGATTTTTCTCTCATCCTGGTTTATGATGTCAGTCGGTGGGGCCGCTTCCAGGACGCCGACGAGGGCGCCTATCTGGAGCACCTGTGCAAGCGGGCCGGCATCGGCGTGCAGTACTGCGCCGAGCAGTTCGAGAACGACGGCAGCCTGGTCGCGACCGTTCTCAAGAACATGAAGCGCGCCATGGCCGGCGAATACAGCCGCGATCTGTCGAATAAGGTGTTTGCGGGCCAGTGCATGCACGTCATGCGAGGGTTCCGGCAAGGCGGCATGGCGGGATACGGGCTACGCCGCCTGATGATTGACCAAAACGGCGTTCCTAAAACAGTGCTCAATTTCGGCGAAAGGAAGAGCCTTCAGACGGACCGTGTGATCCTTGTCCCTGGTCCAGACGAGGAGGTTGCGACGGTCAATCGCATCTTCCGCCTTTTTGTCGAAGGCAGACGCACCGAACGCGAAATCGCGAATCTGCTTAACGATGAAGGAATTCGCACCGATTTGGACCGCCCTTGGTCTCGCGGTACGATCCATCAGCTTCTAACCAATGAGAAATATATCGGCAACAATGTCTTCAATCGGGTGTCGTACAAGCTGAAGCTGCAACGGGTGCGCAATCCGCCTGATCTTCTGGTCCGGGCGATCGGCGTCTTCACACCGATCGTAAGCGCGGAATTGTTCGAAGCCGCACGCCTCATTATCGACGATCGGAATCGGCACTTCAGTGACCAGGAGATGCTGGACCGCCTTCGAGCACTAGTTGCTGCGCACGGTTGGCTGTCGGCGCTGATCATCGATGAACAGGATGATATGCCATCCAGCGGTGCCTATCGACACCGTTTCGGCAGCCTTATCCGCGCCTATGCGCTCATCGGCTTCACCCCCGCGCGGGACTATAGATACCTGGAGATCAATCGGCGCCTCCGTACCCTTTATCCGGAGTTCGTCCAACAGGTCATTTCAGGCATTCAAGAAGCCGGCGGGTCCATCGAACAGGACGACGAGACGGACCTGCTCTGGGTCAATCACGAATTCACCCTTTCGGTCGTTATCTCCCGCTGCTTTTCAACGCATGCCGGGTCCTCGCGATGGAAGCTACGTTTCGATACCGGCCTCAAACCGGACTTAACAGTGGCGGTGCGCATGGACGCCTCCAATGCGGTGGCCGCCGACTATTATCTCTTTCCCCGTCTCGATTTTCCTCAGGGGGCCATCCGGCTGGCCGAGGAAAACGGCCTGCATTTCGATGCTTACCGCTTCGAAACCCTTCAACCCCTGTTTGAACTGACGCGACGCCGAACTCTCAGGAGGGCAGCATGACCAGCAGGAACGAAGAGCGTGAAATCCGCCGTATCCCCATCGCCGACGTGAAGGTCATCAACCCACGCGCCCGCAACAAGAAGATTTTCCAGGAACTGGTGACCAGCATTGCGCATCTGGGCCTGAAGAAGCCGATCACAGTGAGCCGGAATAGCGAGGGGAACGGCTATGACCTCGTCTGCGGCCAGGGGCGGCTAGAGGCCTTCATCGAACTGGGACAAAGCGAAATCCCGGCGATCATTATCGAGGCATCGGTCGAGGATTGTTACGTGATGAGCCTTGTCGAGAACCTTGCGCGGCGCCAGCACTCCCCGCTCGAAATGGTGCGGGAGATGGGTAGCCTGCGTGAACGGGGATACTCAATCAGCGAAATTGCAGCGAAGACCGACTTCAGCGACGAGTACGTCTATGCCATCTGCTATCTGCTCGACCATGGGGAAGAGCGACTACTGACCGGCGTAGAGAAGGGCATCATCCCGCCATCCATCGCGATGGAGATCGCCCGCGCCAAGGAAGCCGACGTCCAGAAAGCCCTGGCCGATGCCTACGAGCAGAAAACGCTTCCTGGCAATCAGATTCTGGCAATCCGCAAAATCGTCGACCAGAGAAATCTGACGGGAAAGACGCTTCATGCCATCGGTCGCGCCCCGCAAAGCGCGCGAAAGCAGGTAACAGCCGCGGCGCTCATTCGCGCATACCACAAAGAGACGGAACGCCAGAAGCTGCTTGTTCGGAAGGCAACGCTAGCCCAGAGCCGCTTGCTGTTCGTGGTCAACGCGCTCAAGCGTCTTCTGGCCGATGATCACTTCGTGACGCTGCTTCGCGCCGAAGCCATGAACACCATCCCTGCGCCTCTCGCGGAGCGTCTCGGTCCGGAGGTACGGTCATGAGCGAACAAATACGCACCGCGTTCGAAGACACGGTCAAGATGCTGCCGACCGCCTCCATCCTGCCGCGCAAGGTCATCTCGGAGGCGCTGAAAAACACGGTGAAGTATCGTCGAATTGCAAGGTCCGTTGAAGAAATTGGCATCATCGAGCCGATTTCTGTCGCCTATCTCAAGGGCGCAGATCAGCAATTCCTCCTTCTTGATGGCCACATTCGCTATACGGTGCTCGTCCAGCTCGGCGCTGAAGCCGTGCCATGCCTCGTTTCCAACGATGATGAAGCCTTCACGCACAACAAGCGGATAAACCGCCTCGCCACTGTGCAGGAACACTTCATGCTCCTGCGCGCGATCAAGAATGGCGTTTCCGAAGAAAAACTCGCACGCGCGCTGGATCTGGACATTGGCGCAATCAAACGCCGACGGACACTGCTGGATGGCATTTGCCCTGAAGCGGTTGAGCTTCTGAAAGACAAATCGGTGAATCCGACCACCTTCGACGCCTTGCGAAAGATGAAGCCGCTACGCCAGTTCGAGGCGGTCGAGTTGATGACCACGGCCGGGAACTTCACCACGAGCTATGCCAAGGCCCTTCTGGCCGCAACGCGTCAGGAGGATTTGGCTCATCCAGACAAGCCAAAGAAAATCCCCGGCATGACAAGCGAGCAGATGGCCCGCATGGAACGCGAAATGTCCTCGCTGCACCGGGACTTCAAACAAATCGAGGAGTCCTATGGCGACGACATCCTGCATCTGGTTATCGCGTCAGGTTACTTGACCCGCATGGTCGGCAATGTGGAAATCAAGCGTTACCTCAGTGAGCATCACGCGGAAATTCTCCGCGAGTTTCAGGCAATCATATCTGCGACATCGCTAGATCAAACCGCTTCTGGATAGTTACGTAACTGAGACTAGGGGACCAACGCCGCCAAGTACAGCGTGCTCGTGCTAGCTCGCCGAAGGGTCACTTGCTACGCATGATACATCGAACTGGCTGACCACGTACCAGAAGCTGAGTGTGCGCTAGTCGGTCGGGTGATATGCTGACTTCCCAGCCGAGATTTTCTGCCCACGTCAAGGCCTTCCACTAGCGCTGCAAGCCCTCCCGTTGCGCGTCTTCGTATGCCTGGTCAGCCCGCCAGCCCATGCCGGAGTCCTTTGGCCTCTTGAAAATTAATGTAGCCAACCATTAAGAGATTATGGCCGCCGGCAGCCGCCACCTCCAGCGCGCGCTTGGCCGTTTCCTGGCCCTTGATGTCGGCGAGATCGGGCAGGTCGCTGGCGGATGCATGCATGCCGGGCTCCGGCCGCGACAGCACCTGCGTGCCGCGAAAATGATTGGCGATGGCGATCAGGCTGCGCGGCGCCAGAATGTCGATGTCGGCACCTGCCCACGCCGCCTCCGGCCCGCAGGCGAAAGGACAGATCAGGCCTTTTCCTTCGGCATTGGCCCCGATAGCCGCCGGCAACGCGCCGGCGACAGCTGCGGTAGTGCCGTCAAGCGACAATTCGCCGAGCACCACATAGCCGGCCAGCATGTCGCCCGGAATAGCGCCGAGTGCGGCCATCAGGCCGAGCGCGATCGGCAAATCGTAATGGCTGCCTTCCTTGGGCGGCGTCACCATCTATGGCCACGCTTGCCGGTGTTCGCTGATCCTTTCCAAGCCGTTGCAGGACAAGGGATTTGTTCTCTCTACGGCTTTCCATGCTTGTCGTCACATTGCCCTTGTTTCCCGCGCCGTGGTGAGCATACAGTGAGTTGACACTCACCGAGGGCCTTTCGCTGTGCCAAAACTCACCAAGAAGATCGTGGACGCCGCGCTTCCTCGGGAAAAGCAATACACCGTCTGGTGTTCGGAACTGAAGGGGTTCGGCGTTTACGTCCAGCCTTCCGGTGCCAAGACCTATTTCGTTGACTACCGCGTCGACAGTGCCCGAAGGCGCATGACGATCGGCCGCCACGGCACGATCACCGCTGACGAAGCCCGCAAGCTTGCGATCGAAACCCTTGGCGGAATAGTGCTCCAGAAGGGCGATCCGCTGCTTGAGCGGAAGACTCGCCGGGCATCGCTCACCGTGGCGGAACTGTGCGACCAGTACATGAAGGCGGCAGAGAAGGGGCTGATCCTCGGGCGCCGGAAGAACCTGCCCAAGAAGGCATCCACCATCGAAGTGGATCGCGGCAGGATCGCCCGGCACATCAAGCCGCTGCTCGGAAGCCGGCTGGTGATCGACCTCGCCCGTGCGGACATCACCAAGTTCATGCGCGACGTGTCAGCCGGCAAGACGGCGCGCAAGGACCGCTCAGGCGTGAACGGCGCTCGGGTTGAGGTAAAGGGCGGCACAGGCACGGCAGCGCGCACCACGGGCCTCCTGGGCGGCATCCTGACCTATGCCGTTGACGAGGGCATAATCCCCACCAGCCCGGCGCTGGGCGTCAAGCTGCCCGCCGATGGTGTCAGGACGCGCCGACTGCTGCCTGACGAATACAAGGCGCTAGGGAAGGCTCTGAGCGGGACGGAAGCGGAATACGATACGCCACAAGCCGTCACCGGCGCATGGCTGCTGGCGCTCACCGGATGCCGCCTTGGGGAGATAGCAGCGCTGCGCTGGGAAGAGGTCGACGAGGCAGGCGGTTGCTTCAGGCTGGAAGACAGCAAGAGCGGCCCGTCGGTGCGGCCTGTAGGGCGTGAGGCGTTCGACGTGCTCCGCAAGGCGCAGCGCGTTTCGGGAAACCCGTTTGTCCTCCCTGCCACGCGCATGGGCGGCCTAAGGCACTACAACGGGCTGGCAGGGGCGTGGGTGCGGTTCATGACACGGGCGGGCCTAGAGGGCGTCACGCCCCACACAATGCGCCACAGTTTCGCCTCTGTGGCTGGCGACCTCGGGTTTGCGGATAGCACCATCGCGGCGATGCTCGGGCATGCTGGCGGCACCGTCACGAGCAAGTATGTCCACCGCCTCGATAGTGTGCTGGTTGCGGCTGCGAACAAGGTATGCGGGGAAGCTTATCGGCAGATGACAGGCGCGACGGCGAAGGTGCTGGAGATGCCGCGGCGGGCTTAATCTTCGCGGACAATCGACCAGACCGTCACCAGTTTCTTGAGCGTCGGCTGGGACTTCTCACGCTCGACCAATCTCTGCAGTTCGTCTAGCTCGCCTTCGGCGGCCCTTGAAATCGCGTGCGCGAACTCGATCACTAACTGTTCTGAAATCAGGCCGGCCTTGCGCAGGGCTTCGTTCTGTCTCTCCGTTGACTGGACGTACTTTCCGAGCAGCTCACGGATCTCGTTGGCTTTGTTTAAATCTTCTCGGTTTTTGTCGAGCGCGGTTTCGCATTGATGCAGAGCCTCGATTTGATCAGCTATTTCCTCGCTGATCATTGACGGGTCGAACGTTTGCTCAAGCCTAGTAATTATCTCGGCATTCATGGAGCGGGCATTGTGATCAGCTGCTTGCGAAATGCGTTCTCTCATGCCGTCCGGCAGCCTGACAACAAACTGATCATAGTCTCTAACGCGCGTTGGTTTAGCCATTTTGCTTTTCGTGCACGATCGCACTCCGTGCTACTATTTTCTTGACTTAATCACTGTTTTCTCATTTTATCCAGTAATCGCACATTGTGCGATGATCTAGAGGAGACATTAAAATGACGACGAGCGATAGACCTCGCATGCGCCGATCAGAGGTGCCTGGATATCTCAGGGAAAAGCACGGGATTCCGGTTGCCGTGGCGACACTGAACAAGTGGGCCACCGTGGGCGGTGGACCCGTTATGCAGTACGCAGGCAGAATCCCACTGTATCGGCCGATAGACTTGGACGAGTGGGCGGAGCAGCGGCTTTCAAAGCCTGTCGCTTCCACTGCGGAGAGGGCGGCCTGATGGTCGCCCCCGAAGTTATCGCCGAAGCGGCCACCTGGCTGGCGGCCTCGCCGCGCACCGATCGCCCGGTGGTCCCGCTCTTGGCCGAAAAATTTGGGCTGTCAGCTAAAGAATCCTGCCAAACAATTCGCCAGGCAAATCTGATCCGATCGAGGGAGACATGAGCGCGGGCCGCGACTGGACCAAGAACCGCGATCAGCAGCGCATGGCGCGTCAGGGAGCCGAGAGCATCGACGGCGCTGGCATAGTTTTCGGGCCGCCCAAACGACGCACCCCAAAATCTGAACTGCGCGCCGAGGCCCAGGCCGCCTTGGCGGCGGCCGGCACCATCACCCGCAAGGTGACTTGCCGGTGCGGCCATTCCGCTACGGTGAAGGTCCCAACCAGCAAGCTGGGGCGGGCTCGTTTCCGTTGCAGATGCGGGAGGCTAACGACATGAGCGCGGTCGCGAGACAAGGCCGGCCGGCTGCGGAAACAGCCGCGCCGGTAAATATGGATCATCAGGGTAAGACAGGAACGTATTCCCAACATCAAGGAAAGACAAGCCAAACTGCACTTTGGTTTTTCCGGTTCTTTCCGTCGGAGTGGACGACAAAAACTCGAGGATGGAAGCCGGCGGAAAAAGGCATTTGGATCGATCTGCTTGTCATGATGCAGCAGCGAGGTGAGCCACTTCCTGAAGATCACAGGCGCTTGGCGAGGTCCTGCGGCACGACTGAGGCGCTTTTCAAGAAAGTTCTCGGGATGCTCGTGGAGGAACGGATTATCGTTCGTCAGAGCGCTGGACTTTGGAATGGAGAGGTTCAGGACGAAGTCGATCACCGGAAGGAAAAATCAAAAAAAGCGAGTGAAAATTCGTCGGAGAGATGGGGAAAAAACAAGCAAAAACAAAAGATAACCGATGCAGACGCATATAGAGATAAGAGTATAGAGATAGATGGCGCTCTTTCAGAGCGCCCATTCGGTCCTCGCTCTACGATCAAAGGTAGCACCATAGTGGGAGATGACGCGCCCCTGGCGGGCGCGTCTCAGCCGAAACTCCAGTATCGCGTCGGCAAAACCATCTATCACGAGGATCATGTCTACACGGTGGAAGAGATCCTCCAGGAAGGTGCTCGCCTCTCAGCACGAGATGTTGACACTGATGTTTCTGAGCTCTTCAAAATTCTGCCCACAGGGGAGATCGAACTCGATGAATGCCCGTACTAAGCCGTTTGCAGGATCGGGAACTCAATTAGATTTTTTCCCGATTCTACAGCTTCAGCAGGGGGTGCCGTGCGCAAAACTGTTCGCGTTTCCGTCCGAAAGAATGGTCGGTTCCATGCGCGACGCAGCAGCGGACATCTTGGCTCTACCACCGAAGCGTCAGAGCACAAGGCTTCAACTAGAGGTCGGGCTACTTCGGCTTCGGCTGCAGCGCCTCGGTATTAGCCCTTCCAAAATTTCCACCGAGGTTGGTGTTTACCGCGCCGGAATCGAAAGCGAGATGCGGAACCGGCTTATTTGGCAGGCCATGAATGGTGGCAGCCAGGACGGTACTGCATGACCAACGCCATCAAATCAGACGAAGAACGCCGCCCTGGCAGGAGCGGCGTCCATCCGTGTGCGCGGTCACGGGAGGCCCGAAAAAGGATAACGAGCCCGATCAGACTATCCGATCGGTTTTTTAACCTCAAATTGCCCCAGAGTCATAGGGCATCGGAGACAAAAATGAGCACTGAAGAACAACAGCGGATCGCAGCCATCACCGCCGCCGGGAAACGTACCCCCAGCCTGGCCGCGTTTCTCGCACACGAAACCGGCATCGACGCGGAATTGGCCAACGCCGTTTTCGCCGCCGTCGGCGCCGATCTCGACGCCGCATCGCAGCGCACCGATCCGCCGGCGGCCGGCAAGACCGTCGCTGACGACGGCTGGGCCAAGGTAGCGGCTCACGCCCACCGCGGCCTCAATGCCGATCCGAATGCCGTCGGCTCCGGCGAGGCCGCAAAGTCTGGTTGGGCAGGAGCCGTGAAAGCCGCCAGCCGCAGCGCCGCATGAATTGTGGGCCGGCCTTCGGGCCGGCTCTCACCACCCCTTCAACCCTACTGCGAGCACCAAAATGAAAAATCCATTCCAAAAAGAGACCGCTATTTCAAAAATTGAAAAGCAGATCGCGCAATTCGAAGCCCAGCGTGCCGAGCTCGAGAAGAAGAAAACGATCGTCGAGCAGTTGCTCGCCGAGCACAAAACGACGATGCGCGCATTCGTCCGCGACAACCCGACCCTGGATCCACCCGCCGAACTTCGTCACCCCGTCTCGATTGCCCGCGATCACCTAGAGGCGATCACAGAATCGATGACGGAGGCAGACGAGCAGCTTATCGAACTGCGTTCCGCGCTTATATCTGCACGTGACCAGGCAGAAAGGGACACAGCCGCCGACGCCGACGAAGCTCTGGCCGACTTCGTTGACCGGGAATTTGCCCCAGCGATTGCCACCGCTACAGCGGCAATCAGCAAGGCGTGCACAGCCTATCTGGCGCGCATGCCGGAAGGCTTGGCGGTGGTCGAGAGTAGGCCCTGGGCCCGCCCGTTAGGTCATCCTCGCTCCAACGCTGATCGTTACAATCGGAATGAGATCTTGGCAGCGATTCTCGCAGAAAGCTTGTTTGCTGCGGCGCCAGATGCATTCGAGGCTCAGGATTCAGCGCGGGGCCGAACGCACATTCTGCAACGCCTATTCAGCCTTGACCAGACTGTCCCGCAGACATTCGTCGAGGAGGCGCTGCCCGCCGCAGCACGAAATCCCGCAAAGTTGCTTCTGTCAGACAGATTGCGCGCCCGAGCCGCTGCGAAGCGGGCCGGCACCCCTGCTGCTGTCGACCGCGCACCAGAGCCAGAACCTACACCACAGCCCCCGCGCCCTGGTCTCGAAGATGTCGAGGTGTTTGCCACCAAGCATTTCGCCTATCAGGCCGACGAGTTTGGGACGCCCATCATCTGTGGCAGACGTTGGGTTCACAACGTTCCGAGCTTGGCGGCGGACGCCGCCGTCGCTGCCGAGGTTGCCCTTCGAACGGACACGCCGGAGGGAAAAGACGCTTTCGACGCTGAGAAAGAATACCGTCGCCAGAGTGGCTCAACCGGCGACCATTTTATCGAACTGGAGGGTTGCGTAAATCTGGGCGACCCATGCAATTTCTTGGGTCGCGACGGTGAGCTCGCCGCGGCTGAGTGAACGGAGGGGCGCGGCTTCGGCCGCGCCTTTCTCATAACAATGAACCGGTGCCCGATCGTTTGTGCACCACCGTCGGGTTGAAGTGAACGACGCTGTCCTTCTTGTCGCCGACAAAGCTGAATGGAAACTCCGGTGCCCCCGGATCCGGGCGTCTCTGTTTTGATGCCTTTTCCGGTTTCGGCGCCTGGCGAAAATATTCACGAGAAACGTGCCCAAGCGACGGGGTTACTGGCCGCTCACCGTTGAACCATCGCTCTATCGAGACAATCTGCAACCGCGGCAAATGCCCATGTGCCGTATCCACGAAACCAAACGAAGCCGCCTCAGATTTCATATCTCGCGTAGGTTCGCGCAAACAGATGAAAAGTCCCATCTCCGCCCTTTCGCGGTCAATGACGGACTTGAATTCTCGAACATCCTTTGTGCCGACATGCTGGCCTCCCTTCACCGAAGTTAGGATACGTCCCCAGCCGCGCGGCCCGTTCATGAAATACATCTGCCCGTCGATCCCGCGATCCGGCCCCTTCTTGATCTCCTTAAGCGCTTGTACGCCAACGAGATAATTCGCCCACCATTGGAACTGATATTTATCGCGTTCCGCCAGGCGAGCGGCGCTCGCAAAGTCACGAGGAATGCCCCCGAGATCGTATTCGACCTTCCCTGGCATGTCGGCCAGTCGGTCCTCGATGACGCGGATGGCATGATATGCAACGTCAATCCCGACCCACCGACGGCCCGTCGCCTGCGCTGCGGCAACTGTCGTGCCACAGCCGCAAAAGGGATCCAGAACTACATCACCCTCGTTGGTCGCGGCGCGGATAAGCCTGTCGAGCAGTTTCACCGGTTTCTGTGTCGGATAGCCAAGACGCTCACGGGCTTGAGAGTTGAGTGGTGGAATATCAGTCCATACATCACCAAGCGGCATACCTCTCATCTCATCGAGGTATCTCTTAAATCGCGGCACCTTGCCGGGCCCGGCTTGGTATATTCGCCCAGATTTGAAAGCCTCTTGCATTCTTTCTCTCGACCAACGCCATACACGCGTCATCCCTAGAAATTCGTACGTAAGGTTTGGCCTGTCGGGATTTGGGTTGAGAAGGTCAGCGAGTTGGTAGAGGCGTCCGTCACCATCGTCGCCGGTGTACTTTTCAGCGATTTTGGGAGGAAGGTTGTCGAGATCGTAAGGATCGAACAGTTGGTCACCGTTCCAGGTCCGGCCAGATGACGCCTCAAAACTGAGAATAACGTCATGGTTTGTCGGAAGGCGGCGGCTCATCAGGGATTTCCCAGTACTTCGCTGCCAGATAATTTCGTTCGCAAACCGCTCGGGTCCGAAAACCGCGTCCAGAACGATCTTGAGATAGTGGCTCGCCGTCGGGTCGCAATGCAAATACAGGCTGCCAGTGCGCTTCAGCACGCGCCGGAGTTCGTGCAAGCGCTGAGCCATCATCACCAAATAAGCCATCATATCACTCTCGCCGAGAGCCGCATGAAGGGCATGAATAATCGACGCAACGCTACCGCCCGCCTGCATGATTTCATCGGAAGCCCACTGAGCTTCTGGACCCCATGTCCAAGTGTCTCGAAAAGCTTCCACCTGAGCACTTGCCGCATCATCAGTTGGCGACTTGAAGAGGACGTTGTAATTGGCATTGCTGTTGAATGGAGGGTCAAGATAAACGAGGTCGACACTTTCATCGTCAATCTCTTCGCGCAAGATCGTTAGGTTATCTCCAAACCACAGTTGGTTTTTCATGCCGCACCCCATTTCCCCGAAGTTAGGGTGCGCAGATATGATGAATATTAGGTTACTTACTTGGTCCTCACCGTTTGTATCCATCTTTTGTGGCCAAGAACGTCCGGCGTTACAACGCGACTCGCAATGGATATCAGCAGCTTGGCCGCAGCGGGGTGACAGCGTTACCTCAAGCAATGTTCCCTTGCGGCCAGCGCTGCAGGGCGGCATGACCTGCTTCCGTCAATCCATAGACCCCACGTTCAGCCCGCGCGAACCATCCATAGACGTTGTGCAGCAGGATTTTGGCAGCCCGAGGTGAAATATCCCTGAGGTCGCGCGGGCGCTTCGGGCCGCCCACCATCGCGGCGGCACAGGCCAAAGCGTCCTGGCGATAGGCGGTCATTATCGGCGCGCGCGAGCCGCCGCCAGCCACAGGATCGCCACGCCGGCGGCGATGTTCGTCGACAAGGCGCGACCGCCGCTTTGGATCTCGCCGCGGCAGCGGTGCGACCGGGCTGAGCAACACTTCCACCGCACCATTGTCACCGATGCCGAGCAAGCCGAAGCCGAGACGGCGACAGAGAGCGCGGAAACGACGGTCGTGCTCACGACCCTTTCCACGCGCCGACATGCGGGCAGCCAGCCAGACTTCATCGCATGCTGCAGCGCGATCTACCCCTTGCAGGATCAGTTCCAAATTGAACTGGAGCTTTAATTCGCAGATGACCACCACGGGCGGCTCCCCGTCGCGAAGTCCAACGATATCGCAGCTACCAATTTCCCCCTTGACGGTGAAACCCAGACTGTCAAGGAACCGCTTT
Source organism: Mesorhizobium sp. A556 (assembly GCF_054489545.1). Classification (NCBI taxonomy): domain Bacteria; kingdom Pseudomonadati; phylum Pseudomonadota; class Alphaproteobacteria; order Hyphomicrobiales; family Phyllobacteriaceae; genus Mesorhizobium; species Mesorhizobium sp. A556. Next base: position 57,529 of record NZ_JBTMXA010000011.1, read on the forward strand.
ACCGGACCATATAGGGACGTTTCCTGCATGCCTTGGCATAGCCGATTCGAGCGTTGGCGGCACGAAAGACGCCAGTGATCGTACGTCTATCGGAGTGCGCTTCCGGCCCGCCATCATAGCGGTACACTCATGATGCGTCGTTGGCGAGTTCTGGTTAGTCTCTCCGCCCCCGTTACATGTCTGGATAGATCTTGCGGTTATGGCGTCGCTCCACGCGATGCGTCCTGTCGCGGTGCGGGACGGCATGGTTGCCGACTGAATGCCGCCGCTGGACACGATGTGACCTGTCTCGATGCGAGACAACATGCCTGTCCGCTGAATGACGGCGGTGATCATATGAACGATACCGCGGGCGGTAGATTCGATGCTCGCTGTAATAACCGCCACCGAGGAACACAGGGCCGGCATCATAGTATCCGCCTTGGTAGGATCTATAAGGTCCATCCTCGCTGACGCAGCCGGATAATCCAAATGCGGCGATTGCTAGAGCCGACGCGAATATGAGTGATTTTACAGACATCGAATGCCTCCTCAAATTTGACGCCAGCACCTCAACGTGTGTGTCGGGCAGCGGTTGCATCTTCTCGCTTTTAAGAGGCGCTAGTCTCGCGGTAGAGGCTGGCAGCGTGCCGAGCTATCGGATTAAATCGTCATCCACAGCGGGGACTAAAGCCTTTCTCAAATCGGCCATGGTAGCAACGTCCGACTTGGAAGGTTGAGACCTACCGTTTCGATACTTCGCCCAAATTGCAGCGGCCTTTTCAAAATCTTCTGGTCTGTCGCCCAGTTGTTTCTCTCTTGCGAGGGTTTCAACCAGATCGGCATATTTCCTTCGATCCATGCGGGCGTATCGTGCACGCGTTCTCCCATCGATGGTTTGTGCGGCCGCGAGGGTCTCGATTTGGCCTCGTATAGCATCCCAGTCGTCACGTAACTGCTCCCGCGTTGCCTCTTTTGCCGGCGTGTCGCCTTTGACTTCTGTTTTGTCGGCGATATCCTCCAAAGATCCTTTCAGGATGCCAAGATTGCTCGTTGTGGCGCTTAACAAAGATTCGAAATTTAAAAGCGTCGATCGAATGTCGGCAAGCGATGTGTCGACTTTCGTCTTGTGATCAACGACGAGTTTGTTCGATGCCGCCAGAGCGGTATTGAGGTCTCTCACCCTGTTTCCAAATAGCTTTGCGCCAAGCAGCACGCCCACGACGGCCGCCACAATTGTTAGAACCGCCGATATAATGATCGCTTGCGGTTCAGTAACAGACGCCCACATCCCCAATCCCCTAGCCCCGCCGGCACATAACCACCAATGCTTACAGCCGACAAGCGGGGATGACTTAGCTATCTGTATCCAGCCGGCCCAGCCAAATAGAAGGCCACAATACACAGAGGGACGACGATAACCGCTTTGGCCAGAAGAAGCCCCTTAATATCGAGGACTGGGTCCAAGCCAGCCTCAACCCGCTTCTGAATGTACCACGACGGGTTGGAAATCGTTTTTGCTACAGCCAGTGCGCCGTTCGCTATCGCAAAAATGGTCAGCCAAAATGCAATGGCATAGTGTCCGAGAAAATATGATCCCCCGATCAGAATGACGAATAACCCATCAATCATTTCCAGCCTCGCTGTGAAATACCAAGGCAGGAAATCACACATGTCGCTGACCGACAAGCAAAACACCGTGTCAGCAGGATAGAGTAGCCCAGTAATTTGCATGGCTCATAACCATGAGGTCAGCATCGAGCTTACAAGCCAAGCACCTGGCCACAACCGCGGTCCTTCAGCATCTTGACGTGGTAATCGTTCGCCATGTCCACGATCGTGGCATGTGGGCCACTGCGAACGTAGTAGAAGCGCTTGAACTCCCGGCCGGTCACCTCACCGATGCCCTTCACCCAACCACAGATATAATCCACCTGCGGCGAGCCATTCGGGTAGAGAGGATGCGCCAGCCCTTTAAGGTCGGCGACGTCCATGGCGCTACCCTTGGCGCCTGCCCATTCAAGCTCACCGGAGATGGTAGCCTCGAACACCTCACGAGTGTTGAGGTCATGCTCGAAGATCGCATCACTGCCATCCTCATAGGTAAATCCAACCTTGAAGGCAGCCGCCGGCACCACCGTCAGACCAACCAAAACGCCTACCAATGCACTGCGGACCTTCATTATTCCTCCATGTCGTAGCCAAGTCCGTCCGCCGCCAATCACATTACGATTGGTGTGACAAGATGCCGAGCAAACGACCGGTCCACCGCATCGGCGCGGAGAACAGAACCGCCTCTCACGGTGGCACGGCGATAACTCCACGGGTCAATGGCGCCAGCGGCTACATGTCCGCCTAAGATAGCTCCCACATCGACTTGGGATGCCCAAGAGTAGCCGCTCAATCCCAGGGATTTACGTCTTCGATAATGCCAACTTTTTCAGACCGGTGCGGAATAGCTCGAAAAGCCTCCTCGATTTCCGAGACGTCCCACACCAACCGGCTGGCGATCACGCGAGCGTCGGGCATTTTACCGGCGTGGACAAGCTGGTCGAAAAGGGAAGCGCTAATTCCAATAAAAGCTGCAGCCTGTTCGCGGTTGATGCCAATGGGTGGCAAGGAATCTGGAAGCGGCGCTCGGCGAGGTTTAGGCATCGTGTCGGTTGTTCTCCTGTCGAAGGCGCGTAAGGCGTGCCTTTGCGCGATCCATGGTGGATTTCTCCTCCTGCATCATCGCAATCTCATCTTCAAACCGCTTGTACAGCGGCAGATAGAGGTGAGCGTCTTTCCCGCCACGATCAATCGCAATCGACAGCCGATCGAGATATTGCTCTACCTTTCGGCGTCGATTGGAAGCTCTCGCTTCGAACTAGCCGTCATTCGAAGCGTCCAGATCCTCCGGTCGCTTGCCCTCTTCAGACGAACGCTTAGCCATTCGCACGCCAGCACCGCCCCCGTTTTCCGGAATGAACTCGACGCCGGCCGCTTCGAGGGTGCGCTGCAAGTTTTCAACAGTCCGCTCCCTTAAAGCGTCACCTCGTTCGAAACGAGCAATCGTATCCGGTGAAACCTTCGCCAAATGCGCTAGATCGCGCACTCCAAGCGCAAGTGCCGTACGAGCCATCTTGCATTGAATAGGAAACATTTCAGAACTCGGTTACGATTTGAGTTGACATAATCAAGGCCAGATATATCGTATCACCGTTACGATTTATAGAAAAGCCACCAAGGTATCAAAACCGGAGAAACACTATGAATTATCCAGTCCAGTCCGATGAGACCAACATCCCAGGCACCACGATGATAGACGGTGCGTTGAGCGCCATGAGCCTGCACGATCTAATTGCGGCCGCCAAGCATCTCGAAAAAACAGCGATATTGGTGGCCGATGCCTCAGCTCTAACGGATTGTGCATCCGACCTGCTCAGCAAATTTGAAAATGCAATTTGTGCGTACCGCCCGCACAATATGGCCGAAACCGCGATGAAAGCTCGGTTTGTGCTGGAATCCCAGGTAGACGATGAAGGCGATTTACTCCCGATCTTCCTGCAATCATTGATCGACGCCGCCGAGGGCTCCGCATAGCTGGCGCTGAGTTCGGAATGGCGCGCCAAGCGCGCGCCCTTCTGTTTCCAGATCCGGCACGTTTTCGGACAAAAGCGGGACTTGTACTGGACAGATGCCGGACAAATCAAAGGGGCTTTCCAAGATAGGAGAGCCCCTTCTTCATTCACCGGTCAGGGTACGACCCCGTAATCCGAGTAGGTTCGCCGCATCTGCGCGTCCAAATTATCTTGGGCCCCGACCACAGCCCTGCCAGCTTTGCCAGCGGCTGAGCCAATCTGCAAAAACGTGTCTCGGATTCGCCTGGCGGCTGCTTCCAACTGCTGGACCTGACTCATGTCGACCGTAGGCGTGGCGTGGATAGAAAGCGCATCCTTGATTTCGCCGCCCGCGCGCATTGCCTCGCTCGTGGCGCCGCTAGTGTCGAGTGTCAGCGTCCCGTCCGAATTGCGAGGCATAGGCGCGCTGGGCTCACCCGGCGCTGGCGCGGCTCCGACGCCGACCCGGTGCATACCGCCTTCGAACTGGATGCCGCCATAGAGACGACGATAATTGTCGCGATCCTGGTCGGCTCCCTGAGAATAGTATTTCGGCGGGGGAGCCTTGCTGTCCTTGGCGTTGGAAGCCGATGTGTCCCGTATAACCTTGGCGGCACCTGCTGCGGCTGCTAAGGCGGTCCATACCCACGGGTTGGCGATCAGTGCCCCGAGGCCGCCCTTCTTGGCTGCCCCGCCGGGGATGCCTGCCCCGCCCAGAGAGATTGCCGCGGCCTCCAGCGAGACAGCGGCCGCGTTGAGGTTCGTGCCCGCGGTGATAAGCCCCCAGATGCCGGTCGTGATCTTCCAAGCACCAAAACCGGCGGCTGCCGCGCCAAGCCCCGCAGCCCCCATAACCTTTGGATCTCCTGCGCGGATTTTATCCTTAAACGCATTGATCGTGTCCGCGAAGGAGTTCAGCCCGGCGGAGATCGTGCTCATGGGGAGGACGGCGGCGGAGAGGTTCCGTAGCGAGGCCAGCAAGGATTCCTGTGCTGCGAAGGGATCGTTCTGCCTCGCCTCTTCGGCCGGCTTCGTGCCGGCTGCGTTCTTGTACAGAGCCACGTTCTTGTCGATCTGCACCTGGGCTTGTATCCAGCCCGTGATGGCGGCGGCCGCTTTGGAGTTCGACATCAACTTCTTGACGGCCTCCGACAGCGCGGCCGTGTTGCCCGTGTCCGTCCCGTTCTTTTCCAGTTGTGGCTTCAGGACCTTCAGCGCCCACTCATAAGGATTGGCCGCGAAGAGATCGCGCTCGATCAAGCTGTTGTTTTCATCGCGGAGGCCAGCCGCCTTCTGGCGCTTTACATACTGCCCCTGCACGCCGCCCGAGCTTGGCGTCACGAAGTTTTGGTAGGCGCCGGAAAGGGCGTCGCCCAGCGCGCTAAAGCCCATGTCCTGCCCGAGTGCCGGGAGCACACTCGTCAGAAAATCGTCATTCAACGCATACTTGGACACCTTGGCGCGGCGCGCAAAACCAAGGATCTCGCCAATGTCGACGTCCTTGCCTTCAACCTGCTTGGCCTTGGTCCACCCCTCGAGTATCGCCTCGATGTTTCCAACGCCGCCGTCCGGACCTTCGTTGATATTGAGGTTGTCCATCGCCTTGATAAAGCTGTTCAGGTTTTCGCCGGCCTTCTCCACATCGACCGCGGAGACATCCATCACAAACGATTTGACCAGCGGCTCCATCAGAGCACGGGCGCGATCCCCGTTGCCGCCCATCATGGCCCATGCGGTCTTGTTCAACTCGAGGATGTCGCTCTCGTCGACCGAACCATACTTGGTGCTGAGGCGGCTGGCCTCCCCAGACATCTTCTCCACTTCCTCGGGGGGGATGTTGGCGAGTTGCATCCGGTACTTGGTTCGAGTCTGGTCGGACGCTGCCTTGAAGGCAGCCCGACCGCCGATGCCGATCCCGTAGCCGAGCGTTCCCACCCCCGCGGCATAGCCAATAGGCCGCAAGACGCGAGACATTATCCGCGCATGCTCTCTTGCCCGATTTTCGGTACTCTTCATATCGGCGCGGATGCCTGCGAAATGGCCGAGCGTGGAATTCTTCCAGTTTGATACTTCGGACTTGCGCAGGGCGGACGCGAGGCTGCGCGTGCTCATATCGCGTTGCAGACTATTCCACGACCGACGCACCTGATCGAATTCCTTCGAACTCAGCGCCATCTTTTCAGCCTGGCGCTGGAAATTTGCGCCCCATGGCGCGGTGCCGAGTCGCTTGGCCGCGGTCTCTATGGAGCGCAGCGTGCCCTCAACCTTCTTTCCCTCACCAAGGCCTTTTGCCTCAACGAGGAGCCGCATCCGGCCGATAAGGGTCTGTGCCATGTTGACCTCCAATCCAGATTAGTCTCGCTGAAAGCCTAGCAGAAAAACTCACACAAATCATGCCGAAGATGTTACAAAAACTCATAGCAATGGAGGGCCCTATGGCGCGTGTACGATCGGCCGAAATGAAACCCAGAGATCGACGTGCAGCGCGCGCCGCGCGCCGCCAAGTGATGGAAGCTGCAGCCGAGCGCAGGCCTGTCGAAGCACCGCCAATTGCCCCGGAAATCGATGACGTCGCACCAGACAACACCATCCGCTATCGCGAGTATCATGACTCACCCACGAAGAAGCCGCTCGCCCCAGGCAAGCGCCATCATACCGAACGGTTCCGCATCTCTCAGACCAGGATCGACAGATGGACGAGCGCCAAGGCGGCCTACATCGGCTACCTGACGGGGCGCGGCTACACGTCCGTCGATATCGCAAAAATAATGAACGACGGAACGTCAAAAGAAACCGTGCGCGGGCAGTGGCGCCGGTGGGGTTTGCCTCGGGCCGAAATCGATGGCACGCGCTGCACGATCGTTCCTGTCCCGCTTTTCACGGGAACCCGCAAACGGCTCTCGAAATGCGCTGCAAAGGTCGGCTGCGCGCCCGACGAATTTCTCCGGCGTATCATTGTCTCCGTCGTTGAGGACGACCTGTATGTCGCCGTCACTGATGGCCGTTTCGATCCGAAGCCGGCCAAGACCAAGACTGCGACTTGATCCCGCCGTTTGCGCCGGCAACGGCCTTGGCCCAACTGCCGCTTCTCGCCGGCTTGAACGCAAATGTCGGCAGTTGGGGGATGGACGCCGCGCCGGCAGCCGGGGGTTGCTTCAATTCCGCAATGGCCCGAGCTCGAGCCGGATCGAGGTGCCAGCCCTGATCGCCGGTGATATGTGCCACCGAGCCGCGTGCTGACTTTCCGTTTCTCCCTTGGGCCGATAGCGCCCGCAATGTGGCTTCGAACTGACCAACCACGTCGGCCATCTTCCGTTTCACAGCATTTGCGCCGACCTCAATGCCACCTTGACCGAAGTCCGACAGGACCGTTGCCTTGCTGACACCGCGATACCTGGACACCGCCGAAACGAACACATCGCCCAGGTCGTCGACGAGCTTTTGCATACGCGCTTTGCCCTCGTCGGCGCCGTGATCCGGCCGCTTGCCTGGTGATTGCGATGACACGAATTCAACGCGCGTGATGCCGGCCCGCTCATCGGCTTTGCTTCGATCGGTCATGCCCAACACCACGCCGATCGAGCCGAGCATAGCGCTGTCACTGACGACAATGCGGCCGGTTGCCGACGCTATCCAATACGCGGCGCTCGCAGCCATCCCGCTAACATACGCCGTGATGGGCTTACGCCCGCGCGCTGCATAGATTGCTGCGGCCAATTCATCACAGCCTGCAACCTCGCCGCCAGGACTGTCGATGTTGAGCAGAATGGCATCGATGGCTTTGTCGTCCAGGGCAGCCTGAAGATCGCGCCGGAGAATATCGTACGACGTCGCCCCGGAAATCTGCACGAAGAGGTTGGCACGTTTGAACATTGGCCCGGCGATGTGCAGGATTGCGACATTGTCTCGGACGAGCAGGCGTTCGCCGCGATCGGCCCGGGTCGCTCGATAAGCCTCCAGGGCCTTTGGATCGTGATCGCGGGCGGCGATCTCGAGCAATTGCTCGACGTTTTCGGCAAGCATCGCCCAAGGGGCGGACATCGCCATGTCATAAGCTCGCATCGGTGCTCTCCTTCTTGAATGCATAGAATCGCATGAAAAAGCCCGAAATGCACTACCGGCTTGCACGATAAATCGACGAGATTGCTTCATGACGCACGATTCGTGCGAAAACCGCCTAGAAGGCAGAGGAACGCCTCTATAGGACATAAGGTCGGCCCGTATTTGCGAGCGGCGCTCCGCGGCGTATACGTGTGCCCGTACGGTCCCTTGCAGCGCTTTCCTGGGGGCGGGAGAGGCCAGGCTCGGCAGGCAGCACTACGCATCACGCGCTCGTCATTCCGTGCCACCAGCAGGCCGAGCTAAATGCTGCCCCTACGCCAGCGCCAGGTTTTATGCGGCTCGGCATGCGCACGCGCGCGGGTCGCATGTAGGCACGCGTGAGGGGGCGCAACATCGGGTGCGCGGCACGCGCGTGCCGAGCGCGTGTCTCGGCTTTGGGCGCGACAAGCAAGCGGCGGCCGACACTTGTGACGTGCTTCTCCTGTCGCCGCTAGGCGGCAACGGGAAGCGGCCCTTCTGGAAGCCATTGGAGGGTCAAGAGCGCGCGTGCAAACCAGCGACCGCTTATGTGTCGCGCAGGCACAATCCGTTGATGCCTCGGCTTGCGAAAAGTCCATAAACCGTTGTTTTAATTATGATTTCGTTCGTTTCAAGTTGCGAAGAATTGCCTAGTATGCAACACTCACAATGCGAAACGTCCCCGACAAGAGCGCCATTTCCAAGCGGGTTTGCCCATACTGCCCAGCACCACTAGAAGGAGGAAACATCGTTATGAATTCGATCCAGATCGGTTTCACCTCTGCCGGAAAACCTCTGTTACTCCAATTGCGGGCTGTAACGCGCCACGGCCTCATCACCGGCTCGACAGGCGGAGGCAAAACCACGACGATGCAAACCATCATCGAAGGCCTGTCGGCCGCCGGCGTGCCGGTCTTCGCCGCAGACGTCAAGGGCGACCTGGCGGGCGTCTCCACGGCCTCGCCTGTGGCCTTCTGGGATATCTTCGGCCAACGCGGGCTGCCGGTGCGCACGAGCGTGCAGGAGATGGGTGCGGGGTTGCTGTCGCGCATGCTCGGCCTCAACCCGACGCAGGAAGGCGCGATGGAGATCGCATTCCGCAAGGCCGCGGACGAACAGAGCTACATGCTCACGCTGGACGATCTGCGCTGGTCGCTGAATGAGATGGCCGAGGAGAGGGAGGATGTTTCGAAGCGCTACGGCAACGTCACGGCATCCTCGATCGCTGCCATCCAGCGCAATCTCCTGGCTCTGGAATCGCAGGGCGGCGATCGCCTGTTCGGCGAGCCGCCGTTCGACATCATGGACCTCATGGCGGTGGATGGGGGCGGTAGGGGCGTCGTCAATCTCCTGCATGCTGATCAACTGATGGAAGCGCCGAAGCTCTACGCAACGTTCCTGCTGTGGCTGCTGACGGAGCTATTCCGAAAACTGCCCGAGGCAGGTGACCTGCCAAAGCCCAAGCTGGTGTTTTTCTTCGATGAGGCGCACCTGCTGTTTCGGGATGCGCCGAAACCTCTCGTCGACAAGATCGAACGCCTGGTGCGCCTGGTGCGCTCCAAAGGCGTCGGTGTGTTCTTTGTCACCCAATCGCCCACCGACGTGCCGTCGGCCGTACTCGAGCAGCTTGGCACCCGCATCTTGCACGCCATGCGCGCCCATACCGCGGAATCGCTGCGCAAGATCAAGGCGGCGGCCGATACCATCCGACCCCGCAAGGGCTTCAAGACGAAAGAGGAATTGCCTACGCTCAAAATCGGGGAGGCGCTGGTGTCCGTAATTGGGGAGGACAGCGTGCCTTCCGAGGTCCAGAAGGTGAAAGTGGCGCTGCCGAAGGGCCAATTAGGCCCGGTGTCCGACCTCGAGCGCCAGGTCGTGATCGAAGGATCGGCGCTGTTCAAGAAGTACGGGACGCCCTTGGAGGGAGGCATCGCCAGTTGGACGTTCGCACGTCGCATGAAGTTAGAGCGCGGGATCGAGCCAAGCTCTACCCCCTACGTCGAAACCACGCCGGGTTTCTCGCTGAAATACGTCCCGACGATCGATATCAGCAAGGAACGGCGGCGAAGCATGTTCTGGCAGTTGGCATCAATTGCCATGTGGGGCGGGGTCACTTGGGCCGCTCTGGCGGCCGATGGGTGGATTTGAACGCCAATGCTTTGCTGATCGACGGCGGCAAGTAGCTGCCCTGAGGCTGATCCTCGGCATCCTCGACACCGTCATGTTCGGGGAGAGCGTGGCGAAGATTATGGGGTGGGTGCGGGGGTAATCTGGAACCTTAGCTGCGCTCAAACGCTTTGGTTACGAGTGTCGCGGTAATGTTTCACGAAGGTGTCATCTTTGCCGCACTGCACAATTAACACGCATTGTGCGACTAGCACATTCGGCATAGGGTTCGATTCGAAGCTCGCGGAGGCTTCTTCGGTCTAGCCGGAGATGGAGCAACAATGACCACGTACTCAGTCGACCAGATTGCGTCCTATCTGCTGTCCCTGTCGGGAGCGGAGGACAATGACGTGTCCAATTTGAAGCTCCAGAAGCTCTGCTATTACGCTCAGGGGCTGATTACCGCGATGAGAGGTGGAGAGCCGCTTTTCCGCGAGGAGATCGCCGCTTGGGATCACGGCCCTGTCGTCAATGGGCTCTATCACAAATATAAGGCCAACGGTTCGCATCCTATACCCGTCGTCACTGATTTTGACGCAGAGCAGATCGATCCGAGCGACCGCAAGGCCCTCGACGACATCTACGAATACTACGGCCAGTATTCGCCGTGGCGGCTCCGGAATATGACCCACGAGGAAAAGCCATGGCTTGACGCCTATCGCGGCAATAAGCGCATCCCCATCGAGGCGATGATTGATTTTTTCGCGCCTCAGATAGATGAGGATTACGTGAGCGCCGTCTATGGGAAAACCAACTAAACAGAGGGGAAAGAAAGCTCCCTTCCTCAAGGCCGCCGCTCCCGCGGCACCCCAAAACCCCGACTTGCTACCGCCAGCTTTCTCTTTTGAGAAAATGCAGGACGGTTCGGGAAACTCTTTCAACTGCTGCCTGGACGACGATCGCCTCTCGCTGGCGAAACGAATTTTCATGTTAAGTCGAGAGCCGTGGCGAAAGATCCGCGGCACGTCAAACAAAGGGATGGGCAGCGAGGAAATTCCGCGTAGGCAGATCAAGCGCGCCGTCCCTCCATCCGTGACGGAGGATGTCGATTTCTTTCATTCGCTGCACTATTCGGGGCGCAAGCGGTTTATCGGCTATAAGGTTGGTCAGATATTTTATGTTCTGTGGGTCGACCACAACTTCAAAGTTTACAACCACGAATAACGCTTTGGCCGCAACCGGCTCCCACCATCTTTCCAACGCCAGCAATATGCTCGCCGCGTGTCCTGATGGATGGGCGGGCTTTTGCGATTTATAAGTCTGAAATGGGTGGTTAGCTGACATTTCGGTACCGAGCTGCATACGTCGGGTTTGCGCCAAGAACGGACGTTGAGGCCTTTCTCGAGTTGCGGCAGACCAACGGCCCTTCGTGGGCACTTCACTAAGCATCTGTCTCGCCTAAGCTGCCGATAAAGATTGACGTTTCGGTATGTTGCTTCGTGGAGAGCACTGCGGGGAGGCGTTCGATAATCAACTCGGTGTGCGTGTAGCCGGCCGAGCGTGTGCCGTTCTTGATGTTCGGGTAGTTCTTAAACAGCTTCTCGTTGTACTCAGGCTTAAACAGGTTGATGAGTAGCGCCTCAACCTCGTTGGTTAGCTCCGGCGCCCCTAAGGCAAGAAGCGGCGCCTGATATTTCTCGAAACTGTTGTTATCGTCTTCAAAGTCAAACTCATGAAGGATGGGTTTTGCATCCTTAGGGAGCACTGCCTCCCAGTTGAAACACGCGGATGCGTCGTTCATGCCCACGACGGATAGCATTAGGATCGAAATCTCGAAAGGCGGCCGCGTGGTCAGCGAGCTTAGCGGTGCCTCCAACGTGAGGATCTTTTGCATCTTCTCATGGCCAGTAAGGCGGTCCCAGACCTTCTGGGCGAACGCCTGACCGATGTAGTGTACGTGGAATTTTAGGTAGGGAGCGATGTCGCCCTCGATCGAAACTTTAAGACCGTTCGCCAAAACCTCGTACAGCAGCTTCTGTGGAGTTTCCCAGACGATCAAGGTGTCATCGAGCTTTCTCAGGCGAAACGCAGCTACCTCCCTGTAGGGCGCGATCTTGCTGGCCGGCTCTCGGAAGTATTGCACTTCGAGGCTAACCTCCGTCCCCGGCTCCACGTCGTAAGCCGACAGGTCGACTTGGCACTTCAATGGGGGATTGACGCCGTCCCAGATATCGAAAGTTAGTTCTCCGTCTCCTGGAGCGAGGTTGTCGAAAAATGTGAGCGGTCGCTGGAGAATGAAATAGACGGTGGCCGCCTTCATTCTTTCCCGAACGATCTCCTCTTGCTTCAGGAACTCGTATTCGTAAGCAGAAACAATCGGGTAGGCCGTCGTCGCGATAATCTCGAGAAGCTTGATGCCCTGCTCTTTTTCGTTCACAATCATACCTTCACATTGCATACCGTGATCTCAGTCACAGGCAGGTAATTACTCTGTCCGAGAGCCATGCGCACACCGGCGCTGAAACAGCCGCTACTTCAACACCATTAACTTTCCGAGCGCCAATTTCCTAGGTGACACCCTCAAGCCCAGGCACACTTGATGCTCTCCGCCACTCGCCCGCGCAGCTCCCGTGAAGATCGCTTCTTTGTTGGACTTCAGGAGGAGAACCCAGTGCGCGTGCCGCCAATGGCCGATCTGATGCCGTTCCCGGGCCGCAGCGGCAGGATATTTTGCCAAGTGGCTGCTTTGAGGGCCAAAAGCAGCCATCGGCCAAAGCAGTTCGTCTTTGACCGAAATGAGGTCGAAAGCTGACGCCCGCCGTCTCTCGTGAGCCAGGCGCTTTCGTTCGCGGGTCTAGGCGGCTTTCGGCTTCCGACCACGCTTGGCAGGAACCGCTCCGGCTGAGCTTCCTTCTTGTGGCCGAGCCCAATCTTCTTGGCCATCGCTGAGCGGGTCGCCGCATAATTCGGCGCCACCAGCGAGGTGGCGGGTTTTGTGCTTTTGATGGAACCACACGCTTGGGCCGTCATTTCAGTATAATCGTGTGGACGCACGCGGAAGAGGATGTTCGTCCTCTTACTCCAGAGAGCCCGCCACTCGTCCCCTCAGGTGGCGGGCTTTTTGCATTCGCTTGGTTTTTAGTGGGACGACCCCATATGAAACATCATAGGCTGCACGCCGGCAGGGAACGCTCGCCGAGATACGATGTAGGGTTTCCCCAGCAGTAGCCGCATTTGCCTTGATTGATGGTGCGCCGACCACGAATGTACCGGCGGCGGACAAGTCTCAAGACCGAAGGGAAGCGGGCATCACGGCCCGCTTTTTTCTTGCGCTATTTCAGCGGATACCACCGCCCGCGTGTCCTGATGGATGCGCGGGCTTTTTTGTGCTTTTAATATCGCGCAGGGAGGATGGCCGCATGCCCATGGAACGCAAGATGCAGGAGGCGGGAGCTTTCTTCGAGCCTTCCGAGGTTGCGCTACTTCAGCGAGTGTTCAATCAAGTAACCGTACCGGGCGAGACAAACGATCAGAGAGAAAATCGTGCTTCTCGCATCATCGCCAATTATATGGCCGGCATCACAACCGAAGATGAGATGGTCTCACTGTCTCGGCAACCGCTCGGCCGATAGGCGGAACAAATCACCCTGCAAGCCGTTCGACTCGCCATAGTTGTGGAGTCGAGTACATGCGTGATGAGGACTTCGACCTTCCAGTGACAATTTCGACGGAGCAAACCGGCCGATTATTGACCGTGACACGGACGGCGCAAGCCGCTGATTTTCTGCTGAACCGATGGCCGGAAACTGAACGCGGCGTCGAATACCGTTCTGCGCTTCAGGCGATGATGGACGTCATGGAGCAGCGCAAGGCTGTCAGTGCGGCCAGAAAGGCCTTCGTGGCGGCAGCGAGAAAGGCCAAGGTATTTGTGCGAGAGGGCAGGCAGTTCGGCTGATCACGGTACCGGATCGTCAGCCGGATCGGGGTCCATCGCATAAGCCTTGCGCTGATTCGGGATTACGCGCGCAATCGCGTCCAGCGCTTCCGGGATGGTCCAGCCCGCATTGCTTGCTGCGTCGACCAATTCGGTGATGGCGATATCCATCGCTTCCTCACAATCGAAAGCGCGGTTCGGATAATTGCCAGGCTGCTGAGGGCGCTTAATCTTTTCCATTTCGCCACAATGCGCAGCCGGGAATTTGGTTGCGCTATAGAAACGGTTCGCCGTCTGCGCGATGTGCAAAGCAGAACCAATGTGTATCATGCCTCGGCCTACCAAATCCCCAACCGCCCGCACTTTCGCAGCCAAGGTGTTCGCACTTGTGATTGAGGATCTTGGTTTCCTCGCGCGGCGCTGGCGTCATGCCTTCGGCGAGGCGTAGCGGTTCATCGCTCATAATAGCAGTAATCCTTCGGCTTCAAGCTTTGCCGGCGGCTCGACTTGCATCAGCATGTCGTCGGGCAAGGGGCGCTGAAGGTGCTTTACCTCAGCCCATGGGGCGGACAGCCATAAGCTGATCTCGTCGGCAGTCGTGAGAATTACAGGCATCGCCTTCTGGTGGATCGGTGAGACGATCCCGTTCGGCGACGTGGTCAGGAAGCCGTACAGTTCGAATTCCCGCTCACCATCACGAACCTTCTTCACGCCGCGCCATGGCGTCCAGAACCCAGCGAAGCACATCATCGGGCGGCTTTCATCGCGAGCGAACCATGCATTCGGCGTCCGACCGCCTTCGACCTTCGCGGCTGGGTTCGGCTCGGCGAAGCTGGTAAACGGCACGACGCATCGGTTTTCGGGGCCAAGCCAGCGCCGCCAGTGCGGCGACCCGACATTGCGGAGTTCGTCACGCCCGGATCATAATTCTTCACGTAGGCTGGTGGCGAGGGCATGCCCCATGTCAGCGGCGCGATCTCTCGTTGCCCATCTGTTCCGATCCTGACAACTGGTGCCAAAGTACCCGGATAGACATCACGGCTCGGCTCGTTGAAGCCCGAAAGATCGCGTAAGGCCCGCGTGAATTTGCGCAGCGCTTCGATGCTAGTCGTCACATTGTAGAGGTTGCACATAGGACGCAGACTCCAAATTTGATCGCATGAATTCCATAATCCATCTTGACCGGCAAGGAAAATGTTCCTTATTCGTTCTCATCATGCCGGAACCCTATTGGCCAAAGAAGAACGACTTCGTGCTGTCGCGCCTCAACGAGGGCGGGATCAGGCTTGTTCGGGTAACATGCAAATATTGCAAGCGGTCGCACAACTACCGGCCTGACGACCTGATCCAGATATTCGGTGACGTGGACGTGGATTCCCTCATGCACCGCATGAAGTGCGAAGGCGGCAAGGACCACGGGATGCTTGACGTGCAAGCCTTCTGGCCGACAGGACGCGAGGCCGTTGGCCTTCGTATCCGGCGGCTGGTAGCGATCCAGATGCGGCGCGTGCCTGTCTGGAGCGAGGAATAGCCGTGGCCAAGGAATGGACGCTGAAATCACTCATCGACGCCGGTGTGGCCGTCCAAGCTTATTGCCACGCCTCATCATGCCATCACAACCAGAAGCTCAATCTTGAACTACTGATGGATCACTTCGGACCAGATTTCCCAGCCATGGCAACCGATCTGGAGCCTAAGCTCAGATGCTCGAAGTGTGGGGGCAAGAAAATCGGGCTGATCTTCACCCCGGATCGCGACAGCATTGGCGGCTTTAGGCTGGTCGAGAAAAACCTGTATCAGAAGGCGAAAGGCGGTTAGCTGGTTCCCTCCCGTGGATTCGAACCACGATTCACGGCGTCAAAGGCCGATGTCCTACCGTTAGACGAAGAGGGATCAGTTTGTCGTTTATAGCGGATTTCCGATAAACTCACTCCATATCCGGCACCTCTCCCAACACGAACAGCGTCTTCGGCGGCCCATACTCCCCAATATCCGGGTTGGCCTCACGGCTCCAGGCAATCACCCCGACGTGCTTGTCAGCCGACGATCGGGCGGTTCTGATCTTCCGTCTGCTGATCGGCGGGGCCGAACGCGGGGAACAACTCCCCATCCTCGCCACGGTCGAACGCGACGACGACTATCAGCTTCGGGTGTTTGGTCTGGGGCAGGACGTGATCGGACATGGAGGGAGCATCTGCAAAGCTGGAGTGGTTCTTGATGGAACGCGGCTTGAGGATCACCACTGGAGAGGGGCAGATGATGGGGAGGAGGACGGGCTAACCTTCGGCTTGAGCGTGTCCAGAGCCGCAAGCTGCTTGTCCGCCCGCTCGATCAGGCACCCGATACCAATTGCCATGACTCCCATACCGAACAGTACCGCGCCAAGGATTTCTTGAATGGCGGTTGGTGCCCATATGAACGTTAAGACGCCGCCCAAAACCTGAAGCGAGCCCAATGCCCTGACGATCCGTTGTATGCCACGTACTCCCCAAAACCCCGAGCCACCATCGCGCCAGCGAGGAGAGGCGTCAAGCTTTGCGCCCTGTCTTCGCCCGTGTTTAGAATGGTGGCTTACGGTGATTTCACGGTGGATTGGGAATTACCCCTTCAATGCAGTCGAAGGGGTTTAGCGCGAGATAGACGACTGCCGCGCCAGTCTTCGCCCGAGCGCCCGGGTGAGTTGCGATGTAATTGCATGTCATGTCGCGAATGGTTCGAGCGGTAACCCCTTCAGGAACGCATATCTCAAGCCGCCTCTTGACGTACCCATATTTTAGCACCGGAACCATTTTGTTGAACTCCTGTTCATCGACGAGAGCCAAGGCGTAACCAGTGACAAATGAGGGGTTGGTTTGGCACAATTCCTCAAGGCGCGACCCATCTAGGTAAGCGCCTGATGCGCTTGTGGGCAGCGACATCGCGATAGCGACAAATGCAACTAACGGCTTCATGTTCCCCTCCCGCTGCCGCACAATCGCGCCGGTAGGGTGAGGCGTCAATCCATGTTGCTGAGGGGCGATGTGCATAACGATGGCGCGTCAGAGCCAGCCTTTTTTGTCGCCATCGCGGTAAAGCCGCTCAGCATACTGGTCAGGGCTTATCCCGTGTTTGTTGCTTTTTCGCAGAACAATGCCGTCTCTCTCAGCTTCGGCATATAACGGGCAAACTAACTCAGGCTTGCGACCGTGCTTGGCAACAAGTTCCCGCATAAGGTCGACCTGTTTGATAGCCAGGGACATGCCCTTCCTCCCATTTCCGAGAATGATGCCGTATGGCGAGGCGACCGGCAACCATGTCGCGTTCCATGTCGCTGGTGAGCATGTGGTGAGTGACAAAACCGTTTGGCCACCAACCCCTTTGTCAGCAAGGCCTCTGGCGAATTAATGGCTGCCTTCCTTGGGCAAATCGGCAGGGGCCAGATTGATCGTGACCTTCCTTGCCGGCATCGACAGGCCGGAAGCATGGAGTGCCGCCTGCACCCGCTCTCGGCTTTCAGCCACCGCCTTGTCGGGCAGGCCGACGATCGACATGCCGACCTTGCCGGGCGCGACCATCACCTGCACGTCGACCGGAACGGCCTCGATGCCCTGGAACGCCACGGTGCGAACGCGAGAAACCATTCCTTTGCCCCAAGGACGGGCGCGTCTCTCTTGATCGACCGCCCGTCACCCTGGGGCCAGACAAGCACATCCAGGCGGTCAAATCAAGAACATTACAAGAACAATCTAGCGGCCAGGGTGCAACTGAGTTGTGCCAGGTTGCATGGCTGGAACAAACGGCAGGGCCACGCGGCCCCGCTTCGGCCGTCAGCGCTGCCGCTTGCCTTCGACCACGTCCCAGAACAGGCTGGCGATGTCGGCTCCGCCGAAGCGCTTGATCTCGCGGATGCCGGTCGGCGAGGTGACGTTGATCTCGGTCATGTAGTCGCCGATCACGTCGATGCCGACGAAGATGAAGCCGCGCTCTTTCAGCGATGGCCCGATGCGGGCGCAAATCTCGCGCTCGCGCTCCGTCAGTTCGGACTTCTCGGCGCGGCCGCCGACATGCATGTTCGAGCGCGATTCGGTTGCCGAAGGCACCCGGTTGACCGCGCCGACAGCCTCGCCGTCGATCAGGATGATGCGCTTGTCGCCCTTGCGCACATCCTTGAGATAGCGCTGCACGATGAACGGCTCGCGCGATAGCTGCGCGAACATTTCGAGCAGCGAGGTCAAATTGCGGTCCGTCTCGTTGAGATGGAAGACGCCGGCACCACCATTACCGTAAAGCGGCTTGATGATGATGTCGCCGAACTCCTTGCGGAACGCATCGACCTCGTGCACGTCCTTGGTGATCAGCGTTTCCGGCATCAAATCGGGAAATTCGGTGACGAATATCTTTTCCGGGCTGTTGCGCACCCAGGCCGGGTCGTTGACCACCAGCGTCTTCGGGTGGATGCGCTCCAGCATATGGGTGGTGGTGATGTAGTTCATGTCGAAGGGCGGGTCCTGGCGCAGCAGGATCACGTCCATCTCCGCCAGGTCGGTGCGCACCGGAGCGCCAAGCGAATAATGATTTTTCTCTTCGTCCCGCACCGTCATCTCCTCGATGCGGGCGAACACCTTGCCGTCGCGCATCGAAAGCCGGTCGGGCGTGTAGTGGAAAAGCTGGTGCCCTCGCCGTTGCGCCTCCAGCGAAAGCGCGAACGAGGTGTCGCCCGCGATCGAGACGGTGGAAATGTGGTCCATCTGGACGGCGATTTTCATGGCCATGGAAGTTCTCCGGCGAGCAGCGAATTGTTGCTTTGCCTTACAGGCTTGCTGGCTCCATGCCAATCGCGTCGGAAGGTCAGGGCGGGTTACATGGAAATCAACGGTTCATGTCATCGGTTTTTTAAGGCTTGCCGTGCAAGGGTCCCAGTAAAGGCCGCAGGCTCCCTTGGCCGCGGCGGGTGTTTTGGGCGGGGTCACAACCATGAACGCAGTCACTCCCACACGCGCCGCCGCTATCGGCCAAGTCGAATTGACGCTGCTGATGCCTTGCCTCAACGAGGCCGAAACGCTGGCCGTCTGCATCGGCAAGGCCCAAGCCTTTCTCGACGCGGCCGGCATTTCCGGCGAAATCCTGATCGCCGACAATGGCAGCACGGACGGATCGCAGGCCATCGCCACCGGCCTGGGCGCGCGCGTCGTTCCGGTTGCGCAAAAAGGCTATGGCGCAGCGCTTCTGGGCGGCATTGCGAGCGCCAGGGGCCGTTTCGTCATCATGGGCGATGCCGACGACAGCTATGATTTTTCCGCGCTCGACGCTTTCGTGGTGCGGCTGCGCGACGGCGCCGACCTCGTCATGGGCAACCGCTTCCAGGGCGGTATCGAGCCCGGCGCGATGCCACCGCTCCACCGTTATCTCGGCAATCCGGTCCTGAGCTTCATCGGCCGCCTGTTTTTCCGCATCGAGGCAGGCGATTTCCATTGCGGCCTGCGCGGCTTCAACACGGAAGCGATCCGCAAGCTCGACCTGCAAACCACGGGCATGGAATTCGCCAGCGAGATGGTGGTGCGCACCGCATTGGCCGGCCTGCGCATTGAGGAAGTGCCCACGACCCTGAAGCCGGACGGCCGCAGCCGCCCGCCGCACTTGCGAACCTGGCGCGACGGCTGGCGTCACCTGAAATTCCTGCTGGTCTACAATCCGCGCTGGCTGTTCTTCGTTCCCGGCGCGGTCTTGTGCGGCGTCGGCGCGGTGTTCGCGGCACTGCTGTTATTCGGGCCGTTGCGCGTCATCGACAATATGTCGCTCGACCTGAACACATTCACCGCGGCCTGCTTCATGATCATCTCCGGCGTGCAATTGCTGACCTTCGGCGTGATATCGCGCTGCTATGCCGAGAAAACGGGCATGCTGCCGAGCACGCGCGGGTCCAGTTGGCTGTCCACGACCATCAGCACCGACCGGCTCGCCGTCAATGCCGGCATCTGCTTTGCCGGCGGTATCCTGTTTTTCGGCTACGCCGTACTGCGATGGGCCAATCTCGGTTTCGGCCCCCTGAACGATTCGGAAATTCCGCGCATCGTCATTGTCGGGCTGACGCTGGTCGTCATCTCGCTGCAGGTCTTTTTCTCGGCCTTCCTGCTCGGCGTGCTGGAAATCCCGGTCAAGCGGATGACTGCCGGTGCAGGCCGTCCCGAGCCGCACGCTTGAGCGCCATGGGAGAAATCCTGCATGGGCTTGGCGGCCCGCGCATGGTTCGTTTCGTTATCGTGGGCGGAGGTGCTGCGGCGCTGTTTTTCGGCCTGTCCTGGCTGTTCGTCTCGCTCGGCATGGCGCCCTTCACCGGCAGCGTCGTTGCCTATGGAATAGCGTTCCTGGTCGCCTATACGGCACAGCGTTCCTGGACTTTCGAAGGCAAGCACGATCATGCCCACACACTGCCCCGCTACGTGGCGCTGCAACTCGGTTGCGCGCTGTTTTCCGGCGCACTTGCCCATATCGCGGTAACGCGCTTCGGCCTGTCGCCCCTGGCAATGTCGGCACTCACCACCATTGCGGCAAGCGCTGCCAGCTACGTCCTTTCATCCGTGTGGGTCTTCCCGGATCGCGACTAGAGCGGCGGCATCGCCCGGCAGGGTCGGGCAGGGTGCCTACCGGCGGTCCATGCCTTTGGTGAACTGGTCGAAAATCGATTCGACGCCCTTTTGGTAGTCGTCGCGCTGCTTGCTGCCTGTTTCGAACATCTTGCCGAAAATGTCGCCATAGGGGTTTTTCGGCTCCGCATCCGGATTGGATTCGGCCTGTGGCTGCGGCGCGTTCGCCGGCTGCCCGCCTCCCATCATGTCCTGCAAAATCTTGCCCCACGGATTGGCCCCGGCGGGGTTTTGCGTCTGCTGTGGCTGGCCGCCAGCGCCGCCGAACATATCCTGCAGCACCTTGCCGAACGGATTAGCGCCCGAAGGATCAAAAGGGTTGGCGGGCTGCGGCGCCTGCGGTTGCGGCGCTGGCTGGCCTCCCATCATGCCGCCAAGCCCGCCCTGCTTCATCATCTGCTCGATGATTTCGGCAAGCGGGTTGTTGCCGCCCGAACCGGCGGCTGCCTGCATCTGGTTCGTCGATTGCTTGAACAGGCCGCCCATCACCATCGAGGCGATCACCGGCAGCATCTGCTGCAGAACCTGCTGGCCGATGCCGGTGGCCTGCGCCGCCTGTGCCGCCACCGCGCGTGAAAGGTCCTTCGAGCCGAACAACTGGCCAAGAACGTCGTTGCCCTGGCTCACGCCCTGGGCCGAAAAGGCATTGCCCGCATTCTCGAAATATTTTGCGTGCTGGCCGCTCGCCATGGCGGACATGAAAGCCCCAAGCCCGTAGGGGTCGGCGGTATTGCGTTTCAACCCTTGCGAAAACGCCGGAAGCAGCGCCTCCACCGCCAGTTGCGCCTGTTGCTGCGAAAGGTTGAACTGCTTGGCCAGCAACTCCATGCCCTGGCCGTTCTGCGCCTGCGCCAGCATATCGAAAAGGGGAAGCATCGCCGTCTCCTCAAACCGTGTCTGTGGAGATTAGTGCATTTCCTGTCCCGATAGAAACCGAAATCGCTGCGCCCGCCGGCAGCGGTTCAATAAGCGTATTCCAGGAACGCCGGCTCGATCGAACCGTCCCAGCGCGTGTGATAGGCGTTGAGCATTTCCTCGGCGCTGGTCGTGCCGCGCGCGATCACTTCGTCCAGCGTGTGGAGGAAGCTGGTTTCGTCGTAGCCGTCGTGGTTCTTGCGCGCCCGGTTCTTCAACCCCATGCGCGAGATGGCGACCGTTTCGCGCGCCACGTCGCGCAGCGTCGTGTTGCGGAACGGCGTCGAAATGCCTTGCTCCGGCACGGCATCGCGCATCGCGTGTACTTCGGCATAGCTCCAGTCAGCGGTCAGCGCCTCGGCGGCGTCGAGCGCGGCCTCGTCGTAGAGCAGCCCGACCCAGAAGGCCGGCAGCGCGCAGATGCGCCGCCACGGCCCGCCATCGGCGCCCCGCATTTCCAGGAAGCGCTTCAACCGGACGTCGGGAAAAAGCGTCGACAGATGGTTCGCCCAGTCGCCGATCGTCGGCACGCCGTCTGGAAGTTCTTTGCGGGCCGCGCCCGCCATGAACTGCCGGAACGTCATATGCGTCATGTCGTGGTAGCGGCCTTCGCGGATGACGAAATACATCGGCACGTCGAGCGCCCATTCGACATAATCGGCGAAGCCGAATTCGGGCGAGAAGCAGAATTCCTTGAGGCCAGAGCGCTGGTTGTCGGTGTCGCGCCAGATGTCGCCGCGCCACGACAAAAGCCCGTTGGGCCGGCCATCGGTAAAGGGCGAATTGGCGAACAGCGCCGTCGAAAGCGGCTGCAGTTTCAGCGAAACCTGCATCTTGCGGCGCATGTCGGCCTCGCTCTCGAAGTCGAGGTTAACCTGGATGGTGCAGGTGCGGTACATCATGTCCAGGCCCTTGGTGCCGACCTTGGGCATGTAGCGGGTCATGATCTCGTAGCGCGACTTCGGCATGGTCGGCGTCTCGGCCAGCGTCCATTTGGGGCTGCCACCAAGGCCCAGAAAGCGGATGCCCAGCGGTTCGGCTATCTCGCGCACCTGCGCCAGATGCGCGTTGCCTTCGCGGCAGGTCTGGTGGATCGTTTCCACCGGCGCGCCGGAAAGCTCGAACTGCCCGCCCGGCTCTAGGCTGATGGCGCCTTGGCCGGTCGGCTCGACAAGGCCGATGATCCGGCCGGCATCCATGATCGGATCCCAGCCAAGCTTTTGCTGCATTCCTTCCAGGATGGCCCGGATTCCGATTTCGCCGCCATAGGGCACGGGTGCGTTGCCGTCGACATAGAACGGAAATTTCTCGTGCTCGGTGCCGATGCGCCACTGGTCGCGGGGCTTGTTGCCCTCGGCCAGATGCTGGACGAGTTCGTCCATGCCTTCGATGGGCCGGAAATCGGTCGTGTCGCGCGCCATGAATGTTCTCTCCAGGCGGCCGGAAAGCCGCCGGCGCTAGATGGACGAAATGTCAACGCTCGATCAAGCGAAATTTGCTGAGCATAGGTCAACAGGAATTGATCCAGGCCTTTTTCTTGTTCGGGAAAGCCGGGCGGCTGCGCCGCTCACTGAAAATCGAAGGCCGACAGGCCCGTCACCATTTCGTCGAGGCCGAGCGGGCGCGTTACCGGCGGCTCGGCGCGCGACAGGCAGCCGATGCGTTCGCACAGCCGGCACGCTGGCCCGACTTGTGTTGCCGATGGCTGGCCGGCCTTGGCGGCGGTGCCGGGCGCGACACCGGGAAGGGCCGCCCCATAGATCACCTCGTCCTTGAAGCCGATGTCGCAGCCCATCAGCAAAGCGGTGCGGCGCGGCCTTTCGTTAAAGGAACCTTGCGGGCCTTCCAGCGTGCGCGCCACACAGAGAAACTGCGCGCCGTCCGGCATTTCCACCGCCTCGACGAATATCTGGCCGGGCTGGGTGAAAGCGGCATGCACCGGCAGTTTCGGGCAGCCGCCGCCGAAGCGGCTGTGCGGAAACCCTTGCGCACCGGCCCGGCGGAAGCGATTGCCTGCATTGTCCACCTCCAGCAGGAAGAACGGCACCGCGGCATTGCCTTGTCGCTGCAGCATGGTCAGCCGGTTCGCCGCCTGCTCGAAGGAAACGCCGAAGCGCGAGCGCAACACGTCGATGTCGTAGCGGGCGCGTTGCGCCGCCGCATGAAAAGGTTGATAGGGCATCATCAGCGCGTGCGCCGCATAGCGGCATAACTCGAAGCGGGCGAGCCGGCGCGCCTCGTCGGAAGAAAGTTTTAGCGCCTCGATCTGGGCCGCGACCGCAACCGTCATGCGCATCAGGCAGGCTTCCATCGCCACTTCGCGCAATTGGTCGAAGGGCGACAGCCGCTCCGAAAGGAACAGGCGCTGCGAGTGGCGGTCGTAACGGCGGCGCCAGTTGGGCATGGTCGCGACCGGCAGCACCTTGACGATGATGCCATGCTCGCGCTTCAGCCAGTTTTTCAGTGCACCGAACAGATCGTCGCCGGGGTCGAGCACCGTGCTGAAGGCTTCCGCCTCTTCCTCCAGCGCCGCAAAGTGGTTGGGCCGGCGCTCGAAAACCTCATGCGTTTCATCGATCGGCAGCCTTGCGCCGGAAAGCGCGGTCGAGCGGCCCTCCTTCGCCAGCAAGGCATTGAGGTCGGACAGGCGCTCGGCCTGTTCGCGGTAGGCCCGGTAGAGTTTTATCACCGCCGCCGACGCATTGGGGGCGGCTTCGGCAATCTCGATCATCTCCTGGTCGCCCGGCAATTCGCCGGCCAGCAGGGGATCGGAAAACACCTCCCTCAGCGCGGCGACCGAGCCACGCGCCTCGCCCTGCAATTCCTCCGGTTCGACATGATAGACGGAGGCCAGCTTGAGGATGAGCTGCACCGTCAAGGGCCGCTGGTTGCGCTCGATGAGGTTCAGGTAGGAGGGCGAGATGCCAAGGCCCTCGGCCATCGCCGTCTGCGTCAGCTTGCGGGCCGTTCGGATGCGGCGAATGCGCGGTCCGGCGAAGATTTTCTGCTCGGCCATGAGCGATCCTTGACATCGATTTACAAACCGCCATCCACGAATGGCGGTTTTTTGCTTTTACAACCTTTACAAATTTACAAGGCAATGAAGTCAAACACAAGACAGGTTTTCTTGATTTTTCGCCCGAAAACGTGGGTTTTCCTCGCTTATCTCGCACCGCAATGTAAATACAGTCACACCCAAACGCAGCAGCGACTTGCTGGTGCGGTGCCTGAAAACCAAGCGATCAGCCTAGCAGGAGCCTTTCATGACCGATTTTTACAACCTCACTCCCTCCGCGCCGGAAGGCCGCTTCGACGGCATCGAGCGTCCCTATTCGCCGGAGGACGTGAAGCGGCTGCGCGGTTCGGTCCAGATCAGGCACACGCTGGCCGAGAACGGCGCCAACCGGCTGTGGAAGCTCATTCATGAAGAGGATTACGTCAACGCGCTCGGCGCGATGACGGGCAACCAGGCCATGCAGCAGATTCGCGCCGGGCTGAAGGCCATCTACGTTTCCGGCTGGCAGGTCGCCGCCGACGCCAATACGGCGGGCGCCATGTATCCCGACCAGTCGCTCTATCCGGCCAATGCCGCGCCGGAACACGTCAAGCGGATCAACCGCACGCTGCAGCGCGCCGACCAGATCGAGGTTTCGGAAGGCAAGGGCCTGTCGGTCGATACCTGGTTCGCGCCGATCGTCGCCGATGCGGAGGCCGGCTTCGGCGGTCCGCTCAACGCGTTCGAGATCATGAAGGCCTTCATCGAGGCGGGCGTCGCCGGCGTCCACTATGAAGACCAGCTTGCCTCGGAAAAGAAGTGCGGCCATCTCGGCGGCAAGGTGTTGATCCCGACGGCGGCGCACATCCGCAACCTGTCCGCGGCCCGGCTTGCCGCCGACGTGATGGGCACGCCGACGCTGGTGGTTGCCCGCACCGACGCGGAAGCGGCCAAACTGCTCACCTCCGACATCGACGAACGCGACCAGCCCTTCGTCGATTACGAAGCCGGCCGCACCATGGAAGGCTTCTACCAGATACGCAACGGCATCGACGCCGGCATCGCGCGCGCCGTCTCCTACGCGCCCTATTGCGACATGATCTGGATGGAAACGTCGAGGCCGAACCTCGAAGAGGCCAAGAAGTTTGCCGAAGGCGTCCGCAAGCATCATCCGGGCAAGCTTCTGGCCTATAATTGCTCGCCTTCCTTCAACTGGAGGAAGAATCTGGACGATGCCACCATTGCCAAATTCCAGCGCGAACTGGGGGCTATGGGCTACAAGTTCCAGTTCATCACGCTGGCTGGGTTCCATCAGATCAACTACGGCATGTTCGAGCTTGCCCGTGGCTACAAGGATCGCCAGATGGCTGCCTATTCGGAGTTGCAGGATGCCGAGTTCGCCGCCGAGGCAAACGGCTATACCGCGACCAAGCATCAGCGCGAGGTCGGCACCGGCTATTTCGATGCTGTCTCGATGGCCATCACCGGCGGCAAGTCGTCGACCAACGCCATGCACGGCTCCACCGAGCAGGCGCAATTCAAGTCGGCTGCCGAGCAGGCGCAGTTCCGGCCGGCCGCCGAATAGGCAGCGCGGCGCACACCAATCAAAGGAGAAGCACCATGGCCTCTATCAGCCGCGTCAAGGAAAGAACCGAAGAACAGGCTACATCGATGGGTGTCGACCAGCAGAGCGCCGTTCGCATGCTGGCCAACGATCTGCACAGGCTCAACCAGTCGGTGATGAAGGCCGTCGAGGCCGGCGTGTCGGTGGAACTGGTGCGCTCGGCGCGCCACCATGGCGGCGACGGCAACTGGGGCGACCTGTTGATCCCGGTGATCGTTACAAAAAGCACCGACTGAGCCAGTTCAGTCAAAATCGAAACTAAAGAATACCCGGGCGGTCGCTCGGGTATTCTTTATTCTAGAGCAGGCAAGATTGCCTGTTCGAACGCCCCAAAGGCGTGCTTTCCATGAGAAACCAGAATGCTGCCAGAATGCTGCTTGACAGGCGCCAGCGAACCGCGCCTTCTGTCGAAGGTACAACCTATCATTGAAAAATGCCGTGACAGGTTGCCGTTTGCAGGTCTATGCAATCACTCGGGTGGTGTGGAAAAGCATGAACCAGAACAACCTAGCCTCTGTCTTGGATTTCTCGCAAATTTTGATCGCCGCCAAATCTCCCGTCAACCGGGTGGTCCTGGCAAAGATCGCGGAGCGCGCGGGCCTCAAGCCGATGGTTGAGACACCTGACAGCGCAATCCGGGCGCTGCGATCGACCATTCCGGGCGTCGTCATTCTCGATGGGGGCGTCGACAACAAGGAGTGCGACGATCTGGTGCCGGCCATCGCCGCAGCAAGACGCAGCTTGGGAAAAGCGTTGCCGGCGGTGATCCTGCTTTCCACCCATGCCGGCATGCCGGAATGCCCAACCCTGTCGGCGATCGTCGATGCGGTGGTTGCCAAGCCGGTGACGCCGGAAAAACTTCAGCCGGTGATCGAACGGATGGCGGCGCTGGCTCGCGCATAGGCTGCTTCCGACACAAGGCCAGAGCCCTATATCGGCGGTGGCGCACAGGCGGCCGGCCATGCAGCGACTATTGCACCAGCCACCATTGCCCTTGTCATCGCGACGATCGCGCAACATAGTTGTAGCGAATGTAAAGTTTCCAACCTGCATCGCAGTCTTGGACGGAAAGGGCCGGCGATGGACATTTCTATTGCGGCCGGCAAGCCGGAAGGCCGCTTTGACCACAAGCGCAACGCCGGCACGAAACTTTTGCCGGACTGGTTCGAGGACGTCGCGGTCAACCGCTCGGCGACCGAGCGCCGCGCTACGACGCTGACCACCCGCCGCACCGTCAAGAAGAAATATCAGGCCGCGTGGCTGGTCAAAGCGATTACCTGCATCGACCTGACCACGCTGGCCGGCGACGACACGGCCGGCCGGGTGCGCCGCCTGTGCGCCAAGGCGCGCCGACCGATCCGCGAAGACATTTTGGCGGCGCTGGGCCTCGCTGACGCCAACATCACCACCGGCGCGATCTGCGTTTACCCGACCATGGTGCCGCATGCGGTGAAAGCACTTGAAGGCTCGGGTATTCCCGTCGCTTCCGTCGCCACCGGCTTCCCGACCGGCTTGACGCCGCTGCCGCAACGTCTGGCGGAAATCCGTTATGCGGTGGGCGAAGGCGCCAGCGAAATCGACATCGTCATCACCCGCGAGCATGTGCTGACGCAGAACTGGACAGCGCTTTACGACGAGATCGCCAGCATGCGCGAGGCTTGTGGCGAGGCGCACCTGAAAACCATCCTTGGAACGGGCGACCTCAACACGCTGCGCAATGTCTACCGCGCCGCCATGGTCGCCATGCAGGCGGGGGCGGATTTCATCAAGACATCGACCGGCAAGGAAGAGGTCAACGCGACGCTGCCGGTCGGCCTCGTCATGCTGCGCGCGCTGCGCGATTACGGCGAATTATCGGGCCAAACCGTCGGCTTCAAACCGGCGGGCGGCATGAAAACCGCCAAGGACGCCCTGAATTGGCTGATCCTGATGAAGGAGGAACTCGGCCTGCCCTGGCTGCAGCCAAGCCTGTTCCGGCTCGGGGCCAGTTCCATGCTGGCGGATATCGAACGCCAGCTCGAACATTACGTGACGGGGCGCTATGCGGCGTCCTCGCGCCACGCGCTTGCCTGAGGCATCGATGGGACAGATCAAGGACATTCTTCGCACCATGGACTACGGCCCCGCACCCGAGAGCAACACCGAGGTCCAGCACTGGCTGGACGCTCATGTCCAAGGCTTCGGTCATTTCATCGGCGGCAAATTCACAAGCGTCGAAGGCCGCGAAACCTTCCGCGTCATCAATCCCGCCAATGAAACCGTTTTGGGCAAGGTCGTGCAGGGCACCGCCGCCGATGTCGATGCCGCCGTCAAGGCCGCTCGGGCCGCCTTCGGCAAATGGTCGAAGCTGCCCGGCCACGAACGCGCAAAATATCTCTATGCGATTGCCCGCCATATCCAGAAGCGCGAGCGCTTTTTCGCGGTGCTGGAAACGATGGACAATGGCAAGCCGATCCGCGAAAGCCGCGACATCGATATTCCGCTGGCTGCCCGCCATTTCTACCACCATGCCGGTTGGGCCGAGATGGTGGAAACCGAATTCGAGGGGTTTTCGCCGGTCGGCGTCTGCGGGCAGGTCATTCCGTGGAATTTCCCGCTGCTCATGCTGGCCTGGAAGATCGCGCCGGCACTTGCCGCCGGCAACACGGTGGTGCTGAAGCCGGCCGAACTGACGCCGCTGACCGCCATCGCCTTTGCGGAAGTCTGCCGCGAGGTCGGCCTGCCGGCCGGCGTCGTCAACATCGTTAACGGCGACGGCGCGACGGGTTCTGCCCTTTGCGGCCATGAAGGCGTCGACAAGGTAGCCTTTACCGGCTCGACCGAGGTTGGCCGCATCATCCGCGAACAACTGGCCGGATCGGAAAAGAAACTGTCGCTGGAACTCGGCGGCAAGTCGCCCTTCCTGGTCTTCGAGGACGCCGACATCGACGGCGCGGTTGAAGGCGTCGTCGACGCCATCTGGTTCAACCAGGGCGAGGTCTGCTGTGCCGGCTCGCGCATTCTGGTGCAGGAAGGCATCGCCGAGCGGTTCTACGCAAAGCTGCGCAAGCGCATGGAAACGCTGCGCGTCGGCGATCCGCTCGACAAGTCCATGGACGTCGGCGCGCTCGTCTCGGCCGGCCAGTTGAAGCGCGTCACCGCGCTGGTGGAACAGGGCAAGGCCGAAGGCGGCACGCTATGGCAAGCCCCGGTCACGCTCCCCGCCAAGGGTAATTTCTTCGCGCCGGGCTTCTTCACCGATGTCGAGCCGGCATCGACGGTGTGCGAGGTCGAGATTTTCGGACCGGTCGCCACCGCAACCACGTTTCGCACGCCCGACGAGGCGATCCAACTCGCCAACAACACGCCCTACGGCCTCGCCGCCTCGGTCTGGTCGGAAAATATCAATCTCGCGCTCGACATGGCGGCACGGATCAAGGCCGGCGTCGTCTGGATCAACTCGACCAACCTGCTCGATGCGGGCGCCGGTTTCGGCGGCTATCGCGAAAGCGGTTTCGGGCGCGAGGGCGGCCGCGAAGGGCTCTATGAATATCTGGCGGCGGATTGGGAAAAGCGGCTTCCTAAGGCCAAGGCCGAACAGCCGTTCAAGCCATCGGCGGCCCCGGGCGGTGAAGTGGCATCCTCGGGCGCCATCGACCGCACCGCCAAGAACTATGTCGGCGGCAAACAAGCGCGGCCCGACGGCGGCACCAGCTACTCCGTCACAGGCAAGGGCGGCAAGATCATCGGGCAGGCCGGCATCGGCAGCCGCAAGGACATCCGCAACGCGGTAGAGGCAGCCGCCAAGGCCGGTTCGTGGAGCGGCGTCACCGCGCACAACCGGGCGCAGGTGCTCTATTATCTGGGCGAGAACCTGTCCGCCCGGCAGGCGGAATTCGAGGCGCTGCTGGTGGAAAGCACCGGCGTTTCGGCAAGAGCGGCCGCGCAAGAATTCGCCACGACCGTGCGCCGCATTTTCTACTACGCGGCCCAGTCCGACAAATATGACGGCGCGGTGCATTCGACCAAATCGCGCCATGTGACGCTGGCGATGAACGAGCCATGGGGGGTGATGGGCATCGTTTGCCCGGACGAACTGCCGCTTTTGTCCTTCGTCTCGCTGGTGCTACCGGCCATTTCCATGGGTAACCGCGTTGTCGCCATTCCCTCTTCACGGCATCCGCTGCTTGCCACCAATTTCTATCAGGTGCTCGACACCTCCGACGTGCCGGCGGGCGTCGTCAACATCGTCACCGGCGAGCGCGATCTGCTGGCCAGGACGCTGGCCGAGCACGACGAAGTCGCCGCGCTCTGGTATGTCGGTTCGAAGGAAGGCAGAGCCATGGTGGAGAAGGCGTCCAGCGGCAATCTCAAGGCGACATGGGTCAACCATGGTCGCCAGCGCGACTGGATGGACACGCGGCAAGGGCAGGGAAGGGACTATCTGCGCCGGGCAAATCAGGTGAAAAACATATGGGTGCCCTACGGCGAATAGGGCGTTTTACGCAACTTTGTCTGGATGACCGGCGCTCGGGGGGGCGTATGCTGCTCCGGTTGGCGGTGAACGCCGCGAAGAAAGGAATTTTCGGTGGCAGGAACATGCGACGGCGCGGAAGCGGAAACCAATGTGGCTTTTGCCGGCGAGATCGGCATTCTCGCGCGGCGCAGGATAGAAGCCGGCATCATCGCGCCGATCTACGAGGAAATGCGCGCCCGTCTCGGTGAGGAGATGGCGCAATCCATCCTGGATCAGGCTATCCGCAAGGCGGCCATAGCTGCCGGCAAAAGCTTTGCCGACAAGACGCCGGGCGGTACGAACCTGCGGACCTTTCAGGAATTGCAGGCATTGTGGACGCAGGACGACGCGCTGGTTATCGACGTCGTGAAGGCGACGGATACCGAGTTCGATTACAACGTCCTTCGCTGCCGCTATGCGGAAACCTATCGCGAAATGGGGCTGGGCCATATCGGGCATCTGTTGTCCTGCAACCGCGACGGCGTCTTCTGCGCCGGCTACAATCCGAACATCAAGCTGGAACGCACGCAAACGCTGATGGAAGGCGCCAGCCACTGCAACTTCCGCTACCGGCTCGAAAAAGAAGCGGGGCCCGAGGTGGGAAGCTGAAGGCGTTCCCTCCAACAGGGTGGCGCTACCTCGAAAAATTATATCCACACCCTTTTTCCTCCCCGCATAATCGCCGGCAGTTTCTCCCATGGGAACGCCGGTCGCGACGGTGATTGTGTGGGGAGGAACCGGCTTCCGCCTTCGCGGCTAACGTGGCTGTGAGGACGGACCTGGAAAGTTCGCATGGATGGCGGCTTCATCAAAGGTCGGCCTGCCCTTCGGGGTTGCCGGCTCAATTCAGCGTTCAGCGCTGGGCCGTCGTCCGGAAAGGCACTTTTGCCGTTCCCGGCTACGGGCGATCCCGGCGGACGATTCGGAGACAAAGCCGGACGGGCGGCCGCAAGGGCGCATATCTAACTAAAACGAGCGTCCGTGCGGCCGCCCGTTTTTCCGACCTCTTGGACAAGAGGTCTGCTCTTTGAAATGGCCAGACTGCGAATGCAGGGCGTGGCAACGAAGAAGCACGGGTCTCGGTGGCGGGGCCTTCAGGCCCGCGCTTCGCGAATCGACGCCTCCAGAATATCCAGCGCTTCGGTCATTACGCTGTCCTGGATGGTGATTGGGGCCAGGAAGCGGATGACATTGCCATAGACACCGCAGGTGAGCAGGATCAGGCCCTTTTCCAGCGCCTTCAGCCGGACCGCATTGGCGAATTCGGCCGAGGGCAATCCCTTTTTCACGTCGTTGAACTCGACCGCGTTCATGAAGCCGAGGCCGCGAATATCGACGATCTCGGGCACGTCCGCCCGCAGCGAATCCAGCCGCTGTTTCAACCGGTTGCCTAGCATGTTGGCGCGGTCGCACAGCTTTTCCTCCTCGATCACGTCGAGCACGGCATGCGCCGCCGCCACGCCCAGCGGATTGCCGGCATAGGTGCCGCCGAGGCCGCCCGGTCCCGGCGCGTCCATCAGTTCGGCGCGGCCGGTCACCGCCGAAAGCGGAAAACCGCCGGCCAGGCTCTTGGCCATGGTGGTGATGTCGGCGGCGACATCGTGGTGCTCCATGGCGAACATCTTGCCGGTGCGGGCAAAGCCGGTCTGCACCTCGTCGGCGATGAGCAGGATGCCGTGCTGGTCGCAGATTTTGCGCAGCGCCGAGGTGAACTCGCGCGGCGCTTCGTAGAAGCCGCCTTCGCCCTGTACCGGCTCGATGATGATGGCGGCGACGCGGCCCGGATCGACGTCGGCCTTGAACAGCTTGTCCAGCGCCGCCAGCGAATCGGCGACCGTCACGCCGTGCAGCGGCACCGGGAACGGCGCGTGGAACACGTCGCCCGGCATGGCGCCGAAGCCGACCTTGTAGGGCACGACCTTGCCGGTCAGCGCCATGCCCATGAAGGTGCGGCCATGGAAGCCGCCGGCAAAGGCGATGACGGCCGAACGGCCGGTGGCGGCGCGCGCGATTTTGATGGCGTTTTCCACCGCTTCCGCGCCCGTGGTGACGAAGATCGTCTTCTTCTCGAACTTGCCGGGCAACATGGCGTTCAGCCGT
The DNA here is from genome assembly GCF_054489545.1 of Mesorhizobium sp. A556. NCBI lineage: Bacteria > Pseudomonadati > Pseudomonadota > Alphaproteobacteria > Hyphomicrobiales > Phyllobacteriaceae > Mesorhizobium > Mesorhizobium sp. A556. The sequence continues at coordinate 89,982 of NZ_JBTMXA010000011.1, forward strand.
TCGGCCAAATGCACATAGTTTTCGTAGGGAACGACTTGGTGGCAGGTGTGGGTAAAGCGGTCGAGCTGCGCCTTGACCGCCGCGATCACCTTCGGATGGCGGTGGCCGGTATTGACGACCGCGATGCCGGAGGAAAAGTCGATGTAGCGGTTGCCTTCGACATCCCAGATTTCCGAGTTTTCGGCGCGGTCGGCGTAGATTTGCGTGGTCATGCCGACGCCGCGCGAAATCGACTGGTTCTTGCGTTCGGATATGGCGGCGTTTTTCATCTTTACCTCTTCGGGCGAAAATTGTCTGGACGGGCAGTGTGCTCATCCCCTTGTCGGCTTATTCCGGCATTTGCTCAAGCCCTCACCGCAACCGAGCGATTGGGCCTGCGCGGGGCGCTGTCGAGCAATCAGGCGTCGCGCACGAAGCCTGCGCTGGCGGTCAAAAGGTTGCGCGTGTAGGCCTTGGTCACGCGGTGCTCGGCAAGGGCTGCGGCTTCGAGATTTTCGACGCCTTCGCCGTTTTGCATCACCATCAGGCGGTCGCACATATGCGTGACGATGGCGAGGTCGTGGCTGACCATCAGGAAGGTCAGGCCGCGCGCGCGGCGCACCTCTTCGAGCAGGTTCAGCACTTCCGCCTGCACCGAGGCGTCCAGCGCCGAGGTCGGCTCGTCGAGCAGCAGGATCGACGGCTCGAGGATCAGCGCGCGGGCGATTGCCACGCGTTGGCGCTGGCCGCCGGAAAGCTGGTGCGAATAGCGGAAGCGGAAGCCGGAGCCCAAGCCGACTTCATCCAGCGCTCGGCTGATACGCTTTTCGCCGTCGGCAATGCCGTGGATGGCAAGCGGCTCCTGCAACAGCCGGTCGATGGTCTGGCGCGGATGCAGCGAGCCGTAGGGGTCCTGAAAGACCATCTGCACCTTGCGGTAAAATTCCTTGTCGCGCCGCTTGCCTAGCTTCTTGCCGTCGACGGTGATGGTGCCGGAAGCGACTGGCGCCAGCCCTGCGATAGCCCGCAGCAAGGTCGATTTGCCGGAACCGGATTCGCCGACCAGCCCGAAGGATTCGCCCGCCTTCACCTCTAGGCTCACGCCCCTGAGTGCGCGAAAGCGGTCATAGACCACTTCCAGATCGTGGACGGCGAGGGCCGGGGTCATTCCGCCCACTCCGGCTTGCGCTCCAGCACCGGCAGCGGGTGGCGGTCGTCGCCGATCTTGGGCATGCAGTTGAGCAGGCCGCGCGTATAGGGGTGCTGGGCGTTGGAGAGTTCCGAAGCTTTCAACTGCTCCACCACCTTGCCCGCATACATGACGATGACGCGGTCGCAGAAGGAGGAGACGAGCCGCAAATCGTGCGAGATGAAGATTAGCCCCATGCCGCGTTCGCTGACCAGCTTGTCGAGGATGCCGAGCACGTCGAGCTGTACGGTGACGTCGAGCGCCGAGGTCGGCTCGTCGGCAATCATCATTTCCGGTCCGGCGACCAGCATCATCGCGATCATGGCGCGCTGGCCCATGCCGCCTGAAACCTCGTGCGGATGCAGGTCGAAGACACGGCCAGGCTCGCGGATCTGCACCGCTTCCAGCATGGCCAGCGCGCGATCGCGCGCCTCGGCCTTGCCCACCTTTTCATGCGTGCGCAGCGTCTCGACGATCTGGCGGCCAATAGTCATGACCGGATCGAGCGAATATTTCGGGTCCTGCAGGATCATGGCGATGCGCTTGCCGCGCAGCGCACGGCGTTCGGCATTGGTGGCGGCAAGCAGGTCGATGCCGTCGAAGGCGAGTTTTTTGGCGCTGACGATGGCCTGCGGTGGCGTCAGTTGCATGATCGCCCGGCCGGTCTGGGATTTTCCGGAGCCGGATTCGCCGACGATGCCAAGCCGCTCGCGGCCGAGCGAGAAGGAAACGCCGCGCACCGCCTCGATGGCGCCGGTGCGCGTCGGAAAGGTGACGCGCAGATCGTCGACTTCGAGCAGCGTGTCGCTCATTGGTCACCACTCCGGGGATCGAGCGCGTCGCGCAAGCCGTCGCCGAGCAGGTTGAAGCCGAGGCTGACGATGAGGATGGCGAAGCCCGGCGCGCCGGCGACCCACCATTGGTCGAGCACGAAGCGGCGGCCCGACGCGATCATCGCGCCCCATTCCGGCAGCGGCGGCTGCGCGCCGAGGCCAAGGAAGCCGAGGCCGGCTGCGGTCAGGATGATGCCGGCCATGTCGAGCGTCACCCGCACGATCAGCGAGGAAATACACAGCGGCATGATGTGGCGCAAGACGATGCGGAAGGGCGACGCGCCCATCAATTGCACCGCCTTGATGTAGTCGGAGTTACGCACCGTCAGCGTTTCGGCGCGCGCGATGCGGGCATAGGGCGGCCATGAGGTAATGGCGATGGCTAGCACCGCGTTTTCGATGCCGGGACCGAGCGCCGCGACGAAGGCCAGCGCCAGGATCAGCTTCGGAAAGGCGAGGAAAATGTCGGTGATGCGCATCAGTATCGTGTCGAGCCAGCCGCCGGCATAGCCAGCGACCGTGCCGACCAAAAGGCCGATAGGGGCGGCGATGATGGCGACGAGCACCACGACATAAAGCGTCCAGCGCGAGCCATAGAGAATGCGCGAATAGATGTCGCGGCCGAGATCGTCGGTGCCGAACCAGTGGTCGGCGCCGGGCGGCAGCAGGCGCGCGCCGGCGAGATCGCCGATGGTGGCGGAGTAGGGCGCCAACACATCGGCCAAGGCGGCGACCAGGATCAGTGCAAGGATGATGAACAGGCCGAGCAGCGCCAGCCGGTTGGCCGAAAAGCGCAGCCATGCCACATAGGCGCGCCCGAGCCGCGCCTGCATGCGCGATGCGGGGCGTTCCGACAAGAGCCAGTCGCGGCGGGACAAAAGGGCGGTTTCGGAAGCGGTCATGCGTACGCTTCCGTTGGGTTGACGGAGAGGGGGGCTGTCCAGAGGCGATATCGGGCCATCGTCATTGCGCCTTCGTCCTTGGGTCGAGCACCTGGTAGAGCAGGTCCGAGAAAAGATTGATGGCGATGAAGACGGAACCGATGACGATCGTGCCGCCGAGCACGGCGTTCATGTCGGCATTTTGCAGCGAATTGGTGATGTAGAGGCCGATCCCCGGCCAGGAAAACACCGTCTCGGTCAGCACCGAGCCTTCCAGCAACCCCGCATAGGAAAGCGCGATGACGGTGATCAGCGGCACGGCGGCATTGCGCAGCGCATGCGCCCAGATGATGCGCGTTTCCGACAGGCCCTTGGCGCGGGCCGCGATGATATATTCCTGCGCCAACTCGTTCAGCATGAAGGACCGCGTCATGCGGCTGATATAGGCCAGGGAGAAATAGCCGAGCAGCAGCGCCGGCAAGATGATGTGGCGGAAGGCGTCGCCAAACACGTCCCACTGGCCCTGCCATGCCGCGTCCAGCAGGTAGAAACCAGTGATCGGCGTGAAGGTGTATTGGTAGACGATGTCGAGGCGGCCAGGAAAGGCCACCCATTGCAGCTTGGCGTAAAACAGCACCAGGCCCAGAAGGCCAAGCCAGAAGATCGGCACCGAATAGCCGATTAGGCCGATGACGCGCACGATCTGGTCGATGAGGCTGCCGCGCTTGACGGCGGCCAGCACACCGAGCGGAACCCCGAGCAGCGTGCCGATCAGCGTACCGACGGTCGCCAGTTCGATGGTGGCGGGAAACACCCGGCGGATGTCTTCCATGACCGGATGGGTGGTCAGGACCGAAATGCCGAAATCCCCGTTCAGGGCGCTCTTCACATAGATGTAGAATTGCTCGATCAGCGGCAGGTCGAGACCCATTTCCCGCCGCGTCCGCTCGATGACATTGGCGTTGGCGCGGTCGCCCAGCACCGCCAGCACCGGGTCGATCGGAATGATCCGCCCGATGAAGAAGGTTACCGCCAAAAGGCCGAGATAGGTCGTTACCGCAATCAGCAGGAAACGCCCGATCGCCGATGCAATCGCCAGGCTGCGGGCGGCGCCACCGGGCGCCGCCGTCTCGGAATCAACCGCGCTCACGCGCCGCTCTCCGAACAATCATTCCTTCGAGATCGGCCCGACGAAGTTGGTGTCGAAGCTCGGGCCAAGCTTGAAGCTCTTGAGATTGTTGCGAGTAGCGGCCACCTCGGTCTGCTGGTAGATGATGACGAAGGGGCTGGTGTCGAGAACCTTCTGTTGCAGGTCCTTGTACATGTCGGCGCGCTTGGCCGAGTCCTTTTCCAGCAGGGCGGCTTCGGTCTGCTTGCTCAGTTCGGGAATGTCCCAGGCATTGCGCCATGCGAGTGTCGCCACCTTGCCGGTGTCGGCATTGTCGGGATTTGAGGCGAAGGTCTGGGCGTTGGAATTCGGGTCGAAATAATCCTGCCCCCACTGGCCGATATAGATGTCGTGGTTGCGGGCGCGGTACTTGGTCAGCGTCTGCTTGCCGTCGCCGGGAATGATCTCGATCTTGATACCGGCCTGTCCGGCGGTCTGCTGGATGGATTCGGCGATACCGGTTACCGGCTGGCTGCTGCGCACGTCCATGGTGACGGAAAACCCGTCCTTGAGGCCGGCTTTTTCCAGCAGTTCCTTGGCCTTGGCGACGTCGAGCTTGAAGGGGTTCTCGTCCAGTTCGCCAAGCACGCCCTTGGGCAGGAAGGTCTGGTGGATTTCGCCGATGCCCTCGATCAGCGTCGAGCCGATGGCTTCGTAGTTGACCAGGTACTTGAAGGCCTGGCGCACTTCCGGCTTGGCCAGCGTCTCGTTCTTCTGGTTGAGGCTGATGTAATAGACCGTGCCTTTCGGCGCGCTGGTGGTGACGATGTCGCTATTCTTGGTGACCGCCTCGAGATCGTTCGGCTCGAGGTTGCGGGCGACATCGATGTCGCCGGCTTCCAGTGCCAGGCGCTGGCCGGAGCTTTCCTTCATGTGGCGATAGATGACGCGGGCCAGCTTGGCCTTTTCGCCGTAATAATTGTCGTTGCGGTCCATGACGACGGCTTCGTTGGCGCGCCATTCGCGCAGCGTGAAGACACCCGAGCCGGCAGAATGGGTTTTCAGCCATTCATTGCCGAAGTCATTGTCGTATTTGTAGTCGTCGCTCGGCGTCATCGTCTTGAGATGCTCGGACATCAGCTTCTTGTCGACCACGGAACCGACCGTCGCCGACAGGCAGTTGAGCACGAAGCTTGGCGCATAGGACTTGTCGACGGTGAAGACAAAGGTTGTGTCGTCGGTGGCCTTGGCCTTTTCCGCGACGTTGTCGGCGGTCAGCCCGAACTGAGTGAGGATGAAGGCGGGGCTCTTGTCGAGCTTGACGACGCGCTCGAACGACCAGGCCACGTCGGCGGCGGTCAAAGGGTTGCCGGAAGCGAATTTCAGGCCGGGCCGCAGCTTGAACGTGTAGGTCAGGCCGTCGTCGGAAATGCTCCAGCTTTCGGCCAGGTCGCCCTTGACCTTGGAGGTGTCGCTGAGGTCGAGGCGCACCAGGAGGTCATAGGTGTTGCCGGTCACCTCGGCCGTGGAAAGCTCGAACGCTTCCGCCGGATCCATCGAGATGATGTCGTCGATGGCAAAGCCTTCGACCAGCGTGTCGGCCGGGGTCGCGGCATAGGTGACAATCGGGACACCGGCAACCAGAAGCGCGGATAGGGCGACACCGGCGAGCCAGAAGCGCGGGCGCAAGGCGATCTTTTCCATCATCATTTCAGACGTTCCCTGTGGTTGTTGTTGTTTTTGCCGGCATCAGGACGAGCCGGATTATCCTAACCATAGCGGCAGGTTTCAGGCCCCGCAACGGGGTACGAAGCGGTTTGCGGCAGCCTCTGCCATGGCATCGGCCAGAGCCATATTCCATTGCGTCCGGCAATAAGCCCGAAAATCGAAGCAGGGCAGGCCGGGGCAGACTTCGAATTCGATCAGGTGGACGGTGTCGTCGGGCTCGACGCGGAAATCGAGGGAAAAGACGTCGCGCAGGCCAAGCGTCCGCATCAGCGTTTCGGCAATGCCGCGGATTTCGGCGTCTGCCGCCGGTTGGCTGGCTGCCACGGCCAAAAGTTCGGGTTCGGCGTATTTGCCGTCGAACTTCGCCTGTTCGCCAGTTGCGCCATAGAGGGCAAGACTGTCTTCCATGGTCTGGAAGTCGGCCCCGGAATCGACGAAGGCGACGCCCAGCGCTTCCGCGCCGGTCTGCGGCGTCAAGCCGAGAAAGCTGGCGCGCACATTGCGCCCGGCGACATAGGGTTGCACGATGGTGTCGTCGCGGTAGAGGGCAAAGATGCGACGGCTGATTTCCAGCGCGTGGGCGAGGTTTTCGCAGCGCGAATCCGGCCAGATACCGATCTTGGCGCCGAGCCGGTTCGGCTTGACGAACCAGCCATCGGGCGAGGCGGGCGGCTCCACCAGCCATTTCCCGCCACGGGCCAACCCGCCGCGCGGGACCGGCAGGCCAAGCGCGCCGAGCACAGCACCTGAGCGGAACTTGTCCTGGCACAGTGCAAACAGGGAATCGTCGCTGCCGATGGTTCGCAAGCCGTTCAGTCGCGCCAGCGCCGGGGCCGCGCCGCCACGAAAATAGGCGATGCCGTCGGTCAGCGTCCACACCAGTGTTGCTTGAGGGTCGAAGCTGGCCAGTGCCTTTGCGGCATCGTCCAGTTCAACCGGTAGGAAAGTCACTCCGCGTTCCCGGTAGGCTGCCGCCAGCACATCGAATTCGGGAAAAAAATCGCTCGACTGCGCCAGATAGGAGGAAATCTCGGCGGCACGCTCGGCTGCGTGACCATCAGTGAGCAGCCGGTCGAAACAGGCGCGTTCCGGTTCATAGACCAGCGCCAGATGCGGTTTCACGGATGCCATCAGGCGGCTTTGAACGCGTCGTCCCAGGCGCTTGCAGCAGTGCGGGCGCGGTCTGCCACCTCGTCCACGCTCATGCCCGGCTTGAACAGGCTGGAACCGAGGCCGAACACCGACACGCCGGCCGCCTTGTAGCCGGAAAAATCCTTGTCGGAAACGCCGCCGACGGCCCCGACCAGCGTGTCGGCAGGCAGCAAGGCGCGCATGGCCGCGATGCCAGACGCGCCAAGCACGCTGGCGGGAAAGAATTTCAGCGCCGACGCGCCGAGGCGGATCGCCTGAAAAGCTTCCGTGGGAGAAAAAACGCCGGGCATCGTCACCATGCCATGCGTCACGGCCCGGCACATCACGTCGGCATCGATATTGGGGCTGACCAACAGGCGGCCGCCGGCATGGTGGAGGGCGTCGACATCGGCAGCGGTCAGCACTGTACCGGCGCCGATCAGCGCCGTTTCAGGCAGCGCCTCGACGAGTTTGGCAATTGAGGAAAAAGGGTCCGGCGAATTGAGCGGCACCTCGATCGCCTCGATGCCGGCCTCGAAGATCGCCCGGCCCATGGCCACGGCTTCCTCAGGCTTCAGGCCGCGCAGGATGGCGACAAGGCCGCGCCGAAGCTTTGGAAAGGGGGCGGTCTGGGTCATGCGGTCATTTCCGTAGCTGCAATCATGCCATTGTGGCGGGCGGCAGCAAACAGGCCCACCCGTACGGCGTTTTCAGCATCGACCTGCCGGATCGCCAGTCCGGCGAGGTCGAACGCGGCGTGGTAGAGCGCGCCGAGCGCTCCCGAGGCAACCAGCGTGACCGGCCCCTGCACCGCTCCATAGCGGCGCTTGGCCGAAGCGATTTCGCCGCCGATCAAAAGGCCCGACAGACGGGCAGCCGCGTCGCCGGGCTCCAGCCCCTGCAACAGGCTGGCGGCACGGATCGCAAACAGGCTGGCCGTGACGTCGCCACCCTCGACCAGGGCCGCCGCGCAGGAACGCCGGAAGACTTCATTGGCGGGGCTGACGGGGGCCGCGCTTTCTCCGAGCGAATGGCGCAGGATCGAATGCATGGCCAGCAGCGAGAACAATTCGCCGGTCGGCCAGGTGCCGAAGCCGGCGACCGCGCCGTCCTCGACCTCGACCCATTTCGAATGGGTGCCGGGCATGCAGGCGAGATGCCGGCCCTTGGCCGGAAGGCCAGCACCGGCAAGCTGCGTCTCCTCGCCCCGCATCACGTCGGGCGCGTCGGCCAGCCGTTGGGCAAGGCCCGGCACGATACGAATGTCCCGCGTCTGGTGCGGCACGCGCACCGCACCTTTCAGGATGGCATCGATCGGCGCCGGCGTATCGACATAGGGCGCTTCGATCCAGCCCTGCCGCGAACCGGCCATGCCGCAGACGATGACCGGCAGCGTTGCCGGTGCCGCCATGGCGGTGAGATGGCCTTCGAGAACGGTGTAGAAACCGGTTGCCTTTGCCGTGATCAGCCCGTCATCGCCGCGCCGCTCGGCCAGAACGTTGCCGGAAGCATCGAGCAGCCATAGCCGCAGTCGGGTGGTGCCCCAGTCGACGGCGGCGATCGCCGGCCGGTTCGTCACAGCATGCCTCCATCGACGATAAGGGTCTGTGCCGTCAGCATGGACGAGGCGTTGGAGGCGAGGAAGAGACACGGCCCGACCATGTCTTCGGCCACCATCATCTTCGGGATCGCCTGGCGGGAAATGTGCCGGTCGAGGCTTTCTTGCGTAACCCACAGGTCGCGCTGGCGCTCGGTGACGACCCATCCCGGCGCGATGGCGTTGACCCGGATTCCATCCTTGCCGTAGCGGCCGGCAAGCCCTTTGGTCAGGCCGACAATGCCAGCTTTCGCCGTGGTGTAGGCGGGCATGTCGCCCAGATTGAGCATGTAGGAGGTCGAGGTGAAATTGATGATCGAGCCATGGCCGGCTTTCTTCATGCCGCCCACGACCGCTTGTGCGGTGAAGAAATGCGGCCGCAAATTGATCGCGTGGTTGGCGTCCCAGGCTTCCGGCGTCAGGTCTTCGGCCGCGTGGCGGTCGTCGCGCGCCGCGTTGTTGACCAGCACCGTCACCGGTCCATGCGCGGCCACTGCCTGTTGAACCGCCGCGCGCAAGGCGGCGACATCGCGCAGATCGGCCGTGATGGGCAGCGGCCGGCTGCCGGTTGCCGCGGCAATCTCGTCGCATAATGCCAGGCTCTGCTGCTCGGCAATGTCGATGAAGGCGACCTTCGCGCCCTGGCGGACAAAGCCTTCCGTCAGTTTCGCGCCGATGCCGGACCCGCCGCCTGTAATCAGCACGGAAGCGCCTTCAAGGTCGGTGAAACGTGCCGATGGCATCATGCTTGTGTCTCTCATTTCGCGCGGCGCATCCTAGCGGCGGCCATGGTGCGGGCAAGCGCGAAAACACCGATCAGGCGACTTTGTCGCGCGCGATGCTGTGGCTACGGTTACCCGGAAATCACACTTTGCGAGGGCTTCAAACGGCCTTGGCGCGATTCTTGTCATGATAGGCGTTGCGCAGATAAGCGAGCGTCGCGTTCGCGTCCACCGGCTTGCCGAACAGGAAACCCTGCCCGCCGGCGCAGCCGAACTGAATGAGCCGTTCGGCCTGCTCCTCGTGCTCGATCCCTTCGGCCACGACATCCATGCCCAGCCCGTCGCACATCGCCAGGATGGCGCGGATTATATGCTCCGAGGGCCGGTCTTCGAGGATGGACGACACGAAGGCCCGGTCGATCTTCAGCTTGTCGAAGTGGAATTCGCGCAAGCGCCCAAGCGACGACTGGCCGGTTCCGAAATCGTCGAGCGACACGCGGATTCCGACGCGGCGCAAATCGTCCATGATCTTCTCCGCCGATGCCGGGTCGTTCATCAGGCCCGATTCGGTGATCTCGACCTCCAGTCGGCGCGGATCGAACCCGCTCCGGTCGAGGATGGACAGGATATGCAGGCCGGTGTTCTGGTCGACCAGTTGCGACGGCGACAGGTTGAAGGACAGGAACAGTTCCTTTGGCCAGTTGCGCGCCGATTCCGTCGCCTTGCGCAGCAGTAACTGCGACATCGGCCCGATGATGCCCCGCTCTTCGGCGATCGGAATGAACACGACCGGAGAAACCTGGCCGAGGTCGCGGTCGGTCCAGCGCGCCAGTGTTTCGAAACCCATGGTTCGCCGGCTCTTGAGGTCGACGATAGGCTGGAAATACGGCTCCACCTCGCCCGCCGATACGGCCCGGCGCAAGGCCTGTTCGATACGGGTGACGCGCTTGGCCGCCTCCTCCATTTCGTGGGTATAGACGAACACCTGGCTGCGCCCCGAGCGCTTGGCGTGGTAGAGCGCGGTTTCGGCCTTGTTGAGCAGGATTTCCGTCGTCTCGTCGCCGGAATAGAACAGCGAGCAGCCCGCCGAGGCCGACAGCCGCGCGGTACGTTCGCCGACATCGTAGGGCGCCGACAGGATTTCGATCAGCATGCGCGCCTTTGCGGTCGCGGCCTCTTCGCTGAATACCAGGGGACAAAGAAAGGCGAATTCGTCCGCGCCTATCCTGCATACGGTCGAATTGGTGTCCATCGATGCGCTGAGCCGCATGGCCACTTGGGCAAGGATGTCGTCCCCCGCCTTCTGGCCGAACAGGTCGTTGATCGGCTTGAACCCGTCGAGGTCGATGATGCCCACCGCAAACGGCGCGGGATCCTCGGCCCGCTCGCCGATCAACCGTTCGACCTTGTCGATGAACCGACGCTGGTTGCCAAGCCCGGTAAGGGCATCGGTAAACGCCAGATCCGTGTTTGTCCTGGACGCTTCCCCGGTGCCAAACGATGTTTGCATCGGTCTTCCTGTATTTTTTAAATCATTCGATCCGGAAATTGGCAGAAAACCATTTAGGAAACGTATCGGTGCTGCTCATTTGTCTGAAATAACGCGATAAAGCTCCAGCGGCTTGCCGGGTGTCCCCGAGACGGGCTCCAGCCACTCGGGCACGGTGCCGCGCAGCATCTGGGCAAGAAGCCCGTTCGGGGCGCCATCGACGAGAAGCTGGTTCTCGGCGTTTTGCGGGCAAATGGCGACCAGTCCGACATGGTTGGCATCGACCAGCTCCCTGGCTTCGGCCGGCGTTCCCATCAGCGCGTTGAGCGCGATGAGATTGCCTTTCCCGTTGCGGTGGTAGGGGCCGGCCAAGGCGCTATGGCGCGAATAGAACAGGATCGGCGAGCCGAGGTTGGACGTCGCCAGCACGGTGGTATCGGGCTGGGCGGCAAGCGGCAGGAAATCTTTTGCGACATCGCAGTCTGCCGTCGCGCCTTTGCCCGCTTGCGCCGCCTTTTCGTCAAACGCGGTGGCCGCCGCTGCCGCCATGCCCGCCCACACCGCGTTCAGCGATACCAGCCACACCGCGATCATCTTGAGCGAAACAATTTTGGTGGGCGTGGCCTGGGCCCGCTCGCGCCAGACGGCGATCCAGGCCGCAAGCGGCAGGGTGGCGAAAGCGATGGAAAACGTCGAGCCGCGAACCTGCCAGATGCTGGCGACGAACGCAGCGGCCAGAACGGCCGCCACCACGCAGTCGGCCCTGCGCCAAGCGCGCTGGCGCAGGCTGAGCGCCATCAAGGCAAGTGCTATCGCCGGCGTGATGTAGCGCCCGACCACGGAAGGATCCTTTTGCGCGATGAGTTCGAACAGAGACTGGGCCTCGGAAATGTGGTCCAGCCAGTATTCGTGCAGGCGGGGATCAAGCCCCGTATAGGGGGCCGCGAGACATTCGGGAAACCAGTGTAGGACCACGAACACCAGCCCGGCCCCCAGCGTAGCCGTCGCCGCCAGTCTTCGTTGGAAACTGCCGCGCAGGAACTCGGTCGACGCCACGGCGGCAAGGCCTCCCCCGGCAATGGCTGCAACGGCAAACTGGGTCGTCGAGAAGGCGTCGCACCGGGCCTGACCCCATTCGGAGGCCGGAATGGTTGCTGCGAATACCAGCGCCGAGATGCCTGCAAAGCCGAGGCCGTAATCCCTGGCGACGGCTCTTTCTTCGTCCGCGCCGAAGACGAACAGGCCCGCCGCGCACAACCCGATGGCCGCGACATAGGGGGCGGTTTCCATCCCGGCTGCAAGCGTCAGGCCCGCACAGACGCCCGAAAGCAGGGCCGCGCCCTTGCGCGTTGGCGCCGCCAGCAGGAAGGACACGCTGGCCAGCGTCAATGTGAGCTGGATGTTATGATGATCGAGCGAACCCGGCGAAAAAATGCCGAGGAAATGCAGTGCCGCCGCCCCTGTTACGACAGCGGGCAGGACAGCGCCTTCTCCTGCGAAACGGCGTGCCGAGCGGGCGATGAAGAACACGCTGAGGCAGAATGTGAGGGCCGGCCACGCAATTCTGGCGGTGGTTTCGGCTGCTGCCATGCTACCGGTCAAGGCGGATACGGCCAGGACGATGGCGGCGATGGGCGCGTCGACCAGCCGCGACCAGTGCATGATGAAGCCGCCTTCAGGCCCCATCCTGTATTGATGCAGGTCGAACCAGCCTTGCCCGGCCAGCCAGTCGCGAACCTCGACCAGCCTGAACAGGCTGTCATTGTCGCTGGCGCTGCTCAATGTCTTGAAGCCGCCGACCGCCTCGACGGCAAGCGCGACCAGCATGGCCAGCACGGCAAAGCCAAAATCTTGCCGCCAGCCCGTTTGCGGAAGCTTCGAAGCCATTACGGCACTGGTGGAGGACATGGGAACAGACCCTGGGACCGAACTGAAGGCGGATAGTATGCGGACCGGCTTCAATAAAGCGTAAAGCCGTCCTGACCCTGCGCACCTGTTCGCCAGCGACGGCGTCCGGGGAAATAGCCGGAGACCGGCTCATGGCATCGAGGATATGGCTCGAGACAGGAAATCGTAGAATCGCGACTTCTCGATCCCGAAAAACCCTCGCCGCCGGTTTCGCGGTGCGGCAGAAGAAGCCCCTTACGATCGCGCTCTATAGCCCAAGATAGGCGCGGCGCACTTCCGGGTCGTTGATGAGGGCCTTGGCCTCGCCATGGTGGACGATGTGCCCGGCTTCCATGACATAGCCGCGGTCGGCGCCCGATAGCGGAACGTTGCCTCCATCGAGCCAATCGCCGAAATCTGTGATCGTGTTAGCCATTTGCCTCTCCCGGTAGTAGCGCCTTAGTAGCTTAACCGAAGAGACTTTTCGCCGGAAGCCTCGCAGCAGTGTTAACGTATTGATTTCATTATCAAAATTGGCGCGCCCGGAAGGATTCGAACCTCCGACCCCCAGATTCGTAGTCTGGTGCTCTATCCAGCTGAGCTACGGGCGCGCAACAGGCCGTGCAGGACACGACCTCGCATGCCGTTCCAGAACGAACGGCAGCGAACGGCTGTTCACTAGCGATTGAATTCCTGAAAAGCAAGTCGATCTTGCCAAAAGTTTTCCGCTCGAAAACCGCGTGTGTGGCCAACTGCGGTTATTGCGGTCCAATCGTCAGGCGGGTCGGCGCAAATTTCCACGGAGCCGGGCAAGTTGGGCCGGTTGGTCGGGAATGGATACCGCAAATGTGGTGCGCCCGCCGATGCTTTCCATCAGTTCCAATGTGCCGCCATGGGCGCGCACCAGTTCCTGGGCGATGGCCAGGCCAAGGCCGGTGCCACCGCTGCGGGCCGCGCCGCGAAATGCCGCAAACAGGTTTTCGCGCGCCTTTGCCGGCAGGCCGGGGCCAGTATCGGTGACAAGGATGCGGCTGACGCTGCCGTGTCGTTCGACCGACACCGTCAGCCTGCGCACGACGGTGCTGTCGGTGTCGCCGGCCATCGCCTGCACGGCATTGCGGAACAGATTGGTCAGCACCCGAAACAGTTGCTCGGCGTCGGCGTCCATCTCGAAGCCGACGGGGACGGCGTTTTCGAATTCGATGCCGCCTTCCATATCCAGCAGGCTTTGCACCTCCTCGACCAACTGGCGCAGCCGAAGCCTGCGGCGCGTCGGCGGCGCCTCTTGCGTGCGCCCGTAGGCCAGCACGCCTTCCGAATAGGCAACGGCCCGGTCGAGGGCCTTCAAGAGCCTGGGCGCGTAAGCCTGGACGGTCGGATCCTTCACCTGGCCAAGGCGGTCCGACATCAGTTGCGCCGACGCCAGGATGTTGCGCATGTCGTGATTGATCTTGGACACCGCCAAACCAAGATCGGCCAGGTGCTTCTGGTCCGCCAGCATCCTGTGTACGCGCTGCTGCATCAGGGAAAGCTCGCGCTCGACGACGCCGATCTCGTCCGCGCGCAGGGCAGGGCGGATTATCCGGGAAGGATCGTCCGGCGCCTGCGAAAAGGACAGCATTGACCGGCTGATCGCCTGCATCGGCCGGATCATGATGCGGTCGATGGTTACGTAGACAAGGGCCGCGGTAAACAGCGAAATCAGCAAGGAGATGACGGCGACCGTGCGCGAATAGCTCAGCATGGCGCTGCGCAGCCGATGGTCCGGCATGACCAGTTCGAATTCCTTGCCATTGTCGCCGACGGGACCGAACACGCGCAGCATCCGGTCGCCGCCGAAGACGAGCGTACTGAGCGCGCCCGTCATCTCATCCGCCATGCCGATATGGGCGATGTCGATATGCTCATCCACCTGCGGCGGCATTTCCGCGACGGCAAGCAAGCGGGAGACGCCGCCGTCGCGCAGCGCGATCGCCTTGGCGCCGATGGCCATCAGCACATCGTTTTGCGCCGCCTGAGACAGGCTCTTTGTGTCGCTTTGCAGCAGAACGATCGAAACCGCCGCCGCGGTCGCAAGGCGCTCCTTCAGCCAGGTCACGCGGTAACTGGCGATCGAGGGGAGAAAAATGAGGATTTCGGCCAAAAGACCGAAGACGATGGTGAACAGCAAAAGCTTGGCCGACAAGCTACGCGCCAAGGGCACCGAGCGGGCAGCTTGCGGTTCAGTAACCGAACTGTGATCTACGGGATTGATGTCGCTCATTCGCGGCCGATGCCATATCCGATCATGCTATCCGGCGAGAAGTCATTCTGCAAATTTCCTGCCGGTTCCTTGAGATAGGCAGGGGATGCCGGGGCGACAATATGGGCGTCTGCCGAGCGGTCCGGTCGGATTGACTTCCAAAAGCCTTCTTTCTATAAGCCCGCTCACGCTCGGGCCGTACAACCCGGCGCGGTTTCGGTCGCGCCAGCTACGCCCGGCAAAGCTCCTGTTGCATAAGTAGCAGATTCAAGAAGGGCCGCACTCCGCGGTATTAAACAAATGAAGCGTACCTATCAGCCTTCCAAACTCGTCCGCAAGCGCCGTCACGGCTTTCGCGCGCGCATGGCCACCAAGAGCGGCCGTGCCGTCGTTGCTGCCCGTCGCAATCGCGGCCGCGCGCGGCTAAGCGCCTGAGGCGCAAGACCCGTTGCCGGCTACGGGAAAGCCAATGGGGCAAAGTCCCGGACGGTTACTGAAGCGTGCAGAATTTCTTGCCGTCAGGCGCGGCGAAAAGCGCCGGGGACGGCTTTTTCTCGTTGAAGTCCTGGACAGGGGCGACGGCGGGTTGGCGCGCGTTGGCTATACCGTGACCAAGAAGGTCGGCAATGCGGTTGTCCGCAACCGTATCAGGCGGCGGCTCAAAGAGGCCGTCCGCACGCATGCCGCTGATGACATGGCGCCGGGCAGGGACTATGTCATCGTCGGGCGCGAAGACGTGCTTTCCGCTCCGTTCGGTTCACTGGCAGCCGAACTCTCCCGCCGAATTCGCGCAACACGATAGGCCCGAAGCTCGATGCAAAATAACCGCAATTTCTTTATCACGATCGCGCTGTCGGTGCTGATCCTGACCGTGTGGCAGGTGTTCTACATGAACCCGCGCATCGAGGCGCAGCGCGAGACCGCCAAGGTCGAGGCGTCGCGCGTCGAAGACAGAAAGGCCGGCGATACAGGCAAGGCTGGGGATACAGCCACGCCGGGCGCGGCAACGGAAGCCACATCGCCGGGGGCGATCCCCAATGCGGCGGGCACCGACGGGTCGACGCCGGCCGGGCGCGAGCAGGCGCTGGCTGCGGCGGCGCGCATCAAGATCGAGACGCCCAGCCTCGAGGGGTCCATTAACCTGACCGGCGCCCGCCTCGACGATCTCAGCCTGAAGCACTACCGGCTGACCGTCGACAAGGACTCGCCCGAAATCGAATTGCTGAACCCGGCTTCCCTGCCCAGCGGCTACTTTGCCGAAATCGGTTTCGTCGGCAACGACAAGACCGGCACGGTGCCCGGCCCCGAAACGGTATGGACCGTGGACGGAAACTCGACGCTGACCCCGACCACCCCCGTCACCCTGACCTATACCAACGACAAGGGCCTGGTTTTCAAGCGCATCTTCAGTGTCGATGAAAACTACATGTTCACGATTTCCGACACGGTACAGAATCCGGGAACCGATGCGGTCGTGCTGTCGAATTACGGACGCGTTACCCGTTTTGGCAAGCCGCACGACCAGAGCACCTATGTGCTGCATGAGGGCCTCATCGGCGTGACCGGCGAGGAAGGCCTGCAGGAGCACAAATACTCGGCGGTCGAAAAGGACAAGCAATTTACCCCGGGCAAGTCCACCGACGGCTGGCTGGGCATCACCGACAAATACTGGGCGGTCACGATGGTGCCGTCGGCCAAGCAGCCGTTCCAGCCGCGCTTCGCCTATTTCGAAGACGGCCGCCATCGCTATCAGTCGGACTATTTGTCCGATCCGATGACGATTGCCGGCGGCCAGTCCGCCACGGTCGAATCGCTGGTGTTCGCCGGGGCCAAGGAAGTCGCCAAGATCAACGCCTATGAAAAGGACCGCGACATCCGCCGCTTCGATCTGCTGATCGATTGGGGCTGGTTCCATTTCATCACCAAGCCGATGTTCTGGCTGATCGACACGCTGTACAAATTTTTCGGCAATTTCGGCCTCGCGATCATCGCCACCACCGTCCTGGTGAAGGCTGTGTTCTTCCCGCTCGCCAACAAGTCCTATTCGTCGATGGCGAACATGAAGAAGGTCCAGCCCAAGATGGCCGAAATCCGCGAGAAATACGCGGACGACAAGATGGCCCAGCAAAAGGCGATGATGCAGCTCTACAAGACCGAGAAGATCAATCCGGTCGCGGGCTGTTGGCCGATGCTGGTGCAGATTCCGGTATTCTTCGCGCTGTATAAGGTGCTCTACATCACCATCGAGATGCGGCACGCGCCGTTCTTCGGCTGGATTCACGACCTGGCTGCGCCCGACCCGACATCGCTGTTCAACCTGTTCGGCCTGCTGCCGTTCGCGGCTCCGGCCTTCCTGATGATCGGCGTCTGGCCGCTGGTCATGGGTGTCACCATGTTCCTGCAGATGCGCATGAACCCGACTCCGCCGGACCCGACGCAGGCGATGATCTTCACCTGGATGCCGGTCGTCTTCACCTTCATGATGGCGGGCTTCCCGGCAGGGCTGGTCATCTACTGGGCATGGAACAATACGCTTTCGATCATCCAGCAGGGTATCATCATGAAGCGGCAGGGCGTGAAGGTCGAATTGTGGGACAATCTGGTGGGGCTGTTCAGGAAGAAACCGGAACCGGTCAAGTAGCCGGCGCGCCACCTGACCTTAACAAAAGCCCCGGCCTGTCCGGGGTTTTTGCTGAATGCGGTTTCGAATGGTACTCGCAGGCGGATCGCGCTACTTTTGCGGCGCCGACAAGCGGACGGACGTGAGATGACCGGACCCAATCCCGATATCAAGCATCCGATGCCGCTGCATAAGCGCGTCGGCTTCCTGAAGCCGCTGGTCATGGCGGAAAATATCGAGATCGGCGAATTTACCTATTACGACGACCCGGACGGCCCTGAAAAGTTCGCTGAAAAATGCGTGCTGCATCACTATCCCTTCATTGGCGACAGGTTGGTCATCGGCCGATTCTGCGCCATTGCCGAGGGCGCGCGTTTCATCATGAATGGCGCAAATCACGCGATGTCCGGTTTTTCGACCTATCCGTTCAACATTTTCGAGCATGGCTGGGAAGAAGGATTCGAAATCTCCACCTGGGAGAAAGAAAACCGGGGCGACACGATCGTCGGCAGCGATGTGTGGATCGGCATGGAGGCCATCATCCTGCCCGGCATAAAGATCGGCCACGGCGCTATCATAGCTGCCAAGGCCGTGGTGGCGCATGACGTCGCGCCCTATTCCATCGTTGCCGGCAATCCCGCCCAACCGGTAAAGACCCGCTTCGATGACGAAACCGTGCAGCGCCTGCTGGCCGTTGCATGGTGGGATTGGCCCGTTGAAAAGATCAGCCGTAACCTCGATGCCATTCGCGGCAGCGACATTTCCCGTCTGGAGGCGGCGCTTTGACCCCCCTGTACAAATCCGAAATCGGCGTCGAGCTTTTCCCGCGCGCCTGGGTCTTCATTCGCGGCGTGCCGTCGATGAAGTTCCTGCCGCCGGAAGGGCCACCGGAGATCGCCTTTGCCGGGCGCTCCAATGTCGGCAAGTCGTCGCTGATCAACGCCCTGGTCAACCAGAAGGGACTGGCGCGCACATCCAACACGCCGGGCCGTACGCAGGAACTCAACTACTTCGTGCCGGACGGGTTTTCGGGCGAGGGCGCCGACCTGCCGCCGATGGCCATGGTCGACATGCCCGGCTACGGCTACGCCGCGGCGCCGAAGGACAAGGTCGATTCATGGACGAAGCTCGTCTTCGACTATCTCAAGGGCCGCGTCACGCTGAAGCGCGTCTATGTGCTGATCGATTCCCGCCATGGCATCAAGGCCAAGGACGAGGAGGTGCTTTCGCTGCTCGACAAGGCTGCCGTATCCTATCAGATCGTGCTGACCAAGACCGACAAGATCAAGGTCGCCGGGGTGCCGCGGCTGATCGAGGAAACGCTGGAAAAGATCAAGAAGCGCCCGGCCGCGTTTCCCTTCGTGCTCGCGACATCTTCGGAAAAGATGGAAGGCCTGGACGATCTGCGCGCCGCCATCGTACTCGCGGCAAACGGCGGCTGATAGACGATACTCTCAGGCCGTCGTCGGCTTGAAGCTCAGCGCCACGCCGTTGATGCAGTGGCGTTTGCCGGTCGGCTTTGGCCCATCGTCGAAGATGTGGCCGAGATGCCCGCCGCAGCGGCTGCAATGGCATTCGACGCGCACCATTCCCAACGTTGTATCCTCGTGGGTGGCAATGCCGTCCGGCAGCGCCTTCCAGAAGCTCGGCCAGCCGGTGCCGGATTCGAATTTCGTCTCGGACGAATAGACCGGCAGGTCGCAGCCGGCACAGGCGAAGGTGCCCTGGCGATGTTCCTGCAGGAGCGGGCTGGAGCCGGGATATTCGGTGCCTTCCTTGCGCAACACGGTGTAGGCGGCATCGGAAAGCGCCGCTCGCCATTCGGCGTCGGTCTTGGTGACGGCAAAAGCTTCGGCGGCGCGGGCCGGCTCGGGGTTTCCCATGCGCACCAGCGCAGAAGCGCCCGCCACGAACGCCACGCCTGCGGCCCCGCTCAAGAGAAGATCACGACGGTTCATATTCACATACCTCCGGCAGCCTTTTTGACAGACGCCTCTGTCACGCGGAAATCAATTGCGGGTGAGGTAATTTTTGCAAAAAGCCACCCCGCGCCGGATCGATACTCGGAATGAACGGCGCGGGGCGCTCGGATCGGTTGCAGGGAGAGGGACGTAATCCCGCAACCGATCATGGAGCCTGTCACATCTTCGGCAGGAGAACCTTGTCGATGACATGAATGACGCCATTCGACTGCTCGACATCGGCGATCGTCACATTGGCGACGTTGCCGTTCTCGTCGGTGACGGTGACCTTGCCGCCTTCATCCTTCAGCGTCAGTTCGCAGCCGCCGACGGTCTTGACCTTGTGCATGCCGCCATCGTCCTTGACCATCTGCATGACATCCGACGCCATCGCCTTGGCGGCGATGACATGGCAGGTCAGGATCTTGACGAGCTTGTCTTTGTTCTCGGGCTTCAGCAGCGTGTCGACGGTGCCCTCGGGGAGGGCCGCAAAGGCTTCATTGGTCGGTGCGAAAACGGTGAACGGACCCTTGCCTTGCAGCGTATCGACAAGACCTGCTGCCTTCACCGCTGCGACCAGAGTGGTGTGGTCCTTCGAGTTCATCGCGTTTTCAACGATGTTCTTGTCGGTGAACATGGCGGCGCCGCCGACATGCGGGTTCTCGGCATAGGCAACGGTGCCAAGCGCGGAAAAGGCAACGACGCCGGCAAACAGAGCAGTGGTAAACTTACGCATGGTGTCAAACTCCTTGAGTTTTGTTTCCCAGCTTGTCTGGGGCACAAGGAGATACGGAGAGAATTCCGGGGAGTTTCAGAAGGGTCGAGAAAAAATCGAAGGTGTCAGATATTTTTCAGATCGCCCGCGGCGACGACCGGACCCGTCGGCTGGCCGGTCGGCGAGCCGCCGGCAGGTTCCAGGCTGACGGCAAGCACCGCGCCCTGTGCCAGTTTTTCCCGCGCCGCCGGTGGCACGGGAACCTGTGCTGTAGGACCGGCCGGGATGACGCCCATCGACACGGGAAGGTTCTTGCCCTCGATCATCCACAGTTCGAAATCCTTGCCTGCCGCGCGCGTGCCAGCCACATGCGAAAGATCGATGGCGTGCCGCGCGGCGTCATAGATGGCGAAGTATTTGACATCGCTGCCGTCGGCCGCAAGCGAAGCGACAAGCCGCGCCTGCGGTTGCTGTCCGGGCGAAGTGACGAGGGGCACTGCGATATAAAGCGCAAGCGCCGCGCAGGCGGCGACCGCCATTCCCCGCCAGAAGGCGAGGCTCGACCAAATGCCGTGTCGTGTCGTGGCGGCGGCCTCAGTCGAGGCGAACAGCCGCCGGTCGAGAGCGGTTCTCACCGAAGCGGGTACCTCGACTTCGCCATAGCCGGTCGCCAGCGGCGAAAGCCGCACCTCCCAGGAATCGACAAGACGCGCGAACGCGGCATCGGTTTCGACGCGCTGCGCCGCCGATTGGCGCTCCTGCACGGAGAGCACGCCTAGAACGTATTCGGCGGCGAGCAGGTCGTCGCCTTCACGTTCCGGTTCGTTTGCTTGTACCGATGTCATCTTTCCAGGCATTCTCGCAATTTCAACAGGCTGCGCCGCAGCCAGGTTCGCATCGTATTCATCGGCACGCCATGGCGCGCCGCCAGTTCGGCATAGCTTTCGCCCGTAAGATAGGCACCGCGGACAGCCGCTGCCCGGTCTTGCTCAAGCTCGTCGAGGCAATGATGGATGCGCTCGTTCTCATCGACGGCTACCGCCGCCGCTTCCGGACTCAGAGCCGGGTCGGCGACATCAAGCGCCGCGTCAATGTCTGTCGCAGGCAGCCGTCGCGTCCTTATCCGGTCGATCGAGTGATTGCGGGCAACCGCCACAAGCCACGAAATCGGGCTGAGATCCGACACCGCGAAACGATCCGCCTTGGTCCATACCTTGACGAAAACCTCCTGAAGCGCCTCCTCGGCATCGGCCCGATCGTTCAAGACACGCAAGCATACGCCGAAAAGTTTCGCGCTCGTGTGCCGATAGAGAAGATCGAAGGCTGCGCGGTCCCTCATCGACGTGCGAACTATGAGCTTGCTGATATCGGGAGGCGCCATCGCAGCCAAACTAGGGTTTTGACGTCGATTTGCAACAGGGCCGTGATGGGACCCTAAGACCGTCCGCCCATGGCGCTGCGCGGCAATTTGATGAGGTCGCCGAAACGGGCGCGCAACCGGTCGTCAATCGCCTTGGTCACATGCCGCGGAAAGCGCTCGGCCAGGATGCGTTTCTTCTCGGCGATCGCCTTTTGCAGCATGTCGGGCCTGCCGCTGTCGTTCCATTCCTTCGGCGACAGGCGGTCGCTGATGGCCGGGTAGAAACATTCGTCCGGCGCCTGGCCGGCGGCTTTCTCCTGGCCCAGATAGTGCCCCGGCCCGTCGAGGCAGACATGGGCGATGGTGTCGACCGCCAACGCGGCCTCGCCCGTATCGATGCCGCGCGCACAGCGAAGGCAATGGCCCAGCATGTCGTTGTCGATGATGAGGCTTTCGAGGCAAAAGCCGAGCAGCGAAGCATGCATGCCTGCCGCCTCATAGACGAGGTTGAGGCCCGACAGGCCGGCCATCACATTGGAGATGCCTTTTTCGTACCCCGACTGGATATCGGGTAGTTTCGAATCGGTCATCCCCGCCGCCGAAGCGCCGGGAAGATCGTAGAATTGCGCCATTTGCGAGCAGGCAGCCGTCAGCAGCGCCTGCTCCGCCGAGCCGCCGGACATCGCACCGCTGCGCGGATCGGACACGAACGGCCATGCGCCGAGCATCGCCGGATGGCCGGGCTTCAGCGCGTTGACATAGGCCAGCCCCGCCAGAACTTCGGCCACCGCCTGCACCACCGCGCCGAGGATCGGCGCCGGCGCCGTCGTGCCTGCCTGGCCGGTGGAAAGCAGCAATATCGGGATGCCGCCCTTGACGCATTCTTCCAGCACGCCGCAGGCGTCTTCCGCGAATTTCATCGGCGAAACGACAAACGGCGTTGAACTCGACACGAACGGCCGTGCGCGAAACGCTTCCTCGCCGCCGGCCAGCGCATGGAGCATATCGAGCGCCGGCCGCACGTTTTCGCGCACGGTAAACGACGTGCCGATATGCTTCGACGTGCCCATCGCGCAGGCATAGAGCGTGTTGATATCCAGTTCGAGCGGATCGGAAATGTCGCGCGCCACCATCGGGCGCTGGAAGAAATGGATGTGGTCCAGCCCATCGACGATGCGGGCGGCATCGTAGATGTCTTGCAGCAGCGATTGCCGGTAGCTGCCCTTTTCCGCATCGACCAGATGGACGGCGAGGCCGGCGGTGCCAAAATAGATGTTGCCGCCCTGGATGGCCATGTCGTGACGCGGTGCCTGGCCGTGCAGCGTAAAATGCCGTCCCGCTTTCGCGATGGTCCGTGTGATCAGCGCGCGTGGAAAGCGGATGCGGCCGTCCTCTCCCATGACCGCGCCGGCTGCGTTCAGCACAGCAATGCAAGACGGTATGGGATTGGCGAACCCCACCGTTTCGAGCAAGCCGAGCGCCGCCTCATGGATGCGCTCGAGGTCCTGGTGCTTCAGGGGACTGTAGGGCGCGCCGCCCGAGCGGAAATTCAGTTCGGCAGGCTGCCGGCAGGGGGTGGCCAATTTATGCGGACGTTGCGACGAACCCGCCTTGTTTGCTAGCGACATAGGTACTCCCGGTCGAAGCAGCGTGCCGGAGTGCCATGCACCGGCCCGATACTTTTCCTGCTTCGACTATGGCGCTCCCGGTCTGGCGGCCTAAGGCCCAGCGCAATTTGCTGCATGGGCCAGCCCGCAGGCCGGCCGACAAGATTACTCGAATACCGTCAGGCTGCCGCCGGACGGCGTCCCGCCGCCGTCGCCAGTTCGCGGATGCCCGGCTCGATGTGCTGGAGGGCGATCGACGAAATACCCAGCCGCATGAACCGCGAGGGGGCGTTGTCCTGGTCGAAGAAGCGGTCTCCCGGTTCGATCAGCACGCCGCGCGTGGCGGCGATTTCGGCCAGCGCGCGGGCGTTGGTGCCGCGCGGTCCTTCCAGCCACAGCGAGGTTCCGCCGGCGGAACTGTTGGCATGCCACTCCGGCAGGAAGGCCGAAATCGCCTGGACCAGACGTTTGCGGCGCTCGTCGAAGGCCGAAGACAGCCGCCTCACCAGGGCTTCGTGGTGGCCGAGCGACAGGAACAGGGCGACGGCGCGCTGGTTGTTGGCCGGCGGATGGCGCAGCATGAAACGGCGCAGCGCCCGCAATTCGGCGATGAGATCGGCGGAAGCCACTATGTAGCCAAGCCGAAGCCCCGGCGCGAGCGTCTTGGACATCGAGCCGACATAGACGACGCGGCCCGAACGGTCGGTACTCTTGAGAGCCTGCTGAGGTGCCTCATCGAGAAGCTGGCTGTCGTAACCGTCCTCGATGATGATCTTGTTGTGGCGGTTGGCGCGCGCCAGCAAGTCCTGCCGTCGCTCCTCCGAAAGCGGCGCCATGGTCGGGCAATGGTGGCTCGGCGTCACGAAGACGAAGCCGGGGTCGGCCGAGATGGCGCTTGTCACGATGCCGGACTGGTCCACGGGCACCGGCTGAATTTCCGCGCCGGCCAGCCGGAAGATGGAGCGCGCATCGGGATAGCCGGGGTCTTCCATCGCCACCTTCGAGCCCTTGGTCATCAAGAGCGTCGCCAGCATGTAGAGCGCGTGCTGTGCGCCGAGCGTCACGATGATCTCGTCGGGATTGGCGAAGATGCCGCGGCGCGGCAACAGGCGCGCCTGGATCTGCTCGATCAGCAGCGGGTCGTCGCGGTCCACCATGTCGGACGCCCAGTTGCGGATTTCCAGGACGGCCAGCGCCATGCGGTTGCATTCACGCCACTCGGCGGTCGGAAACAGCGTCGGGTCGAACTGGCCATAGACGAACGGATAGGAAGACTTGATCCAGTTTTCGTTCTTGTTGGGCGGCGGCATGTCGCTGGCCGCGATCTGGCGGCGCGCCTTCCAGTCGATCTCGTTGGCCTGGTCCGGCGCCTTCTGGTGCGGCTTGGCCGGCGTCGCCAGAACTTCCGGGTTGACGAAATGGCCGCGCCGCTCACGCGCAACCAGAAATCCCTGATCGACCAGTTGCTGGAACGCCAGCACCACGGTGCCGCGCGCCACGCCGAGCTTTTCCGCCAGGATACGGCAGGACGGCAAGGGCATCGAAGCGGCGATCTGCCGGTCGAGGATGGCCGCGACGATCGCCTGCCGGATCTGCGCCTGCAAGGTCTGACCGGACTCCGCCGAAATCCGGAACAGGCCGGACCATATGGCCGTATCGTTTCGCTGTGACATGGACGTGTTCCTCAGGGCCGGTCGATTTCAACTAGGGCCAGTCGAATCCATTTCGTGGACCAGTCGAACCTAGCCCTGGCACAAGGCGTTGCACCAATGAATTTTTCTTATTGCTAGGATGTATGCCAGTGATCGATGCTGGCCCAATCCTGCCGGAAGGCCAATTGAATCGATTGAAATTTCCGGCCTTCACGCCCGCAATGCCCTCTTGCACGAACGGTAGGTCTGATATGGTGGTGACTCAAAGCTCGAGGAGATGAAGCGTGGCACAATCGCCCTTTCAAAAGACACTAGCCGCGCTGCGCGACCAGCATTCGGCGGGATCGTGGGACATGCGCGGCGTATTCGATGCCGATTCCGGGCGATTCTCACGGTTTTCGGCGTCCGATGGCGACCTGCTGCTCGACTGGTCGAAATGCGCAGTCGATGCCCGCACCATGGAATTGCTGGAAGAACTGGCCAAGGCTGCCGATGTCGAGGGGCGGCGCGCGGCCATGTTTTCGGGAAAACACATTAACGTGACGGAAGACCGCGCCGTGCTGCATACGGCGCTCCGCAATCTCGACGGCAAGGGGCTTACCGTCGACGGCCAGGACATTCAGGCGGACGTTTTATCCGTGCTGGCCGCAATGGGGGCATTCGCCGACGCGATCCGCTCCGGCAAGGCACCCGGCGCTTCTGGGAAAAAGATAACCGACATCGTCAATATCGGCATCGGCGGCTCCGATCTTGGTCCGGCCATGGCGACGCTGGCGCTGGCGCCCTATCACGACGGCCCGCGCACGCATTATGTTTCCAACATCGACAGCGCCCATATCCACGATACGCTGAAGGGCCTTTCCGCCGAGACGACGCTGTTCATCATCGCGTCCAAGACTTTCACGACCGTCGAGACGATGACCAATGCGGCGACCGCGCGCAAATGGGTCGCAAAGGCGCTTGGGGAGGCAGCGGTCAGCAAGCACTTCGCCGCCGTTTCCACCGCGCTCGACCTGGTCGCTAAATTCGGCATCGAAAAGGATCGGGTTTTCGGCTTCTGGGACTGGGTTGGCGGGCGCTATTCCGTCTGGGGCGCGATCGGGCTGTCGGTGATGATCGCGGTCGGCCCTTCGAATTTTCGCGCCTTTCTTGGTGGCGCGCACGAAATGGACGAGCATTTCCGCACCACGCCCATGGCCAGGAACCTGCCGATGCTGCTTGGCCTGGTCGGTTGGTGGCACCGGGTAGTGTGCCAGTACCCGGCCCGCGCGGTCATCCCCTACGACCAGCGCCTGTCGCGGCTGCCGGCTTATTTGCAGCAACTCGACATGGAATCGAACGGTAAAAGCGTTACCCTTGAAAGCACGGCGGTGACGACGCCGACCGGCCCGCTGGTGTGGGGCGAGCCCGGCACCAACGGCCAGCACGCTTTCTTCCAACTGCTGCACCAGGGCACCGACATTATCCCGATAGAATTCCTCGCGGCCGCCGTAGGGCATGAGCCGCAACTGAAGCATCACCACGACCTGCTGCTTGCCAACGTTCTGGCGCAATCGGAAGCCTTGATGAAGGGCCGTACGCTGGAGGAAGCGCGGGCGCAGATGCTGGCCAAGGGCATGAAGCCGCAAGAGGTGGACAAGGTTGCGCCGCACCGCGTCTTTTCCGGCAATCGCCCGTCGATGACGATCCTGTACCGCAAGCTCGATCCGCGCACGCTTGGCCGGCTGATCGCGCTTTATGAACACCGGGTCTTCGTCGAAGGCACGCTCTACGACATCAACTCCTTCGACCAGTGGGGCGTGGAACTCGGCAAGGAACTGGCGACCAGTCTTCTGCCTGTCGTAGAAGGCAAGGAGAGTGCCGCGAAGAGAGATGCCTCCACCGCCGGCCTGGTGGCACATATCCACCATCTGCGCGGATCGGAGTAAACGGCTTGGCGGGCATCAAGGGAATTCTGTTCGACAAGGACGGCACGCTGGTCGATTTCCAGGCGACGTGGTTTGCCATCGGCGATCTGATGGCGCTCGACGCCGCAGGCGGCAACCGCGACGAAGCCGACAGGCTGATGCAGGCGGCCGGCTACGATTTCGACGCGCATTGCTTCAAGGGCGATTCGGCGTTTGCCGCCGGCACCAATGCCGACATCGTGTCGCTTTGGTATCCCGCCGCCGATGCCGACCGCAGGCGGGCGATGATCATCCATTTCGACACCTTTACCGCCGAGCAGGGCGCGTTGCAGGCGGTGCCGCTGCCCGGCAGCAAGGACGCCATTGCAAGTTTGCACGGCTCAGGCTTCCGGCTGGGCGTTGCCACCAACGATTCCACCAGCGGCGCGGAAAAGACGCTTCTGGCGCTCGGCATGGCGCAGATGTTCGACGCTGCCTATGGCTACGATGCCGTGGCCAACCCCAAGCCGGCGCCGGACACGGTGCAGGCATTTTCCGACCTGACCGGCCTGCGCTCGACCGAGATCGCCATGGTGGGGGACAATCGCCACGACCTCGAAATGGCGCGCGCCGGCGGCTGCGGCCTGGCCATCGGCGTGCTTTCGGGAACCGGCACGCGCCAGGCGCTGGCCGAGATGGCGGACGTCCTGCTCGATTCGATCGCCGACCTGCCGGCCTATCTCGCGGCTCGGGGATAGGCCTTGTCCAACGCGCGGTTTCGGCTCGACAGCGGCCGATCCGCGGTTTAGTACCTGAAGCGAGGTATTTTTTCCTGTTTTGAAGGAGGGCTCGCCATGCTCTCGCATGATCGCGTATGGGCAGCCATCGATGCTCTGGCCGAGCGCTACTCGCTATCGGCTTCCGGTCTTGCAAAGCGCGCGGGGCTGGATTCGACGGCCTTCAATAAGTCCAAGCGGCTGGCGTCCGACGGACGCCCGCGCTGGCCGTCGACGGAATCGCTCGCCAAGATCATCGAGGCGACCGGCGCTTCGCTGGACGATTTCATGGCGCTGCTCATCAACCGGACCGACATGGACGCGCTGCCTGTGCAGAAGCCGACCGTGCCGCTCGTCGGCTTCGCGCAGGCCGGTGCCGGCGGTTTCTTCGACGATGCCGGCTTTCCGGTCGGCCATGGCTGGGACCTGATCGAACTGCCGGCGCAATCCACCGCCAGTTCCTATGCGCTGAAGGTGCAGGGTGATTCCATGCTGCCGCTCTACCGCAATGGCGACGTCCTGATTGTCGAGCCGGGGGCGACGGTGCGCAAGGGCGACCGCGTCGTGGTCAAGACCAATGCCGGCGAGGTCATGGCCAAGGTGCTGGAACGCCAGACGCCTAAATCCGTTTCACTGGTGTCGCTCAACCCCGACCACCCCAACCGCGACATTGCCACGGCCGATGTCGATTGGGTGGCGCGTATTGTCTGGGCAAGCCAATAGGAAAGCGGATGCCGTTTCGCAATGAGGCCATTGCCGCTCTCGCGCTTCTGGTGATGGTCGCCTCGGTCGCCGTCGGCGGCCACGCCGTGCTGCGGCAGCAAGAGGCGGTTGTTGTCGATGAGGTGACCGCTCCCTCACCAGTGGAACCGAGCACGGCGACCATTCCGGAAAAGCGCGCCGAAAAAGTCCCCGTCAGGTCCAGGGCAATCGATCCCGAGATCGTCGCGCCGCGGCAATTCGATGCGGGTCGCCTCGAGCGGATCGAGCCTCGCGCACCCTTGAGCAATCTGTCGCTGGCCATGCCGCCCAAGCCACCAGAGCCGCGAGCGTCTGATGCACAAAATGCGGCAGACGGCCCCAAAGGCACCACGCTGTTTCAGTCGATTGCTTCCGCTGCCGGGGTGATTGAGACCAAGGACCGCTCCGTAACCATCGCCGGCATCGACATGATAGCTCAGGATGAAACCTGCACCGACGAGCACGGCCGGCGTTGGGCCTGTGGCTTGCGCGCACGCGGCGCGTTTCGTGCGTTCCTGCGCGGCCGTGCGCCGGTCTGCACGCTGCCGGACCCTGCCGAAAAATCCGTCGTCTCGCCATGTAGTCTTGGCAAGCAGGATATCGGGACGTGGCTGGTTTCAAACGGCTGGGCGCGTCCCGCCGAGGACGGCCCCTATGTCGAAGTCGGCGAAAAGGCGAAGGCGGCAATGAAGGGCATCTTTGGCGAAGCGCCCGATCTTTCCGGCCTGCCGCCGGCCCCCGCACCGGTCGAGGCTCCGCCGGAAGGCCGAACTTCCATCCTCGACCTGTCCGGTGAGGCGGCTACGCCACCAATTGGCCAGCCAGCGCCTTTTCAATGAGCGCGCGCGTTTCGCCAATGCCGTAAAGGGCGGCAAACGAGCCGAAACGCGGGCCCCGTTCCTGGCCAATCAGCACCTGATAAATCATCTGGAAGAAGGCGACCGACACGCCCGGTCCGCCTTCCGGCGCCTGCTTGGAATGATCCTGGTAGCGCTCGATCTTGCGCGCCACGTTGAGCGTGGCGTTCTGGATCGTTTCGCCGTCCGCGTTGGCAGGCAGCGCCGCCAGCGCGTCCGACAGTTTCGCCAGCGCGTCGCGTTCGACCTCGTCGGCCGCGCGAAAAACCTTCGCCGGCTTCACGAAATCGTCGAAATAGCGGATGGCGTAACCGGCCAGCCGGTCGAGTTCCGGGTTCTTTTCCGGCGTGACGCCCGGCGCATAGCGCGAGATGAAGCCCCATAGAACGGCCTTGTCCTGCGCGTTCGAGGCGCTGACCAGATTGAGCAGCAGTGAAAACGGCACGGCCAGGTCGATTGCCGGCGGGTTGCCGCTGTGCATGTGCCAGACGGGATTGCCGAGACGGTTCTTCCAGTCCTGCCGCTGATAGGCCGACAGGAAGGTGTAATATTCATCGACGGCGCGCGGAATGACGTCGAAATAGAGTTTTTTGGCCACGCGCGGCTTCTGAAACATGTAAAGGCCGAGGCTTTCGGTCGGGGCATAGGTCAGCCAGTCGTCGATGCTCAGGCCGTTGCCCTTCGACTTGGAAATTTTTTGGCCCTTGTCGTCCAGGAACAGTTCATAGACGAAATGCTCCGGTGCCCTTCCGCCCAGGATAACGCAGATCTTGTCATAGATGACGGCATTGGTCTGGTGGTCCTTGCCGAACATCTCGAAATCGACGCCAAGGGCGGCCCAGCGCATGCCAAAATCCGGCTTCCACTGCAGCTTCACCTTGCCGCCGGTGACGGGCAGCGTGGTTTCGGTGCCTTCGTCGTCGAAGGTGATCGTGCCGGCCTTGGCGTCGACATGCTTCATCGGCACGTAGAGCACGCGCCCGCTCTTCGGCGAGATCGGCAGGAACGGGCTGTAGGTCGCCTGACGCTCCGGCCCGAGCGTCGGCAGCATCACCGCCATGATGGCGTCGTACTTCTCGGCGGCGCGCAAAAGCACGTCATCGAAGCGGCCCGACTTGTAGTAGTCCGTGGCGCTGGCGAATTCGTAGTCGAAACCGAATGTGTCGAGGAAGCGGCGCAGCATCGCGTTGTTGTGATGCCCGAAGCTCTCGTAATCGCCGCCGAACGGATTGGGCGCCGAGGTCAGCGGCATGTGCAGATAAGGCTCGAGTGCCGCGCGATCCGGCACGTTGTCGGGAATCTTGCGCATGCCGTCGAGATCGTCGGAGAAGCACAACAGGCGCGTCTTGACCTTGTCGCCGGTGAGAATGCGGAAGGCATGGCGCACCATGGTGGTGCGGGCGACCTCGCCGAAAGTGCCGATATGCGGCAGGCCGGACGGGCCGTAGCCGGTCTCGAACAGCACCGTTTCCGGAAAGCCCGTCTTGGCGTAGCGCGCGACGATCTTTTTGGCTTCCTCGAACGGCCAGGCTTTGCTTTCCGCAGCGGCAGCCAGCATTTCCGGGTTGAGATCGAGCGGGGTGGTTCCGGCCATTTCGATAATCCTGGCGTCAAGGTTCTAGAAAGTGCGTCGGCCTTTGGTGCCGTTACGGGGATGCTCTATGCGTCGGAGACTGGAGCGTCAACGATTGCCCGCCTCTTCACTGCGCTGAATGGCCCGCTCCGGGTCTGAACGTCAGAAGAAACTGACGGGGAAATAGCGCAGGTAAAGTTCGGCGAACGTGCCGTCCTGGGAAATTTCCTGCAGTGCGTAGTCAAAGGCCGCGGCCAGCGTCGGGTCGTCCGGCCTGACGGCGATCGCCAACCCCGTTCCCAGATATTCGGGTGCGAGATAGGGCCCTCCGGCGAAGCGGCAGCATCCGGCAGCGTCCGGCCCGACCAGCCAGAAGGCAAGCCGCATCCCGTCGCCGAATGCGGCGCCGATGCTGCCCGCCCGCAGCGCCACATACAGATCTTCCGGTTTGGGAAATGGAACGAAGGCGAGACCCCCGAAATTATCATGAAGCATGCGCTCATGCGCCGAACCGGCGACGACGCCGACACGTTTGCCCTTCAGCTTGGCAAAGATGGGCTCCGCGACCGCATTGGCTTTGGGCATCACGAAGCGGGCGGGAAATTGCAGATAGGGGCGGGAAAAGGCGTATTTCGCACGGGTTTCCGGCGTCGCGGCGATGCCGGCCAGGATCGCCTCCCCTTCGCCTTTTTGCAGGGCGCCATCCAGTTCCGCCCACGGCAGCGCCTGGATTTGGCATTTGTCGGCAAGGTCCAGCCTGGCACAGATGGCGCGGGCGAGATCGATATGAAAGCCGGAAAGCCGGCCCTCGCGGTCGAGAAAATTGAATGGCGGGAAATCGATGGTCGTCAGGAAGCGCAGCCTCGTCAAGGCGGAAAGGTCCGGCTTTGGCAGCCTTTCCTTGGCATCCCAGAAAACGGGAACCTGCGGCTCTGCCGCATCGGCCGCCGCGCCCATCGTGGCTGCTCCCGCCAGCAGCACCGCCAGCACGGTCGTCAGCACCGGGCCCATCCAACGAAATGCCGGCAATGACGATTGCAAGGCTGAAACTCCTCTCGGTTAGGTCCTGGCCTAGGCTTTTGGTATGAAACGGGAGCCGGCACAACGGATTTCGGTTTCAATGAATTCAATTGCGGTTATGCTCACCGGTGGGGCGCCGAAGACTTTCGGCGAAATGAGGCCGCTCATCGGCGGCAGGGGTGCGGTTGGGCAAATCGGCTCTTCGGTAAATGGGGCCACCGCGAAGGGACGCGGGCGAGAAAAATCTAGCTGGAGAAACAACCGGTCTGCGCAGAAAGGCGCGGAACAGCTTGCTATCGTGCGGATGCGGGGGCAACGGGGATGCGACCGTTTGGATTCGACGGCGGGGAAAACGCGCCGTCCGCGACTGGCGAACCATTCGACGCAAGGGATTGCGAGCGTCGGCCCGATCAGGGTTTGCCTCTTGCCGAGGTCTTCTTCCCGGAGCTGGCCGAATGGCGGCAGGTCCTGGTGCGGCTTTCGGTGCCTTGGCAAACGGCTGTCGAAGCCGCCATCAGCGTTCGCACCGGAGCCGGTGATTTTCAGTCCGCGCTGCTGGCGTCGGGCGTCATCAGCCGCGTGGACATGCTTCGGGCCATTGGAGCCGACCTCGACCTCGGTGTCGTGGAAGCCATCGATCCAGCCCGGATTATTGTCAGCGACGAACATGCCTCCGTGCTGTTGCGGGGCCGCAACGGGCAAATTCCCGTCAAGCTGCTGGAGAAGGACGGCGGCATAGCCTTCCTGATAACGTTCGAGCGCTTGCGGCTAGGCGACATGCGTCGGCGGATCGCGGACCATCCGGCATTGGCCAGGCATCTCAAGATCGTCGATCCGCAGGTTCTGCGCGCCGCCGTTCTGGCAAGGTCGCAACCCGTTCTGGAGCGTGAGGCCATCCTTGGCCTGTTCGAACGGTACCCGTCCTTTTCTGCCCGCATCGTCGCCAACGCCTGGCAGGGAACGATGGCCGGCGTTGTGATCACCGCATTGCCGGTAGGCCTGCTGCTGCACTGGAACGAAGTTCTAGCCGCTCTGCACGTTCTGGCAACGATCTTCTTTCTGGCCTGCGTGGTCCTCCGGTTCGCGGCGGTGGCATCGGTGCGTCCATTGCAGCCGCCGCAGCCGCTGCCGCCACTGCCGGAAGGGGAAATGCCCGTCTATTCGGTTCTGGTCGCGCTCTATCAGGAAGCGGCCATCGTGCCGGATCTTCTGGACGCGCTCGATCGACTGGTGTGGCCGCGCGACAGGCTGGAGATCAAGCTTGTTTGCGAGGCCGACGACGCCGCTACCCTTGACGTCATCCGCGCAAGCGGTTTGCCCTCCCACATCGAAATCGTCGAGGTTCCGCCGGAAGGCCCCCGCACGAAACCCAAGGCGCTGGCCTATGCCTTGCAGATGGCCGGCGGAGAATTCGTCGCCCTGTACGATGCCGAGGACCAGCCGCACCCCCTGCAACTGCTCGAAGCGTGGCATCGTTTCCGCGATCGCGGCCCCGATCTGGCCGCGGTTCAGGCGCCGCTTGAAATCTCCAATCGAAGCGACACGCTGATGGCCCGCATGTTCGCTTTCGAATATGCCGGGCTCTTTCGCGGTTTGCTGCCCTGGCTTTCGCAGCGTCGGCTGATGTTGCCGCTCGGCGGTACTTCGAACCATTTTCGACGCGCGGTTCTGTTCGAAGCAGGCGGCTGGGACCCGTTCAACGTCACCGAGGATGCGGATTTGGGCATGCGCCTGACGCGCTTGGGCTACCATACCGAAGTCATCTCACGCCCGACCTGCGAAGCGGCGCCGAAGCGGTTCGAAGTCTGGCTTCCGCAAAGGACGCGCTGGTTCAAGGGCTGGGCGCAGACTATGATAAATAACAGTAACAGACTGATATTAAAGGATAATGTTAGAAACATCGTTGCCAGAGGAGAGATTGTAGCAACCGCATAGCAACATTTGGTGCTTGAACGGGCCGCTCGCCTCGTACAAATCATTCGCCACGGGGGGGGTGGTGCTGTATCAGCCCGCAATCAGCCTATAGGCAATCATGCCCGATGTGACCGTGACGATGAAAAGCAGGTCGAGATAGGTCACCGGCAGTGCCGCCAAACGGCAGACTTTACCATGCCCACGCTTGCGGCGATCTGATCATAGGTCATGCCGTCGCGCCTCATCTGCCTGAGTTGCGCTTTTAAGCCTTCGGCTGTGTCGGCACGCTCGACCTTGACCGGCTGCGGCTTCTCACTCCGGTTAAGACGCTTTGCGCGTCTATCGTTGGCGAGCATGGCCTTGCCGATTTCTCTCCAGCCGTGACCAGTTGTCGGGTCGATGCCTGAAACGCCGCGAGGAATGTGCCGCACCATGCCGGCTGCAATGGCCGCGTCGATCAACGCCCTATCGGTTGCTATGGTCATGACCGCGCCTCCCGCACTGGCACAAATGTCCGCATAAGCGAGCCGTCCGGCATTCGGTGCTCGCGTTCCACAAACGTTCGCTTTGACAGGCCGGGAGAGGTGCGGACGTACGCTTCCACGCCGTTAGCGCGCAGCATCTGCTTGGCTAGGCCGTATCCGTCACCATCGAAGGCGAGCAGCGTGCAAGACACGTTATGGGTGGGTTCGGTCCAGTCGGACCCTGAATAGCTCCCGACGCCCTGGTCGATCAATTCCAACCGACCTAAGCTTGGCTCCAATTCCTCATCATCATGGGGTTTGTCGTTGATATCGGCTCCCTCGTCCTCGGAAACGTCCTCGCGCTCATCATCCAGTTCGCGGTCGTCGTGCCGTTCATTGCAAAAGAGCGCTTGTGGTCCAGCGTCGGTCCATCCTAGCCACGGCTCGGCTTCCCCCGTTTCTTCAAGGTCGGGATCGGCATTCATGGCGTCGAGCAAGTCGATAAGCCGCTCGATGGTGCTGGCGATGCCTTCGAGGTCGTTCTTGGATAGCGACAGGACGAACACGCCTCCCGCGTCGGTATTGCGGGATGCTGTCATGACTGCGCCTCCGTCATCGCCTTCATGTCAGCCATCAGGCTTCTGAGGATGGCGATTTCGCTGCTTTCGTCATCCGAACTCCACCCATCCCTCATCTTCACAAGCAGGCCGGCAAGCGTCGTGGCGCGGGTGTCCATGATCTTTTCGAATAGCCGGGCACCATCCTGCGTCTTGCGCTCCAGCTTGCGCTGTGCCTTGCGCATGCGCTTACGCAGCCGGTCAAACTCTGCGTCCAGGTCTTCCACGCTGTCGGCAGCTTGTTCCTCCAGATTTCTGTTCGCGAGGAACTTGGCTTCGAGCCTCAAGAGGTTTGCATCGCTCATGACTTCACCTGCTTGACCTTTTGAGCCGCCGCCGCTTCTCTCAGTATTCTCAGGGCTTCTTGCTGGCGCTCCGGGCTGGCTTTCCTGAAAGCTCGAGCCATTCCTGCGCTTCACTGACGGTCATCATGCTTCACCGCCTACCACCGGCTTGCCGTAACGCATGGGCAGGCCAATGATGCCGTAGGGGTCGTGCAACTCATCATCCGCGTGGATCGCGAGAATACGAGACGGCCCGTCGCCTGCGGTGCATGCGAAAATCTGCCACGGCTCTCCAGAATATTCTTCGCACAACCTCTTGAGGGCAAACAGATGTTGCCCGATCAGTTCCCGGCGGGTGGGCTCTGGCGTTGCCTCGGCAATGAGAGGCGCAGCTACGGCGGTCACAGCAGCCCCAGCGGCGGCGGTATTTCGGCTATGATCCGTTTGGCCTCGCTGACACTTCCTCTTTTGCGGCCTGCTCCCGGCCGGCTACCGCCGTGCTGTGCCATCTCGAATTCCTTGATTGTTTATCAAAGGCCCTGCCGCTCTACCGGTGACCCAACGCCATGCGTGCCGTCACAAGGGCATTGTCGCTCGCAAGGTATTGGCGAATGAAACTGGCACCGAGTTCCTCCGGCAATTCTTCGCCCGCAAGCTGCCGCGCGAGATGGTCGTGATAATCCGCAATCGGCATGCCCACCTGCGCTTCAATCTTCCACGTCACGGCTTGAAGCGCGGCGTTCAGTTCCTCATCGGACAGGCTGTCGAACGGGTCCGACCGTGCCCTGCGCTCAAGCTTCAGCAATCTAGCCTGCAATGTCATAGGCGTGCTCCGGCGGAACGAGGCGAATGATACGAATGCGGTTGTCTGCCGGATCGATATCATCAGCCAGGATGGCTTGCCGTGCCGCCGCTTCGTCCTCGTCCGTGGTGACAAGGTAAACGCCTATCGGGCCACGCTCAGGCGGCAGGAACGAGCGCTCCAGTCGTGAAAGACGGGAATGGATGGTATTTG
Source organism: Mesorhizobium sp. A556 (assembly GCF_054489545.1). Taxonomy (NCBI): domain Bacteria; kingdom Pseudomonadati; phylum Pseudomonadota; class Alphaproteobacteria; order Hyphomicrobiales; family Phyllobacteriaceae; genus Mesorhizobium; species Mesorhizobium sp. A556. Next base: position 125,830 of record NZ_JBTMXA010000011.1, read on the forward strand.
TCATTAGAGGTGCTCCAATGCGTCCTCATGCGCCAGCAGCAGGAAATCTTGCCGATCTACCGCACCAGCCACAACGGCGGTGATGGAATGTCGGCGGCCCACGATGCATTCCCCGGACAACATCAGGTCGAGATACCTGGCGTCACATTCCGTCTGGTTGTCTGCCTCGATGGAAAAACAGAGCGGCGACTGTTCGCCGTGGGTCCTTTCGAGCTTTTGAACGCGGGCATGCAGGCTCATCTGTTGGCTCCCAGCTTTTCCTCAAGGGCAGTGAGGCGCTCCGCTAGTTCGCTCGTTTCGAAAGTCCGCCTGTGAACGTCAAGCAACCCGGCGATCAAGGTCCCCTCATCGAGTGACAGTTCTCCGACTGCCACCTGATCAATGACGGCCGCAAACGCAGTTGGTAAATCTTCCGCCTTGGTGACTTTCGGTAACTGAAAGGGGACCCGAGCGCCTTTGCGCGCCGGCCATACCCTGTCCAGAATTGGACGGGCGGCAACGGCATCGCCTTCCTTCGCCTTTTCGATCATGGCGCGTACGATGGCCTCAACCTCGCCCTCCGCGAGAGCATCGAGAGCAACAAGCTTCCTGGAGCGCGAGCCTTGCGGCCTGCCATTCGGGTTGCCTGACTTGCCTGGCTGAAATTTCGTATCTTCGTTCATGTTGTCCTGTATCGCGCCCTGATTTGGCAGGCATATCCCTCACTGGATGGTATGCGTCGTGCTGGGGGAAGTAGCGACTTTGCGTGTGATGCCGGCCGCGTGCTGGACGGATAACTGAAGGGTGGCGACGGCTTTTCGCAGGAAGTCTTGCGCCTTCCAGAAGGCTTCGCTGGCAGCTTCCCCGTTTCCATTCGCTTCATGCAGCATGGTGACGCTGTGCAGGGAGTAGGCCCCTATGATGGCCGCGAACAGGCCATTCGTCAGCACGCCGAAAGACGGCTCGTCTTCGGGTTGCCAGTCCTCGACTTCCTTGATGCATTCCCTGAAGCGGGCTGCCGCCTCATCGGAAAAGAAGCTATCGACGGCCATATCGCTATAGGCATCCATTTCCGCGATCAGATCACGAAAGACGAGCATCTCGGGGACTTTCTCTGTCATTGGTGTTCTCCGTTCAATCGAGATGGATTTTCGGCAACGGCGTCGGCTGTTGCTGGTTGACCTGCTTTTCGGTGCCCATTGCTGCCGCAACCCTGGCCGCGTTGCCGTAGTGCGAGGCCAGGAGTTTCCAGACGCCTTCGTCGGGCCGCGACTGAGACTTGGACAGCAGCACCCGTGCCACTCTCGGGTCGAGCAAGGCGTCCGCGATCAGATCGTCCACCGTTTCAAGCCCGGCGCGCCGCATGGCGGAAACCGCCTGCCCACCCATGACGCCAGCCATGGAAGCCAGCGGATTAAACAGCGCCCCGGCACCCGCACCGGCGATGGAAAGCAGGCGTCCGAAATTGGACATGCTGCGATTTCCGGCCGCGAGCGTGTCTTGCGCCGTATTCGATCCGCCCGGAATGCGAACACCCGCAACCGAGCGATTGGCGCGCTGTAGATCGGCGGCAATTGCTTCCATGGCGGCAAGGTCGTTTTCGGCAAATCCTGCTGCCCGGAGAGACTGCCTGTTATCCCTGATGAAGCTTTGGAACTGATCGGATTTGAGACCCGGCTGTCCGCTCGTGGCGACTTCCGTATTCCCGACGAAGCGCTTCATCATGTATTCGACGGTCGCTTTCTTCAGGCCCTCGGCCGCTTCCTTGTCACCGCGAATGGCAGCACGCAGACGGGCCATCTGATTGAGGCTATCGTTTCGGCCGTAGACGCTTCCGACCGTGTTTACGATGTCGGCGGGGTCGCCCACCTGTCGTAGCGGGAACCTCGGTCATATCGAATTATCCTTCTTCATTGCCGCGAAAGCCGCATTGCGGTCCACGACTGCAAATCCATGTCCCGAGGGGTGAGCTTCGACACCGGTAAGCTTGCCAGCGCGGGCATCAGCGACAATCGAGCCGATGGCACGGGACTCCCGCTTGTGGAGATGCCAAAGCTGCACGAGGGTGATGGGCGGAGCGTATTGGACCATGGCTATGCCGCCACCCTGCGTGCCGCGTCAGTCGCGGTCTTGCGCAGGAAATCCGAAAGCGTCATGCCCCGCTGGCGGGCAATCTCGATTAAACGCCTCTTTTCGTCGCGCGCCACACGGACCTGGATCAGGTCACCCATTGGCTCGGAAAATCGCATGTCTGCCTCCAAATCAACGAAGCAGATTTTAGCATGAAGGCGGACCAAACGTAACAACAAAATGTCAATTAAATCAAAGCGTTATAGGGCGTCCACCCATGTCCGGTAGTGTCCGGGAATGTCCGTTGCGCTCCGCAATCACCTTGACGAACACCAGGGCCAGCGAGATGCTGCTCTGCACTCGGGAGTGATTATGGCCACGGACTGGATTGCCCTACTAGGAGAACAGGCCCAACTTGCGCGGCGCTTTGCGGCGGAAATCCCTAAGGCGATTTCGCGCCCTGATCTCACACTCGACCAAGCCTCGCAGATATACGACTTGGTCGAAAAAGGTGAACAGGACTTTGACCGGATCGTGGAAGATATGAATCGGCAAGACCTTGACGACGCCATCTACATGGCAGCCGACCGGCTCCAGGAAATTTGGTCCGCGCTTTCGGTAGAGGCTGCAAATAAAGTTCAGGCCATGCGAGACGCCGAACCTTCCGAAATTCGCGGGAGCAACGAGAATTGACGACGCTATGATCGACAACGTCCTGCCTCAGCCTAAGCACCCGAAGCTGATCGTTGTCGTCAGCCCCAGACCCCCCTATTGATGCTATGCTGATGAAAGGTTTGAGTTGCCTGCTGGCTGGATGGCCTACTGACTTTCACGTTTATCGTGACATTCCACTTTTCAGTTGAAAACGCGGTAGTGCTACCGTATGTTCCCAATGTGGGAACAGGGCTTGAATGCGTATTATCTCTCAGAACACGCTAGTCGAATATGGGGCGAAGCATCCTGAGGCGCGGCCATCTTTGACCCATTGGCATCAGACTACCAAGGCTTCGGCTTGGAACACTCCGCTGGACGTTGTGGCCTCCTTCCCGAAAGCTAAGGCATTGAACAATGATCGGGTGCGCTTTGAAATCTCCGGCGGGAACTACCGCATGATCGTCGCGTTCGATTTTCGCAGACAGATCGCATTCGTGAAATTTCTAGGCACCCACGCTGAATATGACCGGATCGACGCCCTTACAGTGTCAATTTTCTAGGAGACTGAAATGGATATCCGTCCTATCAAAACCCACGAAGACCACGCAGCCGCTCTGAAGGAAATCGAACGCCTTTGGGGCGCGGATGTAGGAACTTCCGAGGGTGATAAACTCGACATTCTCGCAACGCTCGTTGAAGCCTACGAAAACATCCACTGGCCTATCGAAGCGCTTGACCCGATCGAATACATCGAAGCCTATATGGAAATGGCCGGGCTTACTCAGGTTTCCCTTGCTGGAATCCTTGGTTCGCGTCCACGCGCATCTGAAATTTTGAGCCGCAAGCGCGCCCTGTCGATGGACATGGTTTTTAAGCTGAACCGTGAGTGGCACATCCCGGCTGAAATCCTCGTACAGCCTTACCACCTAGCCGCCGAAACGAATGCTCCGTCTCGATCAGTAAGGCATACTGCTGTTCGTCAGCGCGGAAAGCCGCGTAGCAGGATAGCCAAGGTTAAGACGGCATAGGTGTACTCAATCGGCATCCGAAGCTTCATCCCGGCGGATAATCATTGAACTCCTTCTCCTGTCGGCGCTAACTGCTCTCGGGCAGGAGGGGAATATAAGGTCGAAAGTCTTTTTTGCGTTGATCGCTGTTGCAACCCTGATGCCGCTTGGCCCGGCCATATCCGCCCCCGTAGGTTCATCAGACAATTACGAGGATATTTGCGAAACCGGGAGGCTCCCCGATGCCAGTACGGCTAGCGCCGCCGCTGTTGAAGCGGCATGTGCAGCCACGCATGGCGAAGAAGCAGCGCCGCCGAAAGAATGGATCGACGCAGCCTGCCAGACAAAGGTCCAGTCCTACCGACATTCTGGTTTCGTCCTGTCAAAGCTGGACGGCAGTCACATGACGAAATGCATCATCGAAGATTGGCCGATCAGCCGGGAGAACGCGATTATGGCGTGCGGCGACGGAACCAAGCCCTCAATGGTTGTTCACGTGGACGGTCCGCTTGAGTTCGGCGGCTACACTCTTTACCCGGCCGGTAGCCTCAAGGTGCATTGTGGTTGAAACTGCTACCTAAATTGCCCGCTCCATGGATGATCCCCGCGACAAGCATAGCTTTGGAGCATCATGGTTATGAACGAGCGGGACGCCGAGGTGTCAAGATAGCTCGGGTTGTCCGCGACCCATTTGACGTACATCATGGCCAATTGCTGGATCGTTGCATCGTTGGAGCACACCGGGAGGATCAACGACCCGTCCCCCGAAAGACTATTTAGAACGCCATTCATCCCCGAAATTGTACTCATGCATATCCCAGCGTCGGCTAGGACTTGCCATTTATGGTCCGTATTAGGGTGTTCAAAAACGTCCTTGTACGCGAGGCACCTTTGGTACAACCCCGTAGTAGATATAATCGCTCGCCCGCTGGGAAGTGTATTCGCATAAGAAGAGCACGGCTGCGCAATCGACATTGCGAACAGCACCGCAGCAAGTGTCCTTCCCACTATCCCCTCCATTTTTCCGACACTCTAGCAGTCTGCCGGGGAGAGTGGTAAATGTTTCCGATGCAGATTGACCACAACCCCGACCTCTCCCGCCGCAACCGCGCCGGTATCCTCTACGGGATTTGCGAGTGAGAACGTTATTCGGTTATGCCGCGTCCGGGTTCATTGTCGACGCGTCTAAGCTGCTATATAATTACGCCGGCCGCCTCCCCTCGCGCGCCCGCGCGTACTGTTCCGAGAATGACAGCCACCGCGAACAGACGCTTCGGACCGTTTATCTTGTATCCAGCCCCAAATGACGATTAGATCGGGTGGGGAACCGGGGCTCGGGGGTATCGAATGAAACTCAGAATACTGACCGTGTGCGCGCTGGTCGCTATGACCGGCTGCGCGACGCCGCCTCAGAATATCAGGGCCGTTCGGACGGGCGAGGCATGCACGCCGGCCAAGATGCAACGGCTCAATGAACTTTCTGCAGTTCAAAGCGCTACAGCCACAAATGACGCGGTCGGCGTGTTCCTCATCGGCTTGCCCATGGGATCGATGGGCGGCGGCAACCATCAGGACGAGATAGCCAGGTTGAAAGGGTCTTGCGAGATCGGTAATAGGCCCGTCCGCACCCAACCCGGGAAAGTACAAGCGCCATCACCGGGGCCGGTGCACGCAGCCCAATAGCGGCCCCGCGAGAGATCATAGAGGCGTAGTTGCGATAGGGCTTGAAGGCGGGGAGTAAGTCTCGAGAGATAGAGACTCGCAAGGCGTTATTGGGGATATGCAGTGCATTTACCGGAACCACCCGGAGCGAATAGACAGCCGCTATTGTATTTCTGCGACGAGTCTCACATCCGCACTTCTGAATGGATGAGCATTGGCGGATTAGCGGTCATCCCCTCACGTGCCGCTATTATAGGAAAAGAGATGCTATGTCTGAAGGAAGCCTTTGGCGTACCGAAGCACTCAGAGGTGAAGTGGAATAAAGCCAAATCCAAGAAGGATTTGTGCAAGGCGTACATAAAACTGCTCTTTGACCAAATTGAAGAAAACCACGTTCATTTCCACGTTCGATTTTCACCATTCACTCAATATGATCACAGCGCCAGCGGCGAGAGGAAGGAAACGGACACTATTAGCAAGGCTTATTACCAATTGCTTCTGCACCGGACTGGTCGCTTTTACGGAGAGCATTGTCGGGTGCAGGTCAGGCCTGTGGTCTGCCCCCTGAAAAGTGGTCCTCCCTTATGTATGGCTTTTGAGCCGATGGAGGACTTAAGAAATGGCCAGAAAGAGACACAGTGCGGAAGAGATCGTC
>NZ_JBTMXA010000012.1:0-129725 GCF_054489545.1 Mesorhizobium sp. A556
TGGGCGTCAGGATATAGGGATAGGTCTGTGCAGCCTCGGGCGAAGCGGCGAAGGATTCAGCGATGTCTGTCAGCGACACGCCGTCTGCCAGACGTCCAACCCAGTAGTCCAGACCAACCGGATCGGGTGCCCGGTCGTAAAAGCCGATGTAAAGCGAAGCGATCGAAGTCGCTGCTGCGCTAGTGATTGCCATTGTGGAGGATCCTTTTTTCCAATGGTTATTTTACGTTCACGCCGAGCCGTCGCCCGGCGTCGGGTAGTCCAAGCCTTCAACGCATCTTGCCTGCCATCGCGACCGAAAATAATCGTATCACGAGTAGGCCCGCCGCATTTAAGGAATATCCGTTCCTCGGCCCAAAACCTCTAGCCAAAGATTCGCAAAGCTGCAAGCGAAAAGTGTAGCAAAATGCATACGTATGATATTGACGCAACGCCCCGCATTTGTCATTAAGGTGAAAGGCATTATATTCTGGTGAGCGGCAGGGCGATAACCGGCCACTTTTCGAAGTGCCCCATATATATGGAAGGTTGCGGAAATGGCCGCTTTACAAGATCAGAGCTTGAGCGCGACGCAGGAATTGCGACTCGAAGCAGGCGCTTGGCTGAGAGAATTGCGCGATGCGGCTGGGCTTTCACAGCGCGTGATGGCGCGGATGCTCGGTCTGGATTATTACACCTTCATCTCGCAGTTGGAAAACGGGCGCGGGCGTATTCCGCCAAATCGCTACCGTGATTGGGCGCACGTGCTTGGCGTGGATGACAAAGTGTTCGCGAAGACGCTTTTGCAATTCTACGAACCAGTCATCTATGCCATGCTGTTTGAAGAAGAGGCGAAGTCCCGGCCCCGGATTTCCGTCGCCTGACGCCGACAGGGTAAATGAGCGTCACAAGCAACAGCCTCGGCCGCCGAGACTTTTTTCCTGCGGCACTATGAATCATTCCATATCCGGCACATCGCCTGACACGAACAGCGTTGTCGGCGCCCATACTCCCCTATACCCGGGTTGGCCTCGCGGCTCTATGCTTGGTGTCCCTCACCAACTGGGGTCGTCATTTTTTCAGACCGCTCGCCTTTATCCAATTCGGATTGAACCAGCGGTCGGCTTGGCCATCATAAGGCAGACGGGTTATATCCCAGTGGCTGACAAAGCGCGCGTAGGCATCCCAGATTGCTGGACCGCCGCCTATAAAAACGACGCGACCGGAAAATTGCGCCAGCGTTTCCTCTGGATCCATCTCGGAGCGCAGGACAAATAGCTCTCGATCTGGGCGGGCAAATTCTGGAACGCTACCAATAGTCTTGGGTCCTGCGGCCAACACATGACCCTTAGTGATTTCGAAGAACCGGGCAACATCAGCCTTATACTCGGGCGCACGGTTTCCTTCCCATGGTAAGTGCCCTTCGAGGCCCATTTGGCCCGACTGGCCGATCGCGCAGATCACTCTTACGACGGTCTTCTGCAAAGGCTCCCCTCCATGGCTTCGGCCCTGGAACAATCGATGGGCAGGGCGGTTGTTGTCGACGAAGGGAGAGATAGATGCCCGATCCCAAAAAGCAAACTCCGAAACCTGAGGAGCATCCAGAGGCTCCCGACAAACCGGTGCCGCTTGGCCCAGGGCCTTCGCCACGGCCCGATCCCGACCCTACGCCGGAACCGCCGGTATTTCCTGGCTGATTATTTCGGCTGAATCTGACGACGACGATCAGCTTCGGGTGCTTGGTCTGGGGTAGGACGTTGTCGGACATGATGGGAGCATAGGCCCCCTCCCCTATCGCTGTCCCCCCAGGCTACCGCACAGAAACCGCACAGATACGTTCGGATGTTTTCGCTCTGTTCTGGGGTTTTTGGGCCATATTTCGCTGTAAAATCAGGAAAAACACTGCATTGACATTGCAGGGGTCACAGGTTCAATCCCTGTCACGCCCACCATCCTTTCAAAGACTTGGCCGTGTCGTTGCGCTGCTTGGCGAGCCCATCACAGCGTCGGGCTGTCCGGCGGTGCCGGCTTGATCGCAGCATTCCAGCGACTGTGATCCGCCGGATATGGTTCGCCTTAACCTGTTGTTCCCTACGTGCCGACACGGTAGCTCAACGGCATTGCACCGTATTTCAGGTAGCCGGCCCACCGCCTCTCCTGGAGATGGGCCGTTTCATTTCCTGGCAGCTCTGTAGCCGCAGTCCCTAAAACCCGTGCAGGACGCTTCCGCTTTTCAATTTTGCGCGGCCACTGCGTCCCGATTTCGATCAGGACATTTTCACCTTGGGCTCCCTTTCCCAAAGACGCAGCTTGCCAAGCGTTTGCAGGAAGCCGGCGGCGTCTTTCGGTCCCTTGAGGGCAATGACCCCCTCATCGAGACTTCCGGCAATGCCCGCCTTTTCGAACAAGGGCATGGCCGCGGCGACATAGCCGATGAACTTGCAGTGCGCGAACGCATCGGCCACGAAATCACGCGCGGTCGATTCCTTGACCAGATCGGCCATGGCCTTTTCCGACGGCAACACCGCCACCGCGTCATAGAGCACCGAGGGGCCACCGGCGATCATCTGGTCGGCGTCGACATGGCTGCCGTCGCTGAGCTTCGCCCCACCGACCTTTGGCGCGATGATCTCGAAGTTGGCCTTGGCCTTCTTGACGGCGTCGGTCAGCCCTTTCAACAGGGCGGCGTCCGTGCCGTCGGTCACGACAATGCCGAGTTTGCGTCCTTCGAACGTCCCGGGTGCGTTGGCCAGAATGCTGAGCGAGGGGGCCGCCTTCAGGTCCTGACGGGTGGGGACGGCCGCATCGGCCGGCTTCGGCATCGCCTTGAGGCCGAGATCGGTAGCGACCTTTTTTGCCAGTTCATCGTGAATGTTGAGCAGGTGCGAAACCATCCGCTCGCGTATCACCGCCGTCTTCACCTTGCTCAGTTCGAACGTCAAAGCGGCGGCGATGTGGGCCTGTTCCGTCGGGGTCTGGCTGATGTAGAACAGCCGTGCCTGGCTGTAATGATCGGCGAAGCTTTCCGGGCGGATGCGCTGTTTCGTTCCAGCCACTTCCTCGGCAAACGACCTGAAACCTTTCTGCGGGGATTCCCGAGGGCCGTCGCCCCAGGAATTCGGCTGGTAGTTGGCGCGGCCCGCCGGATTGTGCATGGCCATATGGCCGTCCTGCTGAAAATTCTGGAACGGGCATTTCGGCGCATTGATCGGGATATGGGTGAAGTTCGGTCCGCCCAGCCGCTTTAGCTGCGTGTCCAGATAGGAAAAATTGCGGCCCTGCAGCAGCGGATCGTTGGAAAAATCGATGCCGGCGGGCACGTTCTGGGTCATGAAGGCGACTTGTTCGGTCTCGGCAAAGAAGTTGTCCGGCATCCGGTCGAGCACCAGCCGCCCGACGGGGATGGGCTTGAGGGTCTCCTCCGGGATAATCTTGGTCGGATCGAGCACGTCGAAATCGAAGCTGTCGGCGAATTTCTGGTCGAACAGTTGCAGCCGCAGTTCCCATTCCGGGAAGTCGCCGGCCTTGATCGAATCCCACATGTCGCGGCGATGGAAATCCGGGTCGGCGCCGCTGATCTTGACCGCTTCGTTCCAGGCGACGGACTGCATGCCGAGCTTCGGCTTCCAGTGGAACTTTACGAAGGTGGATTCGTCGTTGGCGTTGACCAGGCGGAAGGTGTGCACGCCGAACCCTTCCATGAAGCGCAGCGAACGCGGGATGGCGCGGTCGGACATGATCCACATGATCATGTGCATGCTTTCCGGCGTCAGCGAAATGAAGTCCCAAAAATTGTCATGCGCCGACTGCGCCTGCGGAAAGCCACGATCCGGCTCGTCCTTGACGGCATGAACCAGGTCCGGGAACTTGATGGCATCCTGGATGAAGAACACCGGCATGTTGTTGCCGACGAGGTCCCAATTGCCTTCCTTGGTGTAGATTTTCACGGCAAAGCCGCGCACGTCGCGGGCGAGGTCGGTCGAGCCCTTGTTGCCGGCCACGGTCGAAATTCGCATGAAGGCCGGCGTCTTTTCGCCCGCGCGCTGAAAAATGTCGGCGCGGGTATATTTGGCGAGCGATTCATAGGTTTCGAAATAACCATGCGCACCATAGCCACGGGCGTGGACGACGCGTTCGGGGATACGTTCGTGATCGAAGTGAAAAATCTTCTCGCGAAAGGCGAAATCTTCAATCAGGGCAGGCCCGCGCCCGCCGACCTTCAGTGTGTTCTGGTCGTCCGACACAACACCACCTTGCGCGGTGGTCATGACCGGCACGCTCCCCCCAGCTACCTGGTGGAGTTCGCCGCCCTCCCCGCGTTCGAGCTTCTGGTCATGGATGGTGACGGGTCTGCTCGATCGGATCGGGTTCTTGGCCATGGTGCTTCTCCCTTGGGATGAACGTGCGGGCTTGCACGTTTCACCTCAATGCGACCGCTGACATCCGGTTCCGTCCGCCGACAAGGATCCGAAATAGCCAGTTGGATGTTCGATCCCAAGTTTCGACGGGGCATCCTTGTCGCTCGAAACAGGGGCATGACGATCGCGGCCGAAAGCTCATTCGACAAGAACGTTCGCTTCGCGCGCAGCCTGAATGACCTCATGACGGGCCATGTCCGCACTGAATTCGCCGCTCACCGCCAGACGACAGGCCCTGATGGCGGCTTTCTGTTTCAGGCTGCCTTGCGTGCGCCATCCGGTGGATAGCACGTCAATGGCCTGATCCGCAGACATGAGGTGAAGAGGTTCGCCGACGATGCCGACATTGATGGTAATCGGCTTGGAAAACAGAGCTTTGTACATGGCCAAACCCCGCGACAATTGCCTCAATTAGAACGCGATTTTTGGCCTTTGGTTCAACGCGTTGGGTCACATGTGCGTGAAATTTCTAGGACCAGTCGACGGCAGGCATGACCATGAAGCATAGCGACATGGGAAAAGGCTGAAACAGCAGCGGCGTACAATGGCGGCGCGGGCAAGCAGAGATGAACAATGGCGACTAGACAGCACGCTCCCTACCGCCCGCCAAGTATAGGTGGCAGGAAGCAGCAGTCGGCAACGCCCGTGCGCGCAAAGACGAGGACTACAAAAACGCCATATCCAGGAGGAAGATGAGGCCGACGAAGAATCCGGCGATTGCAGCCCAGCCGACATAGTTCAAGAGAGTTTCCAGTTTCTCCCCGGATGAACCTCGTCCTTTGGTTTCAACTTTGCCCAATTGCCCCTCCTGCCATCGACAGTGCCCCGTCAGCAGGTAATCACGAATGCTCCTCACCGACAAGCGTGGCCGAGGCCGCTTCGACCCTCTCGCTGACCAGGGCCATGATTTCTGCGCCAATGGTCATATCGGACACCTGGCCGAAATGCCGGGCACGCAACCTGCCTTGGCGGTCGAGCAACAGGAGTGTCGGCGTCCCTTCCAACTGCCAGGCCGCCATGGTGCGTGGCAGCGCGGCATGGCCCGGAGCGTCCACGGCTACGGGGAACCGGATGCGGTATTCGTACAGAAAGGCCTTCAACGCTACCGGCTTCATGGCTTCATGGTGCTCGAATACGCAGTGGAGGCCGATGACGGCAACATCGTCGGATCGAAATGCCTGGGTAATACGCTGCGCCTGCGGCAAACCGTGGCTGACACAGCCTGGACAAAGCATCTGAAACGCCTCGACCGCCACCACGCGCCCGCGCAGCGCGGCCAGGGAAAGAGGTTTCTCGGTGTTGAGCCATTCCGCCGCCTCGATTTCGGGCAGGACCACATTTGATGACACGATTCATGTTCTCCTTGGTCAAGGGTAGACCCACGAGCAGTCTGCCGACAAGCTGGGATAGCGCAATGCCGAGCAAGCCATTGCCCGCTACATCGACGGCTCCTACAATCCTTTGAGGCGACAACCCACCCTCGACTTCAAAGCCCGGTGCAGTTCGAAAACCGCGCCGCCAATCCGGATACGCACTGCGCATAGGTGCCTGATGCCCGATAGTCACAGCCGCGACAGCCGCGCCCACTGGGATGGCGTTTACACCTCCAGGAGCGACGACAATGTCAGCTGGTTCGAAGCAAGCGCGGCGATATCGCTGGATCTCATTAGCCGGCACAAACAGGCTGGCGCCGCGTCACTGGTCGACATCGGCGGCGGCGCTTCCCGCCTGGTCGACGCGTTGCCCGCTATGGGCATGCGCGATATTTCCGTCCTTGATCTGTCGTCTGCCGCTCTCGACGTTGCGAAAGCGAGGCTGGGTCCCGCTGCCGATCATGTGAACTGGATCGCCGAGGATGTCACCCGATGGAAGCCGGCAAGGGAATACGACTTCTGGCATGATCGCGCAGCCTTCCACTTCCTGATCGCGCCGGAGGATCGCGCAGCCTATCTCGACCGGTTGAACTCCGCCGTAAAACGGGGCGGCCATGCGATCATCGCCACCTTCGCCAAGGATGGTCCCCTGCAATGTAGCGGGCTCCCCGTCATCCGCTACAGCCCGAAAGAACTCGCCCGGACTGTCGGACCATCCTTCCAGTTGATCGAGGGACTTCACCGTATCCACACGACGCCATGGGGCTCAAAACAGGCTTTCCAGTTCAGCGTACTTCAACGACAGTGATCGCCAAACCCCGCTCCGGTTCGCCGGGGCGGGGTTTTTGCATTCGTTCGGGACTGGCAGAGGCCAGCGGTCGCTGGATGAGGCTCGGCTGAGAGCGAGATCAGGCGAAGACGAAATCTGCGGCGGTAATGGGGAAGACGGCACCGAGGAGATCGATAACGAGATCGTTGGCCGTGTTGAAGTTGCCGTCATTGTCGAGGTCCGCCAACACGTAGGTGTCAGCGCCGTCATGGAACGTGGCAACGGCGAGCGTCTCGCCACCCACGCGGAAGAAGTCGGCAACCCCGCCGGCAAGCTGGGCGATCGTCGTGACGGATGTGTTGCCAGCAGCGACGGTGCCCGTCTCACCGGTGAGTTTGAACGCCGACAGATCAATCGTATCCGAACCCGACATGAACCCCGCGATCGTGTCGAAGTTCACATAAGTCGAGTCAGACTGCGCGGTGTAGACGAGATTTGCCGAGCCAACATTAAGAACAGGATCAAGAACAATGATATCGGCACCGGCGCCAGCATTGATCGTCAGTTCGGAACCAACACTAGTGAAAACGATGATGGCATCGGCGCCAGCCATCGAAAAGTAAAATTCGATCCCCAGCCAAAAGTATCTATTTAAAAATTCGCTAACCAGCAAGCGCAAATGCAGCCGCACGGCGGCCTCGCCGGATACAAATGAATAGGATTGCCGGGCCGCTTCACCCTGTCGGCATACGACCCGGCAAATATCTGACGTCAAGCCTTGTTGATGGCTGTAACCGCGAGATTGGTAAGCTTGTTGTTGGTCGCCTTCTCCTGGTCGAGAATCTCGCTCAGCAGCTTATGCGCCTCGTCGTGGCCCAATTCCTTCGCCCATTCGCGCAAGGAGCCGTAGCGGGCGATCTCGTAGTGCTCGACAGCCTGGCATGCAGCCAGCAGGCCCGCATCCAGCGCCGTGCCGGTCGCCTCTTCCATCAAGCCGTCCGCTTCCTTGAGCAGCCCCTCGATGGCATCACATTTTTCGCTTTCCGGCTTTTTGCCGAGCGAGGCAAACACCTTCTTCAGCGTGGCGATCTGGCCCTTGGTTTCCTCAAGGTGATCTTCGGCTGCCTTTTTCAGCTGTGGATTTTTCGCCGCCTTGGCGACCTTCGGCAGCGCCTTGGTGATCGCGTTCTCGGCGTAATAGATGTCCTGCAGCGTGTGCTCAAAAATATCGGCCAGCGTTTTCATGGGAATTCTCCGTGCCGGAATTGGCAGGGTGGAATGACCAGACAGGCGGAAGGTTCCGGCACGAAACCGTTCGTGATCGATTCAGCCGAGCCGCAGCGCGATCACCCCGGCCAGAATACTCAGCGCGGCCGCACTTCGCCATGCGGTCATCCGCTCGCCAAGCAGGAATACCGAGATCGCCATGGCGAACAGGATCGACGTTTCGCGCAGCGACGCGACCGAGGCGATCGGCGCCTTGGTCATCGCCCACATGACGATGCCGTAGGCCGCTGCACTGAGGAAGCCGGTCAACGCGCCGATCTTCCATTCCGCGGCCAACGTCGAAAGCATCCGGCGTCCGCGATAGTAGAAGCCGATCGCCATGGCGCAGATGCCGTCGCACACGAACAGCCATGCGGCATAGCTGAGAGCCGTTTCGCCAAGCCTTGCGCCGATGCCATCGGTGAGCGTGTAGCCCGAGATGAACAGCGAAGTGACAAGCGCGTAGCCGACCGCCGCTCCGTTCAGGCGACTAAGCCTGGTGCCGCCGCGCAGCGACATCAGGAACGTGCCGGCCGAAAGCAGCGCAATGCCGGCAACGGCAAGCACCCCCGGAAACTCGCCGACGAGCACGACCCCGCCGATGGTGGTGACCAGCGGGGCGGCACCCCGCGCCAGCGGATAGGTCTGGGCGAGATCACCAACGTCATAGGCACGCACCAGAAACAGCCGGTAACCGATATGGATGATGACCGAGGCGATCAGCCACGGCCACATTTCAGCCGATGGAAACGCAACGAAGGGCAACACCGGCAGCGCGGTGCAGGTCATGCCGAGCGCGGTCAGCGAGATGGAGGCGAACCGGTCGGTCCGGACCTTGATCAACGCATTCCAGGCTGCATGCATGAGGGCCGCTGCAAGCACCGCGGTAAAAACGAAAAGGGTCATGGGCGGTTCATCGCCCCCCGCTCGGGGAGGCCGTAAACGGCGTCTCAAGGTCGATATCGACGCGCAGCGGGAAATGGTCCGAAGCCACTTCGCCGATGTCGGCGCTGACCGTGCGGACGCGGTCGGCGAGCATGCCCCCGACGAAGCAATGATCCAGCCTGCGCTCGCGCACCACGCCCTCGATCGTCTTGACATGCGTGTAGAAGCTGGCCGGCGTGGCGGCCACCGCCGCCGCATCGACAAACCCGCCGGCATAGGCGGCCCCGCGATGATAAGGCGTATCGCCGACAATGCGCCTGTACTCAGTGCTGCCCGGCTCCGAGTTGAAATCGCCCATCCAGACCGCAGCCATAGGGCTCTCGGGCTCGCGCCCGCCGTTGGACCAGTTGCGGGACGGCTCGTCGTCAACCCCGCTCCACGGCCCGCCATCGGCACTCGCCCGTCCATGCTCGCCGAGCAGATAGTCGATCTGTTCCAGCCGCTCCTCAACCGCGATGTGCGCAAGATGCAGCGAGAAAAAACGGACCGGGCCGGCCGGCGTGCGGATCATGCATTCAAGTGCTGCATTGCGCGTGTTGAGCGGCCGCACCGTGCGTCGCACCGGCAGCGCATGCAGCCTCGACCAGACGATCGGCATTTTCGAAAGCAGCATGGTGCCGAACTGGCGGCGGCGATTGACAAGCCGCCCATCGCGCCTTTCGCTGGCGTCCATGTCGAAGGCGGGGCCATAGACCCAGTAATGATCGTGCAAAAGCCGCGACAGGATTTCCGGTTGATCGTCCTCGTTGCTGCGCAGCCAGTGCCGCTCGACTTCCTGCAACGCGATGATGTCGGCGTCGGCGACGATCTTGGCCACACGCGCTAGGTCGTAGCGGCCGTCAGCGCCGAAACCGTACTGGATATTATAGCTGACAAGCTTCATCGTTACCCGGCTCAGTTCCGGCCATGGCAGTAGCCTGTCATCGAAAGGCTGGCAATGGACGGCGTGCCGGCGGAACTTGGGCCAAGACGTTCAGATCAATGCAGCACCAGCATGTCCTCGGAGGAAAAGCTGATCTCCGCCTTTTCGCCGACAGCCGGCGGCGGTGTCGTCGGGCTGTTGAAGGTATCGAGCGAAACCATGCTCCCGCCGACCCCGACACGGACCCGGATGACCGATCCTAGAAAGTGAACCTCGGCGATCTCGCCGGACAGGGTCGCGTCACGACCCGGCTGGCGACCGAGCGAAATCGCTTCTGGCCGCAAGGCCAGCGCAAGCGTGTCACCGGCCTTCGATCCGTTCAGCCGGCCCTTGAATGCAAATTCCTCGCCGTTGACGCGCACCTTGCCCGCGGCCGCGTCGGTGACGGTGCCCTCCAGCACATTCAGCGTGCCGACGAAATTGGCGACGAATTTCGTCTCGGGCTTGTTGTAGATCTGGAAAGGCGTGCCGACCTGTTCGGCCTTGCCGCCATACATGACCGCGATGCGGTCCGAGATGGACAGCGCTTCTTCCTGGTCATGCGTGACGAAGATGGTGGTGATCCCGAGCGACTTCTGGATCGAGCGGATTTCCTCGCGCAGCGAGACGCGCACCTTGGCATCGAGCGCCGACAGCGGTTCGTCCAGCAACAGCAGCTTCGGCTTGGGCGCCAGAGCGCGCGCCAGCGCGATACGCTGCTGCTGGCCACCCGAAAGTTGATAAGGGTAACGGTCGGCCATCTGCGGCAGGCTGATCAAGGCCAGCATCTCAGCCACGCGCTTGTCGATCTCCGCCCTAGAGGCACCGGCCACCTTGAGGCCGAAGCCGATGTTCTGCGCGACCGTCAGGTTTGGGAACAGCGCATAGGCCTGGAACACCATGCCGATATTGCGCTGGTTCGGCCGCAAATGCGTGATGTCCTTGCCGGCGACGACGATCCGCCCCTGGCTGGGCGCTTCGAAACCCGCGACCATGCGCAGGACCGTCGTCTTGCCGCAGCCGGATGGCCCCAGGAAGGAAACGAATTCGCCACGTTCCACATCGAGATTGAAGTCCTGAACGACTTTGGTGGCGCCGAAGGATTTCTGCACATGCTGGATCGACAGGAAGGGCTCAGCCATTGGATTGGATCTCCGGATCAATGCGGCTGTTCGGGCGATTTGGGCGCAAAGCGCGACACCACCTGGATCAGCGCCATGCAGCCCCAGGTGATGGTAAAAGCGATCACCGCCAGCGCTGCCGGTTCATAGGCACGGTTCGCGCCAAGCAACTGCATATAGGGGCCGAAGGCCGGGCGGCTGAGAAGTGCGGCCATGACAAACTCGCCGATGACGATGGCAAAGGTCAGGAACGCGCCGGACAGCACGGCGACGGCAACGTTGGGCAGGATGATGCGCGTGAGGATGGTGATCCAGCCGGCGCCGAGTATCTGCGCCGCTTCGGTCAGCGTCGTCACGTCGATGGCGCGCAAGCCCGTATCGACGGCGCGGTACATGTAAGGCAGCGCCAAAACGACATAGCCGAACATCAAAAGGATGTTGGTGCCCATGGCCGATCCGGTCAGCGGTAGCCAGGACGAGGTGTTGTAGAGCCTGATATAACCGAAAACGATGACGATCGGGGGAATAACCAGTGGCAAAAGCGTGATGAATTCCATGAAGGGCCGCCAGCGCGGCAGCTTGAGCCGGACCCAATAGGCAGTCGGCACCACCAGCAGCACGCCGACAACGATGGTGGCCAGTGCCATCAGCACCGAATAGCCGAATGTCTGCTGGAAGCGCGGATCGCCCAGCACCGCCCAATAGGCATCAAGGCTGTAGACGCCGCGCCGCAACTTCAGCGAGAAATCGGCCGTGCCGATCAGCGGCAGGGCGAAATAGACAATGCCGAGGCCGACGAACAGCCACGACCATATCCGGTTGGCTTTCATTTGACCCACCGTTCGCTGCGGGACCGGAGCCAGATATAGATGAAGTTGGCGATCCCGGTGATGACGATCATGCCGAAGGCGAGCGCATAGCCGAGATGCGGATCCTGCAGCACGTCACCGCGTATCTGCGCAAAGAGCAGGATGGGCACGATGGAGAGCGAGCTTCCGGTCAGCGCATAGGCGGTGGCGACAGCGCCGAAGGAATTGGCGAACAACAGCGCGAAGGTGCCGAGCAGGCTGGGCCACAGGATCGGAAAGGCCACCATGCGCCAATACTGGAACCCCGACGCGCCGAGCATCGAGGCAGCTTCGCGCCATTCGCGCCGCATGCCGTCGAGCGCCGGCGTGATGATCAGGATGGTCAGCGGTATCTGGAAAAACAGATAGGTCAGCGTCAGGCCGCCAAAACTCAAGAGGTTGAAGCCAAGCCCATAAAGGTTGATGCCGAACCAGTCGCGCAGGATGAGCGTGACCAGGCCGAGACGGCCGAAGGTCGCGAGGAAGGCGAAGGCCAGCGGAACGCCGGCGAAATTCGAGGCGACGCCCGAAAACGTCAACAGCGGCGAGCGAAGCCATTTGGGCAAACCGCCCAGCACCATCGCCCAGGCGATCAGGAACCCGAACGAACAGCCAAGCAGCGCCGACGCAAGGCTGATGCGGATGGATATCCAGTAGGCCGCGAGAATCGACGGCTGGAACAGATTGGCGATGTTGGAGAGGGTGAAGCTGCCCTCGTTGGTCTGGAAGCTGCCGACCACGATCTTCATTGTCGGCAGGATCAAGAACAGCAAGGCGAACAACAAGAACGGCATGACGCCGAGCCATGCGAACGAAACCCGCCGCCTGGCGCTTTGCACGGGTGCGACCACGCTTAGGCTTTTTCCTTCGCCTGCCGAAGATGCCATCCGTTACCGTTCACTGAAGGGTCGGGTGCGCCACCTGATCGCGGCGCACCCTGTTGGAAGAATGTCCGCTTACTGGACGTTGGCGCCGACGACGCTGTCCCACCCACCGGTGACGGCGTTCTTGTTGGCGTCCTGCTCTTCAAGCGACGGGAAGATCGCCTGCTTGTAGAGATCGGCCGGCGGCAGCTTGTCGAGAATGTCCTGCGGCACCTTGCCTTCGGAAACGAGCTGGTTGAAGCGGGCCGGGTGGCAATAGCCCTTCAGGAAGCCAAGCTGGCCTTCGTCGGAATAGATATACTCCATCCACAGCTTGGCGGCGTTCGGGTGCGGCGCGTAGGCGCTGATCGCCTGAGCGTAGACGCCGGCAAGCACGCCCGATTTCGGCACGACGACCTCCACCGGCGGATTGCCCTTGAGCGTGTCGCGGTCGGCAAGCGCGTTGTAGTCCCAACGGATGACGATCGGCGTCGTACCCTGCGCGAGCGAAGCGGCCTTGCCGATGACAGGCACGAAATTGCCGGCATCGTTGAGCTTCTTGAAGAAGTCCAGACCGGCCTGCGGAGCCTTGGCGGCGTCGCCGCCAGAAGTGGCGAGACCGGCCGCATAGACGGACAGGATCGCCTGGTTAGCCGCGCGGGGGTCTCCCGCCAGGGCCACCGAATTGGCGTATTCGGGCTTGAGCAGATCGGCCCAGTCCTGCGGCACGTTCTTGACGATGTCGGTGTTCACCTCGAAGGAAAGAACGCCGTAATAGCCGCCATACCAGTGGCCGTCCGGGTCCTTCACGTCGATGCCGTCGAAGGTCTCGACCTTGTAGGGAAGGAACAGGCCTTCCTTGGTTGCCGACGGGCCGAAAGACAGGCCGACATCGACCATGTCGGGCGCTTGCGGGCCCTTGTTGTCCTTGTTGGCCTTGATCGCCTCGATCTCGTCGGCGGAACCGGCGTCGGGGTTGAGTTCGTTGAGGGTAATTTCCGGATATTTGGCCTTGAAGCCAGCCAGAATACCCGCCCATCCGCACCAGTCATGCGGCAGCGCGATGGGGGAGAACATGCCTTCCGCCTTGGCGGCGGCAATGAGTTCGGCCGAAGGTTCGGCCTGTGTGATGGCAGAGGTCGCCATGAGGGCGACAGCCGTAACGGCAAGTACTTTTCCCGTAAACCTGAACATGTGGTCTCTCCGTTGAACTGACGCCGTGGGGCGCCCCCGATGCGTTATATTCGTTCTGTGACAGTCCGGTGAAACCGGATGCCGTGGATTTCCCAAAGACCTGAAAGTTAACTACTTTTACGAAGCACCCGCAATCGGGGTGCGCCGATCATTTTTCCGGCTAACGACTTTTTTCCACTCCCTCTGCCTATCCGATCGCATCCTTCTGGAAGCGATCGGGGACGGGCTCGCACCCGCCCCCGAATTTCCTAGAGCTTTCCCGTCAAAGCGCTTTCCAGCAGCGACAAGGCATCGTCGCGCGTCAGCTTGATCGGGTTGCCGCCGGCGGTCGGGTCGACGATCGCCATGTCGGCGATCAGGCCCTTGCGGGTGGCATCCATATCCAGGCCCTTGATGAACTCGGGCAGCGTGTGCGGCACGTTGAGCAGCTTGCGCAGGTCGATGATCGCCTTGGCAAAACCGTCGAAGCCGCCATCGATGCCGCAATAGGCGGCGAGACGGACGATACGCTCTTCGATGGCGCTGCGGTTGAAGGCCAGCACATAGGGCATGAACACGGCGTTGGTCATGCCGTGATGCGTGTCATAGAGCGCGCCGATAGGGTGCGATAGCGAATGGATCGCGCCAAGTCCTTTCTGGAAAGCGGTGGCGCCCATGGCGGCCGCGCTCATCATATGGGCGCGCGCAACGAGATCGTTGCCATTGGCGAAGACCTTCGGCAGGTTCTCGAACACCAGCCGCACGCCTTCGACGCCGATGCCGTCGGCCATCGGGTGATAGCCCGGCGCGCAATAGGCCTCAAGGCAGTGCGCCAGCGCGTCCATGCCGGTGCCGACCGTGATGAAACCCGGCATGCCGGTGGTCAGTTCCGGATCGGCGATGACGATGGCCGGCAGCATCTTCGGATGGAAGATGACCTTCTTGGTATGGCTTGCCTCATGCGTGATGACGCCGGCGCGGCCGACTTCCGAGCCGGTGCCGGCCGTCGTCGGCACCGCGATGATCGGCACGATGGCGTCGCCATCGGCGCGGGTCCACCAGTCGCCGACGTCCTCGAAATCCCAGACGGGGCGGGTCTGCCCGGCCTGGAAGGCGATCAGCTTGCCGAGGTCCAGCGCCGAGCCGCCGCCAAAGGCGATGACACCGTCATGCTTGCCCTGCTTGAACACTGCGATACCGGCGGTGAGGTTGGATTCCACCGGGTTCGCCTTGACGTCGGAGAAGACGCCATAGGGCACCTTCGCATCGTCGAGGATTTTCAGGGTCGACGCGACGACCGGCAGCTTGGCCAGCCCCGGATCGGTGACGAACAGCGGATGCTTGATGCCGGTAGCCGCCAGTGCGTCCGGCAGTTCGGAAACACGGCCCGCGCCGAAGCGGACGGTGGTGGGGAAATTCCATTTGGAAACGAGGTTGGTCATTTTTTGCTTTCGAGGATTCAGATGGATTCGCGCAGGTGGAACGACTTCGGCCGCGTCAGATTATCGTAGCCGATGGCCGAAAGGGCAGCGCCCTTGCCGGTGTCCTTGACGCCCGTCCACACCAACGCCGGATCGACATAGTCGCAGCGGTTCATGAATACGGTGCCGGTCTGGACCTGGTCGCCGATGGCGGCGGCATGGTCGGTGTCGGTGGTCCAGATCGAGGCGGTCAGGCCGTAGGGGCTGTCGTTCATCAGCGCGATGGCTTCCTCGTCGTTGCGCGCCTTCATGATGCCGACGATGGGACCAAAGCTTTCCTCGCGCATGACGCTCATCTGATGATCGACATTGGTCAGCACTTCCGGCGCCAGATAGGGCGAACCGGGGCTGTCATTCGCGACCTTCATGTCGATATGCGATCTGGCACCCTTGCGCAGCGCTTCCGCCTTCTGCTCGCGGATCAGGTCGGCAAAGCGCGCCTGCGCCATCGGCCCCATGGTGGTCGCCTGCTCCAGCGGATTGCCGACGACATAGTTCTTCGTCTCAGCAATGAAGCCCTCGACGAACTGGTCATAGACTTTTTCATGCACATAGACGCGCTCGATGCCGCAGCAGCACTGGCCGGAATTGAAGAACGCGCCGTCGACCAGATTGGCGATGGCGTGGTCCAGCTTGACGTCCGGCAGCACATAGGCCGGGTCCTTGCCGCCAAGCTCGAGGCCGAGCGTCATGAACGTACCCGCCGCCGCCCTTTCGATAGCGCGGCCGCCACCGACAGAACCGGTGAAATTGACATGGTCGATCTTGCCCGAGCCGAGCAGCTTTTCGGTCTGGGAATGGTTGAGAACGATATTCTGGAACACGCCTTTAGGCAGGCCGGCTTTCTCGAAGGCCTGTGCAAAACGCTCGCCGACCAGCAGAGTCTGCGCCGCATGCTTCAGGATCACCGTCGATCCCGACATCAGCGCCGGCACGATGGTGTTGACGGCCGTCAGATACGGGTAGTTCCATGGCGCGATGACCATGACCACGCCGAGCGGCTCCTTCTTCACATAACGGCGGAAGCCATCCTTGGGGTTCGACGCCAACACCGGCTTCAGCGCCTGCTCGGCGATCTCGACCATATACTGGGTGCGTTCCTTGACGCCGCCGAACTCGCCGCCATAGCGCACCGGACGGCCCATCTGCCAGGCGATCTCCGGCACGATCTCGTCGGTCATGGCGACCAGCGCCTCCAGCATGGCCAGCACATATTTGCCGCGCTCGGCGATCGAGGTCTGCGCCCAACCGATTTGCGCGGCGCGTGCGCGCTCGACCGCGGCATTGACCGCCTGATCCGTAGCAATGGGCCGCTCCACATAGATCGAGCCGTCGATGGGAGATTTGAGTTTTACGGTTTCCAATTTTTTCTCCGAATTTCTATAGCCGCCACATTCATCAATACCGCTCAAACCCCCGGTGCAATTCCCAGTCGGTGATGCGGCGGTCATATTCGAGCTGTTCCCAGCGCGCCGTATGGACATAATGTTCCACGACGTCCTCACCCAGCGCTTCCTTCAGCATTTTCGATTTGGCCATGGCTGTGGTGGCGTCGCGCAGCGTCTTCGGAATTTCCGGCAGACGCGCGGCCTGGTAGGCATCGCCGACGAAGGGTTTTTGCAATTCCAGCTTCTCGTCGATGCCGGCAAGACCAGCTGCGATCAGCCCCGCGAAGGCGAGATACGGATTGAGGTCGGCACCGCCGATACGGCATTCCATGCGGATGCCCTTGGTGCCTTCGCCGCACAGCCGGAAGCCGGCGGTGCGGTTGTCCTCGCTCCACATGATCTTGGTGGGCGCGAAGGTGCCTGACTGGAAGCGCTTGTAGGAGTTGATGTAGGGGGCCAGCAGCAGCGTGTATTCAGCGGCATATTTGAGCTGGCCTGCCGACCATTGCCGGCCAAGTTCGGACAGCGTCCACGGCGCGTCCTTGTCGAAGAACAGCGGCGTCTTGCCGTCGGCGCTCCACAGTGAATTGTGGACATGGCTGGAATTGCCGGCCAGGCCGTAATTGTACTTGGCCATGAAGGACACGGCCTTGCCCTCGATGTCGGCGATTTCCTTGGCGCCGTTCTTCAGGAAGACGTGACGGTCCGCCATCTCGAGCGCCTCGGCGTAGCGCACATTGATCTCTTCCTGGCCCGGTCCCCACTCGCCCTTGGAATTCTCGATAGGAATGCCCGCTGCGTACATGTCGTTGCGCAGGCGGCGCATATAGCCTTCTTCCTTGGTGGTGATGCCGATCAGATAGTCGCCGATATGCGGCGACGCCGTCTCCAGGCGCTGCCAATGCTTGGCGCGGGCCGAATTGTAGGTTTCGGAGAACAGGTAGAATTCCAGCTCGGACGCGAAATAGCCCATATAGCCGCGCTCGGTCAGGCGCTTGATCTGCTTTTTCAGGATGCCGCGCGGCGAATGCGCAAGATCGTCATGGGTGCGATGATCGAGAAGGTCGCAAAGCACCAGCGCCGTCTTTTCCAGCCACGGAACGAGACGGATGGTGGCGAGGTCGGGCTTCATGACGAAGTCGCCATAGCCCTTGGACCAGCTTGCCGCCTTGTAGCCGGGCACCGGCTCCATATCGATGTCGTCGGCCAGCAAATAGTTGCAGCCATGTGTCTCGTCATGCGCGGACTCGACGAAGAACTGCGCCAGGAAGCGCTTGCCGATGAGGCGGCCCTGCATGTCCACGGCAGCCGTCAGCACCGTGTCGATCTCGCCTGACGACACCGCCTTCTTCAACTGATCGAACGAAAGATTTCCGGCCATTCTTCTCTCCGCCGCCTACACGGCCACTTCCAGGTTTCACGGGAGAGCCCGGCCGCCGAAGCGGCCGGGCTGTTTTCAACTTCAGAACCGATCAGCTGTAGCGATAGGGCGCGCCGGCCTTGACCATCGATTCGTTGTATTTCTTGATGATCTCGACGACCCTTGCGGCACGCGGGCTCTCGCCGGCGACCTCGTCCCAGAACTTGGACGCTTCGGTCTCGACCTGCTTCCACTCGGTTTCCGGAATCGTCGTAAGTTCCAGCTTGCCTTCGTTGCGGTATCTGGCCTCGCCTGCCCAGTACCAATGCTGGCGATAATAGTGCGAGGTATCGATGGACATCATGTAAAGCTGCTTGAGGTGATCCGGCAGAGCATTCCACTTGTCGGTATTGACGAAGTAGGAACCGGCCCAGGCGCCCGACAGCGGGTTGGTCAGATAATACTTCAGAACATCCGCCCAGCCGACGGTGTGCATTTCGGTGATGCCGCACCAGCACACGCCGTCCAGTTCGCCGGTCTGGATCGCAGGCGCCACGTCCTCATAGGGCAAGGACACGGGCACGACGCCAAATTTCGACAGGAACTGACCGCCGGTTGGGAACGTATAGACGCGCAGCCCTTTCAGGTCCTCCAGAGACTTGATCGGCTTGGTGGTGCCAAAGTTGCATGGATCCCACGCGCCGGTGCTGAGCCAGGTGACGCCGGGGATTTCGGCATAGGCTTCTTCCCAGATTTCCTTCAGCCCATGCCAGTGCCACAGCGCAGGCACGTCCAGCGAATAACGCGAGGCGAGCGGGAAATAGGCGCCGAACACCTTCACATCCACCGGAGCCGCCGCCGAATCGTCGTCACTCTGCGCCGCGTCGATGGTACCGGACTGGACTGCGCGAAACAGCTCGCCCTGCGGCACCAACTGGTCGGCCGTATACATCTCGATTTCCATCTCGCCATGCGCGGCTTTGTTGAAGGCGTCGACGCCCGTCTTGCACACATGTTCCGCCAGCGCCGGGCCGGCATAGGTCTGGAGACGCCACTTGATCGGCGCCTGCGCCTTCACATAGGGCGTGGCCAGCGCGGTGGCGCCTACGGCACCGGCGCCGGTCAGGATGGATTTGCGCAGGAAGTCGCGTTTGTTCAGCGTGGTTTTATCGGTCATCTAACAAGTCTCCCATCATCGATAGATATTTGAATTTCGAACGGTGGCGGCACACCCGCTCCCCGGCACTTCTGTCTGTTATCCATTTCTCCCCTTTCTCCTTGGTCCATTCATATTCCTCCACCTCTACCTGCCTGTAATGACGTGCGGTAACCACAGCGCGATCTGCGGAAAGATCATGATGATGATCAGTGACAGTATCATCAGGAAGAAAAACGGCACGATCGACCGATAGATGTCCATCAGCGAAATTTCAGGCGGGGCCATGGCCCGCATGAGGAATAGATTGTAGCCGAATGGCGGCGTTATGTACGCGATCTGGCAGGTAATCGTGTAGAGGATGCCGAACCAGATCGGATTGAAGCCGAGGCTGACGACCAGCGGAATATAGAGCGGCGCTACGATGACCAGCATCGCCGTATCGTCCAGGAACATGCCCATGACGATGAACGAGACCAGCATCAGGATGAGGATCGTCCAGGGCTGGAAATCCCAGGTGTCGATCATCAGCGTCTTGACCGCCTTGACCGCGCCCAGACCGTCATAGACCGCGCTGAAACACAGCGCACCGAGAATGATCCACATGAACATGCAACTGATGGCCAGCGTGTTGCGCGTCGAATCCTCGAAGACCTTGCGGTTGAGATTACCGCCCCACCACGCGGCCAGCGTTGCAAGTCCCGCTCCCACGGCGGAACTTTCAACGAGGCTCGTCGTGCCCGTCATGAACAGGCCCATCATGACGAAGAAGATGGCAAGCGGCAGCAGCCCCTGCCTCAACAACCTATACTTTTCAGAGCGCGTGATCTGGGCACGCTCTTCCGCCGGCAGCGCCGGCCCGATGTCTGGCTGCAACAGGCACCGGATATAGACGTAGCCCGCAAAGACGACAGCCATCAGGAGACCTGGACCGACGCCAGCCAGCCACAAATCGAGCACCGGCTGGCGCGCGATCATGGCATAGAGCACCAGCACCACGCTGGGCGGGATCAGGATGCCGAGCGACGACCCGGCCTGGATGACGCCCGTCACCATGACCTTGTCGTAGCCGTGGCGCAAAAGCTGCGGCAGCGCGATCGTCGCTCCGATCGCCATGCCGGCGACCGACAGGCCGTTGAGCGCTGCAATCAGAACCATCAACCCGATGGTACCCAGCGCCAGACCGCCTCGCACCGGGCCGAACCACACATGGAACATGCGGTAAAGGCCCGACGCGATACCCGATTCCGACAGCATGTAGCCCATGAAGACGAAGAACGGCACGGTGATCAGCGGATACCAGTTCAGCACCTGGAACGAGGCGTTGAACGGCATTTCGAACGAGCCCTGCCCCCACAGCCACAGCGCCGCGGCGGAGCCGACAAAACCGATGACACCGAAGACGCGCTGGCCGGTGAAGAGCAGCACCATCATGGTGCCGAACATAAAAAGGGTAATGAGTTCCGAGCTCATGCAATCGGCTTTCCGCGTGCGATGGCGACATCTTTGATGAATGTCGAGATGAGCTGCAAAAGCATCAGGAAGACGCCCGTCGTCATCACGACCTTGATCGGCCACAGTGGCGGACCCCAGGCCGAATAATTCTTTTGACCGTAGACGATTGCGTAGTTCGTACTCGACAGGGCTCCGCTGAGCAGCACCACCAGATAGAAAATCACGAACAGGATGGTGAAGGCGTCGGTGAAAGCGCGCCGTCGCGCCGACAGCCGGCCATAGAACAGGTCCATGCGCACATGCTGGTCGAGCTGGAGGGTGTAGGCCCCGCCGAGAAGATAGTAGGCCGAGAGCAGGAACTGCGACATTTCCAGCGCCCAGTTGATGGGAATGCCGAGAACGAGACGTGAAGCCGTGGAGGCCAGCAGGATCGCGCCCATGACGAAGAACAGGTACATGGCGACCCGGCCAACTCGATAGTTGAGAGCGTCGACATATCTGACAAAAAGCCGGGCCATCGTTACCCTTCCGTTGGCTGTCGGTTTGAGTGCGGCAGTTCCGATTGGCTGGAATCAATCGACACCTTGCCGTTGGCGGAGATGGTGATCGCGCCCAGTATGCTTCCCAGCAGCCCCGCCCATTTCTTCTGCCCCGCCGCAGCCGAAATCTCGTCGTTGCGGATTTCGATCATGGCGCAGGCAAGACCGCGCGAACGCGCGTGGCGCTCCAGCGTGAAATAGACCCGGTCGGCAGGCGAATAAGGCTCGTTGTCCCCGGATACGATACCGGCGACCGCGTTCAGAGAGCGCAGCAGCGGCGTGGCAATGCGCATGTCGTCATCATGAATTATGCCGACGTGCCAAGGACGAGCGACCCCCTTGTACACCGACGTGAAGGAATGCACCGACACCAGCCGCGTTTCCTGCCCGCGCGCCAGACGCGCCTCGATGACGGCGTCGACGGCATCGTGAAACGGCCGCCAGCACAGGTCGATGCGCTCCTGGCGTTCGGCCGGCGACAAGTCCGCATTGCCGGGCACCAGCGTGGTTTCGCTGACCGGCGGGATCAGGTCCGGCGCATCGAGCGGACGGTTGCAGTCGAGAACCAGGCGCGAAAGGCCGGTCTGGATCAGCGGCGCGTCAAGCGCCTCGGCAAGCAACTTGGCTACAGGCAACGCGCCGGGATCCCATGCAATGTGGCGGCTGAAATCCGTGGGAGGAAGGCCAAGCGAGCCGAACCGCGCCGGTACGGAATTGGCGGCGTGGTCGCAGGTGAAGACGTAGGCGCCGCGGCCGTCAGGGTTCGTGACCTGCACGGTGTCCGACTTGGCAATGCTTGCGCCCCTCACTGTCTCCATCGAACCGCAATCCCCCCAAGCGCTGTATCTTATGATACTGATTTTATCTTGTTGCGCACCTATGGATGATTTCATACACATTGGCGTACTTTGTCAAACGTGTTTTGCGGACTGCCCCAAAACATCGGGCAAGGAAACAGGGCGGATCAGACGATGGGCGTGAACATTGCGGAACTGATCACCGACCGTATCGGAATCATGCCCGCCGGCGAGCGCCGCGCAGCCCAGACGCTCATCGCCAACTATCCCCTGATAGGCCTGAAGACGGTGGCCGAATTCTCCCATGTCGCGGGCGTGTCGTCGCCGACGATCCTGCGTTTCGTTGCCCGGTTGGGTTTCCAGAACTATTCCGAATTCCAATCGTCGCTGCAGGACGAACTTGCCGCCCAACTGCAATCGCCGGCATCACGCACGATCAACCCCCATGCCTTGAGGGACAGTGCGGTTACGCCCTTGCTGGAAGCGACACTCGACAACATGCGCGAGACCTTCCGGCATATCTCCGACGACCAACTCGGCGAGATCGCCGCCAAGCTGTCCGACCGGCGCGGCCATGTGTTCCTCATCGGCGGCCGCTTCACCGACCCGTTGGCGCGCTACATGGCCGCCCATCTGGCCATCATCCGCCCCAACGTCTTCCATCTCGCGGGCCAGGAAAGCGTCTGGCGCGACCGGCTGATCGACATGGGCAAGCGCGACGTATTGCTGATCTTCGACATAAGGCGCTATCAGGAAAGCCTCGTCCGCTTTGCCGATCTGGCGCATGGGCGCGGCGTGCAGATCATGCTGTTCACCGACCAGTGGCTTTCCCCGATCGCCCGCTTTTCACGCCATGTTATCGCCGGCCGCACCGCGATGCCTTCGGCCTGGGACTCGGCGGCGGCGCTTTTCGTGGTGACGGAGGCGCTGATCGCTGCCGTTACAAGGCAACTCGAAGCCGATACCGCCCGGCGCCTGCAGGAAATGGAACGGCTGCGCTGAAACTCCGGTCGCAATGAGCCGACAACGACCCCTGCTAGGCCGGATTGCCGATTTTTCTGAATTTACCAATCCTTACCTAGATTTAATGTGCTTTCTTCGCCGAAAATTGTCATAAAGAACCGATATCAACGGTGCGCGTTTGCGTAACACCGCGTACTGTGTTGTCCGGACCGGAGGTGCCACTCCCTGAAGGCGCCGGTGAATGCAAGAATGCTTTTGCCAACCGGGGAACCAATGACTGCCTGGAAACAGATACTTTTCGCTTTCGCCCTGCTGGTAGCGGCAGCCTTCGCCTGGATCGGTTTCTTTCCGGGCGCTTCGGATGTGCTGGACCGCTGGGGCATCGACTGGGCGCATGCCTCGACGGCCAAGGGTGAAGCAGGCAATGGGGCTGGCCCGGCAGCAGGCCCCGTAGCCGCTAACGAGCAGCCTGGCTTGCAGCAGACGCCCGTGGTGACGGCACCGGTCACCCTCGCGACGGTCAATGACCGGTTGCAGGCAATCGGCTCCGGCCGGGCCAAGGCGACGGTGACGGTCAACCCCTATTCTTCCGGACGCCTCACCGAATTCCTCGTCCAGTCCGGCGCCCATGTCGACAAGGGCCAGATCGTCGCCACGCTCGATTCCGATACGGAGATTATCGCCCTGCAACGCGCCAAGGTGGGCGTCAAGGACGCGCAATCCAAGCTTGACCGCGTCAAGACGCTGAAGGCGGCCAATACCGCGACGGCGGTTGCCGTCACCGATGCGGAAGTGACATTAAGCACAGCCGGACTGGTGCTGCGCGACGCGCAGCTTGCGTTGGAGCGCCGCTCGATCGTAGCCCCTATCGGCGGCACGGTGGGCATCCTGCCGATCGCTGCCGGCAACTACGTCACCAGCCAGTCGGCGATCGCCACCATCGACGACCGCTCTTCTATCCTTGTCGATTTCTGGGTGCCGGAGCGGTTTGCCGGTGCGGTACAGGTCGGTGCGGCATTGACGGCGGCGCCGATCGCCATGCCCAAGGACGTTTTCCAGGGCACCGTTTCGGCGGTCGACAACCACGTCGACGAAAAAAGCCGCACGCTGTGGGTACAAGCCCTGATAGAAAATCCGGGCGACTCCTTGCGCGCGGGAATGGCCTTCGTCGTCACCATGAAATTCCCCGGCGACACCTATCCGGCGGTCAGCCCGCTCGCCATCCAGTGGGGAACGGACGGCGCTTATATCTGGGCGGTGGAAAACGGGAAAACGAAGCGCGTTTCCATTCGCATCATCCAGCGTAACACCGAAACGGTGCTCATCGACGCGCCGATCGTCAGCGGCGACAGGGTGGTGACCGAAGGCGTGCAGAGCGTGCGCGAGGGCAGCGAAGTCCGCATCGCGGGCGAGGAACGGCGCGCGGCGGACGCCAGCGGCTCATGACGCAGACGAAAAACGCCGCCAGCGAAACGGGCCTCACCGCCCTTTTCGTCCGCAGGCCCGTCATGGCCTTCGTGCTGAACACGCTGATCGCCGTCGCGGGCCTTGCCGCATTCTACGGCGTCGAAATTCGCGAATTGCCGGACGTGGACCGCGCCGTCATCTCCGTTACCACCGGCTTCTCGGGCGCATCGGCCGAAACCGTCGACCGCGAACTGACCGATACGATCGAGGGCACGGTCGGGCGCGTCTCCGGGGTCAAGTCGATCTCATCCACCTCTTCCTTTGGACGCAGCCGCGTCACCATCGAGTTCAATGACGGCGTCGACCTCAATGTCGCGGCCTCCGATGTGCGCGACGCGGTCGGGCGGGTAGCCAATGCCCTGCCGGACGAGGCCGACCCGCCCCGCATCGTCAAGGCCGATGCCAATGCCGACGCGGTGATGCGGCTGGCCGTGACCGCCGACAACATGTCCATCCAGGACATGACGATCATCGTCGAGGACCAGATCGAGGATACGCTGGCTGCCGTGCCGGGCGTCGCCGACGTCCAGGTCTATGGCGACCGCGACAAGATTTTCCGGATCGATGTCGACCAGAACAAACTGGCCAGCCACGGCTTTACCGTCGCCGACCTGCGCGCCGCGCTCGCCTCCGTCGCCTTCGATTCGCCAGCCGGATCGATCAACACGACCAACCAGAACCTCATCGTGCGCACTACCGCCGACGTGACCACGCCGGCGGAATTCGAGAACATCGTCATCGGCGGCAACACGCATATCCGCGACGTCGCAACCGTCACGCTTGGCCCCGATATCGGCCAGACCACGTTGCGCTCGGATGGCAAGACCGGCATCGGCATGGGCATTATCCGCCAGGCGGAATCGAACACGCTCGACATCTCCGCAGGCATCAAGGCGGCCGTCGCCAAGCTTCAGAAAACGCTGCCTCAGGGCATGTCGATAAAGATCACCAGTGACGACGCGGTGTTCGTCGAGGGCGCCGTCCACGAAGTGGAACTGGCGCTCAGCCTTGCCGTCACCTTCGTTCTGATCGTCATCTATCTGTTCCTGCTCGACTGGCGCGCCACCCTGATCCCCGCTTTGTCGATGCCAGTGGCCATGATAGGCACCATCGCGGCGATCTATCTGGCCGGATTTTCGATCAACATCCTGACCTTGCTGGCGCTGGTGCTGGCGACCGGCCTGGTTGTCGACGACGCCATCGTCGTGCTGGAAAACATCGTGCGCCGGCGCAACCAGGGCATGGGCCCGCGCGCGGCCGCCGTGCTCGGCACCAAGGAAGTGTTTTTCGCCGTCATCGCCACCACGGCGACGCTGGTTGCCGTGTTCGTGCCGATCTCGTTTCTGCCCGGCCAGACCGGCGGCCTGTTTAGAGAGTTCGGCTTCGTCCTTGCCATGGCGGTTCTCTTGTCCTGCGTGGTGGCGCTGACCCTGTGCCCGATGCTGGCGTCGCGCCTGCTGACCAGCACTTCGCTGCACCAGGAGAAGCGAAAGGGGCCGGGTGCGCGCATCGGCGCGGCGCTGAACCGGCTTTATCGGCGCTGCCTTCACGCATGCCTGGACGCGCCATGGATCGTGGTGCTGGTCGCCGTTCTGTTCGCCGGCACCGCCTTTTCCTTGTTCGGCACCATCCGCCAGGAACTGACGCCGACCGAGGACCGCTCTGTCGTGTTGTTGCGCATCAGTGCGCCGCAGGGCGTCAGCCTCGACTACACAACCGCGCAGATGGAAAAGATCGAAAGGCTGATTCAACCGATGCGCAAATCCGGCGAGATCGAAAGCACGTTCGAGTTCGCCGGCAACAACGGCTCCTACAATACCGGCTTCATGGTGATGACGCTGTCGCCATGGGACCAGCGGACGCGCAGCCAGCAGCAAATCATGGCCGAGATCAGCAGCCTCTCCAAGCAGATACCGGCCATTCGCATCTTCCCGGTGCAGCCCAACAGCCTCGGCATCCGCGGCGCCGGCAACGGTCTGCAGTTTGCGCTTGTCGGCAATGACCGCAAGGCACTGGGCGAGGCCGCCAACAAGATCATCGACGCGATGCAGAAGGATCCCCGCTTCCAGTCGCCACGCCTGACGGTCGATCCCACCCAGCCGCAGCTTGCCGTCGCCATCGATCGCCAGCGCGCTTCCGACCTCGGCATCGACATTACCGGGCTGGCCGACACGTTCCAGACGATGCTCGACGGCAATGATGTCGTCGACGTCTATATCGCCGACCGCAGCTATAGCGTTAAGCTGGTATCGACCACCAACCCGGTCAACGACCCGACCGATCTTGAAAACCTGTTCCTCAAGACGGCGGACGGCCGTTACGTGCCGATGTCGTCCATCGCCACATTGACGGAAAAGGCGGTGCCACCGTCGCTGACGCGCGAACAGCAGCAACCATCGGTGGCGATCACCTCCAACCTGCACGGCAACTTCGCGCTCGGCGATGCGCTCGGCGTCGCCGAACAGATCGCCCAGCCGCTGCTGCCGCCGGGCGCCCGCATCCTGCCGCTGGCCGAAGCCGCGACGCTCGGCGAAACCAACAGCGCCATGATTACCATTTTCGGCTTTGCGCTGGTTATCATCCTGCTGGTGCTTGCCGCCCAGTTCGAAAGCTTCGTCAGCGCCGTCATCATCATGGCGACGGTGCCGCTCGGCCTCGCCTGCGCCATCTTCGCCCTGCTGCTCAGCGGCACCAGCCTGAATGCCTATAGCCAGATCGGCCTCGTGCTGCTGGTCGGCGTCATGGCCAAGAACGGCATCCTGATCGTCGAGTTCGCCAACCAGATGCGGGATCGGGGCATGAATGTGCGCGAGGCGATCGAGGAAGCCTCGACCATCCGGCTGCGCCCGGTGATGATGACCATGATCTGCACCGTTTTGGGCGGCGTGCCACTGGTGCTGGCCAGCGGCGCGGGTGCGGAAGCGCGCATCGCGCTCGGCTGGGTAATCGTCGGCGGCCTCGGCCTCGCGACGGTATCGACGCTGTTTCTCACCCCGGTCGCCTATTTGCTGCTTGGCCGCTTCGTCACGCCCAACATCAAGGAAGAAGAACGCCTGACGCGTGAACTGGCGGAAGCCGCCTATATCGACGTCGAGCCGGCGGAATAGACTTGATCCTCCAGCGATCTGGTGACATTGCCGGCGCGAAGCCCTATCTGTGCGCCAAGAAATTAGCCGAAGATTCCGGAGTTTTCCGCATGCAGCCGATCGGTCTCGAAACCCTTGTCGCCAGCGCCGGCAAGGAAGTCGGCGTCTCGCCGTGGCGAACCGTGACGCAGACCATGATCGACCAGTTTGCCGACGCAACCGACGATCACCAGTTCATCCATTGCGATCCGGAGCGGGCGGCGCGCGAGACGCCTTATGGCGGCACCATTGCGCACGGCTTCCTGCTTCTATCGCTTTTGTCGGCAATGACGTTCGAGACCATGCCGCCGATCGAGGGCGGGAAGATGGGCGTCAACCACGGCTTCGACGAGGTTCGCTTCAAGTCGCCCGTCAAGACCGGTTCGCGCATCCGCGCCCGCTTCGTCCTGGCCAGCGTCAAGGTAAGGCCCTCCGGCTGGGTCCAGACGGCGCACGACGTGACGCTGGAAATCGAGGGCGAGAAAACGCCCGCGCTCACCGCGCGCTGGCTGACGCTTACCTTCGTCGAGCCGAAGAGCTGAAGGTTTGCGTCAGAGCTGGCTGGAAACCTTCGGTGCGGCAACAGACTCCCGCTCGACCAGCGAGCATTCCAGCTTGGTGATCGGGTAACGCCCGTTTCCTGAAGCGGGTGGCGTCTCGAACTGCTCGACCGCCCATTGCCCCATGGCCATATGCGGCAGCACCGAAGTGGTCAGCGGCGGAAACAGATGGCGCGCGATCTCTTCGTCGTCATAGCCGATGACGGACATGTCCTGCGGAATATGCAGGCCCGCCTCCTTCAGCGCCTCGTAGCAGCCGATGGCCATGCGGTCGTTCTGGCAAAAGATCGCCGCTGGCGGTTCCGCCAGCGCCAGCAGTTTCTGGGTGGCGGCATAACCGGCACTCGCCGACCAGTCGCCCTCGACCACGAGGTCGCCGTCATAGGGAATGTCAGCGGTCGCCAGCGCTCGGCGATAGCCTTTCAGGCGATCTTGCGCCGCCTGCATCCATGGCTCGCCTGTGATCGTTGCGATGCGGCGATGGCCGTGCTGGATTAGATGCCGGGTCGAGCTTTGCCCACCCGCGATCTCGCTCGGCACCACGGCGGGAAACGCGTAATCGGCCGTATAGCAGTTGAGCAGCACCACCGGGATGTTGAGGTCCGCAAGATGCGGCGGCGTGACGATCTCTCTGGTGAAGATCGTCATGTAGACCAGCGCCGAAATCCCCTGCGCCGTCAGCGCCGCGATGGCGCGCGGTTCCATCACCGCGTCGCTCATGGTCTGCGCGACCAGCACGACATTGCCGGCGTTCCAGGAAGCTTGCCGGACGCCTTCGATGGCAACGACGGCCTCCGGGCTTGTCGCCAGTTGGTCCGTCACGAAGCCGATGACGCCATCGAGCACCGTCGAGGGCGAAGGACGCGCATAAGACGATCCGAAGGACGGCAGCCGGTAGCCGAGCCGGCGCGCCTCGCCGATCACGCGCTCGCGCGTCTGCGGCGAAAGCTTGATGCCGGGCGTATTGTTGAGAATGAACGAAACGGTGGCCTGCGAACAGCCGGCCGCCTTGGCGATGTCGGTCATGGTCACGCGGCGGCCAGTCCCCTGCGACGCTTGTTTGGGGCGACTCGATCCCTTGGCCGCCCGCTCGATTTCCGTCGGTTCCGTCATTTGTCCGATCCCCTCGGGGGCATGTCTAGCTGGCGTCCGCCTGCACGGCAAGGGGGCGGATGCCGCGTCAATTTATAAAAATGAAGACCGACTAATACACGCGAACAGGCGGATAAGTTCGCCTCGACAATCACACAGCCGGCCAATAGAGAGCGAGATCGAACGGAAATGCCACCTATCCTCCAGAAAATCGACTTAACCGGCACCGACCGACGCCTCCCGCACAATCCGGAACACCCTCGTCGCCTTCCTTCGGGGAGCGAGCCCCAGCCACATAACTAATACTATTTACTAATATCAATTGATGCGATAATGTCAACGACGATGGCGCACCGGTGGTACGGCACACGCCATCGCAAGCAGGAGGAGAAAGTCGAGCGGGTCTTCATTTGTCTGATAAATAGTCTTTACGTCCGGCAAACGCGCCTCTAGATTTGGTCCTTGGCTGGAATGCCTGGCGCAGATGCACCGGCAAAGTCCTGGAGGAGGGCATCCGACAGCCGACAGACTCCGGATCAGCGCCGCACGCTGAATAAATAGGGAGGTTGAACATGATGAAATCTGTCCTACGCAACACGACCATGGCCGCCGCGGCTTTGCTGCTCGGCGTTTCCACCGGCGGGGCGGCGCACGCTGCCGACAAGCCGACGCTGGCCTTCGTCGTCAACGGCGCATCCGACTTCTGGAAGGCGGCCGAGGCCGGCATGAAGAAGGCGCAGGCCGAGTTGCCCGACTACGCGCTCGAACTCAAATATCCCGAGCAGTCCTCCGTCGCCATCCAGCAAAGGCTGATGGACGATCTCGTCACCGCCGGCGTCAAGGCGATCATGGTTTCGGCGGTCGATCCTAAGACCCAGACCGACGGACTGGACAAGATCGGCTCCGAAGTCGCTCTCTTCACCACCGACTCGGATGCGCCGAAGTCGAACCGGGTCGCCTATATCGGCTCGTCCAACATCGATGCCGGCACGCAGGCCGCCGAGATCGCCAAGAAGGCGATGCCCGATGGCGGCAAGTGCATGTGCAATGTCGGCCTGCTCGGCGCCGATAACGCCAAGGAGCGCATCGATGGCTTCAAGAAGGGGCTGGAGGGCACCAAGATCACGCTGGTGGACGTGCGCGGCGACGACATCGACCAGACCCGCGCCAAGAAGAACGTTGAGGACACCCTTGTCGCCGATCCCACGATCAATTGCATGGTCGGCTTCTATTCCTACAACACGCCGCGTATCTATGAAGCGCTGCGCGATGCCGGCAAGCTTGGCCAGATCACGGTTGTCGGCTTCGACGACGATCCGATCACGCTGGGCGGCGTCAAGGAAGGCAATATCGCCGCGACCGTGGTGCAGCAGCCCGGCGGGCGGGCTCATTATCGTGCCGACTAAGATCATCGGCCAGGCCGATGTCGACGCCTACGCCGCCAATCTGAAGGTAATGGCCGGCAATTGATGCCGCGACGATCGGTGCTAGATTGATTTCACCGGCCCGGAGCCATGGCTCCGGGCCGGTGGTTTCCCTGTTCGCCCGGCCGAAACTCCCGGCGATGCTTTCCGTGCCGCAGCTCTTGCCAACAGACGATCGCGCATGATGGAATTTTCGGACAATGTCATCCCGCATACAGCCGGCGCATCCGATTCCGCGCCGTTCCTGACCCTCGAAAATATCCGCAAGACCTATCCCGGCGTTATCGCGCTGGACGGGTTTTCGATGCAAGTTCGGCCGGGCGAGGTGATCGGGCTGGTCGGCGAAAACGGCGCGGGGAAATCCACGCTGATGAAAATTCTCGGTGGCGTCACCGCGCCCGACAGCGGCGTGATCACTGTGGACCAGGTTGCGCACGACCGCCTGACGGTTGCCACCAGCATGCAGGCCGGCATTGCCTTCGTTCATCAGGAACTCAACCTGTTCGACAACCTCGATGTCGCCGCCAACATCTTCCTCGGGCGCGAGCCGCTGCTGGGAGGCCCGCTGCGGCTGGTGGATCGCGCCAGACTGCGCGCCCAGGTAACGCCGCTGCTCGAGCATGTCGGCGCCAATTTTTCCGCCGATACGCCGGTTTCCACGCTGTCGCTGGCGCAGCAGCAGATGGTCGAGATCGCCAAGGCGCTATCCATCGACGCGCGGCTGGTGATCCTTGACGAGCCGACATCGAGCCTGCCGATCGCCGAGACGGAAAAGCTGCTCGCCGTCATCGCCGGGCTGAAGGCGGACGGCATCAGCGTCATTTTCATTTCGCACCGCCTGCACGAAATCGAGCGCGCGGCCGACCGGGTCGTCGTCTTGAGGGACGGCACGCTCGCCGGGACACTCCCGAAAAGCGCCATCGATCATGAAAACATGGTCAAGCTGATGATCGGCCGGGCGCTGAAGGCGCGCGTCGACGCTTCGGCCTGCGAAGCCGGCGCAGTCGCAGTCGCAGTCTGCGTGGATGGCGTGCGGACCCCGGCCTATCCCGACAAGACAGTGACGCTCGACCTGCGCCATGGCGAGATCCTCGGCCTGGCCGGTCTCGTCGGCTCCGGACGAACCGAACTGGCGCGTGTTCTGTTCGGTATCGACAAGAGCCTCGGCGGCACCATTCGCCTTGAGGGGCAGGAACTGGTGCTGGGTTCGGCGGCCGATGCGGTCCGGCAAGGCATTTTCCTGGTGCCCGAAGACCGCAAGTTGACCGGCATCCTGCTGGACCTGCCGATTGCGCAGAACATATCGCTGCCCCATTTGCGGGCGCACGCGACGCGCTTTCTGGTGTCCGCCGCCAGCGAAACGGCGACCGCCGAGACGCAGAAAGCCAATCTCGGCATCAAGGCTCCTTCGGTCAAGACGCGCACCGGCACGCTTTCGGGTGGCAACCAGCAAAAGGTCGTTCTGGCCAAATGGCTCGCGATGAACCCCAAGGTGATGATCCTCGACGAGCCGACGCGCGGCATCGACATTGGCGCCAAGGCCGAAATCTACGCTCTGATGCGCAAGCTGGCGGATGCCGGCGTCGCCGTGCTGATGATTTCAAGCGACATGGAAGAGGTGATCGGCGTCTCGGACCGCATCGCCGTGATGCATGAAGGCTCGATTGCCGGCATTCTGGGCCGGGAAAAATTCAGCCAGGAAAACGTGCTGCTTCTGGCGGTAGGCAAGCAGCCGAAGTAGAAAAAGGGCGAGGAGAAGACGATGACCAAGAAAGATCTCGGCCTGTTGATCCTCATCCTGGTGGTGGGTGCCGTCGTCGCGGCGATCAATCCGCGCTTCCTGCTGCCGATCAACCTTGCCAACACCTCGAACCTGATCGGCCTGTTCGGCATCCTCTCCATCGGCCAGGCGTTCGTTATCATCACCGGCGGCATCGAATTGTCGGTAGGCTCGCTGATCGCGCTGCTCGGCGTCCTGTTCGTCGATTTCATCGCCACGCGTGGCATGGACTGGGCGGTGGCGCTGCCGCTCATCCTCGTCCTGGGCGGGGTCACCGGCCTGGCGCATGGCTGGCTGATCGCCAGGCTCAACCTGCAGCCCTTCGTGGTCACGTTGTGCGGCCTGTTGATCTATCGCGGCGTGGCCCGTTTTTATACCGCCGACGGCACCGCCGGCTTCGCCTTCGGCCAAAGCTTCCCGACCCTCGAATTCCTGACGGCAGGCCGTTTCTACGGCATTCCAAACAGCTTCATCGCGCTGATCGTCATCGCCGTCATAAGCTGGATACTTCTGCACCGGTCGGTGTATGGACGCTATCTCTACGCCATCGGCAAGAATGAAGAGGCGGCGAAATATTCGGGCATCCGCACGCAGCGCATGGTGATGGCGGCTTATGTCATCTGCGGCGTGCTGACCGCCGTCTCTGCCGTCTATTTCGCCATGTACACGCGCTCGATCTCACCAGCCAGCCACGGCAATTTCTACGAACTCTACGCCATTGCCGCCGCCGTGCTGGGCGGCTTTTCGTTGCGTGGCGGCGAAGGTTCCATCGTCGGCGTGGTCCTCGGCACCGTGCTGCTGCAGGAGTTGCAGAACTTCGTCAACCTGCTCGGCATACCGTCGTCGCTGAACTTCGCGGTAATGGGCGGCGTCATCCTCCTCGGCGTGCTGGTCGACCAGCAGTGGGACGTGTTCCGCGCCCGGCGCGGCATGACGATAGCCGCCCGGCAGGGCAAGGCCGGGGCGCAGTAGCCCTTCGAATTCAACCTGATGGGTTAAAAGCCCGCAGCTACTCGCTGCCGTCGGCCTACCGTCTTTTGGGCTTGCCGGGAATGGAGGTCGAGACGATCGAGATCGGGTCACTGGCGGGAAACGTGCTTTCCAACCCCTCCTCAAGTTCTTCTTCCGGAGTGCCGGCAGTCTCGTCCTTCTGCTCTTTTTCGAGCGAACGGACAGCAGAAGTTTTCACCTTCTTTGCTGAAGTCGCTGGTATCGACGGCTTGGCCATGGCGATGTCTCCTGTCGCGGGAAAACGGTTCCTCGCGACAAAGGTTCCGGGCCAGGCAGAACTTCAGGCGCTGCGTGCAGCCTCGGACAGGTGAGTAAAGACATAGTCGGAGAAGGAACGCCAGCATTCCACGCGGAAAGCGTCAGGCGCCGTGCGGTAGAGCACGATTTCGCTCTTGCCTAGTACCGTGCGCGAGCATGCGCCAACCGGGAAAGCTTCCAGCGACAGATCCTGCGGACAGCCCGAATTGATCGTGGCAGCCGCGCCCGTCCCGGTCACGGCAATCGCCACGTTGCGATGCGAAATAGCAACGGAAGAATGCAGCGCCTTGGCCTTGGCGCAATCGGCAAGAAGATCTCCGCCGGCGTCATCGATGACCAGCCATTCGTCCGGCCCGAGCCACAAGGCCGTACGGCCGCCCTTCGAGGCGGAAGTTTTCGGTTTTTGCGGCAGCGTCAGCCCCAGCGCCCTTGATACCGAGGCAACCGAAGCTTCGGACGCGCGCAGAGAAATGCGCTCCGCAGGCGGCAGTATCGCCAGCGCAACGCTCGATGCCGAAACCGTCTTGCCTGCCAGCACCGGGCGACGCTCGACGGAAGGCGCGGAAGCCGGCGCACCCGTTGCAGCAGCCTTCTTTGCCCCGGATGCGGGCTTGGCCGCCGCTTCCGGCTTATCCCCAGACGCCTCTTTGGCCCCAGTTGCTGCTTTAGCCCCAGATACAGCCTTAGCCATTGAGGTGTTCCCCCTTCTCGTCGAAGAACACCACGCCGGTGACTTCCACTTCGATCACGCCGTCCGGCATCGGCACATAGAGCGTCGAGCCCATGCGGTCGCGCCCGCCGGCCAGCAGCGCGAGCGCGATGGAGCGCCCGCAATTCTCCGACCAGTAGCTCGACGTGACATGGCCGATCATCGTCATCGGGATCGCCTGTTTCGGGTCGGCAACGATCTGCGCGCCCTCCTCCAGCACCACCTTCGGGTCCTTGGTCTTCAGGCCCACCAGTTGCTTGCGGCCCTTGGCGACCAGATCGGGGCGCGTCATGCCGCGAATACCGACGAAATCGGTCTTCTTCTTGCCGATCGCCCAGTTGAGCCCGGCGTCGTCGACGGTGACGGTGCCATCCGTATCCTGGCCGACGATGATGTAGCCTTTCTCGGCGCGCAAGACGTGCATCGCCTCGGTGCCGTAGGCACAAGCGCCATGCTTTTGCCCTTCGGCCCACAGCGCTTCCCATACCGCCTCGCCATAGTCGGCCGGCACGTTGACCTCAAAACCGCGCTCGCCGGAGAACGACATGCGAAACAGCCGCGTCGGCACGCCGCAAATTGTGCCCTCGCGCACCGACATATGCGGCATCGCAGCGTCGGAAAGATCGATGCCCTCGATCAGCGGCGCAATAATGTCGCGAGACTTCGGCCCCTGCACGGCAATCACCGCCCACTGTTCCGAAGTCGACGTCAGCCACACATTGAGATGCGGAACCTCTGTCTGGAGGTAGTCCTCCATCTGGTTCATGACGCGCGCGGCACCGCCGGTCGTCGTCGTCACATGGAAGCGGTCCTCCGCCAGCCTGCCGACCACGCCGTCGTCATAAATGAAGCCATCCTCGCGCAGCATCAGGCCATAGCGGCAGCGGCCGGTCTCCAGCTTCTGCCACGGGTTGGTGTACATCAGTTCCATGAAGGCGGCCGCATCCGGTCCAACCACCTCGATCTTGCCGAGCGTCGAGGCGTCGAACAGGCCGGCCGTCTTTCGCACCGTCACGCATTCGCGGTCGACGGCGGCGTGCATGTCCTCGCCGGCCTTGGGAAAATACCAGGCGCGCTTCCAGTTGCCGACGTCTTCGAACACCGCGCCGTGCTTTTCGGCCCAGCCATGGGTTGCCGTGCGCCGCGTCGGATCGAACAGCGCGCCGCGCGCGTGCCCGACGATGGAGCCGAACGTCACCGGCGTATAGGGCGCGCGGAACGTGGTCAGGCCCACTTCCGGGATCGGCTTGTCCAACTCGTCGGCGGCAATCGCCAGCCCGTGCATGTTGGAAGTCTTGCCCTGGTCGGTCGCCATGCCGTTGGTGGTGAAGCGCTTGACGTGCTCGATCGAGCGCATGCCCTCATGCACCGCCTGGCGGATATCCTTGGCGGTCACGTCGTTCTGGAAATCGACGAACGACTTGACCGTCGTGCCCGGTCCGGCACCGGGTGCCGTACCCAGCATGCCGCGCGACCAGCTTTCACTGGCCTCGACCTTGGGCTTGGTGCCCTTGACGCTTTTCGCGCCGGAATCCTTTGCCGCCTTGGTGCCCGCCGCATAGGCTTCGTCAATGGTGCCCGACAGCCCATCCGTGCCGTTGCACGCGCCGACCGACACGCAATCCTGCGCATAGGTGCCGGGCAGGAAGCGCTTGACCTCGTCGTTGAAGGCGACCTTGCCGCGCGACTGCGAGAACAGATGCACGGAAGGCGTCCAGCCGGCCGACATCAGGATCGCATCGACCGCGATCTTGCGCTCGCCGCCGCCATTCTTCGGCTGCACGACCATGGAGTTGACGCGCAGCTTGCCGCCGGCGCGGATGACGGCGCGGCCGGTATGAACCTCGATGCCGAGTCCACGCGCCTCATCGACCAGCGCCCCGGTCGGGTTGTCGCGCAGATCGACCAGAGCGGCGATATTCACGCCGGCCTTTTTCAGGTCGATGGCCGCCGCATAGGCGCTGTCATTGGCGGTATAGACGCCGACATTTTTGCCCACGGCGACGCCGTAATGGTTGAGATAGGTGCGCGCCGCCGAAGCCAGCATGACGCCCGGCCGGTCGTTGTCGGCAAACACCATGTGACGCTCGATGGAGCCGGTGGCCAGCACGACGCGCTTGGCCCGGATCTGCCACAGCCGCTCGCGCGGCAGGTCGATGCCGGGGCTTTGCAGATGGTCGCTGACGCGCTCGGTCAAGGCGACGAAATTCTGCGCGTAATAGCCAAACGCCGTGCTGCGCGACAGAACCTGCACATTGTCCATGGCTTCCAGCCTGGCGACAGCGGCCTGCGCCCACGTCCAGCCATCCTGCCCGTCGATCTTCGCGCCGCTTTCGAAACGAAGTGAACCGCCCAGTTCCGCCTGCTCGTCGGCCAGGATAACGCGCACGCCGGTTTCAGCTGCGGCAAGCGCCGCCGCGATGCCGGCAGCGCCGCCGCCAAGCACCAGCACGTCGCAATGCCCATATTGTGCCGCATAATGATCCGGGTCCGCCTTGTCGGGGGCGACACCGAGGCCAGCGGCCGCGCGGATTTTCGGCTCGTAGAAGGATTTCCAGGCCGCCTTCGGCCACATGAAGGTCTTGTAGTAGAAACCGGCCGAGAAGAAGGGCGAGGCAAGGTCGTTGACCGCACCGACGTCAAAGGAAAGCGACGGCCAGCGGTTCTGAGAACCGGCCTTCAGCCCGTCATAGATTTCCTGCACGGTGGCGCGCACGTTTGGGGCCTTGCGGGCCGCATCGCGCTCGATCTGCACCAGCGCGTTAGGTTCTTCCGCACCAGCGGAAAGGATACCGCGCGGACGGTGATATTTGAACGACCGACCGACCAGATGCACGCCATTGGCCAGCAGCGCCGAAGCCAGCGTGTCGCCCTGAACGCCCGTATAAGGCTTGTCGTCGAAGCTGAACCGCACGGTCGCGGCCTGCTTCAGCCGGCCGGCATTGGGGATACGGAAAGACGCGCTCATTTGCCCGCTCCCGGCAGCTTGGAGGGTTTCTTCTCGCCCGCCTTGTAGGTCATGACGAACTTGTCGGTGATGGTATCGCGCACGGCATTGAAGAAGCGCGCGCAGCCATGCACATGCCGCCAGCGCTCATAGATGATGCCCTTGGGGTTCGAGCGGATGAAGAAGAATTTTTCGAAATCCGCATCGCTTTCCCCGGCCATGTTTGCCGAGCGCTCGACATGCGCCTCGCCGGCGTTGCGGAATTCGAGTTCCGGACGTTCTTCTTCGCAATAGGGGCAGCGGATCAGCAGCATGAATCAACTCTTCCCGTCTGGTTCGATATAAAGGCCAAACGCTTTCGTGTTCCTGAGACCAACGCGTTCCATCCTTCGCCGCCAGCCTCGTGAATAATAGGCACCGATTTCCTTCTCGGGCTCCGCAGAATAGTCTTTGCGGAATCCCTCGGTGTTATGAATGGGATACTTCAGTGCGAGTGTTCCTGCCCACGGAGCAATTCCCA
Organism: Mesorhizobium sp. A556; assembly: GCF_054489545.1. NCBI lineage: Bacteria > Pseudomonadati > Pseudomonadota > Alphaproteobacteria > Hyphomicrobiales > Phyllobacteriaceae > Mesorhizobium > Mesorhizobium sp. A556. Next base: position 37,689 of record NZ_JBTMXA010000012.1, read on the forward strand.
GAACCGCCAGAAGAAAGAATGCGGCGAACATGAAGACTCCTACCAGATGGTAGGCGAATTCCGAGCCGGTGTACTGATGCACCTGCGCGGCAAGCACGGAGAGTAGCGCTGCGCCGGCACCCATCATAAAAAATCGTCTGTTCGCTCTCTTCGTCACCGGACTTCGCTCAGTGCGCCACGGCGGCGGCGGCCGCTTCGTCGATCAGGCGGCCGGTGCGGAAGCGCTCCAGCGTGAACGGCGCGTTGATCCGGTGCGGCTCGTCCTTGGCGATCGTGTAGGCAAAGACATTGGCCGAACCCGGCGTCGCCTTGAAACCGCCGGTGCCCCAGCCGCAATTGACGTAGAGGCCCGGAACCGGCGTCTTGGCCAGGATCGGCGAGCGGTCCGGCGTCACGTCGACGATGCCGCCCCAGGAGCGCAGCATCTTCATGCGCGTGAACATCGGGAACATCTCGCAGATCGCGTCCAGCGTGTGCTGCAAAATATGAAGCCCACCCGTCTGGGAGTAGGAAATATACTGGTCCGTACCGGCCCCGATCACCAGTTCGCCCTTGTCGGACTGCGAAATATAGGCATGCACCGTGTTGGACATGACCACGCAAGGCACCACCGGCTTGACCGGCTCCGACACCAGCGCCTGCAGCGGATAGCTTTCCAGCGGCATGCGCACGCCGGCCATGTTCATCAGCACCGAGGAATGGCCGGACGCCACCACGCCAACCTTCTTCGCGCCGATGAAGCCGCGCGTGGTGTCGACGCCGGTGACGCGGCCGTCCGGCGCGCGCTTGATGCCGGTCACTTCGCAATTCTGGATGATATCGACGCCGCGCGCCGAAGCGCCCCGCGCATAGCCCCAGGCAACCGCGTCGTGGCGAGCCGTGCCGCCGCGCCGTTGCAGGGCGGCACCCACCACCGGATAGCGGGCATCGGGCGAAGTATTCAGCGGCGGGCAGAATTCCTTGGCCTGCTCCGGCGTCAGCCATTCATTATCGATGCCGTTCAGGCGGTTGGCATGGATGTGCCGCTTGAACACCTGCACATCATGGACATTGTGCGCCAGCATCATGACGCCGCGCGCCGAATACATGACGTTGTAGTTCAGCTCCTGCGAAAGCCCGTCCCACAGCTTCAGCGCATGATCGTAAATGCCGGCCGATTCGTCATAGAGATAGTTGGAGCGGATGATGGTGGTGTTGCGGCCGGTATTGCCGCCGCCCAGCCAGCCCTTTTCGATCACCGCGATATTGGTGATGCCGTGTTCCTTGGCCAGGTAATAGGCCGTGCCAAGCCCATGCCCGCCGGCCCCGACGATGATGACGTCGTACTCTTTCTTGGGCTCCGGCGAAGGCCACTGCTCTTCCCAGCCCTTGTGGCCGCGCATGGCCTCTCGGGCAATGGCGAATACCGAATATTTTTTCACGTTTCTGGCCTCGCGGATGGCAGTCGGCTTAAATTGGCGTCCGACGCGCGAGGTGTATCACTAGCGAAACCACGCTGTCACCCTTGCGCTGTTTGCGACGGCGATTGGCGTTTTGCGCCGCCCGGGCCCATGCGGCAAGGCGCCTGTGGGTATTGGCTCGCAATGGTTCGCATCGCGCACATCGAATGCTAGGGATCGTAGGTACGAAGGAGCGGCGATGAAGGTGGATATAGACATGGGCACGGCTTCCGCTGGAAAGCCGGCCATGCTCGATCTTGAGGAACTTTTGGCGACCCGCCTGCTGGTGCAGGGCAATTCGGGTTCGGGAAAGTCGCATCTGCTGCGTCGCCTGCTGGAGCAGAGCGCGCCCTGGGTGCAGCAATGCGTGATCGACCCGGAGGGCGATTTCGTCACGCTGGCCGACCGATTCGGCCATGTCGTGGTCGATGCACAGCGCACCGAGGCGGAACTGACCCGTATCGCCGGCCGTATCCGCCAGCACCGCGTGTCCGTCGTGCTCAACCTCGAAGGGCTGGACGTCGAGCAGCAGATGCGTGCCGCGGCAGCCTTTCTAGGCGGCATGTTCGATACCGAGCGCGATTTCTGGTATCCGGTCCTGGTCGTGGTCGACGAAGCGCAGCTTTTCGCCCCGGCTGTGGCCGGCGAAGTCTCCGACGAGGCGCGGAAAATATCGCTTGGCGCGATGACCAATTTGATGTGCCGGGGCCGCAAGCGCGGACTGGCCGGCGTCATTGCCACGCAGCGCTTGGCCAAGCTTGCCAAGAATGTCGCCGCCGAAGCTTCCAATTTTCTCATGGGGCGCACCTTCCTCGATATCGACATGGCGCGCGCCGCCGACCTTCTAGGCATGGACCGGCGGCAGGCGGAAATGTTCCGTGATCTGGCGCGCGGCCATTTCGTGGCGCTCGGACCTGCCATGTCGCGCCGGCCGCTGCCGATCACCATCGGCACGGTGGAAACCTCGGCACGCTCGATGAGCCCAAAACTGACGCCGCTGCCCGACGCGCCGGAAGACGCGCGCGACCTGATCTTCACGCCCGGCCCCGACGAGGCGCGCCTGCCGGTGCGTAAACCGCCACCCCCGGCGCAGATCCCGACCGCCGACCTGATCGCCCAACTGTCCCGGCCGGCTCCCGCACCTGAACCGCCTGCCGAACCGGTTTTCGACATCATCGACGAGGCGGAGCGCGAAGCCGGCATCGCCAAGGTCATGCGCGAAATCCTCGACGATCCCGATGCGGCCTTCCGCACCGACGCCGTGCTCTATCAGGACTTTCTGGTACGCTGCCGCATCCGGCGCGTGCTGGGCAGCCCGCTCGATTTGCCCGGCTTCCGCCGCAAGTTTGCCGTTGCCCGCGCCGGCGTCGACCAGAAGACGGCCGGCGGCGAATCGTGGCCGATTGCGCTTGGCCTTTCCGAATCGCTGCCGGCCGACCTGCAAGGCGTTTTCCTGGTGGTGGCGCAGGCAGCGCTTGCCGGTGCGCCCTGCCCGTCGGATGCGGTGCTGGCCCGCATCTACGGCAGCCATTCGCCGCGCCGCGCCGCGCGCCTGCTGGCCTATTTCGAAGAACGCAACCTTTTGGTCACGCGCACCGATTTTCATGGCAAGCGCGTGCTGGCCTTTCCCGACCTTGGCTGCGAGACAGCACCGGGCGATCCGAACGCGCCCGATGACGCCGCCGCAACGCGCGACGCCGCCGAATAGACCTGGCAAAATCACCCCGGATTCACACTCTTTGGTGGACAGGGTATGCCATTTCTGCTATCAGCCGCCGCAATTCGCGGTGGAGACTGCTGCGGAGGCGGGCGGATGTGGCCGCTTGCCTGTTGATTTCAAACACGAAAGACAGGATTCCAAGTGCAGGTACTCGTCCGCGACAATAACGTTGACCAAGCGCTTCGCGCACTGAAAAAGAAAATGCAGCGCGAAGGCATTTTCCGCGAAATGAAGATGCGTGGGGCTTACGAAAAGCCCTCCGAGAAGCGTGCCCGTGAAAAGGCCGAGGCCGTGCGCCGCGCTCGCAAGCTGGCTCGCAAGCGCGCCCAGCGCGAGGGCCTGCTGCCGATGACGCCGCGCCCCGTGGCCGCCGGTGCTGCCGGTGCGGGTGCTGCGCGTCCTTCGCGCTGATACCGCCAATCTTTCGTCCCTTTCGACGGATACCCTGAGGTGGCGCGATGCAGAATCGACGCCACCTTTTTATTTCTACTTGACCAGGCCCGGAGGGGGACCCGTATCTAGGGCATCGAACCGAAAAGTGAGAATCGGTTTTCGGATTATTCCGATGCTCAATCAAAGTGCTAGAGCGTCCTTTGTGCGTCCAATTGGACGCACGGCGCTCTGGACGGCACCTCGGCATTAAGGATCAGGAAGAGATGAACGCACTCACCGGAAAGCGCACAAGCGCCATACGCGGCTTCGCATTGGCAACGGTGTTGCTTTCGGGACTGGCGCTGAGCGCCTGCCAGACGGGCCCCGCCGGCGAACTGGCGTCCATCGACAAGGCGCAAGGCTCGAGCGAAAACATCTCGTCGCTGTCCTCCGTCATCCAGAGCAATCCGCGCGATCCCGAAGGCTACAATGTGCGCGGCTCGGCCTATGGCCGCGGCGGCCAGTACCAGGCGGCGCTGAAGGACTTCAACACGGCGATCCAGCTCAATCCGAATTTCTACCAGGCCTATTCGAACCGCGCCCTGATCTATCGCTTCCTCGGCGACCAGACGAGCGCGCTGAACGACTACAACCGCTCCATCCAGATCAACGCCAGCTACGACGCCGCCTATATCGGGCGCGGCAATCTCTACCGGAAGGCCGGTCGCACGCAGGACGCGTTCAACGACTTCCAGAAGGCGATCCAGCTCGACACTACGGATGCCCGCGCCTATCACAATCGCGGCCTGATCTATCAGAGCCAGGGCCAGCACAAGTTCGCCATCGAGGATTTCTCGACCGCGATCTCGTTGGCGCCGGACGCTTCCGAGCCCTATAATGGCCGCGGCCTTTCCTATCTGGCGCTGAACCAGGAAGACAACGCCTTCGCCGATTTCAACATGGCCATCAAGCTCGACGGCAAGAACGCCGAAGCGTGGGCCAATCAGGGGCTGATCTACGAGCGCCGCGGCGACAAGGCAAAGGCGGCAAAATCCTATCGCGAGGCCGCGCGCCTGAACCCGACCTACCAGCCTGCCAAGGACGGCCTCAGCCGCACCGCCCGTAGCTGACGGATTTTCGGATCAAGGCTGGGAACGCGGCTTGCCTTAACCTGCCTGCGTGAAGAAAGCGGGCTTGCCCTTGCGGCAGGGGTAAGCGCCTCCGCCGTCCGGGTCGCGATCTCCGACAATGAAAAGGCCATGTGACGCAGCAACTGCCATGCTTGCGCCATGGTTTTTCAGGAACCCTTCCGGCTCCAGTTCATTGATCCTGGTAACACAAAGAGGGTTTTTCCCATGAAAACAAAAATTGCTTGCGCTACCGCGCTTCTCGCCACGCTGATGGTGGCTCCGGCCTATGCCGGCGTCGAACTCGGCGTCCTAGATTGCACCATTGATGGCGGCACCGGCTATGTCATCACGTCGAACAAAGGCGTGGCCTGCACGTTCCGTCCGCATCATGGCGGCGGCTCGGAAGCCTATACCGGCGTCATCTCCAAGCTCGGCGTGGATCTCGGCGCCACCAACCAGGGCGCGCTGCAATGGGCCGTGCTGGCAGCCACCAGGGGCGAGCCAGGCGACAAGCTTGGCGGCACCTATGTCGGCGTGAATGCCGAAGCCTCGATTGTGACCGGCGGCGGCGCCAATCTCCTCGTCGGCGGCTTTCGCGACTCGATCACCTTGCAACCGTTGAGCGTACAGGCCCAGACCGGCCTGAACCTCGCCGTAGCGGTGACTTCGATGGAGCTGATCCGCTCCTTCAAATAGCGGCTCTCGGCTTTGAGCAATCCCGAAACACCGTGCATCCGGTTGGGCGCACGGTGTGTCGGGAACGCTTTTTAACGGGCAGTCTTGAGCTTTTCGGCGATCAGGCTAGCCAGCCGCGCCGCCACTTCTTCCTTGCCCATTTCAGGCCATTCCTCGACGCCGGTAGCGCTCACGATGCGCACCCGGTTGCGGTCGCCGCCCATCACGCCGCCATTGCCGATGCCGCTATCATGCGAAACGTCGTTGGCGACGATGAAATCGGCCCCCTTCTTCTTCAGCTTCGCCTCGGCGTTTGCCACAAGGTCTCGCGTTTCGGCAGCGAAGCCGACAACCAGCGCGGGCCGCAACTGGTGATGCCCGACGCCCGCGAGAATGTCGGGATTTTCGACCATGTGCAGGGCCGGCGGCCCCTCTCCCGCGACCTTCTTGATCTTTTCGCCAGACGAATCGGCGGTGCGCCAATCGGCAACCGCCGCCACGAAGACGGCCGCGTCGGCCGGCAGCAGCTTTTCCACCGCGTCGCGCATTTCCTGCGCGCGCTCGACATGGACGGTCGTAACGCCCGCCGGATCGGCAATCGCAACCGGGCCGGAAACAAGATGCACATTCGCGCCCAGTTTCGCCAGGGCCGCAGCAATGGCATGGCCCTGCTTGCCCGACGAACGGTTGGCGATGTAGCGCACCGGATCGATCGGCTCATGCGTCGGGCCGGACGTGACGATTATTTTTCGGCCCGAAAGCGGCTTTTGCCCGCCCTCCAGCAAAGCTTCCACGGCTTCCACGATTGCCAGCGGCTCCGCCATCCGGCCCTCACCCGCCTCGTTGCTTTCCGCCATTTCGCCTCTCATCGGCCCGACGAAACTGACGCCGTCCTTTTCCAGCGTGGCACGGTTGCGGCGCGTCGCCGGGTGCGCCCACATAAGCGGGTTCATCGCCGGCGCCATCAACACCGGCTTGTCCGTGGCCAAAAGGACTGTGGACGCAAGATCGTTGGCATGGCCGTTGGCCAGTTTGGCCATCAGATCAGCCGTAGCCGGTGCCACCACAACGAGATCGGCCTCGCGTGAAAGCCGGATATGGCCGATGTCGTGCTCGCCCTGCCGGTCGAACAATTCGGTAAAAACATGGTCGGCCGAAAGCGCGCCCACCGACAGCGGCGTGACGAACTCCTGCGCCGCCGCACTCATGACGCAGCGCACGGATGCTCCGCGCTCGCGCAGCCGACGGATAAGGTCGAGTGCCTTGTAGGCCGCGATACCGCCCCCGATGGTGAGCAGAATGCGCTTTTGCGAAAGTGTCATGCAGAAGCCCTTTGTCAGCGAGCGAAGACTAGAGGAAGCGAACGAAGCGCACAACGACGCCTCGTCACGCCAGCCACAGCAGCGTCAGCGCGATAATCCATAGCGCCACGCGGCCCGAGCGCGTCGCTCGCGCCTCGGCCTTGCCGATGGCCTTTGCCGTCGCCTCGTCGAAACGCAGGCCATTCTCGGCCATCCGGTCGATTTCTCGCGACAGGCGTTCGGTGCGCTGCGCAAAATCCGGTGCCTGGCGCGCCAGCGAAACCAGCGCGCCGACGCCCTCGCGCGCATCGCTCAACAGGCCGCGCGGGCCGAGATTGCCGCGTATCCAGTCGCCCACCACCGGTTCGGCCGTCTTCCACATATTGAAAGCGGGATCGAGCGTGCGGGCGACGCCTTCCACCACCACCATGGTCTTTTGCAACAGCACCAGTTCGGGGCGCGTCTGCATGTCGAAAAGTTCCGTCACCTCGAACAGCAACGTCAAAAGCTTGGCCATGGAGATGGTTTCCGCCGGTTGGCCATGGATCGGCTCGCCAATGGCGCGAATAGCCTGCGCGAAGGCCGCGACATTGTGCTGGCGCGGCACATAACCGGCTTCGAAATGAACTTCCGCCACCCGCAAATAATCGCGCGTGATAAAGCCGTAGAGGATTTCCGCCAGGAACCGACGCTCCTTCTTGCCGAGCCGGCCGGCAATGCCGAGATCGACGGCGACGATAGTGCCGCCCTCGTCGACGAACAGATTGCCCGGATGCATGTCGGCATGGAAAAAGCCGTCGCGCAGCGTATGGCGCAGGAACGACTGGACGAGATTGGCGGCGATGGCCTTCAGATCGTGCCCGGCCGCAGCCAGGCCCGCGACATCGTTCATCTTGATGCCGTCTATCCATTCCATGGTCAGCACGTCGCGGCCGGTGCGCTCCCAATCGACCGAGGGCACGCGAAAGCCCGGATCGTCCCTGGTGTTTTCGCCAAGCTCCGAAAGCGCTGCCGCTTCCAGCCGCAAATCCATCTCGATCCTGGTCGTCTGCGCCAGCGTTTGCGTCACGGCGACAGGCTGCAGGCGGCGCGAGGACGGGATGTATTTTTCCTGCAGGCGCGCGGCGAGGAAGAAGCTTTCAAGGTCGTGCGCGAAGCGGCGACGCACGCCGGGGCGGATCACCTTCACCGCCACGGTCTGCTGGCCATCCTCGTGCGTAACCGACGCCGAATGCACCTGGGCGATGGAGGCTGCGGCGACCGCGTCGCCGAAATCGGTATAAAGTTCCCCTACCGGACGGCCAAGAGAACCCTCGATCGCCGCGATCGCCTCGCCCTTCGGGAAGGTATGCATCTTGTCCTGCAGCATGGCGAGATCGAGCGCGATATCGTTGCCGACCACATCGGGCCGGGTCGCCATGAACTGGCCGAGCTTGACATAGGAAGGCCCAAGCCGCGCCACGGCTTTCGCCAAGCGGTCGCTGCGCTGGTAGCGGAGCGCGCGACGGCGGGTAAACAGCCGGGCAATCCGCCAGCCAAACTTCGGCATGCCCGAAAGCTGGTCGCCCGGCAACGCCGCGACCACGCCTTCGCGCACCAGGACCCAGCCGGCTCTGGCGAGCCGGAGGCCGGCACTGAGGCTGCTCATCGCCGCACCTGCCTCAAAGCTTCCAACCGGAATGGGCGGCCGCGATACCACCGGAATAGTTTCGGAAACTGACGCGCTCGAAGCCGGCGCGGCCAATCATTGTGACGAAATTGGCCTGGTTGGGGAATTTTCGGATCGATTCGACCAGATAGGAATAAGGCTCGCCGTCGCCGGTCACCGCCTTGCCGATCTTCGGGATGGCGTTGAACGACCACGTTTCATACACCTTGTCGAGCACTGGCATGTCGACTTCGGAAAATTCGAGGCACAGGAACCGGCCGCCGGGCTTCAGCACGCGAAACGCCTCGGAAAGCGCCACATCGATTCGCGGCACGTTGCGGATGCCGAAAGCGATCGTATAGGCGTCGAAAGTGCCGTCCTCGAACGGCAGTTCCTCGGCGTTCGCTTCGACGAAATCGGTGTTTTCCGAAAGGCCCTTTTTCTCGGCGCGGTCGCGCCCGACCGAAAGCATCGAGCCGTTGATGTCGAGCACGGTCGCGTGCGCATTGCGGTGGCTGGCCTCCACGATCTTGAAGGCGATATCGCCGGTGCCGCCGGCAACGTCCAGCACGCGCCAGCCCGGCCGCTTCGGCGGATTGAGCCAGGCAACCATGGCGCCCTTCCACATGCGATGCAGGCCGGCCGACATCAAATCGTTCATCAGATCGTAGCGCTTGGCGACCTTGTGGAAGACGTCGTTGACCAGCGGCTGCTTTTCGCCCGCCTCCACCTGCTGGAAACCGTAGGACGTTTCCATGCCGCCCGACGCTCTGGTTCTCTCAACTGACATTCTTTTGATCCGACCTAAAACCGGCGGGACCATAGCCGATAGAGATACGGGGCGCTATTGTTTAAGACGCGGTGTTCGGCCGCGCATCGCGCTGGCGTAACGGGAAGACGGAATGCTGTTGAAAGCGGAACTTCACTGTCACATCGAAGGCGCTGCATCGCCGGACCTGGTCATCCGCCAGGCGCAGAAATACGGCAGCGATCATACAGCCTTCATCCGCGACGGTTCCTTTGTCTGGCACGACTTCACCTCCTTTCTGGCGGCCTACGATTTTGCTGCCAGCCTTTTCCGTAGCGAAGAAGACTATGCGCTGCTGGCCGACCACTATCTCACCAGCCTTGCCCGCGACGGCGCCATCTATTCCGAGATATTCACCTCGCCCGATCACGCCACCAAGGCCGGCCTGTCGCCGAAAGCCTATACGGATGCGCTGGGCGAAGGGATGATCCGCGCCAGGGCCAGAACCGGCATCGAAAGCCGCATGATCGTTACCGGTGTGCGCCATATCGGGGTGGAATCCATCGAGAAGGCGGCACGCTTCGCGGCCCGTTGCGGACACCCACTGGTGACAGGTTTCGGCGTCGCCGGCGACGAACGGATCGGCGACATCGAAGACTATGTGCGCGCCTTCGAAATTGCGCGCGAGGCCGGGCTGGGCATCACCATTCATGCCGGCGAACTGCTGGGCTGGGAAAGCGTGGTTGCGGCGCTTGACCACATCCGCCCCTCCCGCATCGGCCACGGGGTGCGCGCCATTGAAAATCCCGGCCTGGTCCAGCGTATCGCCGACGAAGGCGTGGTGCTGGAATGCTGCCCCGGTTCCAACATCGCGCTTGGTCTCTATGCCGGTTTTGCCGAGCATCCTTTTCCCGCGCTGATGGCGGCGGGCTGCAAAGTGACGCTGAATTCCGACGACCCGCCTTTTTTCCACACATCGCTCAAACAGGAATACGACAATGCCGCCCGGCATTTCGGCCTGAACGAGAAGGCGCTGGCAGCCATTACGCGAACGGCCATCGAAGCGGCTTTCATCGACACGAAGACCAAGACCGCCCTGCTGGCGCGGCTGGCGGGCAAGCCCATCCGCTGAATCTTCTGCAAAAGCTGTGATCGTGCCTCCAAGCCCGTTCCTTGGCATGCTCATTCCCGCTAGGGTTTCTCCAAAGCCGGAAATTCAAGGAGAAGACCATGAAGGGCGTCACCGTCATCGACCATCCGCTGGTGCAGCACAAGCTCAGCATCATGCGCAAGAAGGAGACTTCGACGGCTGGTTTCCGGCGGCTGTTGCGCGAAATATCGCTGCTGCTCGGTTATGAAGTAACCCGCAACCTCGAACTGACGACGACGCAGATCGAGACACCCATGGAAACCATGGACGCGCCGATCCTCGAAGGCAAGAAGCTGGTGTTTGCCTCGGTGCTGCGCGCCGGCAACGGTTTGCTTGAAGGGTTGCTCGACCTGGTGCCGGCCGCCCGCGTCGCCCATATCGGGCTGTACCGCGACCATGAAACGCTGGAGGCGGTCGAATATTTCTTCAAGGCGCCGAGCGACCTCGCCGACCGGCTGATCATCGTCGTTGATCCGATGCTGGCGACGGCCAATTCCGCAATCGCGGCCGTGGAAAAGCTGAAGGAACGCGGCGCGACCAACATCCGCTTCCTGTGCCTGCTGGCCGCGCCCGAAGGCATCGAGCACTTTACCAAAGCGCACCCCGATGTCCCCGTATACACCGCCTCCATCGACCGTCAGCTGAACGAAAAAGGCTACATTCTTCCCGGCCTCGGCGATGCCGGCGACCGGCTCTACGGCACGAAATAGCGCCGAAATTTACCGTTTATTGACGCAAAACCAGTGCTTTTTGCGCATAAACCAGCCGAAAACGCGCGATTTAAACCCGAAAAACACCATTGCCAGCGCAAATTGCCTCTCTCGAAGAGGCAATTTTCATGCTGCGCAAGCTCCTCATCCTTGGCGTGTTCGTCGTCGGCGTATCGGCATCGATCCCGATCCTCTACCAGTCGAACAAGCCAGTCCTGGACCGCTTTCTGGCCGCCGCGCTGAAAGGCGACCGGGCGGCCACGCCAGATCTGAAAATGGTCACCACCGCGATCAACCCGGCAGCACCGCAGCCGCTTGGCCGCAAGGTCGTCGTCCAGTCGGACGGGCGCGGTCATTTCGCGGGCACCTTCAAGCTGAACGGCCGCCAGATCGACGCGCTGGTCGACACCGGCGCCACGCTCGTTGCGATCAACACCTCGACAGCCCGCAGGATCGGCGTGTCGCTTGCGTCATCCGACTTCAACCACGAGGTTTCGACCGCCAACGGCACCATCAAGGCGGCACTCATCACTGTCGACAGTCTTCAGATCGGCCGGATTTCGCTCAACGACGTGCAGGCGGTCGTGCTGGACGACAAGGCCTTGAAGACCAATTTGATCGGCATGAGCTTCCTCAACCGGCTGGAAAAATTCCAGGCGCAGGACGGCAACCTGCTTCTCGTGCAGTAAATTAGAACGCCGCGATCCGCCGGATGACCGACTTTTTCGCGGCAGGCTTGCCCGGCCCGACCGAATAGGCGCGAAGCACGGCCAGGGCCGCTTTCTCCGCATCGGCCTGGGTGCGGGCGTGAACCAGCGCCAGCGCGTCGCCCCGCGACAGCTGCGCACCGACCGGCAACAGCCGGCTGATGCCGACCGAATGGTCGATCATGTCTTCCGGGCGGCCGCGCCCGCCGCCAAGTTCGACCACCGCCAGCCCGATTTCGCGCGTTGCGATCCCGGTGACAAAGCCATCCGCACCGGAGCGAACGGCAAGTTCCACGGGGGCTTTCGGCAAATATCTTTCGGCATTCTCGACGAAATCGGCGGGACCGCCAAGGGCAGCGACCATGCGGCCGAACGTGGCGGCGGCGCGGCCACCCTCCAGCGCCTCGACGGCGCGGCGCATGCCGTCCTGGTTGGTCGCGGCAAGGCCGGCCTGATGCAGCATCTCGGCGGCCAGCGCCAGCGTCACCGTCTCAAGACGCGAGCCGCGAAACCTGCCCGTCAGGAAATCAACCGCGTTCAGCACTTCGAGCGCGTTACCGGCAACCGATGCCAGCGGCTCGTCCATGGCCGTCACCAGCGCCGAGGTTTTCAGGCCGGCGCCAACGGCAACCTCGACGAGGCTGGTGGCGAGAGCCGTCGCATCGCGCGACTTTTCCATGAACGCGCCGTTGCCGAGTTTCACGTCCAGCACCAGCGAATCCAGCCCGGCGGCCAGCTTCTTCGACAGGATCGAAGCGGTAATCAGCGGCACCGATTCGACCGTGGCGGTCACGTCGCGAACCGCATAGAGCCGCCGGTCCGCCGGCGCGAGATCGGCGGTCTGGCCAATGATAGCGCAGCCCGTCTCCTGCACGGTCTTGCGAAAAAGAGCTAGGTCGGGCTGGCTGACATAGCCGGGGATCGCGTCCATCTTGTCCAGCGTGCCACCGGTATGGCCAAGCCCACGCCCGGAAATCATCGGCACATAAGCGCCGCAGCTTGCCACAATGGGAGCCAGCATCAGCGAGACATTATCGCCGACGCCGCCGGTCGAATGCTTGTCGGTGACCGGGCCGGGCAGATGCGACCAGTCGAGCACCGCGCCCGAATCGCGCATGGCCAGCGTCAACGCCACCGCCTCGTCGCGGCTCATGCCGTTGAAATAAACCGCCATCGCAAAGGCGGCCGTCTGGCCGTCGGAAACCGTGCCGGCGGTCAGTCCGGTGATGAAGGTGGCAATCTCGTCCTGCGACAGTCTTTGGCCGTCGCGCTTTTTGCGGATGATTTCCTGGGGGAGCATTTTTATGCCGCCCCGGCGTGTCGAGACCTACCCATCCAACAGCCCCTCCGCGAACACATGTCGCAAGATCGTGGCCAGCCGCGTGCCGCCGACCGGGGCCATGTCCTTGGTTTCCTGATGCGACAGTTCCGCCCCGGTCATGCCCGCCGCAAGGTTGGTGATGACCGAGCACGCCGCCACCCGCAGGCCAAGGAACCGGGCGATAATCACTTCCGGCACGGTCGACATGCCGACCGCATCCGCCCCGAACGCGCGCGCCATGCGGATTTCGGCGGGCGTTTCGAAGGACGGCCCGGAAAACCACATATAGACGCCCTTGTGCAGAATCGTACCGGTAGCACGCGCTGCCTGCTCGATCGCCTCGCGCATGGCCGCGTCATAGGCTTCCGTCAGCCCGACGAAACGGCGGTCGCTCGCCTCGCCGATGAGTGGGTTGGTCCCGGAAAAATTGATATGGTCGGTGACCAGCATGACCGAGCCGGGCAGCATTTGCGGATCGAGCGAACCCGCCGCGTTGGTGAGGATCAACTTGCTCACGCCGATGCCGGCAAGCACTTCCAGAACGGGCCGCATGGCGGCGGCATTGCCATGCTCGTAATAATGCGCCCGCCCGGCCAGCATCAGCACCGGCTGGCCGCCAAAGCGGCCCCCCACCACTTCGCCGGCGTGGCCACTGACGCTGCTTGTCGGGAAGCCCGGCAATTCGGCATAGGGGATACGCACGGCATCCTCGACCTGATCGACCAGCCCGGCGAGGCCCGATCCCAGCACCAGTGCGGTGGCGGGTGCCAGCCCGTCCAGCCGCTCGACAAATACATCGATGGCCTGCTTCATTTCAGCATGTCGCCCTGAAAGCCGTAGGGCAGCATATCGCCCATGGTAACGGTTTCGACCACGCCGGTCTCGTCGCAAAGGTAGAGTTTTGTCGATGGTTCGCAAAATTCCGCCAACCGCTGGCGGCAACCACCGCAGGGCGTGCAGCACGCCATCCGCTCGGCGGTTACCGCGATTTCCGTGATCCTGCCGCCGCCCCCCATGATGTAATGGCCGAGCGCCGTCGTTTCCGCGCACCAGCCCTCGGGATAGGACGCGACCTCGATATTCGCGCCGGCAAAGACCCGGCCATCGTCGGTGCGAAGGGCGGCTCCTACCGGGAACTTCGAATAGGGCGCATAGGCCTTGGCCATGGCGGTTTTGGCGGCAAGGAAAAGGTCATGCGAACTCGTCATGCTCACCGCTCCTTCACATAGGGCACGCCGCCGGCGCGCGGCGGGATGGCCTTGCCGATGAAGCCGGCAAGCAGCACGACGGTCAGCACATAGGGCAGCGCCTGCATGAACTGCACCGGCACCTTGCCAATGAGCGGCAGCGGCGTGCCTTGCAGGCGGATCGACAATGCGTCGAGGAACCCGAACAGCAGGCAGGCGAACATGGCGTTGACCGGCTTCCACTTGGCAAAGATCAGCGCCGCGAGCGCGATATAGCCCTTGCCGGCGGTCATGTCCTTCACGAAGCCGCCATTTTGCGCCATCGACAGATAGGCACCGGCAATGCCGGTCAGGACGCCGGTGCAGATCAGCGCGCGGTAGCGTAGCCAGGCAACGGAAATGCCCGCCGTATCGACCGCAGCCGGATTTTCGCCGACAGCCCGCAGTCGCAACCCGAACCGGGTACGAAAAAGCACCCACCACGTCACCGGCACCATGACGAAGGCCAGATAGACCAGGATGGAATGACCCGAAAGCAGTTCCGAATAGAGCGGGCCGATGATCGGCATTTCCTTCACCGCATCGGCTCCCGGTAGCGTGATCGGCGAGAACCGCTCGCCAGCGCCCAGAGCAGGCGTCCGCCCGCCCTGATGGAACCATGCCTGCCCCAGAATGACCGTCGAGCCGGCCGCGATGAAGTTGATGGCGACGCCTGAAACGATCTGGTTGCCCCGATGCGTGATCGAGGCAAAGCCATGGACCATCGCGAAGCCGACCGAAACGAGGATCGCCATGCCAAGCCCGATCAGCGCCGAATGAAACACCGCGGCCGCGGCAGCACCTGCGAAGGCCCCTGCCAGCATCTTGCCTTCAAGCCCGATATCGAAAATGCCGGCGCGCTCCGAATAAAGGCCGGCAAGGCAGGCAAACAGCAGCGGAACCGAAAGCCGGACCGTCGAATCGAGTGTCTGGATGATGGCGTTGAAGATATCCATCTCAGCCCCCCTCGCCTTTCGCAGCCGCCATGCCCACCGCCTTCGGGCTGAACGAGGCGAACAGCGCCTGGATCGAAGGGCGGAACATATGCTCCAGCGCGCCGGCAAACAGGATGACAAGCCCCTGTATGATGACGATCATGTCGCGCGAGATCGCCGGCATTTCGAAGGCAAGCTCCGCCCCACCCTGATAGAGCATGCCGAACAGGATGGCCGCCAGCACGATGCCGACCGGATGCGAGCGGCCCATCAAGGCCACCGCGATGCCGACAAAGCCGGCGCCTGAAACGAAGTCGATGGCCACATTGTGCTGGTCGCCCATGGTCGGATTAAGCGCCATCATGCCGGCCAGCGCACCGGAAATCATCATGGTGACGACGATGATGCGGGTTTCCGAAATACCGGCATAGCGCGCCGCCTTGGGCGAAAAACCGTAGGTCCGCATCTCGTAGCCCAGCCTCGTGCGCCAGATCAGCACCCACATCCCGAACGCCATCAACAGCGCCAGCAGAAAGGAAATATTGAGGGGCGCCGAGCGGATTTTCGCGCCGAACAGTTCGATCACCCAATTGAGCTTCGGCAACTGCCCGCCTTCGAGGAAAAGCCGGGTCTGCGGCGCTTGCGACCCCATTGGTTTCAACACGCCGACCAGCAGATAGACCATGATCGACGCGGCGATGAAGTTGAACATGATCGTGGTGATGACGATGTGCGAACCGCGCCGCGCCTGCAGATAGGCCGGGATCAGCGCCCATAGCGCGCCTATCGCCGCCGAAGCCAGGATGGCCAGCGGAAAGGTCAGCCACCATGGCAGCACGCTGTCGAAGGAGAGGCAGACAATGGCCACGCCGAGACCGCCCATATAGGCCTGGCCCTCGGTGCCGATATTGAACAGGCCGCAATGCACCGCCACCGCCACCGACAGTCCGGTGAAGATGAAGGTCGTTGCATAATAGAGCGTGAACGCTATGCCCTGCCCACGCCCGAACGCGCCTTCGACCAGGATCACTGCGGCGCGGAACGGATTTTCCCCGACCAGCAGCACGACGAAACCGGCGACGACGAAGGCGACAAGCAGGTTGAGCAGCGGGATCAGCCCGTAATCCGCCCAGGCGGGCAGCTTGCCGTAAGGCGCGCTCATTCGGCGGCCTCTTGCTGCTCGACGCCGGCCATCAGCAGGCCAAGTTCGCCCTCGCTGGCGTCCGGTCCACGCTCGCCGACGATGCGCCCGTCAAACATCACCAGGATGCGGTCGGAGAGCGAGCGTATCTCATCCAGTTCGACCGAGACCATCAGCACCGCCTTGCCGGCGTCACGCATCGCGATCAGCCGCTTGTGGATGAACTCGATGGCGCCGACATCGACGCCGCGCGTCGGCTGGCCGACGATCAGCACGCCCGGATCCTGTTCCATCTCGCGCGCCAGCACGATCTTCTGCTGGTTGCCGCCGGAGAAATTGGCCGTCTTCAGCCGGCAGTCGGAGGGCCTTATATCGTATTTCTCGATCTTGTCCCGCGCATCATTGCGGATGGCGTCGATGTCGAGGAACGGGCCGTTCGCATAGCGTGGGTCGTCGTGGTAGCCGAGGATCGAGTTCTCGTTTTCCTCGAAGGCCAGCACCAGGCCGACATGGTGGCGGTCCTCCGGAACATGGGCGAGGCCGCGATCGCGCAATTCGCCGGGGTCGGCCGCACCCGTCAGGTCTATCGGCTTGCCGTCCAGCATGATCGTGCCGGATACCGCGCGGCGCACGCCCGAAATCGCCTCCAGCAATTCCGACTGGCCATTACCGGCAACGCCGGCGATGCCGACGATCTCGCCCGCATGCACGTCAAACGAGACGTCGTCGACCATGGTGACGTCGCGCGCATCCTTGACGACCAGGTTCTTGACCGCAAGCTTGGCGACGCCGACCCTGGCATCGTCCTTCTCGACCCGCAGCAGCACGCGCCGCCCGACCATCAGTTCGGCCAGTTCCTCGACGGTTGTGTCTTTCGTCCGGCGCGTCGCCACCATCGTGCCCTGCCGCATCACCGACACCGTATCGGTAATGGCCATGATTTCACGCAGCTTGTGCGTGATCAGCACCACGGTCTTTCCTTCCTGCTTCAACTGACTGAGAATGCGGAACAGATGGTCCGCCTCGGCCGGCGTCAGCACGCCCGTCGGCTCGTCCAGAATGAGGATTTCGGCACCGCGATAGAGCGCCTTGAGGATTTCCACCCGTTGCTGCAGCCCGACCGGCAATTCCTCGACGATCGCGTCCGGATCGACCTCCAGCCCGTATTCCCGCTCCAGCCGGTCCAGTTCCGAGCGCGCCTTGGCGATGCTCTTTTTCAGCAGCGCGTCGCTCTCGGCGCCGAGAATGATGTTTTCAAGGACGGAAAAATTGTCGACCAGCATGAAATGCTGGTGAACCATGCCGATGCCGGCCGCGATGGCGTCATTGGAGGTCCGGATCGCTGTCGGCTCGCCGTTGACCCGTATTTCGCCGCTGTCGGCCTGGTAGAAGCCGTAGAGGATCGACATCAGCGTCGATTTGCCGGCACCGTTTTCGCCGACGATGCCATGGATGGTGCCGCGCGCAACCTCAAGATTGATGTCGCGATTCGCCCGAACCGCACCGAAGCTCTTGTTGATGCCGATCAGTTCGATTGCGGCTTGCGCCATGCAGCGGTTCCCACTCGTTTGCACTTGCCTAGCATGGTGCCCGCACCCTGCCAATCAGCAGGCGATCAACCACTCTCGACAAACAGCGGCGGTCTTGTCAAATGCGAACATGGCGAAAGTCACCGCCTTCACGCATGGCTGCACAAGGGCGTAGAATGGCCCTCCCCGCGGCACAAAGGAACTCCCGGATGACCGACACTCCCGACCGTTTGACGACGCTGGAAATCCGCACCGCCGAGCAGGAAAAGACCATCGACGAACTTTCGGGGCAGATCGCCGAGCAATGGAAGGTAATCGAGCGCATGCAGCGCAAGCTGGGTTCGCTGACCGAACGCTTTCTGGAACTCGAAGAGCAGTCGGCCCCGGATGTACCGATAACCAAGCCGCCGCACTGGTGAGTGGGGGGAGCCTACTCAGGATTGGCGCGGATGCTTCGCGCCATCAGCAGCATCGGATCGCCGTGCTGCTCGAATGTCTCGGCATCTGCCCAGCCGCGAGCCGCATAGAAATCCCGTGACTGCCAAGTATAGAGATACAGTTCCGCCACCCCAACCGCCAACGCATGCGCTTCGACCGCGCGAACCAACGCTGCGCCGATCCCGGTCCGCCGATGCTCAGGCGCGACCACCAGGCCGGCCAGCCATGGCGACAGGCTGTGCGGCGATTCCAGTTCATGGCGGACCATCAAGACCGACCCGACCGGCGCACCGTCGATCCGCGCAACCAGCGCGCACTCGAAACCGTCGCCAGTCATCAAAGCGGAAAGACCCGCCACTTCCTCGGCCCGTGTTCTTGAACTGCCGACGAAAAACGCCTCGAAACGCAGCCGCACAACGGCTTCCATGTCAGCTTCCCGCATGGGTTCCACGATAACCGACATTGTCACCTCGAAACAAAAAACCGCCGGGACGATGCCCGGCGGCTGGCGATCATGTTTTGTTTTGCGCAATTCCGGACAGAAAACCGGTTCCCACTTTTCCTGGAATTGCTTCAGACGCGATCAATACGGGCACGCGTTGTCCGTGTTGTAGTCGTGCACCTGGATGGTGCCGGCGATGATCTCGGCCTTGGCCTTGTCGGCGGCGGCTTTCATCTCGGGCGTAACCAGATCCTTGTTGTTGTCGTCCATGGCGTAGTCGACGCCGCCTTCCTTGAGCCCGAGGTCGTTCATGCCGCCCTTGAAGGTGCCGTTCTTGCCGTCCATGAAGGCGCTGTAGACGGCAACGTCGACGCGCTTGAGCATCGAGGTCAGCACATGGCCGGGCTGCAGGCCGTTCTGGTTGGAATCGACGCCGACGCCGAGCTTGCCTGCATCCGCCGCCGCCTGCAATACGCCGACGCCGGTGCCGCCGGCCGCCGCATAGATCACGTCCGCGCCCTGGTCGATCTGCGTCTTGGCGATTTCGCCGCCCTTGGCCGGATCGTTCCACGCCGCCGGCGTATCACCCGTCATGTTCTGGATGACTTCCGTCGCGCCCGCCGCCTTTGCCCCGCCGACATAGCCACATTCGAAGTTGCGGATCAACGGCACGTCCATGCCGCCGATGAAGCCCACCTTCTTGGTCTTGGAGGCCATCGCGGCCAGCACGCCGACGATATAAGAGCCCTCATTGTCCTTGAACTTGACCGAGCGCACATTGGGCAGATCGACATGGTCGTCGATGATCACAAAGTTCAGTTCTGGGTATTCGGCGGCCACCTTCTGCAGCGCATCGACCCAGGCAAAGCCCGCCATGGCGATAGGGTTGCGGCCATCCTCGGCGAAACGACGCAAGGCCTGCTCGCGCTGCGAAGCATTGGAAACCTCGAACTCGACATAGGGGATGCCGGTTTCGGTCTTGAACTTTTCGGCGCCGTGATAGGCGGCCTCGTTGAAGGATTTGTCGAACTTTCCACCCAGATCGTAGAGAAGCGCCGGCTGGACGTCGGCGGCAAACGCCGGAAGAACCATCGCAGCCGCTGCCAGAAGGCCTAGAACTAGTCGTTTCATGTGATCCACACCCTGTCGGTTTGCTTTTTCATTTTCCGCCATCACCGGCCGATATCGGGGTTGAAGGCGACATTTGGCAGGAGCGCAAGCCTCCCGCTTGGCTGCAATCTTGCATGGCCCGAGGCAAAATTCATCTGGAATCTTGGTCGATCAAAATAGGCGTTGGAATATGGCAGGCAGGGCCTAGCCCAGAATCGCAAACGCCACGCCCGTGCCCTTCAAAGAGGAGCTGGCCGGATTCCGTGCCAGATATTGCTGGTGCTCCTGCTCCGCGAAGTAGAATTCCGATGCCGGCGCGATCTCCGTCGTTATCGTGCCGAAGCCAGCCGCCGACAACGCCTTTTGGTAGACACCGCGCGAGGCAAGCGCTGCCTCATGCTGGGCCTCGCCCGATGCCAGGATCATCGAACGGTACAAGGTGCCTATATCGTTGCCCTGGCGCATGCCTTGTGTCGGATTGTGGCTCTCCCAGAACAGCTTCAGCAACGCACCATAGGATACGATCGTTGGGTCGAAGACGATCTGGACCACCACAGTGTGGCCGGTCAGCCCGGTGCAAACCTCCTGATAGGTCGGATTGGCGGTCAGGCCGCCCGCAAACCCGGCCGCCGTCGCCCATACACCCTCGAGCGGCCAGAACAGGCGCTCCGCGCCCCAGAAATTGCCCAGCCCGAACAAGGCCGTTTCCAGCCCCGGCGCGTAAGGCCCCTTGAGTGCGCGCTTCGAAACAAAATGCCTGGAAGCCGTGCGGATGGGCCTGGGGCGGCCCGGCAGCGCCTCTTGCCGCGTCGGAAGATGGAGCTTCTTGTTCAGCATGTCTGCCAAAAAGAACAGGGTCGTCTCCTTCAGGGTCGGTCGACCGGCGCCGGTTTCAATTTGGTCCGGTCCGCCGTTGCCGTCTGTAGCCGATTGCGTAGAGCAACACCGCAAGCGCCGCAAACACCCCGAATCCGGGCAAATCGAGCACGCGCGTAACAAGCCCGTCCCACAAAAGGGGGCTGATTTTCTCGCGCACGAAAATTTCGAAAGCGCTCAGCGTATCGGGCGAGACGGCGAGCCAGCTTGTCTTGAGTGGTGTCAGCACCAGGGCCGACGCGGCAACCGTGCGCGTTGTATCGAGCACCGCCATGATGACCGAGATCGACAGCGCCACCATGGCTGCAAGACGGAATAGGAAACGAAGCATGCAGACCTTCTAACTGTCCGTTCGATTTCACTGATAGGGGGAGACAGGCATCTTCGCAATCGCGGCACCCTGTTTTTGAAGGGCGCGGGACATGAGGAGGCTGATCTTTGCCCTGGCGACACGAACAATGGCACAGCAACGCCATTATGACTTGGCATTCGACCCAGGATCGACTAGATGAGCCGCGCGGCTGATGCTTCGACGGCTCAACCGCACGGGAAGGGTGTTGCTGGTTGGCGGCGCCTGCGGCGCGCACAAGCGCCGACATCCCAAGGGATTTGCGCATATCCCCAACCCCCGCGGCTTAACCGGCCGCGACGAAGCGCAACGACGGAGAGGTGGCCGAGTGGTTGAAGGCGCACGCCTGGAAAGTGTGTTTACGGGAGACCGTAACGCGGGTTCGAATCCCGCTCTCTCCGCCATCTATTTTTCGACGCATATAATGCTGCAATATCAGTAGATTGAGACAGTGCCCCGCATTGCTGGTGCCCCAATTTGTTGCACGATGGCTCCCTAAGGGACGAGTGTGTTAGCTGCGTCTCACAGTCTCCGGCATAGGCTATCGGCAACAAACCATGCGGACGTAAGTGTTGCCGTACGTGACGTAAGCGTCATCCGGGATGGCTCCCCTGTCCTTCATCTGCTTGGCCAGATTGGTTGCCATCTCTTGGGGATAGGTGTCGGCTAACGTGATGGCAAACCACCCATTGGTGGCGAGATACGCGGACAAGGGGATAGGCGCGGAGCGCACGTAAGCCTCCGCATCCGACAGGTTGTCGAAACTTTTGATTTGGACGTGACGTTGGCTGAAGGGGCCGCTCTCAAACTGGTCCACATAGACCCATGTGTCATGCATATAGCCGATGCGATTGCCCGATCTGACCCTATACCAACGGCCCTCACTCCCGATTATTGCTACTCGGCTCCCATTACGGAGGTTGGCGACTGTGGCTGACTTTCCGTCAGGGAGCGCCTTGACTGGAGCCGAGCCTTTCGGGTGCCTAATGCGGCCAGAGTTGGCTGACGGTATAGCTAGGGCTGAACTAGCGGGGGCTTGCGGTGCCGCAGCGGTGGTGGATTGCGGCTGCATCGGCTGAGGTACGGGCAATGGGGCTGGCTGAGATTGCACAACCGATTGCTGACGCGAGCCAGCCTCGGGCGTCACAACTCTATATTTTTCCATCTCGCTTTTGGAGAGATAACGGATAATCGTCGCTGTTATACTGAAGGGCCAGTTGTAGCAGCGCCGGGTCCACCCCCATCTCGACCATATACGTAATGATTTCGGCCGTCATTTGTTGAACAACGGAAACCGCGTCCTCTGTGCTGATAGCCAAGTCACCACTGAAGGAAGATTTATGGACCCCTATTGCCCCCGGATCGGCATAGCGAATCACACCGCCAATGAATGCCAATGAACAGGCTGACTCGAGGGCGGTGCCGATGCAGGCCGTACACTTCCGGATGACCTCTACACCGAAATGAGGACACCATACGACGCAAGGCCCCCTGCGCGGCGCGTCCTGGCGTTGCTAGCATCGGGCTTTGGCTTCGACATGCATCCGTAAGGGAGCGGCCATGCGCTTCAATTTTGTCGTGGGGCGGAGCGAGGCGGAAATCGCCCGTCTTGTCGGATGCTATGACGACATAGACACCGCAGTGGCCTCCACGGACATCTTCTCGAATGGGGAACTCTCCTGGTGCCTGCAGACCTTTGTGCTACTCGCCCGACGCGGGCGCCTCGACGTGACTTGCACCAACCGGCTCGATCCAGCGGCCGTCAATCTCGTCCATTCCGATACGCTGCTCGGGCTGCGGCCGGATTCCCGCGCCTTCGTCGTCTGCGTGCGGGCAGACTATCCGAAGCGGAAATGGGCCAACTACCACATCGTCCAGAACCGCGACCAGGCGGGACGCGCGGCGGGCTACATGCCTCATTGGGTACAGGCCGGCATCAAAGAGCGCGATCCCGGCCGGCGCGGTGTGCGCACAGTCGCCTATTTCGGACAGATCGACCGCAACCTCGCCGGAACGGTTGTCGACTGGCGCGCTATGTTCGCCGCGCACGGCATTGCATTTGAGGTGCCGGCCCGCGAGCAGTGGCACGACATGCGCGAGACCGACGTCGTCATCGGCATACGCAGCTTCGACCGCAATCCACACGGCACGAAGCCCCCGAGCAAGCTCTTCAATGCCTGGCACGCGAAAATTCCCTTCATCGGCGGGCACGATTCGGCCTATCGGCAGGTTGCGACGCCAGGGCGCGACTACCTCGTCGCGTCGTCCGGCCGCGAGGCGCTCGACCATGTGCTGCGGCTGGCCGAAGATCCGGAACTTTACGCAAGCCTGGTCAGAAACGGCGAAGCCGTGGCACAGGAATACACGTCAGAAACGATCGCGGCGAAGTGGGAAATGCTCCTCCAAGGAGAGATCATGCAGCGTTATGCGCAGTGGCGGCGCTCGGTGCTGGCGCCTGTCACCTTTGCCTTCGGCGTCGCCGCAGGACTTTCGCTCCATCATGCCCGCCATCTCGGCCGCAGGACACTCGGGGCCTTTGCACGGGCGCACAATCGCTGAAACGTACTTTAGTGCGGCTGAGCGAAAACGCGTCCCCTGCCGTGCGCCCGCGAACGACGGCGGCGCCATTCAGGAGCGATTGGTCCCGCCCAGGCAGTCAAGACCGTCGAATCCGGGCCACCAGGCGCGACGGCACCCAGCATTTAAGAAGGTCACCGCGCCCGCCGAAGCGCAGTCCATGCCTGAACGCCAGGTCAAGCCAGTGCCGCATGCGCCGTCCCGGCGGCATCAGCGCGAGCTGGGAGCAGATGAGTTGGTCACGGCGGAGCATCTGGCCGTGGACGAAGGGCACAAACACGTCCGGCGAGCCTAGATGCGGGACATCCAGGGCGATGGCGGCGGGTTGGACTTGTGACACGGCTCCCGCGGCCTTGTAGACCGCAGCAACCGCCGCACTCCATGCTGGTCCCTGATGGTGGGTTGTTACTCCCTGGCGGGTAGCATCACCCCGTTTCTCCCTGCCCGCCGGATCAGCGGCCAGCTCATCGAGAGCGGCGTTGTAGGCAGCGAGGTCCAGCGCGCGCACCAGATGTCCTTCCAGGCCGGGCATGTCCGCGCCGAGTATCTCTGCGCCCGGTCCGAACGGATAGCGGCTGACAAGAGGCGTGCCGTATGCTCCTGCCTCGAGCAGGGAAGTCGTCGAGACGAAGGGAAAGGAATCCACATAGATGTCTGCGGCCTGGTAGTAGAGTGTCGTCTGGTCACTTTCCGGCAGGCCCTCGATGCGGCCGGGGACACGGGCCTCGGCAGCCGCCCATTCGGGGGGGCTACCGCTTCCAAGGACAACAAGGCGTGCGCCCGGCCAGCGTTCTAGGAAAGGCACATGGGCGTCGGCGAAGCTGGCGCCTTCCACGCTGCGGTACTTCACCTTGCGGGCGACGGAGACGAGAAGCAGGGCTTCCTCGGGTATCCCGAGCATGCGCTTGGCCTCTGCCCTCGTGAGGGTGCGCTCGATGCGGGGAAGCGGTATAGGCAGGAGCACGGAGCGTTCCGGCGCAACGCCCCGGCGCGTGAGCGCCAGTTGCTTTCCGGAATTTCTGAGCGCGATGACGATGTCGGCGATCGACACGCTGATCCACATGGCGTGATCCGCGTGATCAAGATAGGCGATCGGCGGCCTCTCGCCGGCAGTGGAAAAGGCCAGAAGCGGTACGATGTCCCGCGTGTCGATATGCAGGACAACGAGATCGACGCCGGCGGCAGCACGGCGCAGCGATTCAGCCAGACCGAAAAGGTCTGCCGGCCCCTCGCTGCTCAGGTCGTGGATCTTTCCTCCGCTCTCCTTTACCGCCGCGACGAGTTGCTGCGGTATTTTGCGGCGCTGACGGATTAGCGCGACCGAATGCACCCCATCTCCATCCGCTTCGATCCAGCGCCAGATCATTCGCGAAAGGCCGCCGATCGGCTGAACATAGGTGACGACATGCAGGATGCGGCGGCCTGGGAGGGCCAGTCCGGGGCCGCGCGGGATCGGAGCATCGCCGAAGCTGCGCTGCGCGAGCGCGCGTACCATGGCTTCCAGTTCCGGACTGGCAAAGAGGGCGGAGTGCGCCGCCGCTGCCTGGAAGCCTGCGATCTCGCACCATGCCGCCGCCGAGGTGGCGTCGCCGGCCGCCAGCAAGTCGTGCGCCTCCGTCAGGAGTTCGCGGAAGAGGCCGTGGTTGGCGCGCAGGCGCTTCGGCCCATCCTCCAGCCACCGCGCCACGAAGGGCTCAAGGTTCTCGGTAGTCGGGGGCGGCGGGTCCGCGAGCGCGCATTCGTCATTCGTGTCTGGCAAGATGATCGTCATGGCCGCGCCCGAGAGGTTGCGGAAGAAGGTCCAAGCCGCGTCACGAAACCGCTGGCCGCGCGAATCTCCGCGAGCAGTGGATGGCGCGTGATGGCCAGTGCGGCAAGCCAGCCGGCACCCGCGCCGGCAACGGCCATAGTCAGCAGGAAGAAGGACAGGTCGGCGCGGAAGCCGCTGTGTGAGGCGATCGCCAAAGGGACTGCGGCCGAGGCCGACGCAGCAGCGGCGCTCTTCCACACGGCGGACGCGATCTCGGTCCAGGTAAATCCGACATGGCGGCGGATCGTGACCAGGGCGACGCCAACCTGCAGCGGAAGCGCGACCAGCATGCTTGCCGCCACCGCCGTCACGCCATGGGGCGCCGCCAGCACCAGGACGAGCGCTGAAGGCGGCAGCGATATAAGGCTCGCGATCAGCGTGTCGCGTACCCGCCCGACGGCGACGAGCACCGGGAAGGTGAGCGCCGCCGCGGCCGTCGTCAGCCACGCCAGCGCCATGATGCGTAAAAGCGGTGCAGCCGCGTCCCATTGCGGGCCGAGCACGATCCGCACCGCCGGCTCGGCCAATATCGCCAGCCCCAGGAGCAGCGGCCAGTGGACCGCAGACAGCAGGCTGAGCGCATGGAGGTAGGCGCGCTTGAGGTCTGCGCCCATCCTGGCTTTGGCCGTCAGCGCGGGCAGCAGCAGCGGCTGTACGGCTCCAATCACTGCACGCTCGGGAAGCTGGCACAGAATCGTCGCGCGGTTGTAGAGCGCGGCTGCGTCGAACCCGGCCGTCCGTCCCAGCAAAAGCTGCGGCAGCAACGCATAGAGATTGTTGAGAAGGGTCGTCATGCTGGACCAGCCGCCGAAGGCAAGCACTTCCCGCCACTTCGAAAGGCATGGCACGAACATCCAGAAGTTGGGTCGGCAGATCATCGCCGCAAGGGCGACGAAGAATTGACCCGTGACCCCCCCGACGATTAGGGCAAGGTAACTCCATCCGGCCAATGCCAGCCCGACCGCTACCAGGAGATTGACGACGATCCCGCCGACATTGATGAACGCCAGGGTCCTGAAATCCATATCGCGCCTGAGAACCGACATCGAGACTGCCGCGAAAGAACTCGCCAGGATGCCCAGCGAGGCGATCCGCAATGCGGTGACGAGACGCGGCTCGGCGTAGAATTCGGCGAACAGCGGCGCAGCAGAAAATAGTGCGAGCGAAACCGCTCCGCCGATTCCGGCCATCACGGTGAAGGCAGTGCGCACGCCTTCGCGGCTCGGCACTCTCTCCTGGATGATGTAAGTCCCGGTTCCAAAGTCTCGCAGGGTCTCCGAAAGCACGAGTACCGCGTTCGCGACCACAAAGACGCCGATCTCCTCCGGCGACAGGAGCCGCGCAACGATCGCGGTCATGGCGATCGTGACGAGCAACGACAGGTATTTGTCTGTGGCGGAGAACAGGAACGAGACGTGCAGGCGTGTCATTGAACCGATCGTGTCCCCGTTCGCCTCGCCCGA
This sequence comes from Mesorhizobium sp. A556, assembly GCF_054489545.1. Taxonomy (NCBI): domain Bacteria; kingdom Pseudomonadati; phylum Pseudomonadota; class Alphaproteobacteria; order Hyphomicrobiales; family Phyllobacteriaceae; genus Mesorhizobium; species Mesorhizobium sp. A556. The sequence continues at coordinate 64,506 of NZ_JBTMXA010000012.1, forward strand.
GCGCTTCGTCCGGGCAGATGCCGCCGCGACAGGTAAGCTACAGAGAATGCAGGGTACGAGCATCGTGGCCGATGGGGTGACCTCCTACCCCATTCGGGCGACAGATACTGCGATGTGCCGATGCGACGGCGCAGGCGACGTCCTCGTCTCGCGCATCGGTGGCGATGTTCGTCGCCACGATGGCTCGTCTCGAACGGTTGGGGCTTGCACGGTCGTTCCGGTTTCAGCCGGCCGTCTCGATCCGATATTTTTCAAGCCGAACGTCGGCAGGCCGGAATTCGCTCAGCACTATGGCAGCGAGGACTCGCTCTCCAACACCCCCTTCATCAACCTGCTCTACGAGAACGTGCTTGGGCGCGAACCCGATGCCGACGGCTTTGCCTACTGGACCAACAAGCTCGACACCGGCCAGACCAAACACGGCGACCTTTTGGCTTTCTTCTCCGACAGCAACGAGAACATCGCCGGCACCGCAGACGCCCTCAGCGATGGCATCTGGTTCGTGTGAGGCAGCCTCACTGCTTTGCCGCTTGATAGCACCCTATGGCGACTGCCTTGAAGTCCCCTTCCGGTGCGGGGTCACGGCACTTTCCCCCGACCAAAACAGGAACCGTCAAATGGCTGGCGAAAAGGACAAAGCCTCCTATCTTAATGATAGGTTTGCGTTGGATCATGGAGCGGCGGATGTCACGGTACAAGATAGCGGCAGTCTTTGCCCTGGCATTGGGGGCCTCGCCTTGCCTGGGCCCGGCCGCGTTCGCCATAGATATGATCAATCCGGCTAACCAGGGCGCTCTTTCAAGGCAAAACGATGCCCAATTGCGGGCGTTGCAAGACCAGTTTCAGCGCCAGCAGTTCCAGCAGTTGCAGCAGCAGAACCGCGAGTTGGATCGGCGCGTACTGCCCCTGCCGCAGCCGCAAGTACCCACCATGAGGCCGACATGCCGGACGGAACCATACGCCAGCAGCCTCAGGACGGTCTGCCGGTAGCCGGCCATTCCCGAGCACGAAACCGCCGCGCACCGCTTCGGGCGCGCTGCCGTAGGATGCTCCGCACCGAAACCGGATTCCACTTTCCGGCCAGATGGTCTAAGGGCTTTCCTGTTCGGGAAATCGCATGCAATGGCAGCCACCAAGAAAAACGCGCTAAAGAAGGCCAGGAAGGGAGAGGTCATTCGGCAGGTTGCCGCCGTCCCCTATCGGCTGGATCAAAATGGCGAATTGGAGGTTCTGCTGATCACGTCGCGCGAAACCCGGCGCTTCATCGTCCCCAAAGGTTGGCCCATGAAGGGCAAAAGCGGGCGCAAGGCCGCCACGATCGAAGCGGCCGAGGAAGCCGGCGTCATCGGCAACATGCAAAAGGCCCCCGGTGGCGCCTATTCCTACTGGAAGCGGCTCTCGAGCAGCTTCGTGCGGGTGAACGTGGTGGTTTACCTGCTGTCGGTGACGGAAGAACTGGCCGGTTGGCGCGAACGAAAAACGCGCAAGCGCGCGTGGCTTGCGCCTGGCGAAGCCGCCCTGCTCGTCGACGAACCGGAATTGGCGACGCTGATCCGCACCTTGACCCCGCCTGAAGATGATTCGGTCCCTGCACAGCCGGAACGCCAGCTCTTGACCTAGAACCGCTCTACTAAAACACAAGGAAGCCCCATGGACACCGCCGATCTCGGACTTGCCATTCTTCACCATCTGCTGGTGTTTTCGCTGGCCGGCATCATCGGCGCCGAATTCGTGCTGGTGCGCGGCGACCCTTCGCGGTCCACAATCAACCGGCTGGCCCGCATCGATCGCCATTACGGGCTTGTCGCGATGCTGATCATTCTCGTCGGCGTCGGCCGCGTCGTCTATGGCCTCAAGGGCTGGGAATTCTACGTCTACAACTGGGTTTTCTGGGCCAAGATGGCCGCATTTCTTGCCGTCGGCCTGTTATCGATCCGCCCGACCATGCGCTACATCGCCTGGAACCGGCACGCGGGCGCCGACCCTCAATTCCAGGTGCCGGCAGGCGAACTCGCATCGGTACGCAGTGCCGTGCGGACGCAGGCGGTCGTGTTCCTGCTGATACCGGTATTTGCCGCCGCCATGGCGCGCGGCTATGGGCTTTGATCCAAGCTGAAGGCTAGCCCGGGTCCACCGGCCCGAGCGGCGTGACCTCGACCAGCGGAGCCGGAATGCCGCTGGTCTTTACGGCCGCCTTGCAGATATCGGCGATGACGCAAGCCGGGCAGTCGGGCTTGCGCGCCTTGCAGACATAGCGGCCATGCAAGATCAGCCAATGGTGCGCGTGGCGCATATATTCGTCGGGAATGATTTTCAGCAATCCCTGCTCGACCTGCTCGGGCGTCTTGCCGGGGGCCAGCCCCAGCCGGTTGCCGATGCGGAAAATATGCGTGTCGACGGCCATCGTGTGCTGGCCGAACGCCATGTTGAGCACCACATTGGCGGTCTTGCGCCCTACCCCCGGCAATTTGACCAGTTCTTCGAGGCTGCCGGGAACTTCACCGCCATGGTCGCGGATCAGCGCCGCGGACAACGCCACGACATTCTTCGCCTTGCCGCGCCACAAGCCGATGGTGCGGATATGAGCGCCGACCTCGGCCTCGCCCAGCGCCAGCATCTTCTGCGGCGTATCGGCAATCGCGAACAGGGCGCGCGTCGCCTTGTTCACGCCCACATCGGTCGCCTGCGCCGAAAGCACGACCGCAACCAGCAGGGTGAAGGCGTTGACATGCTCCAGCTCGCCCTTCGGCTCCGGCCGCTGGACGGCAAAGCGTCGGAAGATTTCGCGCACTTCCGCCTCGCTGTAGCGCGAGCGGACGCGAGCGGCGCGCGGCTTGGCGGTCGACGCGCCGCGCTTGCCTGCCTGCATTTTATTTTTGGGCGGCGATGTATCTTTGGGCTTGGGATTGGCCATATTCCTCCTATAATATCTAGACATGAGCGACACAAACGCCTCTTTCCCTGGCGACCCCATGTCAGGCGCGTCATTTCGAGCCGACGAGCCCTTTTTCCGGGCGCTGCTGACGCCGCACCGTTCGCTGGGCCGCACCGGCTTCACGCTCATCATGATCGGACTGATGTTCAGTTGGGCCGTGACAGGAGCCATCTTCCTGTCGCATGGCGCATGGCCGGTGTTCGGCTTCTTCGGGCTCGACGTCCTCGGCGTCTACATCGCCTTCCGCATCAACTATCGCGCCGCCCGCGCCCGCGAGGAAGTATCGGTATCGCGCACGGCGCTTGATATCCGCAAGATCGCCCCGTCAGGCAAGTTGGAAGCGCACCACTTCAACCCGTTCTGGACACGCTTTTCCGTGGCCCGCCACAGCGAAATCGGCATCACCAGAATGGAAGTGGAAGCGCAGGGGCAGCACGTATCGATCGGCGGCTTCCTCAACCCCGACGATCGCGACAGCTTCGCCACGGCCTTTACCCGTGCGCTGGCGACGGCCAAGGCCGGATAGCGGCACAAGTCCGGCATTTCGCGGGAAGCAAGGCAAGTTTCGGGTGGAAGCCGGGAGCCAAGGCGACGATATTCATGGCCAAGGAGACATTGCCATGAACACCCAGATGCTTATGAATGCGCCGATGCCACTAGCCCCTAGCGCCATCCTCGAAAAAGATATTACACCGGAGGGTGGCGACTATGAGATCGTGCGCCGCGCCATCGAAAAGATAAGCCTCGACTATCGCGACCAGCCCTCGCTCGAAGTGCTGGCTGAGGAAGTAGGCGAGACGCCGACCGGCCTGCAGAAACTGTTCACGCGCTGGGCCGGCCTGTCACCCAAGGCCTTCCTGCAAGCCGTTACGCTCGACCATGCGCGAAAACTGCTCGATAGCGGCCTGCCGCTGCTCGAAACCTCGCTTGAACTCGGCATGTCGGGTCCCGGCCGGCTTCACGACCTGTTCGTCACCCATGAGGCCATGTCGCCCGGCGACTACAAGACGCGCGGCGCCAGCCTGACCATCCGCTATGGCTACCACATTTCGCCGTTCGGCATCGCGCTGATCATGGTGACGGATCGCGGCCTTGCCGGCCTTGCCTTCAACGACCCCGGCGAAGAGCGGGCGGCGTTCGCCGATATGGCCGGCCGCTGGCCGAACGCCATTTATGTGGAAGACATGGCCGCAACGGCTCCCTATGCCGCGCGCGTCTTCGATCCCTCCCGCTGGCGCGCCGACCAGCCGCTGCGTGTCGTCATGATCGGCACCGATTTTCAGGTGCGCGTGTGGGAGGCGCTGCTGCGGATTCCGCTCGGCAAGGCCCGCACCTATTCCTCCCTTGCCGCCGATATCGGCGCGCCGGACGCGTCGCGCGCCGTGGGTGCTGCCTGCGGGGCCAACCCGGTATCGTTCGTCGTGCCTTGCCACCGGGCGCTTGCCAAATCCGGCGCACTGACAGGCTATCACTGGGGCCTGACGCGCAAGCGTGCGATCCTGGGCTGGGAGGCGGGAAAGCTTTCCGCCTGATTTTCCGGGCGTTGCCGTCTGGAAAGACCCGTTTGGAAAGGCTAGCCTCCCGGCAACTTCCGGGAGGCATTTCCTTTCATGATTATCGTCATCGGCTCGATCAATCTCGACATGATCACCACGGTCGACCGTTTGCCCAGCCCGGGCGAAACGGTTCGCGGCTCGGGTTTCAAGACGTCCGCGGGCGGCAAGGGCGCCAACCAGGCGCTGGCGGCAGCGCGGGCCGGAGCCAAGGTCCGCATGGTTGGCGCAGTCGGCAAGGACAGCTTCGCTGCCGAGGCATTGACCTGTCTTGAGCAAGCTGCAATCGATCTTTCGGGCGTGGGCCAGATGCATGCGAGCACCGGCACCGCCGCCATCCTGGTCGACGATGCCGGCGAGAACGTGATCGCGGTCGCGCCGGGAGCCAACGATTCGGTACTGCCGGGCGATCTTGCCAAGGCCTTCCTGGCCAAGGGTGACATCGTCCTTCTGCAACAAGAAATCCCCTTGCAGACCGTCGAAGCCGCGCTCGATGCGGCCCGAAAGGCGGGCGCGATCACCGTGCTCAACACCGCGCCATTCCGCACCGAGGCGGCCGGCTTTCTCGACAAGGCCGACTATGTCGTGGCCAACGAGACGGAATTCGACCTCTATGGCGAGGCGCTGGCGCTTGCCGGCCGCGACCGCCCCGCCCGTATGCGCGCCTTTGCGCAAAAGACGGGCCGCACCATTGTCGTCACGCTGGGCGGCGACGGCGTTATCGCCGCCACCGCAGACGATTTTCTGCAAGTGCCGGCGCTCAAGATAAAACCCGTCGATACCGTCGGCGCGGGCGACACGTTCTGCGGCTATCTGGGTGCGGCGCTTGCCGCCGGCCTGCCGCTCGAAAAAGCACTGGAACGCGCCGCCGCCGCTGGCTCGCTCGCCTGCCTGAAGCCCGGCGCACAACCGTCCATTCCCTTTGCCAAGGATGTCGACGCCGCACTGGAAGCCGCGAAATGAGGACTGAAGCGATGGATGCCATTTCGCCAAATAGGCATAAGATACCGCCGGCGCACGACATCTGCCGCCTTTCCGCCGTCGATCTGGTGGATGCCGTCAAGCGCAAGACCTTGTCCGTGCGCGAGATCATGGTGGCCTTTCTCGACCGCATCGAAACGGTCAATCCGCACGTCAACGCAATCGTCTCGCTGCGCGAGCGAGCCGATCTGTTGCGCGAAGCGGATGCGGCGGACAAGGTGGCTGCGCCATCGGGGCCGCTGTTCGGCTTACCCATCGCCATCAAGGATCTGGCGCTGACCAAGGGCCTGAAAACGACCTTCGGCTCGCCGATTTTCGCCGATTTCGTGCCGCAAGAGGACGATTTCTTCGTCCAGCGCATTCGCGAGGCCGGCGCCATCATCATCGGCAAGACCAACGCGCCCGAATTCGGCCTCGGCTCCAACACCTATAATCCGGTATTCGGCCCGACGCTCAACGCCTTCGATCCGGCGTGGACGGCGGGCGGGTCCAGCGGCGGTGCTGCGGTAGCATTGGCGCTCGACATGGTGCCCGTCGCAGACGGCAGCGACTTTGGCGGCTCCCTGCGCAATCCGGCCGCCTTCAACAATGTGTTCGGCTTCCGGCCCTCGCAGGGGCTGGTTCCCGGCGGCCCTTCGCCCGAAACCTTTTACGCGCAGATGGGCGTCGACGGACCGATGGGCCGCAGCGTTCGCGACATGGCACTCCTGCTCGACGTGCAGGCGGGCTATCATCCGCAAGCGCCACTTTCCTATGAAAAGCCGGGTTCCTTCCTTGCCGGCCTCGATGTTCCGGCTTCCGGCGGGCGCATCGGCTGGCTTGGGGATTTCGGCGGCAGGGTGCCGATGGAACAAGGCATTCTCAGCCTTTGCGAAGCAGCGATGAAACGCTTTGGCGATGCCTCTTTCGACAGCGAGCCCTTGCCGTTGGATTTCGACGTCGAGGCCTTGTGGCAAGCCTTCGTCACGCTGCGCCATGCGTCCAGCGGCTGCGCCCTGAACCTTCTGGCGCAAGACCCCGAGCGCCGCCGCCTGCTCAAGCCGGAGGCGCTGTGGGAAGCAGACGGCGCCGCGCGCCTGACCGCTCCGCAAATCCATGCCGCCGCCTGTATTCGCACCGCCTGGCATCAGGCTTTACTGGCGCTGTTCGAGCGATTCGATATCATAGCCATGCCCTCGGCGCAGGTTTTCCCGTTCAATATCGAGACGCCGTGGCCTAACAGCATCGCGGGCCAGCCCATGGACAGTTATCACCGCTGGATGCAGGTGACCTGCTTTGCGACGCTGGGCGGCTGCCCCTCCGTCAATGTGCCGGTCGGTTTCGATACGCAGGGCAGGCCGATGGGCATGCAGCTGATCGGCCGCCCGCGCGGCGACATGGCGGTGCTGCGTGCGGCCGCCGCTTACGAAGCAACCTTGCCATGGCCGACTGGCGCCTGAAAAAAGCTACAGCCGCGCCAGCCGCTCGGTCAGCAGCGCGAAGAAGCCGTCATGGTCGATGTCGCGCATGACCAGCGCGTTCTTCGGCCGTCCCGTCACGCCCCACCAGTCGATGACGGTCATGCCCATGGTCAGTTCCGATGCCGTCTCCACCACGACATTGCAGTCGCGGCCCTTGAACAGATCCGGCTTGAGCAGATAGGCGATCACGCAAGGGTCGTGCAGCGGCCCGCCATCGGTGCCGTATTTGGCCTCGTCGAAGCGTTCGAAGAATTCCAGCATATCGGCTACCGCCTGCCCGACCCTGCTGCCGATGTTGCGGATGGAAGCCGTGCGCGCCGCTGACGTCAGCGCCTTGTGCGTGACGTCGAGCGGCATCATGACGATGGGAACGCCCGATTTCAGCACGATATCGGCGGCGTGCGGATCGACATAGATGTTGAATTCGGCCGCCGGCGTGACGTTGCCGCCCTCGAAGAAGCCGCCGCCCATCAGCACGATTTCACGGATGCTCGGTGCGATCCTCGGGTCCCGCACAAGCGCCAGCGCGATGTTGGTAAGCGGCCCGAGCGCGCACAGCGTGATCGACCCGCTTTCCTCCTGCATCAGCGTCTCGACGATGAAATCCACCGCATATTGGTCCTGCAACTTCATGACGGGTTCCGGCAGGTCCGGCCCATTCAGGCCCGTTTGGCCGTGTACTTCCTCGGCCGTCACCAATTGCCGCATCAGCGGGCGTATCGCGCCGGCGAAAACCTTGATGTCGCTGCGCCCGGCCAACTCGCAGATCTTGCGCGCGTTCTTCTCCGTCAGCTTCAGCGGCACGTTGCCGGCGACGACGGTAATTCCCACCACCTCGATCTCGGCGCTGCCTAGTGCCAGCAGGATGGCGACGGCATCGTCCTGGCCGGGGTCGGTGTCGATGATGATCCTGCGTTGGGCTGGCATGGGAATTCCTTGTCGGGTGCTACGTTTCGGGCAGGTAAATGGCGCTTGAACTTGGCCGCAAGGCGGACCATATCAACACCATCGGGAAAAATGCCAGTCGGGTTTTTCCAGTTATGTCGCTCTTCAGAGGACACGCGGTGGTATGAACAGAATGACGCCCTTTTCCAGCCCGCTCCTGCTTGGCTTCGACGCCATGGAAAAGACGCTGGAACGCCTCGCCAAATCCGGCGACGGATACCCGCCCTACAATATCGAGCGCTTGCGCGGAACCGAAGGGTGCGCCGAGCGGTTGAGGATAACGCTGGCGGTGGCCGGCTTTGCAGATGACGATCTCGACATTACCGTCGAGGAAAGCCAGTTGATGGTGCGCGGTCGCCAGACCGACGACACTGACCGAGAGTTTCTCCACCGGGGCATCGCGGCACGCCAGTTCCAGCGCTGTTTCGTACTGGCCGACGGCATGCGCGTGATCGCGGCGGAACTGAAGAACGGGCTGTTGTCGATCGATCTCGACCGCCCGGAATGCGAGCGGCTGGTACGGAAAATAAACATATCGGTGAAAGACTGATCTTTACCGATGGCTCTTATGCGGGATGGCCCGAAGCGGCATCCACGCGAAAAGGAGGCTGAAATGACCAGAACCCAAGAAAATACCGCCATGACCCCGGCCATGACCAAGGGCGAATTCGCCCTGCTTGGCGAAGGCTCGGTGGCCTACCTGCGCAAGGTGTCCAGCGACGATCTGCGCGGCCGTTTCCCCACTCTGGGCGAAATCGCGCCCGGCATGGAATTGTGGGCGCTGTTTTCCGCCAACGGCCAGCCGATCCTGCTTTCGGATGCGCGCGATCGTGCTTTGGCCGGCGCCATGGAAAACGATCTCGTGACGGTCGCTATCCACTAAAATAATGACCTCAACGAAAAGGGCCGCAATCAGCGGCCCTTTGAACTCGTTTTATCAAAATAAGCTCAGGCCGCGTGCGAAGCCCGTGTCTCCGACAGGAGGGCATGGATGGCGGACGCATCGTGCGTCCCCCTGATCTTGGCTACCGTGTCGGCGTCGCGCAGCACCCGCGCAATGCGTGACAGCGCCTTGAGATGGTCGGCACCTGCCCCTTCCGGCGCGAGCAGCAGAAACACCAGATCGACCGGCTGGTCGTCCAGCGCTTCGAAATCGACCGGCGTCTCCAGCCTGGCGAATACGCCGGTGATGTGCTTGACCCCGACGATCTTGCCATGCGGGATGGCAATGCCGTTGCCGACACCCGTAGAGCCGAGCCGCTCCCGCTGCAGGATGGTTTCGAATATCTCCCGCTCCGGAATCCCGGAAATCGCTGCCGCCCGCTCGGACAGCGATTGAAGCAACTGCTTCTTCGAGTTGACTTTCAACGCCGGCATGATCGCTTTTGCGTCGATCAGATCGGTCAGATCCATTGTGACTATCCCTTGCTTCACCGTCGCCGGAGTCCCCACTCCAGCGCGGATGGTCCCTATCCCTACGAGAGCTTGGTCGTCGAGGGGTCGATCCAGCCGATATTTCCATCGGGCCGGCGATAGACAATGTTGAGATGATCGCTTCCGGCGTTGCGGAAGACGAAGACAGGGCTGTCCTTGGTGTCGAGTTCGATCACCGCCGAGGCCACCGACATCGTTTTCAACGCCATGGACGATTCGGCCACGATCGCGGGCGCAAAATTCTCCGGAATTTCCTCGTCGTCGTCGGCCAGCGGCTCCATCACCGCATAGGCCATTTCGACGGCATCGGCGCTGCTGCCGACATTGTTGGGGTAATGCGACTTCAGACGGCGCTTGTAGCGCCGAAGGCGCTTTTCAAGCCGCTCGGCTGCGGCATCGAAGGCTTGGCTCGGGTCCTGGGCATCGCCTGCGGCCTGCAGGGAAGCCCCCGAATCCAGCCGAATCATGCAGTCGGCCGAATAGCGCGATCCTGATTTGATGACCGTTACCTGACCCGAAAAACCCCGGTCGAAATATTTTTCAATCGCCTCGCCGATACGTTCCGTGATGCGGGTGCGAAACGCATCACCGATATCCATGTGTTTTCCCGATATGCGCAGCGTCATCTGGAAATCGACCTTCCTGTTTTAGGGCTTCACATTGTCTGGAGTTTATACCCGTGCTCCGTGCGCACAAGCTTCGCGACGTTTCCTGCGCCGTTTTTACGTCCGAGCTTTCAGATTGCTCACAGACCGCCCTATTACCGTCATTATGGCGACGCTTCCGCATGCGGGCCGTTAGCCCACCTCATGCGGGCGGGCTTCTAGCCACTTCCCCGCGGCTTGTCAAATAAGGTCGAAGCAGGAAAATTCCACCGGATTCAGCGTCCGGCGTTCGCCAGCGCGCGCTTTTCGCGCCGCCTTTGCACGGACGACGCGATAGTCATGCCTTCCCGATACTTCGCAACCGTACGCCGGGCGATGTCGATGCCAACGGCCTCCAGCATATCCACGATAGCATCGTCGGAAAGCACGTCCGCGGGCTTTTCCTCGTCGATCAACTGCCGGATGCGGTCGCGCACCGCTTCGGACGAATGCGCTTCGCCGCCTTGCGAGGAGGCGATCGAAGCGGTGAAGAAATAGCGCAGTTCGAATACGCCGCGCGGGGTGAGCATGTATTTGTTGGCGGTGACGCGGCTGACCGTTGATTCGTGCATGCCGATGGCATCGGCCACCGCCTTCAGGTTGAGCGGCTTCAGATGGCGCACGCCATGGACGAGAAACGCATCCTGCCGGCGCACGACCTCGGAAGCGACCTTGAGAATGGTCTTGGCCCGCTGGTCGAGGCTGCGCGTCAGCCAGCTCGCATTTTGCTGGCATTCGGCCAGGAAATCCTTGTCGGCCTGGCTCTTTGCATGGCTGGAGACATGCGCGAAATAAACCTGATCGACCAGCACCCGAGGCAGCGTATCCGGGTTGAGCTCCACCGCCCAGCCGCCATCGCCGGCAGCCCGCACCTCGACGTCGGCGACGATTGCCTCGCTAGTTCCGCCTGAAAAGGCCATGCCCGGTCGGGGGTCCAGCGCCTGGATTTCCGCCAGCATGTCGACAATATCGTCCTCGTCGACGCCACAGAGCCGTTTCAGGGTGTGAAAGTCGCGCTTGGCCAACAGGTCGAGATGGGCAACCAGTATCTTCATGGCCGGGTCGAAGCGGTCGCGCGCGCCAAGCTGCAGCGCCAGGCACTCGGCAAGGTCGCGGGCAAAGATGCCCGCTGGCTCGAATGTCTGGCACAGCGCCAGCACTTGCGCCATCGCCGCTTCGTCCGCCCCGAGACGGCCCGCGATTTCCGCCATGTCGGCGTGCAGATAGCCTGCATTGTCAAGATTGTCGGCCAGTTCGGCGGCAATCAGCCTCAGTGCCGGATCGCGGAAGCCAAGCGCGATCTGCCCGCCGACATGATCGCGCAGCGTAACGGCGCTTGCGGCGACCGCCTCCATGTCCAAGGACGCGGAAAATGGGCCGGCCCCGGTGCCGGACGTGGTTTTCCATTGCGCGTCCAGCGTGGGGCCGAGCCGGTCGCTGGTGCCAGGATCGTCCGGGAAAATGTTTTCCAGCGACGTGTCCAGCCTGTCGGCCATCGCCTCCGCGCTCAGCGGTGCGTCCTTGTCGAACCAGTCTTCCTGATCGCCCGAACGCGGCACGTCGCCGCCGTCCGCAGCCGGCTCGTCCCCAGCGTCGGCCCCAACATCGTCCTGCCTCTCGGCGCGCTCAAGCAATGGGTTGCGCTCGATCTCCTCGTCGATGAAGCGCTCCAGTTCGGCATGGGTGAGCTGCAGCAGCCGGATCGACTGCATCAGTTGCGGGGTCATCACCAGCGACTGGCTCTGCCTGAGCTGCAATTTCGCGCCGAGCGCCATAGCCGGATTTATCGCCTCATGAACGCCGAAAACAATTTTCCAGCCGGACATAGGAACTGGCCCGGCTCTTGCTTGTCAAGGCAACAGATAGCAGGGACGGCTTACCAGCGCGTTATCGGGATCTTCAGCGGGTTACAGCGTAAAGCCTTCGCCAAGGTACAGCCGCCGCACATCGGCATTGGCCACGACCTGTTCGGCCCTGCCATGGGTCAGGACCTCGCCGGCATGGATGATATAGGCCCGGTCGATCAACCCCAGCGTCTCGCGCACATTGTGGTCGGTGATGAGAACGCCGATGCCGCGCGCCGTCAGGTGGCGCACAAGCTGCTGGATATCGGCCACCGCAATCGGGTCGATGCCGGCAAACGGCTCGTCCAGAAGCATGTAGGCGGGTCGCGTCGCCAGCGCGCGCGCGATCTCCAGGCGCCGGCGCTCTCCGCCGGACAGCGACATGGAAGGCGCCTTGCGCAAATGGCTTATATGAAATTCCTCAAGCAATTCATCGAGGTTGCGCTCCCGCGTCTTGTGGTTCTTCTCGATGACTTCGAGCACGGCGCGGATGTTCTGCTCGACGGTCAGGCCGCGAAAGATCGAGGCTTCCTGCGGCAGATAGCCGATGCCGAGTCGCGCCCTGCGGTACATCGGCATGGAGGTGACGTCGAAGCCGTCGATCTCGATGGTGCCTTCATCGACCGGCACCAGACCGGTGACCATGTAGAAGCAGGTCGTCTTGCCCGCGCCGTTGGGGCCGAGCAGACCCACGGCTTCGCCGGCGCGAACGCCGATCGTCACATTGCTTACGACCTTGCGGCCCTTGTAGCTTTTTGAGAGGCCCTTGGCGATCAGCGTGCCCTTGAACAGGGCCTTGTCCGGTTTGGCTGTCGGCTCCGCCTGCTTTCCAGTGGGCTGCGCCGGGGAGTCGATAACAGCCATCACTTGGATTTCTGCGGCGTCAACGACATCATGACACGGCCACCGCAAGCATCGACCTGGGCAAGGCCGGTCTGCATCTGCACGGTCAGCTTGCAGCCGACCAGAACGTTGGAGCCCTGGGTAAGAACGACTTTCTTGCCGGACAGCACCAGCACCTGGCTCTTCATGTCGAAGGTGCCGCTGTCGCCCGTGGCGACCTGGTCGTCCGATTTGATGTAAACCTTGCCGTCGATTTCCAGATGGTCGATGTTGGTCCCGGCGGACATGGGCGAGACGCCTGCGGCCGCGGCATCGCCGGATGCCGTCGCATCCGACGCCTTGGCCCCAGCCTTCTTGCTGGCAGCCCCTTCGTCCTTCACATAATAGACCTTCATCACGCCCGCCTTCATCAGGGTCGGCCCCTGCACGACGCTGACATTACCGGTGAAAATGGCGAGATTTTCGTTCTGACGAACCTCGAGCTTGTCGCTTTCGATCTGAATGGGCTGGTCCCCGCTCAATTTCAGCCCCGACATGGTGCTGGGCGACTTCGATTGCGCCATGGCGGACGGAACACCGAGCAACAGCAGAACCGAAGCCGCGGCGGCAAAACGTGTCGAAATGGCCAGCATCTTATTCTCCGCTCTTTCCCTGGGCCGCCTTTTGCGTGGCGGGGTCGATATTGAGACGCACACGCTTTTCGAAGATCACGACCTTGCCGTTTTCCTTCACCGTCATCCCGTCAGCGGTGATCCGCGACCCGGGTCGGCTAATGTCGACAGGCTGTGTCGTTTTCATAGTGCCTTTTGCCATATCCAGAAAGGCCGATTTCAGTTGTGCCACAATGCCATCGGTCGTGGATACCGTTATCTCCTTGTCGAGGTCGAGCGTGTTGTTGTCACGATTGTAGATTCCGTGCGCCGCGCCCACGGTCACAATATTCTCGGCCGACACCGGCAGCTTGGCATCGATCTTTTCAAGCTCCACCAGGCTCTCGTTGCCTGCGCTCTGAATGGCGCGCAAGGCGTTCAGCGCATAGGGAAGATTGTCTTTGGTCAGGCCTTCCAGTTTCGGGTTGGCCATTACCAGCTTGCCATCGGAGAAGGCGCTGGCGTCCGCCTTCACCTGGATCGGCGGCGGCGCGACCATGTAGGAATAGACCGGAAAGCCGATGGCGATGATGACGGCGATCAGCGGCAGGACGATCTTGAACAGCCGGACGCGGCGCGAATGGCGCTGGGCGCGCCCGAAAGCGGACGCCCGCACAGGCCCGGTCCCGCCCGGTTCGGGCAGGACAACACCGTCATCGCTGCCGGCCGTATCGATTGGTCGTGCCAACATGGTTGCTTTCTTCAGGACCAACCGACATCCGGCGATCGGAACTTGGTATTTCGATTGATCCCAGCTCTTTGCCCTGCCGTCCAGCCTGATAGGTGGGATGGCGGGGCGGGCGCGCAAGCACAAACGTAGGAAAAATCGCCAAAATGTGACCGATACACTTTTCGGAATGGAAAATACAGCCGACTCAGAAGCAACTTCTTCCCATTTCCCGCTTTGGCGAGAACGACCGACGATGGCCCCGTCGCGGGCGCCGCCCCCATGCAAAGAGGCACCGCCGCCGCAAAATGGGTAGCGGTCGAGCGGTGCATGCTCTAAAAGTCCCTGCTTCCAAACTGGGTTTCAGGTCCAATCGACCTGTCGAGTGCGAGACCGACCATGGCGCTGAGAGCTGACGACCTGATCGACCGCCGCCGGTTGCGGCGTAAGCTGACATTCTGGCGCGTCGCGGCGATCGTCATTGCCGCGCTCGGCCTTGTCGCTCTGGCAAGCTGGTTTTACGGCGACGGCCTGTCCGGCGCATCCGCCGACCACATCGCCAAGGTCAGGATCGACGGCACCATCACCGAAAACGAAGAACTGGTCGAACGGCTGGAGAAAATCCGCAAATCCCCGCACGTCAAGGGTGTCATCCTGGCCATCGATTCGCCCGGCGGCACCACCGCCGGCGGCGAGATGATCTTCGAGGAAGTGCGCAAGCTGGCCGCCGAGAAGCCGGTGACCGCGCAGGTGGGAACGCTCGCCGCCTCCGCCGGCTACATGATCGCAAGTGCTGCCGACCACATCGTCGCCCGCCAGTCCTCCATCGTCGGCTCGATCGGCGTGCTCATCCAGTTTCCCGACGTCACCGGCCTGATGGACAAGATCGGCGTCAAGCTGGAAGAAGTGAAGTCCTCGCCGTTGAAGGCAGAGCCGTCGCCCTTCAACCCGACCACCGACGAAGAACGCGCCATGGTGCGAAAACTCATTCTCGACAGCTATGACTGGTTTGTCGGCCTCGTCGGCGAGCGTCGCTCGATGACGCGGCCGCAAGTGCTGGCGCTGGCCGACGGCTCCATCTTCACCGGCCGGCAGGCGCTTGCCAACGGGTTGATCGATGCGGTGGGCGGCGAGGCAGAGGCCGTCGACTGGCTCGCCAGCAAGGGCGTCGACGCCAAGCTGAAGGTCGTGGAATGGAAAGATACGAAAAGCGGCAGCAGCTTCCTGTTCTCGAAAGCGCTGGCGCGAACGATAAGCCGGGCGCTCGGCCTATCCGACGCAAGCAGCGACATGCTCCAGGAATTGGGCGCGGATCGCTTGTTCCTTGACGGTCTTGTCTCCGTCTGGCACCCTTGAACTCTCGCTCAAGATGAACGAAACCAAGTAAAATCAGTACCATTGCCAGTCCGCATCATTTCAGCAGGGCCGCCCTCATGATCAAATCCGAACTCGTACAAATCATCGCCACACGCAGCCCGCATCTGTTTTTGCGCGACGTCGAAAACATCGTGGGCGCCATCTTCGATGAGATCACCGACGCGCTGGCCGAAGGAAACCGGGTCGAATTGCGCGGCTTCGGCGCTTTTTCGGTCAAGAACCGCCCAGCGCGCACCGGCCGCAACCCACGCACCGGCGATTCGGTCGAGGTCGAGGAAAAATGGGTGCCGTTCTTCAAGACCGGCAAGGAACTTCGCGAAAGGCTGAACGCGGGAAAGTAAGACCCTCAAGGACGTTTGAGGCACGACTACTTTCGCCGGGATACATCCATGTTCAATCGCTTCATGCTCATCGTGGTTTTCGCGCCGCTCGCGGTCATCCTGATCGCCCTGGCCGTCGCCAACCGCGCGGCGGTCGCCTTTACCTTCGATCCGTTCAATCCCGGCAACCCGGCACTTACCTTTACCCTGCCGTTGTTCATCTTCCTGTTCCTGGCGCTTGGCCTCGGCATGATCGTCGGCGGCCTGGCGACATGGTTCCGGCAGGGCCGTTACCGCAAGCTTGCCCGCCAGCGCGGCGTGGAGGCGGAGAATTTGCGCCAGGCGGTCAAGACCGCGGCGCCAACGCCGCAAGGCCAATCCCATACGGCGCTGCCGAAGCCGGTGGCCTGACACCGCGGCTTTTTCCAAGATGGAGTTTCTTTGATGCTGCACATCTCGCCCGCCGAGATTGACCGCGCGCTGACCTTTCCGGGTCTTGTGGATACGCTGCGCACGGCTTTTCGGGATGGCGCGGTGCAGCCGGTGCGCCACCACCACAGCGTCGAGCGGCCGGACGGCGCAGCCTCGACCCTGCTTTTGATGCCGGCATGGACCGACTTCAACGCCGCCGGCACCTCGGCCAACGGCCATATCGGCGTCAAGATCGTCACGGTGTCGCCCGACAACAACGCCATCGGCAAGCCCGCCGTGATGGGCCTCTATCTGCTGTTGAACGGCGCGACCGGCGAACCGGAAGCCCTGATCGACGGCCAGCGCCTGACCCAGTGGCGCACGGCCTGCGCTTCGGCGCTCGCTGCCTCCTATTTGGCGCGCGAGGACGCCTCGCGGCTGCTGGTGGTGGGAGCCGGCGCGCTGTCGCCCTTCCTGGCAAGGGCGCATTCGGCGGTGCGGCCGATCAAGGAAATCCGCATCTGGAACCGTACGCCGGCCAATGCCGAAAAGGTGGTGGCCGATCTGCGCGCCGACGGTTTTGACGCCGAAGCGGTCAGCGACCTCGACGCCGAACTGGCAAATACCGACATTGTTTCCTCGGCGACCATCTCGACCACGCCGCTGATCAAGGGTGCGCTGCTGAAAGCGGGAACGCATGTGGATCTGGTCGGCGGCTTCACGCCCGACATGCGCGAAAGCGACGACGACGCGATTTCGCGCGCCCGCGTCTATGTCGACACCCGCGCCGGCGCGACCAAGGAAGCCGGCGACATCGTCCAGCCGCTGGCCTCCGGCGTGCTGAAGGCCGATGCGATCGTCGCCGACCTGCATGAACTGGCGCGCGGCGAAAAGAAGGGCCGTGAAAGCGCGCAGGAAATCACGCTGTTCAAGTCGGTCGGTGCGGCACTCGAGGATCTGGCCGCCGGAATCGCGGTTTACCGTGCGCTTAAAGCCTAAACCACCTTTTCTTGCACGGGCGGGCCTGCTGTGGCAGAAGCGGCGATCCGCCTGACGAGGTTACCTTCTTGAAATCCTTTCGCGATCAGCGCCGCGACAACCGCCCGCATCAGCCCGCGAAAGCCGGGACCGGGCCGGTGCGGCCACGCGATCCACAACCTGCCAAAAAAACCGAGCCGAAGGCCGAAATCCGGCACGAGCACAAATCCCAACCGCGCGTGCTTGCCCGCCGCGAAGGCGCGTTGCCGGCCGAAAACCTGCCGCTGATCCTCGAAGTCGCCCCCAATACCGATTACGCGCTGCTCGACAGCGGTGCGGGTGAAAAGCTGGAGCAATACGGCCCCTATCGCATCGTGCGGCCCGAAGGCCAGGCGATCTGGCAGCGTGCTCTCCCGCAAAAGGAATGGGACCGCGCCGATGCCGTCTTCACCGGTGACACCGAGGAAGAAGGCATGGGCCGCTGGCGCTTCCCAAAGGAGCCGCTTGGCGAAACATGGCCGATGAAGCATGACGGCATCGACTATCTCGGCCGTTTCACCTCGTTTCGCCATGTCGGCGTCTTTCCCGAGCAAGCCTCGCATTGGAACCATATGGCCGGCCTGATCCAGGCTGCCAAACGCCCGGTCAAGGTTCTCAACCTGTTCGGCTACACCGGCCTCGCCTCGCTGGTCGCGGCGCGCGCAGGCGCCGAAGTGACCCATGTCGACGCCTCGAAAAAGGCCATCGGCTGGGCGCGCGAAAATCAGGAAATGGCCGGGCTTGGGCAAAAACCGATCCGCTGGATCGTCGACGACGCCATGAAATTCGCCGAGCGCGAGGAGCGGCGCGGCAGCCAGTACGATATCATCCTGTTCGATCCGCCTGCCTATGGGCGCGGCCCCAAGGGCGAGGTCTGGCAATTGTTCGAGGATTTGCCGGCGCTGACCGATCTCTGCCGGGCGATCCTCACCCCCAAGCCATTGGCCGTGGTGCTGACCGCCTATTCGATCCGTTCTTCGTTCTTTGCCATCCATGCGCTGATGCGCGATACCTTTGCCGGCATGGGCGGCACGGTTGAATCCGGCGAACTGGTCATTCGCGAAAAGTCGGCAGGGCGAGCGCTCTCCACCTCGCTGTTCTCGCGTTGGGTCTCCAAATGAGCGAGCATGAAACCCGCCGCGCGGTCGGTCAGGTCAAGGAAGTCACCAGCCTCGCAAATCCGCTGATCAAGGAGATAAAGGCGCTGGCGTTGAAGAAATTCCGCGACCAGCAGCATGCCTTCATGGCCGAAGGGTTGAAACTGGTCATCGACGCGCTCGATCTCGGCTGGTCGATCAGGACGCTCGTTTTTGCCAAGGCCGGGCGCGGTAATGCGGCGGTCGAAAAAGTCGCCGCACGCACGGTCGCCCAAGGCGGAACCGTGCTCGAAGTGTCGGAAAAAGTGCTGTCGGCGATCACCCGTCGCGACAATCCGCAAATGGTGGTCGGCGTCTTTGTCCAGCAATTGCTGGCGCTGAAAGACGTTCACGCCAAGCCCGGCGACGTCTGGGTGGCGCTCGACCGGGTGCGCGACCCCGGCAATCTCGGCACAATCATCCGCACGATCGACGCGGTCGGCGCCAAGGGCGTGATCCTCGTCGGTGAAACCACCGATCCGTTCTCGGTCGAAACCGTGCGCGCCACCATGGGCTCGATCTTCGCCGTGCCGGTGGTCAAGGCGACGCCCGAAGCCTTCCTGGCGTGGCGCGGGAGTTTTTCCGGCATCGTCGCCGGCACGCATTTGAAGGGCGCGGTAGACTTCCGCTCGGTCGATTTTTCGCGCGGGCCGACGCTTCTGTTGATGGGCAACGAGCAGCAGGGCCTGCCCGATATGCTCGCCGAAAGCTGTGACCGGCTGTTGCGGATTCCGCAGGCCGGGCGCGCCGATTCGCTCAACCTCGCGGTCGCCACCGGCATCATGCTTTTCGAGATTCGCCGTAGCGCGCTCACGCTCGACCCGGAAGGTTCCCGCTCGTGAAACGGTTGTTGCCCTACGGCCTGCTGGTCGTCGTCGCCATAGCGCTCGACCAATGGATAAAATACCTCGTCGAAACCGGGCTCAACCTGCGGGAAATGGTCGAAATCCTGCCTTTCCTGGCGCTTTATCGCACCTACAACACCGGCATCGCCTTTTCGATGCTGGATTCCTTCGGCGACACCGGATTGATCGTCGTTTCGGTCTGCGTGGTCGCCTTCGTGCTCTATCTGGCGGCGAAGACAACGCCGGGCCAAGGAATTGCCCGCATCGGCTTCGCGCTGATCGTCGGCGGTGCGCTCGGCAATCTCATCGACCGCGCCATCTACGGCCATGTCATCGACTATATCCTGTTCCACACGCCGGCCTGGTCGTTTGCCGTGTTCAATCTGGCGGACGCCTTCATAACGGTAGGGGCCATTGCCGTGATTTTCGACGAATTCATCGGCTGGCGGCGCGAACCGCGCCCATAATCTGGCTGATCGCTAAAATGCGAACGATCCGCCACAAAATTCCATAATCTCTGTCTGCCATGGATTGCCGCATGATCGTGGAATCCGACAGCAACGCAGACGAGCGAGCCGCAAGCGCGACCGGTACAGGCGCGGCCTCCCCGGCACGCCTGCAACTCGAGCCACCGCCGCTGATGCCCGACCTACGGCGCGCTGATCGCGAGCTTCTGCCTTTCCTTACGCTCTGCGCCATATTCGTCGTGGCGGGCGTTGCCTATCTCTCGGGTGCGCCGCATTTCGTCAGCATTGCCTTCCTGGTGCTTGGCGCGTGCGCGCTTGCCATGCAGGCCAGCCTCAAGCGGACCGTCGCGACGCTGGGCGACAATGCACGGCACAGCCGCGTCGAAATCGAAAAACTCGCTGACCGCATGTGGGAATTGCAGGAAAGCGAAGAGCGTTTTCGCGACCTGATCGACGCGCTCGGCGACCTCGTCGTTCACCGCGACCGCGACGGCAGGATCGTTCACGCCAACAGGGTCTTTACCAGCCTGCTGGGGATCGATCCGGTTGACGTCTCGGGAAAGACCCTGACCGATCTCGGCATCGATGTCGGCATCGTGCCGGACGCCGCATTCGCGGACCGCGAATGCCTGAGTTCGACCGACGTGGTGATCCGAACGATGGAGGGACCGCGCTGGTTTTCATGGATAGAATTGTCTGTCCGCGACAAGGACAGCGGGGCCGTTTCGCACCGCGCCATCGCGCGCGACATCACCGCTCGCAAGAGTGCGGAATCGTCGCTGATCAAGGCCCGCGAACGGGCCGAATACGCCAGCCAGGCCAAATCCCGCTTCCTGGCAACCGTAAGCCACGAAATCCGCACCCCGATGAACGGGATCATGGGCATGGCCAAGCTTCTCGCCGACACCGGCCTGTCGCCCGAGCAGCGCACCTATGTCGGGGCCGTGTCGACATCGACAAGCGCCCTTCTGGCTCTGATCGAGGATCTGCTGGACTATTCCAAGATAGAAGCCGGTCGCTTCGACCCGGAACCGCAACCGATGTCGCCGCGCGAAATCGGCGACAGCATCGTCGAGTTGCTGACCAACCGCGCCTATGGCAAGCACATAGGCCTCGCCTGCCGGGCAGCACCCGACGTCCCGCTGACGATCGTTGCCGACCCGGGCCGCATTCGGCAGGTACTGCTCAATCTCATCGGCAACGCCATAAAATTCACGGACACCGGCGGGGTGCTGGTAACGATATCGCGCGTGCGCACGCAAACCGCCGACCGCATCCGCTTCGCCGTTGCCGATACCGGGCCGGGTTTGATCGAGGCCGACCGGGAGCGCATATTCGAGGAATTCGAACAGGCCGACGGCAGTTCCACCCGAATACATGGCGGCGCGGGCCTTGGGCTGGCCATTTCGCGACGCCTGGTTCTGGCCATGGGCGGCGAAATCAACGTATCCAGCACGCTCGGCGAAGGGTCCGAATTTACCTTCGAAATCCCCATTGTCTCGCCGAACGAAACCCTCCAGAGCCGCCAGTCCATGCTGTCGGGCAAGCGTGTAGTCATTCTCTCAGAAAATGCCGTCGAAGCCGATGCCATCGCCAGCACCATCCATGACCATGGCGGGGTTGCCGAAATCGCCACCACCGCAGCGCAGGCCGCCCTGCTCGCAGTGGGCTGCAACGTGATCCTGATCGACGCCGCCCTGGAAGATCGTGAAGCGCGGCTGTTGAGACGGCTTCGCCAGGCGGGCTTCCCTTCCTGCGAGGCGATCACGCTGATCGCGCCAACCGATCGCAGCCTGCTGGCGGATCTCCGTTCCAACGGCTACGCAACCTTTCTGGCGCGGCCGGTGCGGGGGGAAACGCTGCTGCGCATGCTGGTGTCGGGCAATGTCGCGACGCTTGTGCCGTCGCAACAAGACAGCCGCAGCGTTGCCGCCGAGGCGACCGGGCGGCGGACGGGCCTGTCGGTGCTTGTCGCGGAAGACAATGAAATCAACGCCATGCTGGCGCGCGCCACCCTGCTGAAGGCCGGGCACCGCGTCGACGTCGTCGGCACCGGAAAGGCCGCCGTCGACGCCGTCATCGGCATGGCGGGCGGCGACCATTACGATATCGTCCTGATGGATCTGCATATGCCGGTAATGGATGGGCTGGACGCTATCGGCGCCATCCGCCGTCACGAGGAAGATGCCGGCCTGCCGCCGATGCCCATCATGGTGCTTTCGGCCGATGGCCAGGAAAACACCCGCCACACGGTGCTGGCGCATGGCGCAAGCGGTTTCCTGACCAAGCCGCTCGACCCCGAAGCGCTGGCGCTTGCGGTCGAACAGCAGGTTGCGGCCTGACCGCAAAACGGCTTGCCTTTGCGCTGCACGCGGGTCCGCCGGCGGCCCCTTCACGCATTTTCACGTTGCTGTCACAATCATGTTGCACCACAATCGCATCTCGATGCCAGAGAGATGGCTCGAAGGAGAATCGCTCGTGCAAGCAGCAATGCCGGAAGGTGAAGCCTATGCGAAAGCCGGTGGTTCCAGGACATGGAGTCACAAGGCCGACCTAACGATTTCGGCCGCCCCGCTAGCCCGCATCGGCAATCTGGAAGTCCGTCTGGCGCGTAATGACGACGAGGTCACTGCCGCCCAGCAGGTCCGCTACCGCGTCTTCTACGACGAACTCGGCGCGGCAAGCGGCGCGTCCGGCGTCCATACCGACGCCGATCGTTTCGACAGGGCCTGCGACCATCTTCTTGTCTTCGATACCAGTCTGCCGGGGCCGGAGCATCGCCGAATCGTCGGCACGTATCGGCTGCTGCGTCAGGAATCGGCGGCTTCCGTCGGCGGGTTCTACTCCGAGGACGAGTTCGAGCTGAGAGGGCTGATCGCGCGCCATCCGGGCCAGCGCTTCCTGGAACTGGGACGTTCCTGCGTCCTGCCGCAATACCGGTCCAAGCGCACCATCGAGGCGCTCTGGCAGGGTATCTGGGCCTATATCAATCACTACGAAATCGGCGTGATGACGGGATGCGCATCTTTTCCCGGAACCGTCCCTGCCGCACATGCCGAGGCGCTGACCTATCTTGCCCATCATTGCCGGACGGGCGCGGCCTGGGACGTGCGGGCGGTTGCCGGCCGCTACCATGCGATGGATATGATGCCGATAGAGGCGGTCAACGCCAAGGCCGCCATCGCGGCGATGCCGCCGCTGGTAAAGGGCTATTTGCGGGTCGGCGCGCGCATCGGCGACGGCTGCGTCATCGACCACGATTTTTCGACGGTCGATGTCTTTGTGGTGATGCCGGTCAAGGAGATCGCCGCGCGCTATGTCAGCTATTATGGCGGCGAGGGCCATCGCTTCGCTGCGTGAACTGTTGGCCCACTTAAATCCTTACGGAATGTCTTCGGGCCGACGCCCCGGCCGGCTCCTGTAGCCAGCGATAGTCCAGCCGAATTTCAGTGCGCCGCCACGCACCGCGAACGCGACGGCAAACCCCGCAATGTCTGAAAACAGCGGCGGCAGATGAGCGATATCGCCAAGCGTGAAGATCGTAGCACCTGCAAGGGCCGCACTCACATAAACTTCGGGCTTCAACAACACCGAGGGTTCGCCGGCCAGAAGATCCCGCAGGATCCCGCCAAAAGTGGCCGTGAGCACGCCGGTGACGATGGCCACCACCGGCGACCCGGTAATCGCCAACCCCTTGGCGGCCCCCATCACCGAAAAGGCGGCAAGACCGATGGCATCCAGCCACAGCAGTAATTTGTAGCGGGACTCGACGCGGTGCGCCGTGAAGAACACAGCGATCGCCACAAGCACGCAGATCAGCACATAGATGCGATTTTCCACCCAGAACACCGGCACGCCCAGGATCAGGTCGCGAAACGTGCCGCCGCCGATGCCGGTGACGCTGGCCAGGAAAAGAAAACCGATGATGTCGAGTTGCTTGCGTGACGCCGCAAGTGCACCGGTCGCCGCAAACACGATGACGCCGGCATAATCGAGCAGCGTGATGAGGTTCATGAAGGCGGCCCGGCGAGTAGCGAGTAGCGAGTAGCGAGTAGCGAGTAGCGAGTAGCGAGTAGCGAGTAGCGAGTAGGCAGGAGACGCGAACATGCGCGCCGCGTCAATGGACAGCCTGCCAAACCCTATTCCCTATTCCCTATTCCCTATTCCCTATTCGCTACTCTCTATTCGCCCGCTTACGCGTCTTTCTCGGCCTGCTCGTTGATGGGGCCGGGCTCGGCAGGCGCTTCGTTAGCCCCGTATTTCGGTCCGCCCTTGGAAACGCCCACCATGGCCGGGCGCAGCACGCGCTCGCCGATGGAGTAGCCGGGCTGCACGACCTGAACCACGGTGCCGCTGGCAATGTCGGGATTGGGAACCTCGAACATCGCTTGGTGGAAATTCGGGTCGAAGCGCTCGCCCTCGGGCGCGAGTTTCTTCACGCCGTGCCGCTCCAGCGTCGCCAGCATGCCGCGCGCCGTGATCTCGACGCCATCGATAAGCGCGGTAAAGCCCGCATCTCCCGATGTCTTCGCCTCGACGGGAATGGCGTCCATCGCGCGCTGGAGGTTGTCCGCCACCTGCAGCATGTCGCGCGCAAAATTGGCAACCGCGTAGGCGCGGGCGTCAACGACATCGCGGGCCGTGCGGCGGCGCAAATTCTCCATCTCGGCTGCCGTCCGCAAAGCGCGGTCCTTCAGCTCCTCGTTTTCCTTCAGGAGCCGCACCAGCGCCTCATAGTCGTCGGCGACACCGCCTTCGGACCGGTCGCTCGCCGTATCGGCAGCGTCGATTTCCTCGGGCATATGTTCGTCGTCCGGCTGATTGCTCATGGCCAATCCCTGTCATCTCATGTGGTTCGGATTTGCTGCCGATATCGAGGTTCGGCACCCAAAAATCAAGGGGCAAGACCGATTCGGGCGCAGCCTTGAAACAAAAGACCTGCCTGATGCAGGCGATTCAAAATTAATTCAAACTTTACCGTAGTTGCACTGATCGCTTGCCGTGGAACCATATTGTGGGAACCTAACCGGTATCGGAGGGTTTCGAAGTCGACAAAGGATTTTGAAATGATCGCCTGCAAACCGACTTCCACGCGCGAACAACTCGCCACCGAAATCAAGCGTCAGCTTGGCGACCGCAAGGTGGCGCGCTACATGCAGTCGATGCCGACCTTCAAGGTGGCAAGCGACATTCCGCATTATCTCAGAGAATTGCTCGACCGGCTGGAAGACAGCGAGGCCGAAGCCCCGCAGGGTCGGTAAGCGCCAACAGCCGTCAACCGGCGGGCGTCCGCCGCCAAGCATATTTCCCCGACACCGACGCCAGTTTTGCGGATGGCTGGTAATAGACCGGCAGGCCGCCGATGTCGCCCACTTCGAGGCGCTTCAACAGGACGGGGTTCGATATTTCGAACTCGGTGAAGCCGACGCGCAGCATATGCGGCAGTTGGTCGACAAGCACCTGCCCGACTGCCCGCAGAACGCCCCTGTAGGCCAGGCGGCCGCGCAACAGTTCGGCCTTGGAATAGCTGCGGCCGTCGGTGAAGGCCGGAAAGACCAGCGCCACCAGCGCCAGCATGTCGAGCCGTTCGGCAAGGTCGTCCAGCCGATCGCCCGATTGCAGGACCACGCCTAGCCGATCCCTGGACAGGGCCCGCGTCTGCGGATCGAGTTCGAGGAAGACGGCGAGCGGCAGTATGAAACGCCCCGCGTCCGCCAGTGCCTCGGCGTTTTCGGCATAGGTCCAATCATCCTCGCGAAACCCTTGCGGGGTCCACAGGCGGGTCTCTTCCCCTGATTGCTGTTCGGTCATACAGGCATCCTAAAGCGACGCATCGGTAAGCGACTTTTCAAGCCCCGAAAGATGGATGCCGCATTCGGTCTTGGCGTGCCCCGCCCAACGGCCACTGCGGGCATCCTCGCCCGGCGCGACCGGCTTTGTGCAGGGAAAGCAGCCTATCGAGAGGTAGCCATAGGCGACCAGCGGATTTTCCCGCAAAGCATGGGCGCGCATGTAGTCGGCCTGGTCGGCCGTTGTCCAGCGCGCGAGCGGATTGACGCGTATGCGCGGGCCGACCGCCTCGAATACGGGAAGGGCAGCGCGGGTCGAGGCCTGAAAGCGCTTGCGGCCGGTGAACCATGCCTGGAACGGTTCCACGCCCCGCGCCATCGGCTCTACCTTGCGCACAGCGCAGCAGGCATCGACGTCGGTCTGGTGCAGCAATCCAGTCGGATCAATCCGCTCCAGCGCGACGGCATCGGGGGCAACGATGCGGATATTCGTCAGCCCGAAATCCGCTGCCAGCGCGTCGCGGTAGGAGAACGTCTCCTCGAAATGCTTGCCCGTATCCAGAAAGATCACCGGCAAATCGGCATCGACCTGCGCGATCAGATGCAAAAGCACCGCCGAATCCGCGCCGAACGACGAAACCGCGGCGATTTCGCCGGTAAACAGATCGGTTACCGCACGTTCGATGATCTCGACCGCAGACAGGTGACCATAGAGCGCGTCAAGACCCGCCGCATCGGCAGCCGCTCCTGCCTCGACCCCGGAAACCCGGTCAAGCTGCCCTGGCTTCTGCTCCATAGAGTGCCTCCTTGAACGGTGCCGGTCCGACCCGGCGATACACGTCGAGGAAGCGTTCCGATTGAGTGTTGCGAATGGAGAGATATTTCTCGACCAGCGTCTCGACCGCGTCGACGATTTCGTCCGGGCCGAAGCCGCGTCCGATGATGTCGCCGATCGACGCATTCTCGTCGCCGGAGCCGCCAAGCGTCACCTGATAGAGTTCAGCACCCTTCTTCTCGACGCCGAGAATGCCGATATGGCCGACATGGTGATGGCCGCAGGCATTGATGCAGCCGGAAATCTTCAGCTTCAACTCGCCAATGTCGCGCTGCCGCTCCAGCGAAGCGAAGCGCAAGGCGATCTGCTGTGCGACCGGGATAGAACGGGCGTTGGCAAGCGAGCAATAGTCGAGGCCGGGGCATGCGATGATGTCGCTGATCAAGCCGGCATTGGCTGTGGCCAATTCGATCTCGACCAACCCGTCATAGACGGCCTTCAGGTCGGCGCGCGCGACATGCGGCAGGATCAGGTTCTGCTCATGGCTGACGCGGGCCTCGTCGAAACCGTATTTTTCGGCGAGGTCGGCAACCGCCTCCATCTGGCTGTCGCTGATATCGCCGGGCGTTTCGCCGATGCCCTTCAGGGAAATCGTCACCGACGCATAGTCCGGGTGCCGATGCGTGTTGACGTTGCGGTTCAACCATTCGGAGAAGCTCTTGGAATCGAGACGGGCCAGCCTTACCGCCTCGTCGCCTTCGGGCCGGTCGACCAGCGGCGGCGGCGCGAAATAGGCATCGATGGCGCGAATGTCGGCTTCCGGCAGTTTCAGTTCGGTATCCTTCAGCGTCTCCCATTCGGCTTCGACCTGGCGCGCGAATTCCTGCGCGCCGGTCTCGTGCACGAGGATCTTGATGCGCGCCTTCCACTTGTTGTCGCGACGCCCGGAGAGATTATAGACGCGCATGATCGCGGTTATGTAGGAAAGCAAATGCTGTTCCGGCAGAAAGTCGCGAACCTTCTTGGCAAGCAGCGGCGTGCGTCCCTGGCCACCGCCGACCCAGACGGCGAAGCCGAGCTTGCCGTTGGCGTCCTTCTTGAGATGCAGGCCGATATCGTAGGTCTGGATCGCGGCGCGGTCGCGCTCGGCACCGGTCAGCGCGATCTTGAACTTGCGCGGCAGATAGGTGAACTCCGGGTGCACCGAAGACCACTGCCGCAATATCTCGGCATAAGGGCGCGGATCGGCGACCTCGTCGGCGGCGGCCCCCGCGAAATGATCGGCGCTGACATTGCGAATGCAATTGCCGCTGGTCTGCAAGGCGTGCATCTCGACCGAGGCAAGGTCGCCAAGTGCTGCCGGAATTTCCGAGAGCGCCGGCCAGTGGAACTGGATGTTCTGGCGCGTAGTGAAGTGGCCGTAGCCCTTGTCGTATTTGCGCGCGATATGCGCCAGCATCCGCAACTGGCGCGACGACAGCGTGCCATAGGGAATGGCGACGCGCAGCATGTAGGCGTGAAGCTGGAGATAGACGCCGTTCATCAGCCTGAGCGGCTTGAACTGATCCTCGGTGATCTCTCCGGCCAGCCGCCGGTCCACCTGCTCGGAGAACTCCTCGACGCGGGCCTTTACGAAGGCATGATCGAACTCGTCATAACGGTACATGGCGTCTCTCCGGGCGCTGTATCTATGCCGCCAGACGGCGGGCCTGCTTGCCAAGGTCATTGCGAATGGTTGGCCCGGCGGCGCGGATACGCTCGCGCAGGCGGGTCGGCCGGATTACACCGTCGAGCAGTTCGACATCGATGACGGCCACGTCGAGAACCAGATTGGCCGCGAACGCCGCCTTGCCGATCTCTTCCAGCCTTTCCTCTCCGGCCTTGTCGTCGGCGATTTCGGCATCGTCGATCGTCTCGTGCCAGAGGCCGTGCGCGTACCAGACGGCTTCGCCGTCGATGAGGCGGTTGGCGGTGAGGATTTTCATGCGTGAAGTCCCTGATTTGTGCGGGCGGTTGCGCGAGAAGCCCTTACCGGCGTGTGAGTTGCCAGCGGCTCCGAACGCTCGAAATTGGCGCCAGCGACGGCATCGCCGATAATGGTCATGACGGGGCCGGAAAGATCGCCACGCGCTTCCAGCGACGGCAGGTCGGCCAGCGTTCCATGGAACCGCCGGCAATCGGCAAGGCTGGCATTCTCGACCACTGCGACCGCCGTGTCGGGCGAAAGGCCGGAAGCGATCAGCCGGCCGGCAACGTCCGCCGCCACGGAGCGCCCCATATAGACCGCGACTGTCGCGCCCGAGATGGCCAGCTTCGCCCAATCCGGCAGCGTCTTGCCCTTGAGGTCATGCCCGGTGGTGAACACCATGGACGAGGAGACACCACGCAGCGTCAGCGGCAGTTCGAAATCGGCGGCGGCGGCAAAGGCGGCGGTAATCCCCGGAACGATCTCGTAGGAAATGCCGGCATCGCGCAGCGCGGCCATTTCCTCGCCGGCGCGCCCGAACACCAGCGGATCGCCGCTTTTGAGCCGCACCACGCGCTTGCCCTGCCGGCCGAGTTCGACCAGCAGCGCGTTGATCTCGTCTTGCGTCTTGGAATGGCAGCCTTTGCGCTTTCCGACGGAAACGCGCTCGGCATCGCGGCGGCCCATGGCGACAACCGCTTCCGGCACCAGTGCGTCATACAGGATGGTATCGGCTTCCATCAAAAGCCGCTGCGCGCGCAGCGTCAGCAGATCTTCAGCGCCGGGGCCGGCACCGACAAGCGCGACGTGCCCCAGCGGCGACGCATTGGCGAGCAGCAGGTCGACGGCCGCATCGTGCGCCAGCGACGCCTGCCCGGCCTGCATGGCCTGGGCCGGAGCGCCCGTGAAAAACGCGCGCCAGAAACGGCGGCGCAGATTACCCTTCGGCAACAGCCCTTCCGCAACGTCTCGAAACGAGGCGGCAAGCGCGCCAAGCGGCCCGAGCGACGGCGACAGCATCTGGTCGATACGGGCGCGGATCAGTTGGGCAAGTACCGGCCCCGCCCCTTCGGTGCCGATGGCGACCGCAACGGGCGCGCGATTGACCAGAGCGGGCGTGAAGAAATCGCACAGTTCGGGCCGATCCACCGCATTTGCCGGAATGCCGAGCCGGCGGGCGTCGCCTACGATGCGGCGGTCAAGCGCCTCCTCGCTAGTGGCCGCGAACACGACGACCGCACCGTGCAAAAGCTCTTCGGCATAGGCGGCGGCGATATGGGTTGCGCCGTTAGCCTTGGCCCAATCGAGCAACTCGGTTGAGACATTGTCTGCAACGATATGCAGTTGGGCGCTCGACTGGCCGATCAGCCGCGCCTTCGCCAGCGCCTCCTCGCCGCCGCCGACGATGACGACAACCCTGCCTTCGACCCGCAGGAAGATGGGAAAGGCATTCAGCTTTGGCTTCACATACGGCATGGCGCGGTGTTCCTGAACGATCAGGATTTGTACGCGCCGGCCTGAAAAATCAGAAGAAACCGGCTCGCGCCGGACACCGTGGGAAGCAATCGCTTTTCTGAAAGCGGAAGAAGCTGGAGAAAACCATTCCGCTTTGATGAGCCGCCACCCGCAAGGCCGCGCACAAAGCGGAGACGCCGCGTCTTTTGCCTGGCGCTGCACAGCCGGCAGACCACGCCGCTATCGATGATTTTAGGGCGAGACGAAACGATAGGTGAACCGGACGCCTCTAAGCATCAGATCGAAAAATGAAATCCGGTTTTATCCCGATTCGCAATCAAAATGTCGAAGTGCCGTCTTACGAAAAGACGCTGCAACTTACTGCGCTGCTCGTTTGCTCAAATTTTGCTGATCCGCGATATGCGCGGCCTGTATTTCGCCCTCGACGAGCAGTCCGGTAATGCGGGCAAATCCCGCGAACGACTTTCTGGCTTCCTCCGCCGTCATCTGCGCGGCAATCGCGGCGGCGCAACAGTTCAACGCGCAGCGATAGACCGGCCCACGGCGCCCGACGGGCCATTCGCGCAAGAATGCCATGGCTTCCGCGACGCTGTCGATCTCCTCGACCGGATGGCCTTGTCCGCGCGCGACGCGTACCGTTGACACAAACTGCAAACGATCCATGCATACCTCCCGTGCGGTTGGAACTTCGGGCCCACCCGACAATCGGATCGATCCAAGGTTCATTCAGGCGTAGGAAACGGCGCATCCGGGGGATACGCCACACTCCAAAGCAGGCCTGTTAATGTTGATTAACGATCACCTACGACTTTAGTTCCACGAAAATGGCAAGAGAAAGGCCCACTGTCGCTTGGCGGCAGCGGGCCTCAGTTGTGCGGGCGTGGAGGGGACACACCCGGCGATCCAAAGGGGGGAAGGATCATCCGAACAACACCCTTCGCGCGGGAAGGTTCCATCGCCGATGCGATTTCCCGGCACCGACAGTCATGCACTGGCCGATAAGCACGTCGGCGTGATTGCCTGGAGCCGTGAGGCCAATCCGGATATCGGGGAGTACGGGCCGCGACCACGCTGTTCGGGTCCGGCGATGTGCCGGATATGGAATAACGGAAGCCAAGCGCAGTGCGGTGTATCAATTTTCCGCGCTGCATTTCCTGCTTGCAGCCTTTCTAATCTTTAAATAGAATTTTCAGGCTGGGGATCGAATTTTTCTTTTGATGGCGAGTATTCTCGCGGGGTCTTTAATTCCTTCGGTCTTCGGGTAGCTCACCGGTAGCGGTGGGTTAGAGATTATCATCTGCACGACGCTAGGCGACGGCCGGCGTTAACGTACACCGACCATTGGAACAAGGGATCCTCTACAATGGCAAGCACAGCAGAACTCATTGCCCAAGTATATATCGGCTTCTACGATCGCGCTCCGGACCCGGCTGGCCTGCAGTACTGGGTTGGTCGGGTCGAGGCAGGAGTCTCCATCCAGGATATCGGCGATTCCTTCGCTGCCTCGCCCGAAGCTTCCGATACCTATCCCTTTTTCACGTACCCGGACCTGCTGAGCCAGAACGATTTCCTGGAGCAGGTCTACCAGAATGTGTTCGGCCGCGCGATCGACGCCGATGGCCTGGCCTATTACAGCGCTCGCATGACGGCCGGCGAATCGGCAGGCAGCGTGGTTGCCTCGATCCTCGGCAACGCGGCCTCCAACGATGGCAGTCCTGACCAGGCATTCCTGCAGAACAAGGTCGATGCGGGCCTTCATTGGGCGCTTGAAGCGGCGGCGACGTTTGTCGACATCTATCAGGACAACGGTCGCCTGACGGACCAGGCCAGCGATTCGTCGCATGGCATCCTCGACGGCATCACCGCTGACCCGGCAACGGTCGAAGCCGCCAACACGGCGACGGATGCTTTCTTTGGCGGCGACAACCCTGGCGAGATTTTCACGCTCACTGCTGCTGGCTTCGCTGCAGATGGCGTCGATGTCGTTCATGGCACGGCTGGCGCCGATACAATTCGCGCATTTGCTGGTATTTTTGGTGGTTCGCTCGACAGCACGGACGTCATCGACGGTGGTGCCGGCAACGACGTGATGAACATCAGCGCTGGCGGCCTTGTCTCAGGTGCCGCTCCGGTTATCTCGAATGTCGAGACCATCAACAATGCTGCGGGCGGCACTCTGGACCTATCCAGCGTCACGGGCGTCAAGCAGATAAATTCCTCTGCCGATGCTACCTATTCCCATGCCTCGCTGGATACCATCTTTGGAATTTCGGGCGCCCCTCTTGGCACCGCTGTCCTGATTGGCATCGACGCAAGCCTTGCAGGAGCCAACGACACGCTTCATCTGGCTGTAGACGATGCTCCCATTGGAATTTTCCAGACGGTAGATGCTGCTTTAGCAGACACCTCGGCCGGCATTGAGCACATCACACTTGCAGCTAACGGGGATGCTGCGGCCATACCTTCGCCAGACATTGTCTTCCTCCCGTTTATCAATATTGAAAGCTTGACGGTAACCGGTGCAGGGGATGTCGCGATCCTCGCAGTTTCGACTGTTCTTGAGACATTTGACGCTTCGACAGCTACCGGTGACGTAGCTATCGATTTATCCACCTCAGCCGTTCTCGAAACGGCGACGACGGGCTCGGGAAACGATATCGTCGCGTTTGACGCTGAAAATGCCGTCATCAACACGGGTGCTGGCGATGATCTCGTTCAAATCGGCGCGAATTCTGATGGCGCTGTTGTAAACACCGGTGCTGGCGCCGATACCATTAACGCGACCGTCACAGGTGCTGGAGCCGATCTTACGATCAATGCCGGCGCTGGTGCTGACCTTATTGGTCTGGGTGCCGGCGATGAGAACCTCGTTTACACCGCACAGGCTGACTCGACCTATGTGAACTTCGACGCTGTTACTGATTTCGGCACAGCGGGTACGGACACGATCGATCTGTCGGCGTTCAATCTCACCGGCGAGACGGACACCGTCGCTGCAGGCACCACAACCGCCACGACGATCGCGCAGCTTGCTGGCGGTGTGCCCGGCTTCTTCAATGTGGGCGGTGACACGCTCGCGGTCGCGACGTTTACGGAGGCCGGCAACACCTACGTACTTGCCGACCTTAATAATGACGGCAACTTCAACGCCGCCAACGACCTCGTTATTCAGCTGGTGGGCGTTCCTGGCATTACCGCTGCGGACATCGTCTTCGCCTGATCACCCTACCACCTGAGAGCGATCCACCAATCGACCCGCTGGCTTCGGCTGGCGGGGTTTTTCTTTGACCCCACAACGGTGCAAAAGGCCCTCCGCCTCGATCGGGAGAAGACCGGCACCAGCCGGGTTGTCGAAAACAGATGCCCGACCGTGCGGAATTCGATGGCTCGGTTCATCCGAGAGACACGACACTCGGTCCTGCTTTCTCCTTAAGCTTGCCGCACTCGCCTGTTCTCCTGTTAACATCGTCGCAAAGGAGACAGCCATGAAATCCCTACTCGTCTTCACCCTTCTGGCCGTAACCGCATCGCCCGCTTTTGCCGGTAATTGCGTCTATCCCCAGCTTGAACCCATGCAGAAAGACGGGAAGACGCAGTACCGTTTCCTCGACAGTTGCGGCCATCCTTATGAAGTCGGCTACCGTCTCGAAGGAAGCACCCTGCATTTTCCCCGAGGCGGGCTGCACACCCTGCCAAAAGGCAGTGCGGCGGAAGCCGAGAAGGTTTTGCGCGAGACCTACGGCCTGGTCGGCAAACCCGACAGTCTCATCCGCACCAAGTGGTAGGCGAACCGGCCATCATTGCGTCGGCGTAAGTTTTGGGCACGCCGGCGCATCCATCCGGACAGGCGGGCGGCCATATTGCTGGCGGAGGGGCTATTATCCGGGCTGTCGAACGTCGGCGAAGCAGTACCTGACGATGTCTTCTGCGCTGAACTTGGCCGCCCGCCGCCACGCCTCGGCTGTATCGCCACGATACGTCAAAAGCCGGTCGCAAACCTGGCCGCTCTTTTCAAGGTCGAAAACAACGAATTTGGCCCAGCCGACCAGCGTGCTCATTTTGTGGAGGCCGCCCGTAACAAGGTATCTCGCATTCGCCGCCTTGGCCTGTCGCAGGAGCTGATCCACCCCAGGGTCGGCCAAGGAGCACCGCCCTGCCTCGCATGACAGCGCGACAGGATCGATGCCGCGGTCCTTTGCCATGGTTTCCCGCAACACGGATTCGAAGTCGTGCAATTGCGTCTCGTGCCGCGCTGTTTCGTCCTTAACTTCGCCTGAGGTATCCACGAAATCGAAATTCGCAACGACCACCTTGGCTGCGGCGCCATCCTTGGCGAAACTTCCGCCAGCACCGAAGCATAATGATATCAACGCCGCCATTGCAGCCTTGGAAATTGCCGAGCTAATCATCGTACCCTCCGATTAGGATCGTGCCCTCCTCGAGAATAGCGCAGGCTATCATAGCACGGCTCACAGGACACCCCCGCCTGAAGGGCCGTGAACGAAGCGGTAGCGGCTCGATCTCAAGTGGCTGATTTTCCAGCACATTGAAATCCCTCGCCTTAACGCACCCTTAAATCGCCGCATCTACTGTCCAATGGGGACGCGCACGGGGACTTGAAGCGCAGGGCATGGCAGACCGCAGAGACAGACGCATCGAGCCCCGTTTCGAGGAATCGTCGAAACAAAGGGCGTCGAACGGCTTTTCGGTGAGCGAGGAGGACCGCGTCGTGCCAAGCAATCGCAAGGCTTCGTCGAAAAGCAAATCCGCACGGTCAAGATCTTCGCGGCGCGGTCGAGCCAAAGGCCGGCGCGGATTGTTCGGCGTTTTTAGCCGATTGCTTTACTGGTGCTTCGTCCTTGCCATATGGGGCGGCATCGCCGCCGCCGGCATCGTCGTTTATTACGGCGCGAAGATGCCGGCCGCGACGACCTGGGCCATCCCGGACCGGGCGCCGAACATCAAGATCGTTTCCGCCGACGGGCAACTGGTTGCCAACCGCGGCATGAGCGGCGGCGAGGCCGTCGGCCTGCACGAAATGTCGCCCTATATCCCCGAAGCCGTCATCGCCATCGAGGACCGCCGCTTCTACTCGCATTTCGGCGTCGACCCGATCGGCCTGGCGCGGGCCATGGTGACCAACGTCCTCGGCGGCCGCCTCAGCCAGGGCGGGTCGACGCTGACCCAGCAATTGGCAAAGAACCTGTTCCTGAAGCCCGACCGCACGCTGGAGCGCAAGGTTCAGGAGGTGCTGCTGGCGTTCTGGCTGGAACACAAGCACACCAAGGACCAGATCCTGCAGATGTACCTCAACCGGGTCTATTTCGGATCCGGCTCCTATGGCGTCGAAGCCGCCTCGCGCCGCTATTTCGGCAAGTCCGCTCACGACGTGACGCTGGCGGAAGCAGCCCTGCTTGCCGGCCTGCTCAAGGCGCCGTCGCGGCTGTCTCCCGCGCGCGATCCCAAAGCCGCCGAAGAACGGGCGCAACTCGTCCTGGCCGCCATGCGCGACGAAGGCATGATCGGGGCCAAGCAGCAGTCCGGCGCCATGAGCGCACCGGCCACGCGCGCGCCCTCCTACTGGACCGGCTCCGAAAATTACGTCGCCGACACCGTCATGGAGGAACTGCCAGACCTGATCGGCGATGTGCAGGGCGATATCGTCGTCGACACCACCGTCGACCTTACCTTGCAGAAGCTGGCCGAAAAATCGATCCGGCGGCTGATCGACGAAAACGGCAAGAAGCTCGACGTCACCCAAGGCGCGCTCGTCTCGATCGACGGTTCCGGCGCGGTACGCGCCATGGTCGGCGGCTATGATTATTCCACCAGCCAGTTCGACCGCGCATCCGAAGCGCGCCGGCAGCCGGGTTCCGCGTTCAAGCCTTTTGTCTATATGGCGGCGCTTGAAGCCGGCCGCACGCCCGACAGCGTGCGCAACGACGCGCCGATCAAGATCGGCAAGTGGTCGCCGGACAATTATGGCGGCAAGTATTACGGCAAGGTCACGCTGGCCACGGCGCTGGCCAAGTCCCTGAACTCGGTCGCAGCCCAACTGACCATGGAAGTCGGTCCCAAGGCCGTGGTCGAGGCCGCGCACCGCATGGGCATCCAGTCCGATGTCAAGGCCAACACCTCGATCGCGCTCGGCACCTCGGAAGTGACGCCGCTCGAACTCACGGCCGCCTATGTGCCCTTCGCCAATGGCGGCTTTCGCCCGGACATCCACTTCATCCGCAAGGTGACCGACGCCAGCGGCAAGGTGCTCTACCAGCACAAGGCAGCGAACGCGCCGCGGGTGGTCAAGCCGGAAGTCGTCGGCATGATGAACGCCATGATGGCCGACACCGTCGAGACCGGCACCGGGAAGAAAGCGGCCTTCGCATGGCCCTCGGCCGGCAAGACCGGCACCAGCCAGAATTCGCGCGACGCATGGTTCATCGGCTACACCGCCAATCTCACGACCGGGGTCTGGTTCGGCAATGACGACGGCACGCCCATGAAAAGGGTCACGGGCGGCGCGCTGCCGGCATTGGCATGGCATGAATTCATGGTCGCGGCCCATGAAGGCGTGAAGATCGCGCCGCTGCCCGGCACCTGGAAATCCACGCCCATGGCAAATATCGCGCGGGATGAAGCGCCCTCGCCCGTTGTACCGGCGCAGAAGCCTGCCCCGCCCGCCCCGGTCGGCCGGGCCGTTGCAGCCTCGCCCGTGCCGGCGCGCGCCGTACAACCGACGCAGGCGCAAGGCAAGGTTGCGATGCCGGTCGAAGACAGCCCGACCGCGTCGATCAAGCGCCCGGTGCCGCCCGGCGATGTCGGCGGGCCGCTGAAAAAGCGAGAGACATCCATCCTGGACATTCTGAGCGGCGGCTAAAGCGGCGCCCGGGGGCGGAATTCCACCCACCCACCAGACTTCAGTCGAAACAAAACGCCGCGCGTCTCATCGAACGCGCGGCGTTTTGAAGTTCAGCCTTTGTCGAAGGCTTGGCTACGCTCGCTTTACGAGCCGGATGATCAACAGCAGGATCACCGCGCCGATAACGGCATGGATGATGGCGGCCAGCATGCCGCCGCCAAAGGCAAGGCCCACGCGAGGCAGCAACCAGCCGGCGATAAGAGCGCCGACAATGCCGACGACGATGTTGCCGATCAGGCCGAAACCGAAACCCTGGACGATAAGCCCGGCCAGCCAGCCGGCGATTGCACCGATGATGAGGAAGACGAGCAGACTTTCAATACCCATGGCAGTTCCCTCCAAAGAAAGACGGGATCGGGAGCGACGCTCCGAATCGGGTCAAGTTGCGTTAAAAGAATATGGCAAAGCGGACTTGCCCGCCAGATAGGGATTATTCGTCGTCGTCATCGCCCGATGAAGCCGGCCGCCAGCTTGTCGGCTCGATTTTCTTTTGCGTATGGCCGTCTGTATAGGCCCACCATGCGCCATCTTCCTTGTCCCAGCGGGCGATGGATTCATTCGCCACGCCATCGCCGTCGGTCCAGTGGACCGTGACCCGCGAGCCGTCCTTGGGTGCGGTGGAAATCGGTTGTCTGGCTGTCATTTTTTCTCCCCTCCCTACGTTCCGATGAACACATGAACGCCGCTTTGCCGTCAGAGTTCCCCGCTTTAGGCCTGGTGACGAATTAGCTGTGGGCGAAAATATCGGCTTCCGACCAACCCATCAGGTCGAGCTTGGCGCGCGTCGGCAGAAAACGGAAACAGGCGTCGGCTTCCTTTTCGCGGTTTTCGCGGGCAAGCCGTCCGGCCAGTTCGTCGCGTAGTCGATGTAGGTAGAGCACGTCGGAAGCGGCATATTCGAGTTGCTCCGGCGACAATGTTTCCGCCGCCCAGTCCGAGGATTGCTGCTGCTTGGAAAGGCTGACGCCCAACAATTCGTTGCAGAGGTCCTTCAGGCCATGGCGATCGGTATAGGTACGTGTCAGCCGCGAGGCGATCTTGGTGCAGAACACCGGTTCGGCCATGACGCCGAAGGCGTGA
This sequence comes from Mesorhizobium sp. A556, assembly GCF_054489545.1. Classification (NCBI taxonomy): domain Bacteria; kingdom Pseudomonadati; phylum Pseudomonadota; class Alphaproteobacteria; order Hyphomicrobiales; family Phyllobacteriaceae; genus Mesorhizobium; species Mesorhizobium sp. A556. Next base: position 102,040 of record NZ_JBTMXA010000012.1, read on the forward strand.
TAGAGCACGGCAATATCGAAGCGCCCGAAATGGAACAGCTTGGTCACCTTGCGATTCCGAAGCAGACTGACCAGGTTCGGCGCCCGCTTCTGGCCCTGCTCGATTTGGATCACGTCGGCCGAGCCGTCGCCGGGCGAAATCTGCACCACGCATAGCCGGTCGCGATGCGGATTGAGCCCCAGCGTCTCGGTATCGATGGCAACCGCATCGACATCATAATGCGACAGGTCAGGCAGGTCGTTCTTGTGGAAGCGGATATTCGTCATCAGAAAACTTTCAGCGGGTCAGAGCGTCGAGGATGCGCGCCCAGGAGCGCTGTCCCTTGTGGAAAGAAGAAAGCTCGTATTTTTCGTTGGGCGAATGAATGCGGTCGTCGGAAAGGCCGAACCCGACCAGAAGCGACTCCATGCCGAGATAGGTCTGGAAATCGCCGACAATCGGGATCGAGCCGCCCATGGCGATCATGACCGCCGGCTTCGGCCATTCGTCCGACAAAGCCTGCTTGGCCTTGGTCAGGAAGGGTGAATCGTAGGAAAGCTGGATCGCCGGCGAGCCGCCATGCTCATGGAATTCGACCGAGCAGTCGGCCGGCAACCGCTCCTCGACAAATTTGCGGAAGGCGGCGCGGATTTTGCCGGGGTCCTGCTTGTGGACGAGGCGAAAGGAAACCTTGGCCGATGCCTGCGCCGCGATCACGGTCTTGAAACCCTTGCCGGTATAGCCGCCGATGATGCCGTTGAACTCCGCCGTCGGCCGCGCCCAGACCAGTTCCAGGATCGACCGCCCCTTTTCGCCCGAGGGAACCGAAAGGCCGATCGGCCCAAGAAAATCCTGCGCCGTCTCGCCGAGCGTCTCCCAGGATTTCAGCACCTGCGACGGCGTTTCCTCGACCCCGTCATAAAAGCCGGGAAGGGTGACGCGGCCATCCACATCGTGAATGTCGGCGAGGATTTTCGCCAGGATGCGGATCGGGTTGGCGGCAGCGCCGCCGAACTCGCCCGAATGCAGGTCGCGGTTGGCGGCCTGGATGGTGATCTCCTCACCCACCAGCCCGCGCAGCGCCGTCGCGATGGCGGGCGTATCACGGTCCCACATGCCGGTGTCGCAGACCAGCGCGAAATCGGCCTTCAGTTCCTCCGCATTGGCGGCGAGGAACGGCTTCAGCGATGGCGAACCGGATTCCTCCTCGCCTTCGAACAGGATGGTGATTTCGCAGGGCAAGCCGCCATGCACCTGTTTCCAGGCGCGGCAGGCTTCGACGAAGGTCATCAACTGGCCCTTGTCGTCGGCCGAACCGCGTCCAGTGATGACCTTGTGGCCGGGTGCGATTTCCTTGATCGAAGGGGCGAACGGGTCGTTGTCCCACAGTTCGACCGGATCGACCGGCTGCACGTCATAGTGGCCGTAAAACAGCACGTGCGGCGCACCAGCAGGGCCGGCGTGGTGAGCCACCACCATCGGGTGGCCGGGCGTATCGCGCACACTGGCGGTAAAGCCGATGGTCTTCAAATCCGCGACCAGCCACTCGGCCGCCTTGCGGCAGTCGGCGGCATAGGCCGGATCGGTGGAGATCGACTTCAGCTTGAGCAGGGTAAACAACCGATCGAGGCTTTGATCGAGATTGTGGTCGAGACGGTCGAGAACGGGAGCAACAGAAGACATTCTTTGAGGGCCTTTCGATTCTGCGGGCACCCTAGAGCCACACGGCGAAAACGAAAAGCCCGCAGGCATGGACCAGCCCGGCAAAAAAATGCCGCCGTGGCGGAGGGGGAACCACGGCGGCACATTAAACGGTGCGGCAGCCCGGAGAGGGGGATAGGCTGCCGCAATGTCCGGTATAGGCGGGGGACGGGCCTTGCTCCGGACTCGGCGATAATTGCCGATGCCTTGTATTTGTGATCCGGAAGGTGGCGATTCAAGGGCACGAAAATTACAAGTTCGTAACATACGTGTTACCGGCCGGCTTGTCAGGATTTTGCCGGAACCGTCGCTTGCAAACGCCTTTGGCATGGACCGCGAAGCCGTGCCGCGCTATCCCTTCGCCCATGAAAAAAGGCGATCATCTCTTCCTTGTCGACGGCTCCGGCTACATCTTCCGCGCCTATCACGCATTGCCGCCGCTGACGCGCAAGTCCGACGGGCTGCCAGTCGGCGCTGTCGCCGGCTTCTGCAATATGCTGTGGAAGCTGATGGTGGATGCCCGCAACACCGACGCCGGCGTTGTGCCGACGCATTTCGCCGTCATTTTCGACTATTCGTCCAAGACCTTCCGCAACCAGCTCTATCCTGAATACAAGGCCAACCGGTTAGCCCCTCCAGAGGATTTGATCCCGCAATTCGGGCTGATCCGCGAGGCGACGCGCGCCTTCAACCTGCCCTGCATCGAAATGGAAGGGTTTGAGGCCGACGACCTCATCGCCACCTATGCACGGCTAGCCTGCGAGGCCGGCGGCGATACCACCATCATTTCGTCCGACAAGGATCTGATGCAACTGGTCGGCCCGACCGTCGGCATGTACGACCCGATGAAGGACCGCCAGATCGGCGTTGCGGAAGTCATCGAGAAATGGGGCGTACCGCCCGAAAAGATGATCGACCTGCAGGCGCTGACAGGCGATTCCGTCGACAACGTGCCGGGCGTGCCGGGCATCGGCCCCAAGACGGCGGCCCTCCTGCTCGAACAGTTCGGCGATTTGGACCAGCTTCTGGCGCGTGCCGGCGAAATCAAGCAGGAAAAGCGCCGCCAGTCGATCATCGACAATGCCGACAAGGCCCGCATCTCGCGCGAACTGGTGACGCTGAAGATCGACGTGCCGGTTGCTGACGGGCTGGAAGGTTTCATGCTGCATGAGCCGGATGGCCCGAAACTGATCGCTTTTCTCAAGACGATGGAATTTTCCACGCTGACGCGCCGGGTGGCCGAAGCAACCGGCACCGCCGCCGGCGAGATCGAAGCCGCCAAGATTGCCGTGGAGCGGGCCGACACGGCGCATGGGCCGGATGTGGGCAGCGGTCAGCCCTCCCTCTTTTCTTCAAGCGACGAAGCCGGCCAGCCGACACCAGCGGCCGGGTCCGGGGAAGGCAGGACGCCATCGCTGCTTTCCGCGCTACGCGCCGAATCCGCTGTCGCCAGCAAGTTCGACACCAGCGCCTATGTCACGATCCGCGACCTGCCGACGCTGCAGGCCTGGCTTGCCGAGGCCCTGGAGGCCGGCATCGTCGCGCTCGATACCCTGACCACGACCCAGGACCCGATGCAGGCCGAATTGTGCGGTTTCGCGCTGGCTGTCCGGCCCGGCCGTGCCGCCTATGTGCCGCTGACGCACCAATCGGGCGCCGGCGATCTGCTCGGCGGCGGGCTGGTGGAGAACCAGATTCCCGTCCGCGAGGCGCTGGCCGCGATCAAGCCGCTGCTCACCGACGCTTCGGTGCTCAAAATCCTGCAGAACGCCAAGTTCGACATGACGGTCCTGCAGCGGCACGGGCTCGACATAGCGCCGTATGACGACACCATGCTGATCTCCTATGTGCTCGACGCGGGCACCAACGCCCATAATCTGGAATCGCTGTCGGAAAAATGGTTCGGCCATGCAGCCATGGCCTTCAAGGAAGTCGTCGGCACCGGCAAGAGCGCCGTCCCGTTCGACCATGTCGCGCTGGAGCGCGCCACCGCCTATGCCGGCGAGGAAGCCGACATCGCCCTGCGGCTGTGGCATGTGTTGAAGCCGCGCCTTGCCGCCAAGGGTCTGGTTTCCGTTTACGAGCGGCTGGAGCGGCCGTTAGTGCGCACGCTGGCCGCCATGGAGCAGCGCGGCATCTCCATCGACCGGCAGATCCTGTCGCGGCTGTCGGGCGAACTCGCGCAGCGCGCGGCGGGTCTTGAAGACGAGGTCTATCAACTCGCCGGCGAGACATTCACGATCGGCTCGCCCAAGCAGTTGGGCGACATATTGTTCGGGCGCATGGGCCTGCCCGGCGGCTCGAAGACCAAGACCGGTCAATGGTCGACAACCGCGCAAGTACTCGAAGAACTGGCCGCCGAGGGCTATGAGCTGCCGCGCAAGATCGTCGACTGGCGTCAGTTGACCAAGCTGAAATCGACCTACACCGACGCCCTGCCCGGCTATGTGAACCCCGAGACGAAACGCGTCCACACCTCCTATGCGCTGGCGGCGACCTCGACGGGCCGGCTTTCCTCGGTCGAACCGAACCTGCAGAACATTCCGGTCCGCACCGCCGAGGGCCGCAAGATCCGCACCGCCTTCATCGCCGACAAGGGCAATGTGCTGATTTCGGCGGATTACAGCCAGATCGAACTGCGCATCCTGGCACATATGGCCGAAATCCCGCAGCTCGTTCAGGCGTTCTCCGACGGCGTCGACATCCACGCCATGACCGCCTCGGAAATGTTCGGCGTACCGGTCGAAGGCATGCCTTCCGACGTGCGCCGGCGCGCCAAAGCCATCAATTTCGGCATCATCTACGGCATATCCGCCTTCGGGCTGGCCAACCAGCTTTCCATCGCCCGCGAGGAAGCCGGCGACTACATCAAGCGCTATTTTGAGCGTTTTCCGGGCATTCGCGACTATATGGAGGCGACCAAGGCGTTCGCGCGCGAAAACGGCTATGTCGAGACCATCTTCGGGCGCCGCGCCCACTATCCCGAAATCCGCGCCTCCAACCCCTCGATCCGCGCCAACAACGAGCGCGCCGCCATCAACGCGCCGATCCAGGGCTCGGCCGCCGACATCATCCGCCGCGCCATGGTGCGCATGGACGGCGCGCTGGCCAAGGCCGGCCTGTCGGCGCGCATGCTGTTGCAGGTGCACGACGAACTGATCTTCGAGACGCCGCAAGCGGAAGCCGAAGTGACCATGCCGGTGGTGAAGACGGTGATGGAAAACGCCGCCATGCCGGCGGTCGCGCTACGCGTGCCGCTGCAAGTCGACGCCCGCGCCGCCGCCAACTGGGACGAGGCGCACTGACAGCGTGGTTCGAGGGTTAGCCCCGGTTCAACTGGCGAATTTGCGCGCGCCGACCACGCACAGGATGACCGCAACGGTCACCGCCAGCATCGCCCCGGTTACCGGCTCATGCAGCAGGGTCGCGGCCAGCGCCAGGCCGAAGAACGGTTGCAGAAGCTGCAACTGGCCAACGGCAGCGATGCCTCCTTGCGCCAGGCCGCGATACCAGAACACGAAACCGATCAACATGCTGAACAGCGAGACATAGGCCAGGCCGAGCCAGGCAGGCGTCTCGATGCCGGAAAACGTCGAGGGAACGAGAACCATCGCCAGCACGGCCATGATCGGCAACGATATCACCAGTGCCCAGGAAATGACCTGCCAGCCTCCCAGCCGACGCGAAAGCCTTGCGCCCTCCGCGTAACCCAGCCCACAGACGATGACGGCCGCCAACATCAGCGTATCGCCGATGGGCGAGGCCGCGAGCCCCTGCGTCAGGGCAAAACCCGCCACCAGCGCGCTGCCCAGCACCGAAAACAACCAGAATGCCGGCTTCGGCCGCTCGCCACCGCGAATAACCCCGAAAATAGCCGTCGCCAGCGGCAAAAGGCCGATAAAAACGATCGAGTGTGCCGATGTCACATGCTGAAGCGCCAGCGCGCTCAACAGGGGAAAGCCGACCACGACTCCCAATGCGACGACGATCAGCGATAGCATGTCGCCACGCGACGGGCGTTTCTCCTTGAACACCAGCAGCAGGCAAAGAGCCAGCACGCCGGCAATCGCCGCACGGGCGACGGTCAGGAAGACGGGATCGATCTGCATCACCGCCACGCGCGTGGCGGGCAGCGACCCGCTGAAGATCACGACGCCGATGAGACCGTTGGTCCACCCGCTTTTAATCCGGTCCATGGCACGCTCCTTCAATTGCGCCGCTCTTATCCATGGCGGCCGCTGGTGTTACCAGTGACAGTCCGGTACACTTTCGCCAAACTGTAATGGTGCAAGGTGCAGTACAGATGGATGAGCAGGCGGCTGGAACCAGTCGGGTGGCCATGGTCATGGCCGCGATCCGGCAGCGCACCGCCGCCCGCAGCCTGACCCAAGGCGCGAAACTGCCGTCGATCCGGCGATTGGCCGTCATGTTGAACGTGTCGACCTCGACGGTGGTGGAGGCCTATGAGCGGCTGGCCGCCGAAGGCGTCATCCATTCCCGGCCCGGCTCCGGCTTTTATGTCGCCGGCCTGACGGCTCCCCTGTCCCTTTCGGAAATCGGCCCGAAGCTGGACCGGGTCATCGATCCTTTCTGGATTTCGAGGCAATCGCTGGAGACAAGCGACAGCACCATGAAACCCGGTTGCGGGTGGCTGCCGACATCGTGGTTGCCCGAAGCGGGCATCAGGAAGGCGCTGCGGTCGCTGTCGCGGGCGGACGTTCCCGCACTGGGTGACTACGGCTCTCCCTTGGGTCTCCCGCCGCTGCGTCAGCTCATCGCCCGCCGGATGGCGGAGAAAGGCATGGAGTGCTCGCCGGACCAGATCATGCTGACCGAGTCCGGTACCCAGGCGATGGACCTGCTTTGCCGGATGTTGCTCGAACCCGGCGACACGGTGCTGGTGGACGATCCTTGCTATTTCAATTTCCAGGCGCTTTTGCGCGCACACCGCGCCAAGATCGTCAGCGTGTCCTACACCCCCGCCGGTCCGGACATCGACCAGTTCGCCGCCGTCCTTTCCGAACACAGGCCGCGGCTCTATTTGACCAATTCGGCCATCCACAATCCGACCGGTGCGATCCTGTCTCCGGTCGTTGCCCACAGGGTGCTCAAGCTTGCCGACCAGTTCGCGCTGACCATCATCGAGGACGACATATTCGCCGATTTCGAGCACAGCCCGGCCCCGCGCCTGGCGGCGTTCGACGGGCTGGATCGCGTCATTCACATCGGCAGTTTCTCAAAAACGCTGTCCGCTTCGGTTCGTTGCGGCTTCGTGGCAGCTAGGCCCGAATGGATCGAAAGCCTGATCGATCTCAAGATCGCAACGTCGTTCGGCGGCGGGCGGCTTGCCGCCGAACTGATCCTGAAGACCCTGAGCGACGGCGGCTATCGCAAGCATCTGGAGGGCCTGCGCAGCCGTCTCGCGCGCGCCATGTTCGACGTCTCGGCAAAACTGAGAACGCTCGGAATAGCGCCCTGGATCGAGCCGCAAGCCGGCATGTTCCTATGGTGCAGCCTGCCGGGTGGCGTCGATGCCGCAGACATCGCCCGCGCGGCACTCCAGCAAAAAATCGTGCTGGCGCCGGGCAATGCCTTCAGCCCCTCACAATCGGCCACGAACTATATGCGGTTCAATGTCTCGCAAATGCTGGATGACCAGTCGTTCCAGGTGCTGCGAGAGGTACTGGTGCAGGAATCCGGGCGGCGTCCGTAGCTGGCCGAGCCGCCGCTTACGCCGCCTCGACCTGGCACTTCGCGCAGGTGCCGCGAAACTCGATGACGGCTTTCTTGGCGGAAAAACCCGTCGAGTGCATCCACTCATCCAGATGGTGGCCGACGTCGGGATCGGAAAATTCGGTCACCTGGCCGCATATGTCGCAGATGGCGAAGGCGGTCATCGAATGGCTGTGGTCGTGCGGCTCGACACAGGCGACGAAGGAGTTCAGGCTTTCCAGCCGATGCACGAGCCCCGACTTCACCAGCGTATCGAGCGCCCGGTAGACCTGAAGCGGCGCGCGAAACCCCTGCTCGCGCAACTGGTCGAGCAAGGTATAGGCGCTGAGCGGCGCGCCGGCGGCTTCAAGCTTTTCCAGCACGCATGTCTGATTTTTCGTCAGCGCATTCCTTGCCGCCATGATCCCTGCCTTCGATCTTGATCATCGCCCGTTTTTCCGGGCCCCCATGAAATAGCGATGAACGTCCCCTTTTGCTACCGTGCCGGCGCAGTTCCCCGCCTGCCCTCTTGATTGCCGCCACGTAAAAGGTATCAAATCCTCTCTGGCACGGCGGCCGGACGGTGGCCCCTACTTCCGCACCGGTCCTTTCAATTCGGCGGAAGCCGCCCAGAGATTGATACCGCTGTCGTGGGCATATGTGTCGATCTCGGCCAGATCGGCATCGCTGAAGTCAAGGTTCTTCAATGCTCCGACGCAGTCTTCCACCTGCTCCGGCCGGCTCGCCCCGATCAGCGCCGAGGTTACACGGCCCTTGCGCAGCACCCAGGCCAGCGCCATCTGCGCCAGGCTCTGGCCGCGCCGCCCGGCGATGGCGTTCAACGCCTTGATGTTGGTGAGCGCCTGCTCGCTGATGAAGGACTGACGCAGCGACTTGCCCTGCGCGGCACGGCTGTCTTCCGGGATGCCGTGCAGATATTTGGTCGTCAGCATGCCTTGCGCCAGCGGCGAGAACACGATGGAACCGGCGCCAAGCCCTTCCAGCGTATCGAGCAGGCCGTCCTCCTCGACCCAGCGATTGAGCATGGAATAGCTCGGCTGGTGGATCAGGCACGGCGTGCCAAGCCGCTTGAGAATGGCTGCGGCCTCACGGGTACGCTGTGAATTATAGGACGAGATGCCGGCATAAAGCGCCTTGCCTGAACGTACGGCCTGGTCGAGCGCGCCCATCGTTTCCTCCAGCGGCGTCTCGGGATCGAAGCGATGCGAATAAAAAATGTCGACATAGTCGAGGCCCATCCGCTTCAGGCTCTGGTCGAGGCTCGCAAGCAGATATTTGCGGCTGCCCCATTCACCGTAAGGCCCCTTCCACATATCGTAGCCGGCCTTGCTCGAAATGATCAGTTCGTCGCGATGATTGGCGAAGTCCGTGCGCAATATTTCGCCGAACGCCGTTTCGGCCGATCCGGGCGGCGGACCGTAATTATTGGCGAGATCGAAATGCGTGATGCCGAGATCGAAGGCCTTTCGCGCAATCGCCCGTTTCTTTTCGTGCGGCGTGTCACCGCCGAAATTGTGCCATAGGCCAAGCGAGATCGCCGGCAGCTTGAGGCCGGAGTGGCCGCAGCGATTGTAGATCATGGTGTCGTAGCGATTTTCCGCAGGGGTATAGGCCATTTTCTTTCCTTATTGAATGAACGGGACGGTGCTGGCTCTGGCAGGCTCAGCCTTGTGCGCCGCCCCATGGGCCATGGAACGCGCCCGCCCCGTCAATGCGCTCGAAGCCGTGCGCGCCGAAATAGTCGCGCTGCGCCTGGATCAGGTTGGAGGTGCCGCGCCCCTGGCGATAGGCGTCGAAATAGGCGAGCGCCGAGGAAAGCGCCGGCACCGGCAGGCCGGCTTCCGCCGCCCGCGCAACGATGCGCCGCAGCGAAGGATGCGCTTCCTTCATCATGTCGACGAAGGCCGGAGCCATCAAAAGGTTGACCTCGGCGCCACCCTTGCCAAAAGCCTCGGCCATCGTATCCAGCATCTGCGAGCGGATGATGCAGCCGGCCCGCCAGATCCTGGCGATGGTCGGCATCGGCAGGTTCCAGCCGAACGCTTTCGATGCGCCGCTCATCACCGCAAAACCCTGCGCGTAGGCCGCGATCTTGCCGGCAAACAGCGCCAGTTCAAGATCCTTGAGCAAATCGTCTTTCGATCCGGAAATCCGGCTCACCTCAAGCTTGCCATAAGCCTTTTCGGCGGCCTCGCGTTCGTCCTTCAGCGACGACAGCACGCGCGCCGCGACAGCCGCCTCGATGGCGGTCGCTGGAATGCCCAGTTGCTGCGCCTCGATCACCGACCACTTGCCGGTGCCCTTCTGGCCGGCCCGGTCGAGAATAATGTCGACCACCGGCTTGCCGGTCTTCGGATCGTCGGCTTCGAGCGCCTTGGCGGTGATCTCGATCAGGTAGGAATCCAGCCGCCCCTTGTTCCAGCCGGCAAACACCGGCGCGATTTCCTTTGGCCCCATGCCAAGCCCGTCGCGCAGCACGCCGTAAATCTCGGCGATCATCTGCATGTCGGCATATTCGATGCCGTTATGGATGGTTTTCACGAAATGCCCGGCACCGTCGGTGCCTAGCCAGGCAGCGCATGGCTCGCCCTTGAACTTGGCGGAAATGGCGGTGATGACCTTCTCGACGCGCTTCCACGAAGCTTCCGTGCCGCCGACCATGATCGACGGGCCGTGGCGCGCGCCCTCCTCGCCGCCAGACACGCCCATGCCGATGAAGGTCAGGCCGGAGCCTTCCAGTTCCTTGAAGCGCCGCATCGTGTCGCGAAAATTGGCGTTGCCCGCGTCGATGATAATATCGTTGGCGGCAAGTTCACCGCGCAACGCGGCAATCTGCTCGTCCACCGGCTGACCGGCCAGCACCATGATGATGACCGGGCGCGGCGGTCGGATGGCATCGGCCAGTTCGGAAAGGCTCTTGCACGGCACCACCATGCTTCGCAGCGCGCCGGCGTTCTCGACAAAGGCGTCGGTCTTGGCCGCGGTGCGGTTGAAAACGGCGATGCGGTGCCCTTTTTCGGCGATGTTGAGCGCCAGGTTGGAACCCATCGTGCCAAGCCCGATCAGGCCGATTTCGGCTTTTTCCGTCATGTCATTCCTGCCTGTGATTGCTCGTTCTTCGCCGCTGAATGCCATGATCGACCCTGCGCACCGGCTTCGTCAACATGGAAGGCCAGTCAGCGGCGCATTCATTCAATCGATTAGACCGATTCCCCGCACAGGTCACGGCCGGATGTCGATCGGCCCTTCGATCTTCACAGCATCGAAATCGGAAACCAGAATATCGAGCCCCACCGTCCACTTGCCGGGCAGCGGAATGACGAGATCATCGACCCGCCAAGTGCCGTCACCCGCTTTTTTCGCCGGGCGCTTCAGCGGCTCGATGCCGGAATCGGGTTTCGACAGGACAAGCGTCATTTCCTTGGCATTGAGCGGCCCGAAATCGCCGCTCATGATGAAGATCGAGGCGGCAACCGGCCCTGTGTGGCCAGGGGTGATCGAAATATCCGCCATCGCTTTCAGCGTATGGATGTGTATCGAGGCAGGTTGCGCGGCGGCAATCGCCAGCGCGCGGGGCGGCGGCGTGAAGCGCCAGCCGGCGACGACGCTGAAGATCGCCAGCACTATAGCCGCCTCAACCCCGATTGAACGCACCAGCTTTTTCCGCGCCGCCTCATCGCCGGCCTCAGTGGGAGCGGTCAGCCGCCAGCGGTGGAAGGCGGCAAGTGCGAACAGAACCGCCAGCAGCCCAAGCTTGACCAACAGCAGCCGGCCATAGGCGGTGGCGACAAGAGCCGACGGCGTCTGCACCTGGATGACCGCGAGAACGATCCCCGCTCCCGCCAGCACCACGACGACAGGCATGATCGTTTTCGAAAACCGCCGCAGGAAAAGACCGGATTCCACGGTCCTGCCCTTCAAAGCCAAGCCCAGCGGGATAAGCGCGCCCGCCCAGAAGGCGATGCCCACGCCATGCAGGAACACCATCGGCCGCGTCAGCCATTGCGGCTCGGCGGCACTGGCGTGGCCACTGGCGGCAAGCGCAACACCGACGCCCACCAGGGCGACAAGGGAGAGGGTTTTTGCCAAGAGACGAGGCACGATTAGGGAGAGCAGGCCAAGCCCCAGCGCGCAAAGCCCAATCACCACCGTCCAGCCGAATGTGGTGCCAAGGGCGGTCTTCCACACCAGCGGTTCGGCAATTCGCGCAAGCGGCAGGCCAAGCGCATCCAGCCCCTGGAAACCAAGCGACACCACCGCCGCAACGATACCGCCCCACAGCGCCGCAGCGAGGAAGCGCTTTCCGGCAGCACGTTCCGGCGACAGCCAGCAAAGCACGAATGCGCCGCCGGCGCCGATTAATAGGCCGATGTAGAGACAGACTTTGGCAAGCCAGATGGCCGATCGCAACGACCAGTCGACAGGTTCGGATGCCACAGGCGCGGTGCCGGCAGCACCTATGGAAAACAGGAGAGAGCCGGCCACCGGATGGCCGTCGGTGGAAATCACCCGCCAACTCAGCACATAGGTTCCTTTCCCGAGTTCTTGCTCGTTGTCGATTTCGACTGTCTGGCCATCGAGCCGAAACGACGTCAACGCCTCGGTGCCGCCACCGGGCTTGACCAGCGACAGCACCAGCGGCGAAACCGGCTCGCTGAACGTCAGCGAAAACCGGTCCGGACTTTGCGCCAGCACAGCACCATCGGCAGGCTCCGTACCGATCAGCGCCGCATGGGCAAAAGCGGGGGCGGGTAGAGCCAGAGCGGCAAGCACCCACAACAGGCAAAGCAGGCATGCGGTTGCCCGGCACACACCCGTTCCAGATTTCCGGAGCGCCCGGAATAGTCGGCCTGATCGCTGGATAGTGCTCATACCGCCCCCTCCCGAAGCGGCGCCTTCAATCAAAGGCGCCGCCGGGAAAATTTATTCCTTCGGCAGCAGCTTTACGCCCGGCGCCGGGGATTCCAGCGCGTCCGCGTCCTGCCCCGCAGCCGGAATCTCGATCCAGCGGTCTGTCGCTTCGCCGCATTCCTGCACGACGGGGAAATACAGCGTTTCGCCTGCCGTCAGGCTGTCCGCGAACGTACCCCGGAAGACGAATTCGTCGTAGAATTCGTCCGGTAGATTGCCGCCCTTCCAGTCGACTTCCGTGACGCCTTGCGTGACCGCCTCGCCCCACAGCGTGTAGGATTTGGCATAGGCGCCCTTGACGGTTTCGACTTCCCAGTCGGGTTTCGGCATCGGCTTCACGGCGATGAAGCCTTCCGGCATTTTTACGCGAATGGCCGTGGTCGCCTTGCCTTCGCAGCCATGCGGCACGCGAACGACCGCCTTGTAGGTCGAGCTGACCGCTGCTTCCTGCGTTTCGAGTGTGACATGGGCGGAAGCACCTATCGTGCCCGCTGCAAGGAAAGCACCAACAGCAAGGGCGAAGCTGAAACCCCGGCCTTCGCCGCGGGATACGGGCAAAGCGTCAGTTCGCATGGTCGTGCTCCATGCTCATGCCGCCCGTTTCGCCCAGTCCCTCGACCGCGAACTCGACGGTGACGCTGCCGGCCTTCTCGAAGGTCAGCGTAGCGGGAAAGCTCTCGCCTTTCTTCGGCTGGCGCTTCAAGTCGATGAACATCAGATGGTAACCGCCCGTGTCCAGCGCGACCGAACCGCCCGCCGGAATTTCCAGGCCGCCCTCGACCTGCCGCATGGTCATGACGCCATCGCTGATCGTCATCTGATGGATCTCGGCCTTGGCCGAAATATCGGAAGTGATCGCGATCAGCCTATCGGCACTGCCGGTGTTTTTCACTGTGAAATAACCGCCAGCCACGCGTGCACCATTGGGCGTCTCGCGCGACCAGGGATGGTCGATCTCAAGGTCGCCCACCTTGAATTCATGGGCGAAAACCGCGTGGGCGCTGGAAAACAGCAGGGCAAGAACGAAGACGGCGATGCCGAGGCTTCGCTGAAAGGTCATGGGGGACGCGGCAAGGCGCGCGCCAGGCAAATGAAACATGATGGCTCCGTCAATACGGATTCGCGCCGTTATGCGGCCGCGAACGAATTCAGTCATTGGATGAAAAGGCGGGCGAAAGGTTCCGCCAGGCGCAGCAGACCTCAGGCGAGCGGTGGTGCGCGCGGATTGGCAGGCGAGCGGTCGCGCTCAACCGTGACATGGGCTGGCGTGAAAGGCAGGAAAACGACCGCCTGGAACGACAGTCCGGCATCGATGGAAGCAAGGTCCGGCGGCGCGCCGAGCGCCGAAGAGGCGACGGCGCAGCCCAGCATGCAGCACGCCGGCATGTGTTTTCGGTGCTGATCGCCTGCCGGCAGTTCGGAAGCCCCGTCATGCGTGCAGATGACATTGCCGAAGCTGTCGAGCGCTGCGGCGGTGGGTCCAGTTCCGAGCGCAAACGCCGACGCGACCGATTGCAGCACGAGCAGGTAGGCTGCGGCAAAGGCCGCCACCATCCTCCACCGTCTGCGCGGTTTGCTCAACGTCGTGCTCCTATGGGTCCCAGCGTTCCTATCATGCAGCCGCCCAGTGCAAAACCGCGAAAAGTTCGCTGCGGCATCACGGCGCGCGCTATCGTGCGGTCGAACTATCGGGCATCGAGGTCAAGAGCGTGTGCCGCGCCGACTTCAGGTGCATGCGGCAGGCGGCATCGACCCTGGCCGGATCGCGCGACTTGAGCGCTTCGATATAGATCAGGTGTTCGCCGACCGCGACTTCGTTGCGCAGCCGCTCGCGCTCGCCCGCCTTGTCCCATTGATAGTGATAATGAAAGATCATCGCGATGACATCGTAGAAATCGACGATGAAGCGGTTGCGGGACGCGCTGTGAATGAGCCGGTGGAAACGCTCGTCCAGTTCGGAAAACTCCATGAACCGGGCCGCGATGTCTTTTTGCAGGGCATGGTGATCGGCTTCCAGCCTTTCCAGCTCGCCCCATGCCGGATTGTCATGCGACAGGCCGGCAAAGGCGGCAGCGGAGCGCAGTTCGAACATCTCGCGGATTTCCGTCAGTTCCAGCGCAAATGCCCGCGTAAAGCCCTTCAGCACCCAATGGCTGTTGGGACGCTTCTCGATCAGGCCGAAGCGGCTGAAGCGGATCAGGAATTCACGCACGCTGGTGGTGCCGACGCCAATTTCGCGCGCCAGTTCCAGTTCGTTGATCTGCGCGCCAACCTCCGCACCGCCTTCCAGCAGCCGCCGCATGAAGCTGCGCTCGATGATCTGGGACAGCGTGTCGGTTTCGGAATCGGAGAAGAAATCGTCCTCGCGCGTCTCGCGCAGCACGGTCTTGGTGCGCTTGTTCCAGGCGATCAACCCGGTTTCTTCCATTCGCTTGAGAATGGCGCGCACCGTGGTGCGGCTGACACCGAGCGCCGCACCCAGTTCAGGCTCAGACGGCAGGCTCTTCGTCTCGTCGAAAAGCCTCAGGCAGCGATTATAGGCTTCCTTATAGACATTGTTGTTCTTCGACATGCCCAACCCCGTTTGCCGGCCGGAAGCCCTCAAACCGCCATGGCAGGAAAAAACAATTGACGCAAAATGTTTTTTCCCGATAAAAGACATTAACGAGAAGCCAGCGCGTGTCAATCTGCACGCCATCCGGGAATAGCTTAGTGACTGCTGCAAACTGCATCCTCCTGTCTCCGGCAGACAATGTCGCCGTCGCCAATGGCCGTCTCGAACCGGGGACGGTCCTGCCGGGAGGCGTGGTGGCGGTGGAGCCGATCGACCCCGGCCACAAGGTCGCCATCAAGGCCATTGCCGAAGGCGCATCGGTGGTCAAATACGCGCAGGCGATCGGCCGCGCGACCCAGGCGATCGCGCCGGGCCAGCACGTTCATTCGCACAACCTGGTTTTCGAGGCCGGACGCCTGCCTGTCGTGCCGCCGAGCGAAGCCGAGCATGCCACCGAGGCGGACCGGACCCGCACCTTTATGGGCTATCGCCGCGCCGACGGCCGCGCCGGCACGCGCAATTTCGTCGGCATCCTTGCCAGCGTCAATTGTTCCGCGACCGTCTGCCACGCCATCGCCGACGAGGCCAACCGCAGGCTTTTGCCGCAATATCCCGGCATCGACGGCTTCGTCCCCATCGTCCACGGCCAGGGGTGCGGAATGAGCGCGACCGGCGACGGCATGATGGCCCTGCACCGCACCTTGGCCGGCTATGCGCGCCATCCCAATTTCGGCGGCGTGCTCATGGTCGGGCTCGGCTGCGAGGTCAACCAGCTTACGCTCTACGGACAAAGGGGGGTGGCAGCCGGCAAGCGCCATTTCAACATTCAGGACGCCGGCGGCTCACGCAAATCGGTGGAACAGGCGCTTGGCGTGCTGGCCGAGATCGCCGAGGAAATCGGCCACCTGGAACGTGAGCCGATCCCGGTCAGCGAGATCGTCGTCGGCCTGCAATGCGGCGGCTCGGACGGCATGTCCGGCATCACCGCCAATCCGGCGCTAGGCGCTGCCGTCGATATTCTGGCGGGCGTCGGAGGCATCGGCATCCTGTCCGAAACCACGGAAATCTACGGTGCCGAACATCTGCTCGGCGCGCGCGCCGCCACGCCCGAAATTGCCGCGAAACTCGACGGGTTGATCAAATGGTGGGAAGCCCATGTCGCCAAGCATGGCGCATCCATCGACAACAATCCCTCGCCCGGCAACAAGCGCGGCGGGCTGACCACCATTCTGGAAAAATCGCTGGGGGCCGTCGCCAAGGGCGGCCAGACGCCGCTCAACGGCGTCTTCGCCTATGCTGAAAAGGTCAGCGGCAACGGACTGGTTTTCATGGACACGCCCGGCTACGACCCGGTTTCGGCTACCGGGCAGGTCGCGGGCGGGGCGAATATCATTGT
Organism: Mesorhizobium sp. A556; assembly: GCF_054489545.1. Taxonomy (NCBI): domain Bacteria; kingdom Pseudomonadati; phylum Pseudomonadota; class Alphaproteobacteria; order Hyphomicrobiales; family Phyllobacteriaceae; genus Mesorhizobium; species Mesorhizobium sp. A556. The sequence goes on from NZ_JBTMXA010000012.1 coordinate 118,314, forward strand.
CTTCACCACCGGGCGCGGTTCCTGTTTCGGCTGCCGACCGACACCATCCATCAAGCTCGCCACCAATTCCACCATGTACCACCAGATGGAGGAAGACATGGACATGAATTGCGGTGTCATCGCCTCCGGCGAAAAGACGATCGCCGGCATGGGCCGGGAGATTTTCGAACTGATCGTCGAAACGGCATCCGGCCGCAAGACCAAGAGCGAGGAATTCGGCTACGGCGACAATGAGTTCGTGCCGTGGCACCTCGGCGCAACCTTGTAGATCGACGATCGGGAATGGCCGCATGAACAAGCGCCGCATCGGCAAGACGGAACTCGAAGTCACCGAATACAGTTTCGGCGGCGCTTCGCTGGGCAATCTCTACAATGCGGTTACGCGCGGGGATGCGATGGCTACCCTCGACGCCGCCTGGAACGCGGGGATGCGCTATTTCGATACGGCCCCCCACTATGGCTTCGGTCTTTCCGAACGCCGTTTCGGCGACTACCTGCGCGACAAGCCGCGCAACGACTATGTGCTGTCGACCAAAGTCGGCCGCCTACTCCAGCCGGTGCCGAACGACCAGGTTCCCGATCTCGGCTTCGTCGACCCGCTGCCGTTCAAGCCCGTCTACGACTACAGCTACGACGGCATCATGCGTTCGCTCGAAGCAAGCTATGCCCGCCTCGGCCTGAACCGCATCGACATGCTCTACGTCCACGACATCGGCGTCTACACCCACGGCTTCGAACTGACCAAAGTGCATCTCAGGCAATTGCTCGACGGCGGCATCAGGGCGCTGGAAGAATTGAAATCGACCGGCGTGATCTCCGCCTATGGGCTCGGCGTCAACGAGGTGGAAGTCTGCCTGAACGTCATGCACCGGGCACCGCTCGACTGCATCCTTCTGGCCGGGCGCTATTCGCTACTCGACCGGTCCGCCGAAGCGGAGCTTATCCCGCTGTGCAGGAAGGATCAGACATCGCTGGTCATCGGCGGCGTGTTCAATTCCGGCATATTGGCAACCGGCGCAAGGCCAGGCTCGAATTTCGACTATGGGGCCGCGTCGGATGACATCTTGAGGAAAGTGGCGGCAATGGAGGCGGTCGCCGCGCAAGGCTTCTATCCGCTCGCGGCCGCCGCGATGCGCTTTCCGCTCGAAGAACCGGCCGTGGCGACGGTGCTCATCGGCACCGCCAAGGCCTCCAGCGTGACCCGCAACATCGATCTGCTCGATGTCCCAGTCCCGGCCGAGGCGTACGAAAAATATCGTCTGCACACGACGGTGCAGGCGCCGCTGACAGGCGCGGTGCGCGAATGAGCCGAATGCCGAGGAAGGTGCATGGTGGAGGTGATCCATGCGGCGACACAATATCGAATGTTCATTCTCTATTGACTATCGTTGGAATTTAAATTTCATTACACAAGGGAGAAAACCGGCGCTGGCCAAAGCTCGACTGTGCAAAATTTCTCGACACAGCCTGAGGAATGAATTACTGGAATTTCTGTTTTTTATCGATAAAATTCTGTTTGAGCCGCGCCTGCTCCGATAGAATATTCGCGAAATTCACCAGGCGCCTTAGGGAGGAAGCCTATGGAATCGTTCAATGGAAAGCTTAATCGCCGTACTTTCGTAGTGCTGGGCGCTGCTTCGATGCTGGCCGGTGTCGTGCCGGCCGGATCGGCTTTTGCCGCCGACATAACCATTCCGATCATCGTCAAGGACACCACGTCCTTCTATTGGCAGATCGTGCTGGCCGGTGCCCGCAAGGCCGGCGAGGACCTTGGCGTCAACGTGCCGGAACTCGGCGCGCAGGCCGAAACGGACGTCAACGGCCAGATCTCCATCCTCGAAAATGCCGTCGCCGGCAACCCGGCGGCCATCGTCATCTCTCCGACCGAAGCCAAGGCGCTTGGCAAGCCGATCGATGAAGCGGCCAAGAAGGTCAAGATCATCGGCATCGACTCCAGCGCCGAGTCCAACGCCTTCACCTCGTTCCTGACCACCGACAACAAGGTGGGTGGCAAGGTTGCCGCCGATGGCCTGGCCGAGGCGATCGGGGCCGCGAACGGCGGCAAGGTCGAGGGCAAGGTGGCGATCATTACCGCGCTGCCGGGAGCCGGATCGCTGGAATCGCGCCGCGAAGGCTTCCTTGAGGAGGTCAAGGCCAAGTATCCGGGCCTGACGGTCGTGGCCGACAAATATGCCGATGGCCAGGCCACTACCGGCCTCAACATCGCCACCGACCTCATCACCGCCAATCCGGACCTGAAGGGCATTTTCGCCTCCAACCTGATCATGGCGCAGGGCGTCGGCCAAGCGATCGCTGAAAACAACCTTGGCGGCAAGGTCGCGCTCGTCGGCTTCGACAGCGACGAAAAACTGGTCAAGTTCCTCGAGGACGGCGTCATCTCGGCCCTCGTGGTGCAGGACCCCTACCGCATGGGCTATGACGGCATCAAGACCGCGCTCGCCGCCTCTAAGGGCGAAGCGGTCGAGAAATTCGTCGATACCGGCGCCAATCTGGTCACCAAGGCGAACATGAAGGACCCGAAGATCGACGCGCTGCTCAATCCGAAGCTCGACTGAGCGCGCCGGCCGAACTTTTCCGGGGCTGTAGCGGCCCCGGAAATTGCCGCGCTGGAGCATGGGACCGAAAAGTGAAATCGGTTTTCGGATCATTCCGATGCTCCATCAAAGAACGGCGAGAGACGGAACAATCGGGAGGATCGTCATGAACCCGACGGCACAGGAATTGCATCCAGCCCCCGTTCTTCAACCCGGCAGGACCATCCTGGAACTGCGCGGGCTGGAGAAAAAATACCCCGGCACCCATGCGCTGAAACCGATAGACCTCGCCTTCAAGGCCGGGGAAATCCACGCCATCGTCGGCGAAAACGGCGCCGGCAAATCGACCCTGATAAAGCTCCTGACCGGCGTGATCCTGCGCACATCCGGCGAGATCGTCTGGGAAGGCGAACCGACGGCCCTCGCCTCGCCGCACGAAGCGATGGCGCTGGGCATCAATGCCGTGCACCAGGAAATGGTGCTGTGCCGGCACCTCACCGTGGCCGGAAACATGTTCCTTGGTGAGGAAGCCATTCGCTTCGGCATCCTGCAAAAAGGCAAGATGATCCGCGATGCGCAAAAGATCATCGACGACATCGGCTTCGACCTGCCGGCTCAGGTCGAATTGGGCGACCTGACCATCGGGCAACAGCAATTGATCGCCGCCGCCCGCGCCACCGTACGAGGCACCAAATTCCTGATCTTCGACGAACCCACCGCCTACCTCACCCGCAAGGAAGCGGATCAGTTGTTCACGCTGATCCGCCGGCTGAAGGACGAAGGTGTCACCATCGTCTATATCAGCCATCGGATGGAAGAAGTATTCGAGCTTGCCGACCGCGTTTCGGTGCTGCGCGACGGCACGCTGGTCGGCACCCGCGACATCGCCGAAACCGACGATGCCGAACTGGTCAAGATGATGATCAACCGGTCGATCGAACAGATCTACCACAAGGAGCATTTCGAACCCGGCGTGGCCATCGTCGAAACGAAGAACCTATCCGGCAAGGGCTTCGACGACGTTTCCATCACGGTGAGGGAGGGCGAAATCGTCGGCCTCTACGGGTTGATCGGCGCCGGGCGCAGCGAGTTCGTCACCACGCTGTACGGCCGCAACCGCAAATCCGCGGGCACCATCTTCTGGCAAGGCAAGGAGGTGGCCGTCGATTCCGAGCACGACGCGATCCGGCTGGGCATGGCGCTAGCGCCGGAAAGCCGCCGCGACCAGGGCCTGTGCCTCAACCTGCCGGTCAGCCTCAACCTGAACCTCCCGATCTACAAGCGCATCAGCAGGAACCTGCTGATTTCGCCTGCCCAGGAGAAGGCGCAGGCCGAGCGCCAGATCGCGGGCCTTCGCATCAAGACGCCCACCCGCAATGTGCTGGCCTCCAGCCTGTCCGGCGGCAACCAGCAGAAGATCGTCATCGGCAAATGGCTGAACCATGGCGCCAAGCTGTTCATTTTCGACGAGCCGACGGTCGGCGTCGATGTCGGCACCAAGGCCGAGATATACCGCCTGTTCAGCACGCTTCTGGCGGAAGGCGCAGGCATAATCCTGATCTCGTCCTACCTGCCGGAAGTCTATGAACTGTCCGACCGGTTGCATGTGTTCCGCGCGGGCAGGCTGGTGGCCAGCCACGGCTTTCGTGACGCCAGCCATGAGGAAGTCCTGACACAGGCCATAGGCTGACGTCCAAGCACCATCAAAAAGAAAAAATACGGGGAACGAAAGAATGAGCATCGAAACCCTACCCGCCGCCAAACCGAAGCGGAATTACAACGTCCTGTTCGGCCTGACGCTGCTGCTGCTTCTTGCGGCCTTGTGGATCGCACTTTCGCTGGCGACGCCCAGTTTCGCCTCCTCCATCAACATCTCCAACCTTCTTCGCCAGGGCTCGATGATCGCCATCCTGGCTGTCGGCCAGACATTCGTCATCATCACCGGCGGCATCGACCTGTCGGTAGGCGCGATTGTCGGCTTTTGCACCGTCATTCCGGCGCTTATGATCCAGGCCGGCTGGCCGGTATGGGTGGCGGTGCTTGCCACCCTTCTGGTCGGCGTCGGCATCGGCCTTTTCCACGGCTTCGGCATCGTGCGAATGGGCCTGCCGCCCTTCATCATCACGCTCGCCACCTTGACCTCGCTGCGCGGCATCGGCCTGCTGATGACAAACGGCAACTCGATCTCGATCAACAACGATGCGTTCCAGGAGTTTTCGCGCAATTCGTTTCTCGGCATCCCTAACCTGTTCTGGATGGTCATCCTCGTCGGCGTTCCCTCCTATATCTTCCTGCACCACAGCCGCTGGGGCCGCTATCTCTTCTCGGTCGGCTCGAATGCGGAGGCCTCGCGCCTGTCCGGCGTCAACGTACCGCGCACCATCTATATGGCCTACATCCTGTCTGGCCTGTGCGCGGCTTTCGTCGGCGTACTTCTGGCTTCGCGCATCGGCATCGGCAACCCGACGCAGGCCGAAGGCTGGGAGTTGCAGGCCATCGCCTCGTCGGTGATCGGCGGCACATCGCTGTTCGGCGCCATCGGCTCGATCCACGGGCCACTGCTGGGCGCCTTCATCCTCGCCACCATCAACAACGGCGCCAACCTTTTGAACGTCAACTCGTTCTGGCAGCGCGTGATTACCGGCGCGCTCATCATCATCATCGTCTATTTCGACGGGTTGCGCCGACGCGGCAAATAAGGGTGGCTGAGCGCTCTTTTCGAGCGTCGCTGCCGTCTGCAACTGGTCCAGCGGAAGGAATTTTCAACGCCACGCCCCGATGCGCGACTTCCTTCTCTGGCGAAATGGGCGCGAAAGGTCATAATCCCGGCCGCAAGGTGCCGGCCAGCTCAGGTTGCGCATCGCAAACAGGTGCGCCGTCTGCTGACGGCACAGGAGTTGGCCATGTCGGAATTCAGGATTTCAAGACGCACCGTGCTATCCGGCTCGGCCCTGCTGCTCGCCTCCACGGCCCTGCCGACCATCGGCTGGGCGCAGACGCCGCGAAAAGGCAGCAGGCTGGTGGTCGCCGCGGATTCCGAGCCGCGCAACCTCAACCCGGCCATCGTCGCCTCCAACGGCATCTTCTTCATTTCAAGCAAGGTCATCGAGACGCTGGCCGAAGCCGACTTCAGCGGCAAGGACGGCCTTGCCCCCCGCCTTGCTGTCAGTTGGGAAGGCGCTGCCGACGGGCTGTCGGCCACCTTCAAGCTGCGCGAAGGCGTGAAATGGCACGACGGCAAGCCGTTCACATCGGCGGACGTGGCGTTTTCGGCTCTGCAGGTGTGGAAGCCGCTGCAAAATCTCGGCCGCACGGTGTTCAAGGACCTCGAGGCCGTCGAGACGCCCGACGAACTGACCGCCGTGTTCAAGTTCTCGAAGCCGACCCCGTTCCAGTTGATCCGCAATGCGCTGCCCGCACTCTCGAGCGTCGTGGCCAAGCACATCTTCGACAATGGCAAGATCGAGGATAACCCGGCAAACAATGCGCTCGTCGGCACCGGGCCTTTCAAACTGGCGGAATACAAGCCCGGCGAATATTACCGGCTGGCGAAGAATGACGAATACTGGGGCAAGGACGAACCCTATCTCGACGAGATCATCTACCAGGTGTTGCCCGACCGCGCCTCGGCCGCGAGCGCGCTTGAGGCCGGAGAGATCCAGCTTGCGGCATTTTCCGCAGTGCCTCTGGCCGACCTCGATCGGATTTCCAAGGTGCCCGGCCTAAAGGTGGTGAGCAAGGGCTATGAGGGCCTGACCTATCAGTTGGTGGTGGAGATAAACCATCGCCGCAAGGAGCTGGCCGACCTGAAGGTGCGGCAGGCGATCGCGCACAGCATCGACAAGGATTTCGTCGTCAAGACGGTGTTTCTCGGCTATGCCGCCGCTGCCACCGGTCCCGTGCCGAAAAACGATCCGCAGTTCTACACGCCCGATGTCGAGACTTACCCGTTCGACGTCGCCAAGGCGAACGCGCTGCTGGACGAAGCCGGCTACAAGCGCGGTGCGGACGGCACCCGTTTCTCACTGAAACTTCTGCCGGCGCCCTATTTCAATGAAACGAAGCAGTTCGGCGATTATTTCCGGCAGGCGCTGGCGGCCATCGGCATCGATGCGCAACTGGTCAATAACGATGCTGCCGCCCACCAGAAAGCCGTCTATACCGACCATGCCTTCGACCTGGCGGTGGGACCGCCGGTGTTTCGCGGCGACCCGGCCATCTCCACGACCATTCTGGTGCAGAGCGGCATTCCCGATGGCGTGCCCTTTTCCAACCAGGGCGGCTACAAGAATGCCGAACTCGATGCGCTGATCGCAAAAGCCTCGGAGACATTGGATTCCGGCGCGCGCACCGAACTCTACAAGGAATTCCAGAAGAAAGTGGCCGCCGACCTGCCGCTCATCAACGTCGCCGAATGGAGCTTCATCAGCGTGGCCAGCGACAAGGTGCAGAACATCGCCGACAATCCGCGCTGGGCCGTGTCCAACTGGGCCGATACGTGGCTGGAGGAGTAGGCACAACGGCACCGGCCTTGCCCCCGCCCCGTGGATTTGCGGCGTGAGCGCCCTACGTTGCCCCCCTCTGGCCTGCCGGCCATCTCCCCCGCAAGGGGGGAGATCAGCCTGCACCCCCGTTTTAGCCAACTTTGGACGTCGCAAGCTTAGCGGCAAAGCTGACGTGACTGATCTCCCCCCTTGCGGGGGAGATGGCCGGCAGGCCAGAGGGGGGCGCGAAGGAACTCGACAGCGCAAGTTGCGTACCATGCCCGGCTCCCGCCCATGACCCGCGCGCTCACCCTCCTGCGCCGCCGCCTGCTTGGCTCGATCTTCGTGCTGGCGATTGTCATCGTCGGCACGTTCTTCCTGCTCGAAGCGGCACCGGGCGACGCCGTCGATGCCTATACCGTCTCGACGGGGGGCGATGCCGGCATGATCGAGATCCTCCGCCAGCGCTGGGGCCTCGATCAATCGGCGCCGACCCGGCTTGCCAACTACGTCTGGGCGCTGGCACATCTCGACCTTGGCCACTCGGTCGCCTTCTCGCGCCCGATCCGCGACGTGATCCTGGAGCGCCTGCCCAACACGCTACTTCTGATGGGCAGTGCCACCGCGCTCTCCTTTGGGCTCGGGGCGGCATTCGGCATTTATGCCGGTGCCAGGCCCGGCAGTTTTCGCGACCGCTTCCTGTCCATCGCCTCGCTGGCGCTTTACGCGGTGCCGGGCTTCTGGCTCGGCCTGGTGCTGATCGTCCTGTTTGCGGTTCGTCTGCGCTGGCTGCCTGTCGGCGGCATTGAGACTATTGCCTCCACCAGTACCGGCCTTGCCCGCGCAGCCGACATCGCCACCCATCTGATGCTGCCTGTGGCGGCGCTCGGCTTCATCTATCTGGCGCTCTATCTGCGCATGATGCGCGCCGGCATGGCCGAGGTGTGGCGCATGGATTTCATCCTCGCCGCCCGCGCCCGGGGCATCCCGCACGGCCGCATCGTGCTGGCCCATGTCGCGCGCAACGCGCTTTTGCCCCTCGTTACCATGCTCGGCCTGCAATCGGCGCAGATGTTGGGCGGCAGCGTCGTCATCGAAAGCGTATTTGCGGTCCCCGGCCTGGGCCGGCTGGCGCAGGAAGCCGTTACCGCGCGCGACACGCCGTTGCTGCTCGGCATCATCTTGACCAGCGCCGTGCTGGTTGTGCTCATCAACCTGCTGGTCGACATCGCCTACGCTTTCCTCGATCCGCGCGTCGGCGCCGGAGAGGCTGCCGCATGAGCCGCTATCGGCGATTTTTCCGCAAACCCGAAGCGGTCGCGGGCGCCTTGATCCTGGCTGCCTTGCTCGCCATGGCTCTCGCAGCACCGCTTCTCTTTCCCGGCGATCCGCAGGCCATCGCCGGCCCTGCCCTTTTGCCACCCTTTCAGGACTGGACGATGCCGTTCGGCACCGATCGCCTCGGCCGAAACGTGCTGGCCGAACTGTTCCACGGCGCGCGCACCTCGCTGGTGGTAGGGCTCGCCGCCGCCGCCGCTTCCCTCATCGTCGGCGCAATCGTCGGTACGCTGGCAGGCTTCGCCGGTGGCCTGATCGACGAGGTGCTGATGCGCATTACCGATGCGTTCCAGACGGTGCCGGGCTTCCTGCTGGCATTGGCCTTCGTCAGCGTCGTCGGCCCCTCCCTTACCGTGGTCGTCGTGGCGATCACGCTGTCTGCCTGGACCGGTCCGGCCCGCATCGCGCGCGCCGAAGTCCTGTCGATCCGCGAGCGCGACTATGTCGCCAGGGCACGCGTCGTCGGCATGCATCCGCTGGAAATCGCCTTTTGCGAAATCCTGCCGAACGCGCTGCCGCCGGTCCTGGCCCTGTCTTCGATCATCGTCGCCGGCGCCATCCTGACCGAGGCCGCACTTTCCTTTCTCGGCCTTGGCGATCCCAACCGCGTCACCTGGGGCGGCATGATCGCGGAAGGCCGCACCGTGCTCCGTTCCGCGCCGTTCCTGTCGATCGTGCCGGGCATCGCGCTGGTGTTCACGGTGCTCGGCGTCCATCTGGCCGGCGAAGGCGTGGTCGAGGCGACCGCAATCCGGCGCGGCCTGTCATGACCGATCTGCAAAAGAAAGCTCTCGCTTATATAAATAGCCTGTCCGTTACCTATGAGGGCGACGGCACGAAGATCACCGCGCTAAGCGAAATCAATCTCGAACTCAAGGCCGGCGAGCGCTTAGCGATCATTGGCGAAAGCGGATCGGGCAAGAGCACGCTGGCCTTGGCGCTTGCCGGATTGTTACCGCACACCGCAAGCGTTTCCGGTACTATCGAATGGGATGGTTTCGACCACCTCCCACAAGGCGGGCGCGATATCGGTTTCATTTTCCAGGACCCGTCAGCCAGCCTCGACCCGGTCATGCCGATTGGCAGGCAGATCGCGGAAGTCGCGAGGGCGCATCTCGGTCTCGGCTGGCGGCAAGCCTATGCGCGGGCAAGGGAATTGCTGGAACGGGTCCACATTCCGGACCCGGATTCGGCCATGCATGGCTTTCCACACCAATTTTCCGGCGGCCAAAGACAGCGCGCCGCAATTGCTGCAGCGATAGCCGCCGGCCCGCGCCTGCTCATTGCCGACGAAGCGACCAGCGCGCTCGATACCATCGTGCAAGCCGAGATCGTCTCGCTCATCCGCCGCTTGGTCGCAGAAGACGGTATGGCGCTGCTGTTCGTTACCCACGACATCGCCCTCGCCGCCAACCTTGCCGAGCGGATCGCGGTGTTCCGCCACGGCGAACTGGTCGAACTCGGCGACACCGAACAGGTAATACGCGCACCGCGCAGTGCCTATGCGCAGACGCTGCTCGATGCCCATATCGGCCTCGGCACGAAGCCGTTGCTCCTGCAGTCGCGTGCCTGACGTATGAATAAGCCATTACTTACAGTTAAGGACCTTACCAAGCGTTTCTCCAGCGCTGGCAGGACCGTTAGCGCGGTCGACGGCATTTCGTTTCACATAGAACCTGCCGAAACGCTGGCGCTTGCAGGCCCTTCCGGCAGCGGAAAATCTACTGTCGCGCGACTGCTGCTGCGGCTGGTCGAGCCTGACGCGGGCGCCATTCACTTCGAAGACGACGACCTGTTGAAGTTGCGCGGAGCCGCTTTGCGCGCGCGCCGTGCAAGGCTGCAAATGGTGTTTCAGGAGCCGCTCGCCGCCTTCAATCCGCGCGCATCGGTTCGCCAGGTGCTGTATGCGCCGTTGCGCATCCACACGCAATGTCGGTCCCCAGAGCGGCCTCGACGGATCGAAGAACTGCTGGAACGCGTCGGCCTTACGCCGGCACTGGCAAGTCGGGCGATCCATGAAATTTCCGGAGGCCAGCGACAGCGCGTCGCAATTGCCTGTGCGCTCGCCACAAATCCGGCGCTGATTGTCCTCGACGAAGCCGTTTCGGCGCTGGACGTATCGGTGCGCGGCAAGATTCTGGAATTGCTTCTCGATCTGCAACGGGAGGAACGGATCGCCTATCTCTTCATTTCACACGATCTGGCGGTCGTTCGCGCAATAGCCCACCGCGTTGCGGTCATGGCTGCCGGTAAGATCGTGGAAACGGGCAGCGCGACCGAGGTGATCGACGCGCCGCGGTCGCAGGTAGCGCAAGCCTTGGTCGCGGCGGTCCCACGATTAGACCGATAAATAGCATTTGGAGCCGAGATGACAGACAACGACGAACGGGCCGAAAAACTCGCGCTTGAACTGGATTCGGCATTCAAGAACCGCGCCGATCTCTATCGGCTGATGCTGGAGGAATTGACCCAGGAAATGGGTGCCGCTCGTGCCGAGGCGGTGATGATCCGGGCCATAGAAAAGCGGGGACGGGAGGTCGCGGCGGCAGCCTTCTCCAGGTTCGGGCCAAACGACGCCCGCGCCATCGGCGAGGCCTTCCTCTCCGTCAGCCCGGACGGGGGCCGCATGTATCCGACGGACGTGGAGCGAGGTGACGACCGCATCACGTTCAAGGTAAAGCGCTGTCCGCTAAAAGATGCCTGGGCGGAAGCCGGCGTCGATGACGAAAAGCTGGCGACGCTTTGCCGGATTGCCGGAGCTTTCGACCGGGGCCTGTTCGAAGCGCCGGGCATACGCTTCGACAATATCACGTGGACGCCGGGGCACGGCAGCGGCTGCTGCCATATCATGCTCTGCAACGCCGATCCGTAAGCCGCTTGTTACATAACTTTTTTGCGTGCGTGCAACTTGGCCGCACGGGATTGCTGCACAAACAGCAAAAAGCCCGCCGGAGGTTTATCTGGCGGGCTTTTATGATTTGGTTGCGGGGGTTGGATTTGAACCAACGACCTTCAGGTTATGAGCCTGACGAGCT
>NZ_JBTMXA010000013.1:0-117772 GCF_054489545.1 Mesorhizobium sp. A556
GCCGGCTCGCAGCCGTCCAGGCAGATCGCAATCGCCGGAACGCGCGGCCAAGGATAATCCCGCCCATTGACGGAAACGGTGACGGGGGACATCTGATTCATGGGAAAAAATCCTTGTTCAGTAAGACGGCGTCAAGCTGCGAGCTTGGCTCGTTCGGCAATGGCGGCAGCGGGAGGGGTTGCGGTGTCGACGCCCATCCCGGCGAGCGAGGCGGCGGCGGCCTCGACCACGCGGCGCATGACATGTTCGTCCATGCGGCCGATGCAGCCGACACGAAAACTGTCCACCACGGTCAGCTTGCCCGGATAGATGATGAAGCCCTTGTCCTTCATCAACTCGTAGAAGCGCGAAAAGACGAAGCTTTCATGCGCCGGGCAGAAAAAGGTGACGATGATCGGCGACAGCCACCGGTCGGACAAAAGCGTCTCGAAACCCAATTCGCGCATCCCGGCCACCAGCACGTCGCGGTTCCTCATATAGCGCGCGCCGCGCGCGGCAACGCCGCCCTCGGCCTCGTGCATCTTCAAGGCTTCGAGGAAAGCGGCAACGACATGCGTCGGCGGCGTGAAGCGCCACTGGCCTGTCTTTTCCATGGTTGCCCATTGCGCGTGGATATCGAGGCTGAGCGAATGGCTGTTGCCCTTGGCGGCTTCCAGTTCGGTCTTCTTGGCGATGACGAAGCCGAAGCCTGGAACGCCCTCGATGCACTTGTTGGCCGAGGAGACCATCGCCTCGTAGCGAATGTCGCCGACTTCCAGCGGAACGGCCCCGAAGGCGCTCATGGAATCAACCAGCAGCTTGCGGCCCCTGGCATAGGTCGCTTCGGAAATCTCGGCGACCGGGTTGAGGATGCCGGAACTGGTTTCGCAATGGATCGCCAGCACATGGGTGATCGCCGGGTCGGCGTCGAGCGCCGCACCGACCTCGTCGCCGCGTGGCGGCAGGTAATCGCCCTTGTCGATCAGCGTATAGGCGCGGCCGAGCACTTGCATCGTCTGGGCGGCGCGCAGGCCGTAGGCGCCGTTGGCCAGCACCAGCACCTTGCCGTCCTTCGGCACGAAGGAACCCAGCATCGCTTCGACGCAGTAGGAGCCGCTGCCCTGGATCGGCACGCAGTCATATTCGTTTTTCGTATCGCCGATGAGGGCGAGCAGGCCACGACGGAGATCGGCGGTCATGGCGCGGAAATCGGCATCCCACGAACCCCAGTCGCGCAGCATTGCCTGCTTGACCGAATAGGCGGTAGTCAGCGGCCCTGGTGTCAGCAGATAGGGCTCGCCCAGCGCCGGCGGCTCGAAACCTTCAGGCGCTGCGGTTGACGTGTCGGCCGCCATGGTCTGTTCTCCGAATGAATTTCTTCTCCACCCTTATCGCCCCGCAAGAAGTATTCGTGAAATCGTTATTTTGTATCCATCGATAAGTTTGGCGTATAGTATGAGGACCAGCGAGCCTTCGCTTCGCATCATCAATCGGGTGGAACAGCCATGCGCTACGTACAGCTTCGGGCCTTTCACTACGTCGCCATAACCGGCGGGTTCTCGCGGGCAGCGGAAGAATTGTTCCTGACCCAGCCGGCGATTTCCGACCAGGTTCGCAAGCTGGAGGAAGAGTATGACATTCTGTTATTCAACCGGCAGCGCAAGCAGGTCACGCTGACGCCGGCCGGCGAAAAGCTGCTGGCGATCACGTTGCGCATGTTCGATACCGAAAGCCAGGCGCTGGAACTCCTGTCGGAATCGCGGGCGCTGCGGGCCGGCACGCTGCGCATCGTCGCCGACGCGGCGCACCACGTCCTGCACATCATGGGCGAGTTCCGCGACAAGTACCCCGGCGTCAAGGTCACGATCCGGGCCGGCAATACCGAGACGGTGATCGAGAGCCTGTACAGCTATAATGCCGATATCGGCGTGCTGGGCGATCTGCCTTCGGGCCGCGACTTCGAGGTCATCAAGCTGAACTCGTCGCCCATCATCGCCTTTGCCGCCGCCGGCCATGCTGCCACCCAGCGCAAGCTTCTGTCCTTTGCCGATCTGGTCTCCCTGCCGCTGGTGATGCGCGAGCGCGGCTCGCGGACGCGCAAGAAGCTGGAGGAGGGCGCGGTCGCCGCCGGCGTCGAACTGAAACCGTCCATCGAGGCGGAGGGGCGCGAAGCCGTGCGCGAGATCGTCGCCTCGGGTGATGGCATCGGCTTCGTTTCGGAGGCCGAGTTCGGCAACGATTCGCGGCTGGAAAAAATCCCGATCGACGGCCCGCCCATGCTGATGGACGAGGCGCTGGTGTGCCTCGCTGAGCGCAGCCACGGCAAGACCATGCGTGCGTTCCTCGACATTGCGCGCTCGTTTTCGCACGAACACTGAGAGACCTGAGCAAGACAAGAGGTCACGCTTGACTTCGAACTGAACCGATTTAGGTTCCGGCTCGATTCCAGCCTTTGATCGGACACCCATCATGGATGCGCCCAACGCCATTCAAATCGCCTATCGCGGCCGCTGGGCAGTCGCGACCATGTTCCTGGCCAACGGCTTCATCACCGGCAGTTGGGCCCCGCAAATTCCCGTCTTGCTGACCCGCCTCGACATCAGCAAGGGAACGCTCGGCCTGTTGATCCTTCTATTCGGCGCGGGCGCGGTGGCGGCCATGACATGGTGCGGCCACTTGATCGAGCGCCACGGTTCGCGGACCACGCTGCGCTGGTTCGCCGTCTTCGCCAGCTTCGGCCTGCTCGTCGTGGCAGCGGCTTCCAGTCTGCCGCTGGCCGCACTCGCCATGGTCTTCTTCGGCGGTACGATCGGCGGCATGGACGTCGCCATGAACGCCAACGCGGTGGCGGTCGAACGAAAACTCTCCCGCGCCATCATGTCTTCCTCGCACGGTTTCTGGAGCCTTGGCGGTTTTGCCGGCGGTGCGGCGGGCGGCTTCGCCATCCAGCATTTCGGCCATCTCGCGCATGCGGCCGCGGTCACGCTTGTCGCTGTCGTTGCCATCCTTGTCGCCATGCGCATGCTCGTCGGCGAGGACAAGCCGGCGGTGCAGGCCCACACCAAATTCACGCTGCCGAAAAATCCCGCCATCTACCTCGTCGGCGTCATGGCGCTGCTGTCGATGATCCCGGAAGGGGCGGTGCTCGATTGGTCGGCGCTTTATCTGCGCCAGGAACTCGGCACCAACATCGCCACCGCAGGCCTCGCCTACGCCGCCTTTTCGGGCGTCATGGCGCTGATGCGCTTCCTCGGTGACGGCGTTCGAAACCGTTTCGGTTCCGTCACGACATTGCGCGTTTCGGCGTTGGTGGCGGCGGCGGGCATGCTGGTCGCGGGCCTGTCACCTTCACCCTGGCTGGCGATCCTCGCCTTCGCCTTTTGCGGGTTCGGCATCGCCAACATGGTGCCGATTGCCTTTTCCGCCGCGGGCAACCAGACCGGCATGTCGTCGGGCACAGGCCTGAGCGTGGTCACCACCATGGGCTATTGCGGCATCCTGGTGGTGCCGTCGGCCATCGGCTTCATCGCCGAGCGCACCGGCTTCGGCCCGATCTTCATCGTTCTGTCAGGCTTGCTGGTTGTCGTTTCCCTCATGGCGGGGCTGGCGCGCGGCGCCGACTTCAACCCACCGCTCATGCCGTCCGAGTAGAGCGCTCACATCCGGCCGACCAGAACCAGCGTCAGAACCGCGACCAGACTGACGACCACGACGCTGAAGGGGCCATAGCCCCACGCGCGGGAATGACGCCAGGTCGGTACCGTGCCGATGAGCGCGGCGATCAACGCCACGATAACAATCGTGCTGAGTGTCATCAACGTTTCTCGCCTCAAGCGCTTCGGTTTATCCAGAATGAAAAAGCCGCCCGGTTGTTCCGGACGGCCTTCAGATTCATGAATGGTGACGGGGAATGGCGGCGGGATGCGCCTATTCCGCCGGCTTCGGCAAGGCTCCCGCCGGCGGTTCGGCGTTCGTCGCCCTGTCCTTTTGGCCGCGTCGCCAAAGCCTGCTCCACCAACTGCGATGCTGGCCGGGCTGTACCTTGGCGCGGGTAAACACCATCAGCATCGACGGCGTCACGATCAGCGTGAGAATGGTGGCGAAGGACAGGCCGAAAACGATGGCCGAGGACAGCGAGATCCACCATTGCGTCGAGGGCGCATTGATCGTCGTCTCGTGGTGAAAGATTTCCAGCCCGAGGCCGAAGGCAATCGGCAGCACGCCGAGAATGGCCGACACCGCCGTCAGCACCACCGGGCGGGCGCGCTCGCGGCAGGTTTGAAGCACGGCTTCGGTCCTGTCCCAGCCCTCTTCGCGCAGCCGGTCATAGGTGTCGATCAAAACGATGTTGTTGTTGACCACGACGCCGGCCAGCGCGATCACGCCGATACCCGACATGACGATGCCGAAGGTTTCGCCGGTAATCAGCAGGCCCAAAAACACGCCGATCGTTGCCATGACCACGCAGGACAGCACCAGCCAGACGCTGGTGAACTTGTTGAACTGCGCCAGAAGCACGATGAAGATCAGGAAGATCGCGGCACCGAACGCTTTCGAGAGGAATGCGGAAGCCTCCGCGCTGTCTTCGTTGGAGCCGGCGAGCTTCCAGCGCGTGCCGCTGCCGAGATCCATTTCGGATATGGCCTTGGTGACGTCCTGCTGGACGACGGCGACCTGCTTGTCGGCGGCGACGTTTGCCTGCACCACCACGGTGCGCGCGCCATCGATGCGGTTCAGCGTGCCGACGCGCTGTTCGGGCTTGCGCACGACGAAGTTCGAGATCGGCACCGCGCCCTGGCTGGTCTGCACGCGCAATTCGTCCAGCGTCGACAGCGTGCGCTGGTCCTCCGGCAGGCGAAGCCGGATATCGACGGCGTCGTCAGCACCGGCTGGCCGGTATTCGGAAAGCTTCAGGCCGGTCGTCACCAGTTGCACCACCGTGCCGACGGAACTGGGGCTGATGCCGTATTGCGCCGCCTTGGCGCGGTCGACATTGAGCGCCCAATCGACGCCGGGCGGCGGCAGGCCGTCGGAAACATCGATGACGCCCGGAACCTTGGCGATGCGCGCCGCGACCTCGCGCGCCCTGTCGTTCAGGCCGGCCGGATCGACGGCGGACAGCCGCACCTGGATCGGCTTGCCGGTCGGCGGACCGGCGTCCGGCACCCGCACTTCGACGTCGATGCCCGGAAGCCCCGCCATGACCTTGCGCAGATCGTCCAGAATCTGGTTGGCCGGCTTGCGCTCGCGCCAGTCGACGAACTCGTACTGAATGACGCCGACCACATCCTCGGGGATGTCGGCACCGCCGCCTTGGGTCTTGCCGACGCGCGTATAGACTGACTTGACGCCCGGCCAGCCCAGCAGCCGGCTTTCCGCCTCCTTCGTCGCCGCATCCATCTCGGCCAGCGAGAGGTTGCCGCGCGCATGCACATAGAGCAGGCCGTAATCCGGCTCGACGCTGGGGAAGAATTCCACGCCTGCGCCGTACTTGGAATAGGAGAACTGCACGCCGACCAGCAGCACGACGGTCAGCACCAGCACGGTCTTCGGGAAATGCACCGCCTTCTTGACGACCGCCATGTACCAGCCGTCGCGGTGATCGCTTTCGTGCTGCGCCGGAGCCTTGGCGAACATTGCGCCCAGCGTCGGCGCGAATACCAGCGCATAGAGCATCGAGGCCGCCAGCGTCACGATCAGCGTGATCGGCAAATATTTCATGAAGTCGCCGATGATGCCCGGCCAGAACAAAAGCGGCGAGAACGCCGCGATGCGGGTCATCGTCGCCGCGATCACCGGGCCGGCCATGCGCTTGGCGGCCAGTTCGAAGGCTTCCTCCTTCGGCATGCCCTCGCCCATGCGGCGCTCGGCGAATTCGGTGACGATAATGGCGTCGTCCACCAGCATGCCGACCGCCAGGATGAGGCTGAACAGCACGATCATGTTGATGGTGTAGCCCATCATGGTCAGCGCCAGGATGCCGATCAGGAACGATGACGGGATGGCAAGGCCGATCAGCAGCGAGGCGCGCCCCGACAGCGCGTAGAGAATGACGATGAACACCAGGATCACGGCGATCATGACGTGATTCTGGAGGTCGCCGAGCAACTGGTTGACGAACACCGACTTGTCTTGCGTGTAGGTCACCTCGACGCCCTGCGGCATGGTCTTCACGAACGTGTCGGCTACCGTCTTCACCTGCGCGATCGTGTCGATCAGGTTCGCGCCGATGCGCTTCTTGACCTCGATGGCGATGGCCGGCTTGCCGTCGAGCCGCGTGGTCGTCTCGGCATCCTTGAAGGTGGAGCGGATCGTGGCGATGTCCTTGGCCTGCACCACGGCGTTCGGGCCGGTCACGATCGGAAGATTGGCGACGTCTTGCGGCGTCTCGATCAGCGACGGCACCTTGACGGCATATTTGCCCTGCAAGCCTTCCATATTGCCCGCAGCCACGAGATCGTTGGAAGCCGCCACCCCCTGGATCATCTGGTCGAGTTGCAAGCCGTAGGAAGACAGCTTTACCGGGTCGATGACGACCTCGACGAGATCGTCGCGCGCGCCCTGCAGCGCGCCTTCCAGCACGCCGGGCACTTCCTCGATGCGGTCGCGCAATTCGCGCGCCGCCGCCGTCAGCGCGCGCTCGGGCACCTGGCCCGAAAGCGTCACCACCAGTACCGGAAATTCGGAGATGTTAATCTCGCTGACCGTCGGCTCCTCGGCCGCCTGCGGCAGGTCGGCCTTGGCGTCCGAAACCTTGGAGCGCGTATCCTGCAGGGCCGTCGCCAGGTCGACGGAAGGCTGGAACTCGACCAGCACGTAGCCGCCGCCCTGGAACGCCGCGGAGCGCATCTCCTTCAGGCCCTTGAGGTTCTTCAGCTTGGATTCCATCGGCCGAAGCAGCAGGCGCTCGGAATCTTCCGGCGAAATGCCCTGATAGATGAGGCTGACATACATCATCGGGATCGGCACGTCCGGCTCGGCTTCCTTCGGCACCGACTGATAGGCGAGCGCGCCCGCGATCACGAGGAACAGCAGGACGGAGATGGTGAGCCGCGAATTGCGGATCGCGAGTTTGACGATGTCCATGACTATTGAGTCCCGGCAGTCACTTCGCCGACAAGCTTCTTGATGGTTTCCTGGTCGGCCTCGACCGGCTTGACGACCTCGCCCTCCGTCACCAGTTCCTGCCCGGCGACGATGACCCTGGCGTCGGCCGGAATTCCGGCAAGCACAAGGCCCTTGGTCGTGTCGTCGATGAGATCGATCGGGAAGAACACCACCTTGTCGTCCTTGTCGACGGCGCGAATGCCGAGATCGCCCGCACCGCTCAGCGTCACGACCGAGCGGGGCAGCATGATGGCGTCAGTGGGGGCGGCCCTCAACGTGATTTCGGCGGTCATGCCGGCGGGAATGGCACCATCGGCGTTCGGGACGGCGATCTCGACGCGGAACGTGCGGGTCGCCGCCGAAGCATCGCGGCTGATATAGCGCAACGTACCCTTGACCGTTTCGCCGTTGACGAGGCGCACATCGGCCTTGTCGCCGGTCTTGATGAAACGCAAATCGCGTTCGCTGATCTCGCCCCGCGCTATGATCGGATCGAGCGCAAGGACGGTCGCGACCTCGCCGCCCTGCATGACGGCGCTGCCGAGTTCCACCGGCACGCGGTCGACAATGCCGTCGAACGGAGCCTTCACCTCGTTGCGGTCCAGTTCGGCCTGTGCCGTGCGCAGTTCGGACTGGGCGGAAGTCAGGTTGGAGCGCCCGGTATCGAGTTGCAGCTTGGGCAAATTGCCCGACTTCGCCAGCCGCTCGGCGGCACCCAGCTCGGCCTGCCGCTGCACGAGCAATTGCTTGGCGTTGTCCACGGCGGAAATCTTGTCCTCGGCATCGAGCATTAGGATCAGATCGCCCGCCTTGACGCGCTGCCCCTGCCTGACCGGCAGCTTGGCGATGACGCCGGCGGCCCGTGTCGCCAGCACCGCGCGCTTGTCGGCTTCCGTCAGGCCTGAAATGCGGATGGCGCGTGCGTGCATGCTTCGCGGCGGCGCTACTACCGCAACGGTGCGAAGCGGAGCCTTGGGCTGTTCGGCTTGCGCCGGCTTCGGCTTTTCAGCGACGGTGGCGCTGCCGACCGACGAGAATTCGCCCGTCGCCATCCACGCGGCGAAGACGATGAGCACAATAATGGCGGCAAGCTTGTGAAATCTGAATTTCGGCATTGTCGTCTTTCCGGGTGAGGAGCCTCGGCCGACCGCCCCTTGGTTCGGTGCGCGCTTCATATGGGGTTGTACGCGCTCCGTTCAAATCGTCGTGACCAACGGAGCGCGCCTTCTACAGGAAAGGCGCGGCCTGAAACAGTCAGAAAAGTTGATCGGATCGCACCGCGAAACCGTGCGGCGCGCTTGGAACGCATTCCGTTCGCGCGCATGACGCTGTTTTTTCTTGCATTTCGGGACGGCAGCCCGGCGTTTTGCGGGAAAGCGCCGATGATTGCGCGACATGGCAGCAGCCGTCAGCAGAGTCTATCGCGCCAGTTCCACTGCAAGTTCGCCGGGATGAGCAGGTGGCCGACCAAGCTCTTAATAATCTTGACTAAATAGTTCATGTATTTATAGGTGCGACGGCATCCTTCCCAATGTTCTGGAGAAACACATGAAGTCCATCCTTTCCGCCATGGCCGGCGCTGCCGTTCTTGCCGGGCTCGCTGCCTTCCCGGCGCTCGCGCAGGACGACGGCATCGTGGTCTATAATGCCCAGCACGACAGCCTGGCCAAGGAATGGGCCGAGGGCTTCACCAAGGAAACCGGCATCGCGGTCACGCTGCGCAATGGCGGCGACAGCGAATTCTCCAACCAGATCGTCGCCGAAGGCGCTTCGTCGCCCGCCGACGTGTTCCTGACCGAAAACTCGCCGGCCATGGGCCTGGTCGAGGCTGCCGGCCTGTTTGCACCGATCGACGCCGA
This sequence comes from Mesorhizobium sp. A556, assembly GCF_054489545.1. Lineage (NCBI taxonomy): Bacteria > Pseudomonadati > Pseudomonadota > Alphaproteobacteria > Hyphomicrobiales > Phyllobacteriaceae > Mesorhizobium > Mesorhizobium sp. A556. The sequence continues at coordinate 8,946 of NZ_JBTMXA010000013.1, forward strand.
CACGCTGGCGCTGGTTCCGGAGCAGTTTCGTCCGGCAAGCGGCGCTTGGACCGGCATTGCCGCCCGCAGCACCGTGTTTGCCTACAACAAGACCAAGCTGAAGGCCGACCAGTTGCCCAAGTCGCTACTCGACCTTGCCAACCCTGACTGGAAAGGCCGTTGGGCTGCCTCGCCTTCCGGCGCGGATTTCCAGGCCATCGTCAGCGCCCTGCTCGAACTCAAGGGCGAACAGGCCACGGTCGACTGGCTAAAGGCGATGAAGGAGAATTTCACCGCCTACAAGGGCAACGGTACGGTCATGAAGGCGGTCAATGCCGGCGAGATCGATGGCGGCGTCATCTATCACTATTACTGGTTCGGCGATCAGGCCAAGACCGACGAAAACAGCAAGAACGTCGAACTGCACTATTTCAAGAACGAGGATCCGGGCGCGTTCGTTTCGATTTCCGGCGGCGGCGTGCTGGCTTCCAGCAAGCATCCGAAGGAGGCGCAGGCTTTCGTCAAGTGGATCGCCGGCAAGGGCGGCCAGGATGTCCTGAAAAACGGAACGTCCTATGAATATGCGGTCGGCAACGGCGCGGAGTCCAATCCGAAGCTGGTTCCGCTGGCCGATCTGCAGGCTCCCAAGATCGATCCGTCCAAGCTGAACTCGAAGAAGGTCTCCGATCTGATGACGGCCGCCGGCTTGCTTTAGCCGCGGTTCGTCCTAAAAGAGCAACCATCCAGGCTCCCGCGGGCATTGTCCGCGGGAGCCTTAAAACATGTCTCTCGAAAGTGGGCACCGGTTTCGGGACAAAGACATGCGAAAATCAAAGAGCTAACGCGTGGGGCGATTCTGATTGATCGCGACACGCGCTAGCGTTTCGAAATGGCATTCGCCGATGACAACAAGCCAGCCTTTCGGCCCAAGGACAGCCTTGCGCACGGTGCGTTTCGCCTGATGCGGCCAGCGCCCGATCAAGCGCCCGATCAGGCGGATGGAGCCGTGCTGGCCGCCGGGTTTCCGCTGCGCTCCGGCCGTGGGCTGAAGCTGTCGTGGATCACGCTTATTGCCGTCGGCGTTTCCGTCTTTACGCTGCTGCCGCTTGGCTTCGTGATCGTCGTCGCCTTCCAGAGCGGATGGGAGACGGTATCCGCGCTGGTGTTCCGGCCACGCGTCGGCGAACTTCTGGTCAACACTGTTCTGCTCACCGCCCTTACCGTACCGATCTGCATCGTGCTGTCGGTGGCGCTGGCGTGGCTGACCGAGCGTAGCGACCTGCCCGGCGCTCGCTGGTGGGCATGGCTGTCGGTCGCGCCGCTGGCGGTTCCGGCCTTCGTTCATTCCTATGCGTGGGTCACGCTGGTGCCCGGCCTGCACGGACTGGGAGCCGGCGTGCTCATTTCGGTGATCGCCTATTTCCCCTTCCTCTATCTACCGATATCAGCCTCGCTGCGCCGGCTCGATCCGGCGCTGGAGGATGCCGCCGCCGCACTCGGCCAGGCGCCGTGGCGCGTGTTCCTGCGCGTGGTGCTGCCGCAGCTTCGGCTTGCCATCTGCGGGGGGTCGCTGCTGGTTGGCCTGCATCTTCTGGCCGAGTATGGTCTGTTCGTGTTCATCCGTTTCGATACGTTTACGACGGCTATCGTCGATCAGTTCCAGTCGACCTTCAACGGGCCGGCAGCCAACATGCTGGCCGGCGTGCTGGTGACGTGCTGCCTCGTGCTTCTGGCGATCGAGGTGCTGGTGCGCGGCGAGGAGCGCTATGCCCGCGTCGGCTCGGGCGCGGCACGGTTGCTTCCACGCACAAGGCTCGGGCGGGCGTCCCTGCCTTGCCTGCTTTTGATGGCAGGGGTTGCGGTTCTGTCGCTGGGCGTGCCGTTCATGACGATCGGGCGATGGCTGGTGGCCGGGGGCGTCGAGGTGTGGCGTCTCGACGAGATAGGCCTGGCGCTCGGCCAGACGCTTTTCCTGGCGGTCGCGGGCGGCCTTTTGGCCACCGTCGCCGCCATTCCGATGGCGTGGCTGTCGATCCGCGCGCCGGGACCGCTGCAGCGCGTGCTGGAAGGGTGCAATTATATCGTCGGCTCGCTTCCGGGCGTCGTCATCGCGCTGGCGCTGGTGACGATCACGGTGCGCGTCGCGCTGCCGCTCTACCAGACACTGTTCACCATCGTCGTTGCCTATGCGCTGATGTTCCTGCCGCGCGCGCTGATTTCGCTGCGCGCATCGATCGCGCAGGCACCGATAGAACTGGAGCGCGCGGCGGCCAATCTCGGCCGCGGACCGCTCAATGCCCTGTGGTCGACCACGATCCGGCTTTCGGCGCCGGGCGCGGCCGCCGGCATGGCGTTGGTGGCGCTCGGCATCATGAACGAGTTGACGGCCACGCAGATGCTGGCGCCCAATGGCACCCGCACGCTGGCGCTGGCGTTCTGGGCCTATAGCGGCGAGATCGACTATGCCGCCGCCGCGCCCTACGCGGCGATCATGGTGGCTGCATCCATGCCGCTGACATGGCTGCTTTACGTCCAATCGAAGCGGATGGCCGGACGATGAGCTTTCTAGAATTCCACGCCATTCACAAGCGCTACGGGCCGGTCGAGGCCCTTGCCGGCATCGAGCTTGGCGTTGCAGCCGGCAGCCGCACCGCAATCGTCGGGCCGTCCGGCTGCGGCAAGACGACCTTGCTGCGGCTGATCGCGGGGTTCGAAGCCCCCGATGAAGGGCGCATCGTGCTGGACGGCGAAGTGCTGGCGGAAAACGGAGCCGCCGTGCCGGCGCATTTGCGTGGCATCGGGCTGGTGGCGCAGGACGGCGCGCTGTTTCCGCATCTGACCATTGCCGACAATATCGGTTTCGGCATGCGTCGGCGCGAGGCCGGCCGCGATGCCCGCATTCGCGAACTTGCCTACATTGTCGGGCTGGACAAGGCGATCCTGAAGCGGCGGCCGCATGAGCTTTCCGGCGGCCAGCAGCAGCGCGTGGCGCTGGCGCGCGCCATGGCCTGCAAGCCGCGCCTGATGCTGCTCGACGAGCCGTTTTCGGCGCTCGATACCGGGCTTCGGGTTTCGATGCGCAAGGTGGTTGCCGAATTGCTGGAAGCGGCCGGCATCGCCACCATCCTGGTGACGCACGATCAGGCCGAAGCGCTGTCTTTCGCCGACCAGGTTGCCGTCATGCGGGACGGCAAGTTCTCGCAAGTGGGCAGCCCGCGCGACCTGTATCTGAGGCCCCGGAACCGGATGGTCGCCGAATTCCTTGGCGATGCCATCATCCTGCCTGCCGGCCTTTCCGGCGGCTTTGCCCAATGCACGCTTGGCCGCATCGCAGTGGACATCCGGGAAACGCGCGAAAATGCCCGCATCATGCTGCGGCCCGAGCAACTGATGTTGAAGCGAACGTCGCGCGAAGGCATGTCGGGTACGCCGGACATGCTGTTCGGCGAGGTGACTGCCCTTGAATTCGGCGGGCCGAACTGCATGGTGGCGGTGCGGCTGATGAACAGCCCCGAGCCGCCGGATGCCGCCGCCATCGGCAATACGCCGCTTGTCCTGCGCAAGCCCGGCATGGAGGCGCCGTCGGTGGGCGAGATCGTGCGGATCAGCGTGACCGGCACAGCGCATGTATTCGACTGACGCATGATCCCGAAAAGCGGGAGCCGACTTTTCAGTCGAGATACTGCTCGAAGACAAATACACCGGCGTGGTCGAGTGACCGGCAAGACCCACTGACCCATAGAAAGGGCCGGCGGGCGGCGGCGAAAAGTACTTCGCACTTGCACGACGGTGCGCCCTCTGATTCCTTGCGCCAAAGCTGTGCCGATGCGATTCGCACGCCTGCCATCCAGCCGGGCGAAAATCGCCTGTGGCCTGGCGCCGGTTTTTCAAGGGGATTTCCAGTCATGAACACCAAGCCCAGACCGGAGATTGCCGAGATGCGGCCCAAGATTTCCGTGATCGGAGTGGGCGGCGGTGGCGGCAATGCGGTCAACAACATGATCGCAAAGGACCTGCAAGGCGCCGAGTTCATCGTCGCCAATACGGACGCGCAGGCGCTTACCATGTCCAAGGCGACGCGGCTCATCCAGTTGGGCGTGCATGTGACCGAGGGTCTTGGCGCGGGGTCCCTGCCGGAGGTAGGGCAGGCGGCGGCGCTGGAATCGATCGACGAGATCATGGATCATCTGTCGGGCACCCATATGTGCTTCGTGACCGCAGGCATGGGCGGCGGCACCGGCACCGGAGCCGCCCCGGTGATCGCCAAGGCCGCGCGGGAAGCGGGCATATTGACGGTGGCCATCGTCACCAAGCCGTTCGCCTTCGAAGGCAAGCGGCGCATGCAGTCGGCCGAGCTGGGCATCGAGCGGCTGCGCGAAAGCGTCGATACCGTCATCGTCATCCCCAACCAGAACCTGTTCAGGATCGCCGACTCCAAGACGACATTCGCCGATGCTTTCGCCATGGCCGACAACGTCCTCTATGCGGGCGTCGGCTGCATTACCGACCTCATCGTCAAGGAAGGGCTTATCAATCTCGATTTCGCCGACGTGAAGTCGGTGATGCGCGACATGGGCCGCGCCATGATGGGCACCGGCGAGGCCACGGGCGAGGGGCGGGCCAAGCAGGCCGCCGAGGCGGCGATCGCCAATCCGCTGCTGGACGAGGCCTCGATGATGGGCGCCAAGGGCGTGCTCGTCTCGATATCGGGCGGCCTGGACATGACGCTGTTCGAGGTGGACGAGGCCGCCACCCGCATCCGCGAGGAAGTGGATGCCGATGCCGACATCATCGTCGGCGCCATCTTCGACAAGTCGCTCGAAGGCAAGTTCCGCGTTTCGGTGGTTGCGACCGGGTTGCGGCAGGAACCCCAGATCCTTTCCTGAACCGCCTTGCGGGACGGCAAGGCTGGGCGCAACGCGCCGTTCCAGGAACGAAAGGCGCGGCCGCGGCCGCGCCAGCCCGGTCAGCTAGCCTCGTCGGCCAGCGTGTTCTCGATTGCCGAGATGTTCAATTCCAGCTGGGCGACGCGCTGAAGCGTGCTCTGGCTTGGCAGGCCCGCCGACTGCGCGGCGGCGATCAGCAAGCCTTTCTGCTCGTCGCGCAGGCGCTTGGAGAGGGCGTCGAGTTTGGTTCGCTGATCCGATTTCATCTGTTGCCTATAAACCACCGCGCCTGAGGGCTCAAGACGCCTTGGCCTGCTTGCAGGGTGGTTTCCACCCCGCGCTCCAGAAAAAGGGGAGGCCACGTTCGCGGCCTCCCCTTTTCCTGTCGACGCAAAGTGTGCGGGCAGATTACTTCTGCCAGCTCTTCACCAGTTCGTCATAGTCGACGGTGATCGGCTTTTCCTTCTCGTTCTCGATCTTGAGCTGCGGCGCCAGATTGCCGTTCTTGACCGCGTCGGCATTCCAGTAGGCCAGATCGTGCTCTTCAGCCAGCTTCGGACCGATATCGCCCTGGACGCCCGACTTCTCGATGCGGGCCATGACCTTTTCCTGTTCGGCGCAGAGCGAGTCCATGGCTTCCTGCGCCGTCTTGGCGCCGGAAGAAGCATCGCCGACCGCCTGCCACCAAAGCTGGGCCAGCTTCGGATAGTCCGGGATGTTCGTTCCGGTCGGCGACCACTGCACGCGGGCCGGCGAACGGTAGAACTCGATGAGCCCGCCGAGCTTCGGCGCGCGTTCCGTGAAGCTCTCATGATCGATGCTGGATTGGCGGATGAGGGTCAGGCCGACATGGCTTTTCTTCACATCCACCGTCTTCGAGGTCACGAACTGCGCATAAAGCCATGCAGCCTTGGCGCGGTCGTCCGGCGTCGACTTCATCAACGTCCAGGAACCGACGTCCTGATAGCCCAGTTTCATGCCCTCCTTCCAGTAGACGCCATGCGGCGATGGCGCGAAACGCCACTTCGGAGTACCATCCTCATTCACCACCGGCAGGCCGGGCTTCACGAAATCAGCCGTAAAGGCGGTGTAGGTGAACATCTGCTGGGCGACTTCGCCCTGCGACGGCACCGGTCCCGATTCCGAGAAGTTCATGCCCTGCGCCGTCGGCGGTGCGTAGGCCTTCATCCAGTCGAGATATTTCTGGATCGAGTAGACGGCGGCCGGACCGTTGGTATCGCCGCCACGCGCCACGCATGAGCCGACCGGCTGCGACTGGGCATTGACCTTGATGCCCCATTCGTCGACCGGCAGGCCGTTGGGCAGGCCCTTGTCGCCATTGCCGGCCATCGACAGCCAGGCATCCGTGAAGCGCCAGCCCAGCGACGGATCCTTCTTGCCGTAGTCCATGTGGCCATAGACCTTCTTGCCGTCGATCTCGCGGCCGGTGAAGAATTCGGCGATGTCTTCATAGGCCGACCAGTTGACCGGCACGCCGAGGTCGTAGCCGTATTTGGCCTTGAAGTCGGCCTTGTTCTTCTCGTCGTTGAACCAATCGTACCGGAACCAGTAGAGGTTCGCGAACTGCTGGTCGGGAAGCTGGTAGAGCTTCTTGTCCGGGGCGGTCGTGAACGAGGTTCCGATGAAGTCGGCCAGGTCGAGGTCCGGGTTGGTGACGTCCTTGCCTTCATTGGCCATGAAGTCGGTCAGGTTGCGCACCTGCTGATAGCGCCAATGCGTGCCGATCAGGTCGGAATCGTTGACCCAGCCGTCGTAAAGGTTCTGGCCGGTCTGCATCTGGGTCTGGATTTTTTCGACCACGTCGCCTTCCTGCAGAAGATCGTGCGTGACCTTGATGCCGGTGATGGCCGTGAAGGCCGGCGCCAGCACCTTCGATTCATATTCGTGCGTGGTCAGCGTTTCCGACACCACCTTGATGTCCATGCCCTGGAAAGGCTTGGCGGCGTCGATGAACCATTGCATTTCCTTTTCCTGCCCGGCGCGATCGAGCGTCGAAAGGTCGCCGATCTCCTTGTCGAGGAAAGTCTTTGCCTCATCCATGCCGGCATAGGCGTTGCCAGCGCACACCAACAGGATAAGCGCGGTTGTCGAGCTTAAGAATTGCCGTCGCATTATGTCCTCCACTGTTCAGTTTCGAGTGCGTTTCAGAGCGCCGGCGCGGTGCCGCCGCTCCAACGAGTTTCCCCTCTATACGTAGCGGAATACCCCGATGGCATAGACTACGGAGAGAGCGAGAGCCCACCACAGGTTCGGTCCGACCAGACCGAGCCAAGCGAGATGGATGAAGGCGCTGCCAAGCAGCGAAACGAAAAGGCGGTCGCCGCGCGTCGTCTCGAAGCGCAGGATGCCGACACGCGGATTGCCGCCGGGCGAGGCGTATTCCCACGCGCCCATGCCAGCCAAAAGCAGCGCGATGACGATGAAGAAGGCCGTCGTCGGCCACGTCCATGCCATCCAGGAGAGGTCGAGGGTCATGGGCGGCCTCCTGCCGAGACGGTGGTGGAACGGATACCCCTCATCATACCCTCCCCAGGGCGAAGCCCTTGGCGATGTAGTTGCGCACGAACCAGATGACGAGCGCGCCGGGGATCAGCGTCAGGACGCCGGCGGCGGCTAGCAGGCCCCAATCCATGCCGGATGCCGAAACGGTGCGCGTCATGATGGCGGCGATCGGCTTGGCGTCGGTCGTCGTCAGCGTGCGGGCGATCAACAGTTCCACCCAAGAGAACATGAAGCAGAAGAAGCAGGCGACGCCGATGCCGCTCGCGATCAGCGGTATGAAGATCTTCACGAAGAAGCGCGGGAAGGAATAGCCGTCGATATAGGCGGTTTCGTCGATTTCCTTCGGCACGCCGGACATGAAGCCTTCGAGAATCCACACCGCCAGCGGCACGTTGAACAGGCAGTGCGCCAGCGCCACCGCAATATGCGTATCGATGAGGCCGAAGGCGGAATAGAGCTGGAAGAACGGCAGCGCGAACACCGCCGGCGGCGCCATGCGGTTGGTCAGGAGCCAGAAGAACAGGTGCTTGTCGCCAAGGAAGCGGTAGCGCGAAAAGGCGTAGGCCGCCGGCAGAGCGACAGCGACCGAGATCACCATGTTCATGACCACGTAGATGATCGAATTGATGTAGCCGGAGTACCACGACCGGTCGGTGAAGATGATCTTGTAGTGGCGCAGCGTCGGTTCGTGCGGGTAGAGCGTCAGCGAATTGACGATCTCGCTGTTGGTCTTGAAGCTCATATTGACGAGCCAGTAGATCGGCACCAGCAGGAAGACGATGTAGAGCGTGGGGATGACCCACCACCAGCGCGATTCTTCGCCGCGCCGGTGCATGCGGCGCGCCAGCGCGTCCCGCGAAAGTTCGCTCGGCAAGACAGCGGCCTGGCCGGGCGCGACCGCCTGTTCGGTTCGTTCGTTGCCGCCGCCCATCTCAGCGCTCCGCGTCGTAGTTGGTCATGACGGTGTAGAACACCCACGACAGAAGCAGGATGATGAGGAAATAGACCAGCGACATCGCCGCCGCTTCCCCCAGATTGAACTCGCCAAGCGCCATCTTGACCAGATCGATGGACAGGAAGGTGGTCGAATTGCCGGGGCCGCCGCCGGTGACGACGAACGGCTCGGTGTAAATCATGAAACTGTCCATGAAGCGCAGCAGCACGGCGATCAGCAGCACGCGGTTCATCTTCGGCAACTGAATGTAGCGGAACACCGCCCAGCGCGAGGCGCCGTCGATCTTGGCGGCCTGGTAGAAGGCGTCGGGAATGGAGACCAGCCCGGCGTAGCAGAGCAGCACCACAAGGCTGGTCCAGTGCCACACGTCCATGATGATGACCGTCACCCAGGCGTCGAACGGGTCCTGCACGTAATTGTAGTCGATGCCGATGGCGTTGATTGTGTAGCCGAACAGGCCGATGTCGTTGCGCCCGAACACCTGCCAGATGGTGCCGACGACGTTCCACGGAACCAGAAGCGGCAGCGCCATGGCGACTAGGCATACCGGCACGCCCCAGCCCTTTTTCGGCATGTTGAGCGCCACGAAGATGCCAAGCGGCACCTCGATGGCCAGGATGATGAAGGAAAAGATCAGATTGCGTACCATCGCTTGCCAAAAGCGGTCGGAGCCAAGCAATTCCTGAAACCATTCAAGACCGGCCCAGAAAAACTGGTTGCGGCCGAACGTGTCCTGCACCGAATAGTTCACCACCGTCATCAGTGGGATCACGGCGGTGAAAGCGACCAGCACCAGCACCGGCAGTACCAGGAACCAGGCCTTGTTGTTCAAGGTCTTGTCCATGTCAGGCTCCCATCTCGACGCGCCAGGAGTCGGCATAGATGTTGATGCCGGCAGGATCGAAGCGCACCTTCGGATCGGCCGGAATGTCTGTGTCCTCACTGACGATCGCCGCTATTTCACGGCCTTCCAGATTGGCCCGCACCACCTTGTGGCGACCGACATCCTCGACCTTGGCGATGCTGACCGCCATGCCCTCTTTGCCCAGCCTTACATATTCGGGACGCACGCCAAGCTCGATCGTACCGGCCGCCGCCTTCGGCGCGCCAGGCAGTGCAATGCGTTGCGAACCGAGATGCGCCGTCTTGCCGTCGACCGTGACGGGCATGACGTTCATGCCCGGCGAGCCGATGAAATAGCCGACGAAGGTATGTTTCGGCCGCTCGAACAGTTCCGCCGGCGTGCCGATCTGGACGATGCCGCCGTCATACATGACCACGACCTGATCGGCGAAGGTCAACGCCTCGGTCTGGTCGTGCGTGACATAGACCATGGTGTAGCCGAAGCGCCGGTGGAGCTGCTTCAGTTGCGAGCGCAGCACCCATTTCATATGCGGATCGATGACGGTCAGCGGCTCGTCGAACAGGATGGCGTTGACGTCCGAGCGGACCAGTCCGCGGCCGAGCGAGATTTTTTGCTTCTGGTCTGCGGTCAGGCCCCGAGCCTTGCGCTTGGCCCAGTCGGCCAGGTCGATCATGTCGAGCGTCTCGCGCACCTTGCGGTCGACGTCGGCTTCCGGCACTCCGCGGTTGCGCAGCGGGAAGGCCAGATTGTCGTAGACGGTCATGGTGTCGTAGACGACTGGGAACTGGAACACCTGGGCGATGTTGCGCTCCTGCGTCGACAGATTGGTCACGTCCCTGCCGTCGAACAGCAACTGGCCATGCGAGGGGCGAAGCAAGCCTGAAATGATGTTGAGCAGGGTGGTCTTGCCGCAGCCGGAAGGGCCAAGCAGCGCATAGGCGCCGCCATCCTCGAAGGTATGATGGACCTCGCGCAGCGCGAAGTCGGCGTCCTTTTGCGGATTGGCCAGGTAGGAATGGCGGATATGGTTGACGTCGATGCGTGCCATGTCTCTCCCTCAGGCCGCAAGTTTCTGTGCCGCAACGGCTTGGCCGGCGGCATCGAAGACCATGATGTGGCGCGGATCGATGAACACCTCCACCACCTCGTCCGGCATGAAAGTGTGGATGCCGTGCGCCAGCATGACCCAGCGCACATCGGCGAAATCGAGATGGACGAAACTTTCAGAACCGGTGATTTCGGTGATCGAGACCTTGGCGCGAACCGGTACGGCCTCGGCGCTCGGCCGTTCCAGCGAAAGGTGATGCGGCTGGAAGCCGATCGTGTAGCTGGCGTCGGCGATGCCGGTTAAGCCGGCCGGCACCGGCAGGTTGACGCCGCCGTCGAGCAGGAAGTGGTTGCCCTTCTTGGCCAGGACGATGGTGTTGAGGGGCGGGTCCGAAAACGTCCTTGCCGTGACCAGGTCGACAGGCTTGCGGAAGACCTCGACGGTCGGGCCGAACTGGGTGATGCGGCCTTGGCTGAGCGTCGCGGTATTGCCGCCGAGCAGCAGCGCCTCGTGCGGCTCGGTCGTCGCATAGACGAAGATGGTGCCGGACGCGGCGAAAATCTTGGGCAGTTCCTCGCGCAGTTCCTCGCGCAGCTTGTAGTCCAGATTGGCCAGCGGTTCGTCCAGCAGCACGAGGCTGGCTTTTTTGACGATGGCGCGCGCCAGCGCCGTGCGCTGCTGCTGTCCGCCCGACAGATTGAGCGGCAAGCGATCGAGATAGGGCGTCAGCTTCAGCAAGGCTGCGGCAGTGTGCACCTCTCTTTCTATCGTCGCCTTGTCCGCGCCCGCCACGCGCAGCGGCGAGGCGATGTTTTCATAAACGGTCATCGCCGGGTAGTTGATGAATTGCTGGTAGACCATGGCGATTTTGCGCTTCTGCACGGCCATGCCGGTGACATCGCGGCCATCGAACCAGACCGAACCGGAACTCGGCGCGTCGAGACCGGCCATCAGGCGCATCAGGCTGGTCTTGCCCGAAAGCGTCGGGCCAAGCAGGACATTGAGCGAACCGTGCTGCAAGGTCAGCGACACGTTGCGGATATGCTCCGCCGCGCCCACCACCTTCGTCACGTTTCTCAATTCCAGCATAAGGCCTCCTCCCAGGCTATCTGCTCCGCGGCGGCGGCGTCGACGCCCTCGCACCCTTTGCCTTTTCGCCACTGGACCAGTTCCGCCAAACGGTCAGCATACTCGCGTACCGTCGGCGTGAACACGGGCCAAAACAGACTGGCAGATAGGCTGGTAGCGCTCCCCCGAATTTCGTATTCCATCGCAATTGTCGATAGCGAAGTTCGTTTTGATTATTTCGAAATTGTAACGAGTGTCAAACGAAATTACCAAAGCACCGAACAAGAATGCCCGGCGCACGGCCTGGCGCGCCGGTAAACCGGGCAGGGAAGGGATTTTCGGGGCGGTTCCGGTCGGGCTTGAAGCCTGTCAGGCCCCTGTGGGATCGGTCGGCAAGGACCCGGCCGCAGTTCGATGCGCGAGGATCATGTCGACGATCTCGACAAAGCCGGCGCCGCCCCGCTTGCCGGCGACGAAAGCCGGTTCGGCCTCGATGCGGCCGGAAAAATCGCGGACATTGGCGACCCCGCAGGAGTTCGGGAAAAAGCCGAACATGGGCGCGTCGTTGGGGCTGTCGCCGACAAAGACAAAGGCGTCCTTCGCTGCATCCAGATCGACGCCCAGCCGCTCCGTGGCAAAGCGGCGCGTCATCGACAACTTGTCGTAGTGGCCGAACCAGCCATTGACATGAATGGACGATATTTTCGCGACCGCGCCCTCTTCCTCGAAAATGCGCTTGATGTGCTGAACGGCGCTTGCCGGAAGTTCGGGAACGTCCTCGCGAAAGTCGATCGCCAGGTCGGCCTCGCGATAGGCCTGGTCGGCGGAAACGGCGGTGCCGGGCACCTCTCTCAGGATGCGCGTTTTGATGGCCGCGAGCTTGCGCCGGTTGTCGGCGCGCTCGGCATCGCTTGCGGCAAACACGCGGACCATCTTTCGCGCCGCTTCGTCATAGGCGAAGTAGAACGCGCCGTTTTCGCCGACCACGCCGCTTACTGGCCAGAAGCGGGCGATCATGTCGCACCAGCCGGCCGGTCGGCCGGTGATCGGCGCAACCGCGAGGCCCGCCTCATGCAGGCGCTCCAGCGCCCGATAGGCATCGCCGGTCAGGCGTCCGTCGGTCGTGATCGTATCGTCGATATCGCAGAACACGCCGCGAATGCGCCGTGCCGCATCGGCGGGAAAATTGGCCAGCGCCCGCATTCACACCGTCCCGCCGCGCGCCAGTTCGGCTGGGACCGCCGGACAACCGGAAAGAGCTTTCGTCATGGCGTGGTATTGTCCGCTGAAGATGTGGGTGTGTGGAACAGACGTCATCTGAAGTTGTTCTTTGTCAACAACGTTGTTTTCGAACGCGCATAGCCTTGCGCTGCGGCAGACGGTCCCATGCACGCAATGGTGCATTGCTTCGGCAGTGACGGGATGCCCTGCTTGTGACACACTGTCGACGCGCGGCACTACCGTCGAGCGTCGCGTTCGGGAACAGGATAACCGCGATGGAACTCGATCCACTTTTCCTTTCCCGGCTGCAATTTGCCTGGCTGATCGGCTGGCACATATTGATGCCGGCGCTGACTGTCGGCCTGGCCTCCTTCATCGCGCTGCTGGAGGGCATGCATTTCTTCACCGGCAAGGACATCTATTTCCGGATTTCGACATTCTGGATCAAGGTTTTCTCGGTCGCCTTCGGCATCGGCGTCGTCTCCGGCATCATCATGCCCTTCCAGTTCGGCACCAACTGGAGCCGGTATTCCGACGTGACCGCCAACGTGCTGGCGCCCCTGTTCGCCTATGAGGGGCTGACCGCGTTTTTCCTGGAGGCGGCGTTCCTCGGCGTGCTGTTGTTCGGGCGCAAGCTGGTTCCGGCCTGGGCGCATTTCTTCGCAGCCCTGATGGTGGCGTTCGGCACGCTGTTGTCCTCGTTCTGGATTCTCGCCGCCAATAGCTGGATGCAGACGCCGGCCGGCTACAAGATCGTCGACGGCCGCTTCTTTCCGACCGACTGGTTTGCAATCGTCTTCAACCCGTCCTTCCCCTACCGTTTCGCCCATACGGTCGTCGGCTTCTACATCACCACCGGTTTTGTCGTGATCGCGGTCGGGGCCTATCTGCTGCGCAGGCAAAAAGCCGTCGCAGAAGCCCGCACGATGCTATCGGTCACACTGTGGTTGCTGACGATCCTGGTGCCGATGCAGATTTTCATCGGCGACCAGCATGGCCTCAATACGCTCGAGCACCAGCCGGCCAAGGTCGCCGCCATGGAAGCGCTTTGGGAAACCCAGAGCGGGATGCCGCTCGTGCTTTTCACCATTCCCAGCGATACGGCGGAAGCCAACCGCTTCACCGTCGAGATTCCCAAGCTCGGCAGCCTGATCCTGACACACAGCCTGGACGGCACGGTCCGGGGCCTCAAGGATTTTCCAGCCGACCAGCGGCCGCCGGTCGCGCTGCCGTTTTTTGCCTTTCGCGCCATGGTCGGCATCGGCCTTTTGATGCTGGCGCTGGTGGTTTCCAGTTGGTGGCTGCGCTGGCGGGGGCGGTTGTTCGAAAGTCCGAACTTCCTCCGCGCCTGCCTGTTCATGGGGCCGATGGGGTTCATCGCCGTCCTTGCCGGATGGACCACGACCGAGGTGGGGCGCCAGCCCTGGGTCGTCTATGGGCTGATGCGGACCGCCGACGCCGTCTCGCCTTCGTTGACGGGGTGGAACGTCCTCACTTCGCTGCTCTTCTACATGGCGGTCTATCTCATCATTTTCCCCGCCGGCGCATTCATCATGCTCCGTATCATCCGCAAGGGACCGCATGACGCCTCGCCCGATGACGCGGAAGACGACGAACCGCTGATCGAGGGTGGCCGACCAAGCCAGCCGATCACGGTCGAACTGCATTCCAAGGGAGAAGCATGATGGACACCATGCTGAGCTTTGTCCCGATCTGGGCGATGATCCTTGCCGCGGGCATCTTCTTCTACGTGCTGCTCGACGGCTTTGATCTGGGCGTCGGAATTCTCTACGGGTTCGAACCCGATCTGCAGTCCCGCAACCTGGTCATGAATTCGATCGCGCCGATCTGGGACGGCAACGAAACATGGCTCGTGCTTGGCGGCCTGGCGCTGCTGGCGGCTTTCCCGCTTGCCTTTGCGATCATCGTTCCCGCTCTTTATTTTCCGATTCTGGTCATGCTTCTGGCCCTGGTTTTCCGGGGGGTGGCCTTCGAGTTCCGGTTCCGCGACGTCGAGCACAAGACGTTCTGGGATCACGGCTTCTGCTATGGATCGGCTGTCGCTGCCTTCGCGCAGGGCGTGATGCTCGGCTCCTACATTCAGGGCTTCAAGATCGAGGGACGCGAGTTCGTCGGCAGTTCGCTCGATTTCTTCACGCCGTTCGCGCTGCTGACAGGCGTAGCACTTGTCTTCGGCTATGCGCTTCTGGGCGCGGGCTGGCTCGTCCTCAAGACGGAGGGCGATATCCAGAAGCGCGCCCGCAAGCATGGCCGCTTCAGCCTGCTTGGCGTCCTGGCCGGGGTGGCCATGGTCAGCCTGTGGACGCCGCTGGTCAGCGCCGAGATTGCCGAGCGCTGGTTCTCCTGGCCGAATGTCCTGATCCTGGCGCCGATCCCGCTCCTTACCCTGCTGACGGCTTTCCTGACGTGGCGGTCGCTTTGGGGCAACTCGCATGCCGGGCCGTTCATCGGCGCGGTCATTCTATTTACGCTGTCTTATCTGGGCATCGCGGTCAGCCTGTGGCCGTTCATCGTGCCGCACACCTTCACGCTGTGGGAAGCGGCGTCGTCGCCTTCGACGCAGGCCTTCCTGCTGGTCGGAACGCTGTTCCTGCTTCCGATCATCCTCGTCTATTCCGGCTGGTCATACTGGGTGTTCCGCGGCAAGGTACGCCACGACATCGGCTATCACTGACGGACGACGGCTCTTGCGGAAGACGGCGATGCGTCAGGCGATGCGCCGTTCGGTTGCCGGATCGAAGAACACCGCCTTCGACAGGTTGAAGGCCAGCGGCGCGTCAGCCCCGGACTGAATGTTGGCGTCGGCGCGAAGCCTGGCAACCACGGCCTTGCCGCCCAGATTGGTGATGGCGAAGGTATCGGAACCGGCGGGCTCGACCACTTCGATATGGCAATCGGCGGTCGCGATGGTCGAGGCGTTGCGCTCGGCCCCGTCCGGGTCGGTCAGCGCCTCGGGCCTGATCCCGAAAATGATCGGCTTGCCCTGAAAGGCGGAAAGGCCGGCCGGCGCCTTCGCCAGGGGCAGCAGGATCGGCGCGCCCTCTCTTTCGAGCACGACGTTCAGGGCGTTGTCCTTCGTCTCGATCGTTGCCGGAATGAGGTTCATGGCCGGCGATCCCATGAAGTCGGCGACGAAAAGGTTGAACGGGTTGTTGTAGATTTCCGCCGGCGTGCCGACCTGCTGCACCTCGCCGTCGCGCATCACCGCGATCTTGGTGGCAAGCGTCATCGCCTCGATCTGGTCGTGCGTGACGTAGACGATAGTCTTGCCGGTGTTGGCATGCAGGCGCTTGATCTCGACGCGCATGTCGACGCGCAGCTTGGCGTCGAGATTCGATAGCGGTTCATCGAACAGGAACAGTTTCGGGTCGCGCACCAGCGCCCGGCCCATGGCGACGCGCTGGCGCTGGCCGCCGGATAGCTGGCTCGGCTTGCGCTTCAACAGGTGCTCGATCTGCAAAACCTTGGCGACCTTGTCGATGGCCACCTGCCGCTCGGCAGCCGGCACGCCGCGCATTTCCATGCCGAAGGCTATGTTTCCGGCGACCGTCATGTTGGGGTAGAGCGCATAGCTCTGGAACACCATGGCAATGTCGCGCTTCGACGGGTGCAGATCGTTGATCGCGCGTCCCTCGACCCGTATTTCGCCCTCGGTGATCGGCTCCAGCCCGGCAATGGTGTTGAGCAGGGTGGACTTGCCGCAGCCGGAAGGGCCGACCAGCACCAGGAAGCCGCCCTCGTCGAGGTCGAGGTCGATCCCCTTGAGAATGTCGACCGTGCCGAACCGCTTCTTCAACCCATCGATTTCTAGAAATGCCATTGCATCATCCTTTGACGGCGCCCGCCATCAGGCCGCGCACGAAATAGCGGCCGGCGACGACATAGACGAGGAGCGTCGGCAGGGCCGCGATCATCGCCGCCGCCATGTTGACGTTGTATTCGACCACGCCGGTCGAGGTGTTGACGACATTGTTGAGAGCCACCGTCATCGGCATCGCGTCTCCCGTGCCGGCATAGGCCGAGGCGAACAGGAAGTCGTTCCAGATGTTGGTGAACTGGAAGATGACGGTAACGACGAAGATCGGCAGCGAGTTCGGCAGCATGATGCGCCGGAAGATCTGGAAGAAGCCGGCGCCGTCGACTTGTGCTGCCCTGACCAATTCGGTCGGGAACGCCTCGTAGTAATTGCGGAAGAACAAGGTGGTGAAGCCGAGGCCGTAGACGACGTGGACGAACACCAGGTTGACCGTCGGATTGCCGAGGCCGAAGCGGAAACCGGTGAGGTTGTCCAGGGTCGCGCCGAAGCGGCCCAACGTGCCGAGGATCGTCGCCATCGGCAGTAATACCGACTGGAACGGAATGAAGCAGGCGAACAGCATCAGCCCGAACACCAGCGTCGCGCCGCGGAACCGCCATTTGGTCAGCACATAGCCGTTCAACGCGCCGAGAAACGTCGAAATCAGCACGGCTGGAACCACCATCTTGATGGAGTTCCAGAAATAGCCCTTGATGCCGGCGCAGGTCAGGCCGACGCAGGTTCCGCCCCAGGCCTTCACCCATGGCGCGATGGTGGGTTCCCTGGGCAGCGCCAGCATGGTGCCGTTCTGGATCTCGTCCATGGTCTTGAACGAGGTCACCAGCATGACGAACAGCGGCATCAGGTAGAAGAGAGCGAAGATCGCCAGCAAGCCGTAGATGACGATCCGGTTTAGCGTCCTTGTGCTGATGCCCAAGGGTTTTGGCCGGTCGGTGGCGGCAGCGGCGCTCATCGCGGCTTCTCCCGCAGTTCCGAGTAGAGATAGGGTACGATGATCGCCACGATGGCCATCAGCATGATGATGGCGCTGGCCGAACCCACGGCCATTTGGTTTCGCTTGAACGTATATTCGTACATGAAGTTCGACGGCAGCCAGGCGGAGCCGCCGGGACCGCCGCTGGTCAGCGCGACGACCAGGTCGTAGGATTTGATGGCGAGGTGCGCCAGCACGATGAAGGCGGACAGGAATACCGGCCGAAGCATCGGGATGACGATGCGGCGATAAAGCTGGAACGTGGTCGCGCCGTCGATCTGCGCCGCCTTCAGGATCTCGCCGTCGATGCCGCGCAGGCCCGCCAGGAACATCGCCATGATGAAGCCGGAAGCCTGCCAGACGCCGGCGATCACCACGGTGTAGATGACGAAATCCTTGTTCTTGATCCAGTCGAAATGAAAGCTCGTCCAGCCCCAGGCATGCAGCGTCTGCTCAAGGCCGAGGCCGGGATCGAGGAACCATTTCCAGGCCACGCCGGTGACGATGAAGGACAGCGCCATCGGATAGAGATAGATGGGGCGCAGCACGCCTTCGCCGCGAATTTTCTGGTCGAGAAGGATGGCCAGGCAAAGGCCGATCGCCAGGCAGATGCTGATGTAGAGAAAGCCGAATATGCCCATATTGGTGATGGAGGTGTACCAGCCCGACGGCGGGTCGTTCTCGAAGGTCCAGCGCCACAGCTTTTGATAGGCGCCCGCGCCGGTAAGCTCGTAGGACGGGAAGGTCTTGGAGTTGGTGAAGGACAGATAAACCGTCCACAGGATGAAGCCGTAGACGAAGATGACCGTGATCGCGAAGCTTGGTGCCAGCACGATCTTGGGCAGGGCATCCTGCAGCCGCGACCGCACCGCGCGCCGCGGTCCCGAACCCCTTTTTGGCGTCAGGTTAACGGCGGTTTCGGCAACCGTGCTCATTGTTCCCCTCCCGTAACCGTAGCGCACCCCACGCCGTCAGACGCCAGGCAGATGGGCAGGCAGCCCATCGTTGAAGGAAGCCTCCCCGCTCGCGCGGGAAGGCTCTTTCGCTTGTTCAGGCGCCTATCTGGCGTCGTCGATCGCCTGGACGAGCTGGGTTACGGCTTCGTCGGAGGTCTTGATCTGGCCGTGGACGAATTTCGACACCACGTCTTTGTAGGCATTGGCGACGGCCGGCGGTGCGCCGTAGCCCTGCGCCAGCGAGCCGAACAGCGTGCCGCCGTCATTGGCCGCCTTCAAATCGGCGATGCCCTTCTTGCCGCAGGCGTCGAAGTCGGTATCGGGCACGTCGGTGCGGGCCGGAACCGAGCCCTTGACCACGTTGAACGCCGACTGGAAGCTCTTCGACAGCGTCGCCGTGGCCAATGCGATCTGGGCGGCCTTGCGGTCGTCGGGAACATTGAACATGCCGAACATGTCGGAGTTATAGACCACGCTGCCATCCGTACCGGGGAAGCGATAGCACAGGAAGTCGTCGCCCGCCTTCTTCTTGGCGGCGGTGAACTCGCCCTTTGCCCAATCGCCCATCACCTGCACCAGCGCGTCGCCCTTGATGACCATGGCGGTCGCAAGGTTCCAGTCGCGGCCCGCGAAATTGGCGTCGACATAGGGGATCAGCTTGGCGAGATTGTCGAACGCCTTCTTCATCGTGTCGGATTTGAGCGCCTCCTCGTCGAGGTCGTTGAACGCCTTCTTGTAGAACTCCGGGCCGCCGGTGGAAAGTACGACGTCGTCGAACAGAATGGCTTCCTGCCAGTCCTGGCCGCCAAGCGCCAGCGGGGTGACGCCGGCTGCTTTCGCCTTGTCGAGCAGCGCCAGGAATTCATCGAAGTTCTTCGGCTCGGTGCCGCCGATCTTTTCCATCACCGCCTTGTTGACCCACAGCCAGTTGACCGAGTGGACGTTTACCGGCACGGCGACCCATTTTCCGTCATAGACGGAAAACTTCTGCAGAGCGGCGGGAACGACCTTGTCCCAGCCTTCCTTCGTCGCCGTCTCCGTCAGGTCGCCCATGACGCCGGCGGCGGCATAGTCGAGCACGGTGTAGCCGAGCATCTGCGAGGCGGTCGGATAATTGCCGGCCGCGACCATCGCCTTCAGCGCGGTCATGGCAGCGTCGCCGCCGCCGCCCGCCACCGGCACGTCCTTCCAGGCATAGCCTTCCTTGGACAGATCCTGCTTGAGCACGTTCAGCGCGGCCGCTTCGCCGCCGGACGTCCACCAGTGCAGCATCTGGACTTCCTTGACGTCTTCGGCGTGGGCCGCGAACGCAAAGGCTGACGCCAGAGCCGTTCCGATAAGAAGTTTGCGCAACATATTCCTACTT
Source organism: Mesorhizobium sp. A556 (assembly GCF_054489545.1). NCBI lineage: Bacteria > Pseudomonadati > Pseudomonadota > Alphaproteobacteria > Hyphomicrobiales > Phyllobacteriaceae > Mesorhizobium > Mesorhizobium sp. A556. The sequence goes on from NZ_JBTMXA010000013.1 coordinate 28,624, forward strand.
CCTCCCTTGGGTAACTGGCCGGCCTATACCGGAACTTGCCAACCATGGGCGAAGCATAAGGCGTGTCGTTGGCGAAGCGCAACGCCTTTTCAATCGATTCAAAGATCAAGGTCGCCGCCTCGCCTGCGCTGAAGCTATTTCGGGGAAGGGTTGTGGATCATGGCCGCGCCGAGAATGGGACCCGGCAGGCCGTCCTTGCCGACGGCCTGCAAAAGTGCTGCGCAGCCGCCCTTTTTGGCGATCTCGCTCATCGGCAATTCGTAGCGCTGCGCCTTGCCGTGCCACATGCCGGCGGTCTGGATTTCCGAAACCGCGTTCCAGTATGTTTCCTTGCGGCCGTTATTTTCGCCATTGCCGATGCTGATGATCTGAGGCGCGTCGAAAAAGACGAGGATGAGGTGGGCGTTGGGTGGCACGGCCGGATTGGCGCCCGCATCGCCGGCATCGATGATGACGCCATCGTCGGTGCGGCTGACCTTGAGCGAAACGCTCATGCCCTGGCCCGCCTTTTTCATGCCGGCCAGCGTGTCGTTCACAGCATGGCGGTTGGCGCCGTTGACATGGGTGCGGCCGTTGATGACGGCCTGCGGCGTATAGACGGACCGGCTGCCGAAGGCGCGCATATAGGCATATTGCCGTTCGGTGTTCTTCTTGCTGCTCAGCGTGTCCTTCCAGCCGAGATAGTCCCAGTAGTCGACATGGTAGGCGAGCGCCACGATGTCCGGCCGGGCCGCCAAATCGGCGAAAATCTCGTCGGCGGGCGGGCAGGAACTGCAACCCTGGCTGGTAAACAGTTCCACCACACCCAAGGGGGTGCCTTCGGTCTGCGTCTCGTCGGCAAGGGCGGTGTCGGCCAAAGCCGTCAACGCCAGCGCCGCTGCTGCCGCCAGCCGCAGAAAATTTGGAAATGCCATGGCCGTTCCGCGATTGCGCCGGTGATGCCGGCTCTTCTTGTTATCTCTAAAATATGTGGCAGAAGCGGCCCTCAACGGGAAGTCACGTTGCGGTGAAATTTTTCGCCGCCACAAACAAAACCGCCGGAGCTTTCGCTCCGGCGGTTGGCATTCGCGGATGAAAGGGCGGTTACGCCGCCAGATCGCGCAGCACATATTGCAGGATGCCGCCGTTCTTGAAGTAGTCGAGTTCGTCCAGCGTATCGATGCGGCACAGGATCGGCACTTGTCTCACCGAACCGTCGCCATAGGTCACCTTGGCGATCATCTTCTGGCGCGGCTTGATCGAGGAAAGCCCGTCGATCTCGACCAGTTCGTCGCCCTTGAGGTTGAGCGAGGCCCAGGAAGTGCCTTCCTCGAAAGTATAGGGAACGACGCCCATGCCGACCAGGTTCGAGCGGTGGATACGCTCGAACGACTGGGCGATGACCGCGCGCACGCCGAGCAGATTGGTGCCCTTGGCCGCCCAGTCGCGCGACGAACCGTTGCCGTATTCGACGCCGGCAAAGACGACCAGCGGCACGCCTTCCTGCTTGTACTGCATGGCCGCGTCGTAGATCGATTCCTCTTCCTTGGACGGATAGTGGATCGTGTAGCCGCCCTCGCGGCCGTTTTCGCCCAGCATGTGGTTGCGGATGCGGATATTGGCGAAGGTGCCGCGCATCATCACCTCATGGTTGCCGCGCCGCGTGCCGTACTGGTTGAAGTCGGTGACGGCGACGCCATTATCGGTGAGGTATTTTCCGGCGGGCGACGCCGCCTTGATCGAACCTGCCGGCGAGATGTGGTCGGTGGTGATCTTGTCGCCGAACAGGCCAAGCACGCGCGCGCCCTTGATGTCGGCGATCGAGCCGAAGCCGGCCGTCATGCCTTCGAAATAGGGCGGATTTTGCACATAGGTCGAATTGTCGTCCCAGGCGTAGGTCTGGCCAGCCGGCGCTTGTACCTTCTGCCAGTTCTCGTCGCCCTTGAAGACGTCGGCATATTTGCGGGCGAACAGTTCGCGCGTGACGTTCTTTTCGATGAACTCCTGGATTTCGGCAGAGCTTGGCCAGATGTCCTTCAGATAGACCGGCTTGCCGTCGCGATCCTCGCCCAGCGGTTCGGTGGTGAGGTCCTTCGTCACAGTGCCGGCCAGCGCATGCGCCACCACCAGCGGAGGCGAGGCGAGGTAGTTTGCCTGCGTGTCGGGCGAGACGCGGCCCTCGAAATTGCGGTTGCCGGACAACACCGCCGCGACGATCAAGCCCTTGTCGTTGATGGCCTTGGAGATCGCCGGCGGCAAGGGACCCGAGTTTCCGATGCAGGTGGTGCAGCCGAAGCCGACGAGGTTGAAGCCGATCTGGTCGAGTTCCTTCTGCAGGCCGGACTTTTCCAGATATTCGGCAACCACCTGGGAGCCGGGCGCCAGCGAGGTCTTCACCCACGGCTTCTGCTTGAGGCCGAGCCGGTTGGCGTTGCGGGCGAGCAGGCCGGCCCCGATCAAAACGCTCGGGTTGGACGTGTTGGTGCAAGACGTGATCGCGGCGATGACGACGTCGCCATGGCCGAGATCGTGGCTTGTGCCCTCGACGGGGTAGCGCTTGTGGATTTCGGCAGCCTTCTTGTATTCCGTTTCCATCGCCGTGGCGAAGCCGGCCGGAATGTCTTCCAGCGCCTGGCGGCCTTCCGGACGCTTGGGGCCGGCCATGGAAGGCACGACATCGCCGAGGTCGAGTTCGAGCATGTCGGTGAAGACCGGATCGGCCGAGGAATTGTCGCGCCACATGCCTTGCGCCTTGGAATATTCCTCGACCAGCGCGATGCGGGCCTCGGTGCGGCCGGACATATGCAGATAACGCACCGTCTCGACGTCGACGGGGAAGAAGCCGCAGGTCGCGCCATATTCCGGCGCCATGTTGCCGATGGTGGCGCGGTCGGCCAGCGTCATCGAGGACAGGCCGGGGCCGAAGAACTCGACGAATTTGCCGACGACGCCCTTCTTGCGCAGCATCTGGGTCACGGTCAGCACCAGGTCGGTGGCGGTGACGCCTTCCTTGACCTTGCCGGTCAGGCGGAAGCCGATGACTTCAGGCAACAGCATGGAAACGGGCTGGCCGAGCATGGCCGCTTCCGCCTCGATGCCGCCGACGCCCCAGCCGAGAACGCCAAGGCCGTTGATCATGGTGGTGTGCGAATCGGTGCCGACGCAGGTGTCGGGATAGGCGGTCGTTTCGCCGTCTTCGGAATTGGTCCACACGACCTGGCCGAGATATTCGAGATTGACCTGATGGCAGATGCCGGTGCCGGGCGGCACCACGCGGAAGTTGCGGAACGCCTGCTGGCCCCATTTCAGGAACTTGTAGCGCTCTTCGTTGCGTTCGTATTCCAGTTCGACGTTGCGGGCGAACGCCATCGGCGTGCCGAACTCGTCGACGATGACCGAGTGGTCGATGACCAGATCGACGGGCACCAGCGGGTTGATTTTCTGCGGATCGCCGCCCAGCGACACCATGGCGTCGCGCATAGCCGCCAGATCGACCACGGCCGGAACGCCGGTAAAGTCCTGCATCAAGACGCGGGCCGGGCGATAGGCGATCTCGACGCCGGCGGTGCCCTTGTCGGTCAGCCAGTCGGCCACTGCCTGGATCGACGCCTTGGTGACAGTACGGCCGTCCTCGTTGCGCAACAGGTTTTCCAGCAGCACCTTCATCGAATAGGGCAGTTGGGCGATGCCGGTGAGGCCGTTCTTTTCAGCTTCGATGAGGCTGAAATAGACATATTCCGCATCCCCTGCGGTCAGGGTACGGCGACAATTGAAACTATCGAGAGATTTGGACATTGCGATCCCATTCTGGTCTGTTCAGCCGGAAGGGAAGGGACGCCGATGGCATGCAATCACGCGCAAGGGTGCGGGTACGGCCATTTCCGCTGTCCGCTCCCTGATGTCCGGTCGTTCAAGGCGACACGCACACTGGTCCGGTGCAAATTCTGTTCCCGCGCCGACCGCTGGCACGGATGGCTCGCATATAGAGTTTATTCTGGAATAGTTCTAGACACAGAATCGCCATTTTTACCGCGCCGCCCGCATATTGCGGCCGAACGTCAGGCCAAGGGGGAACGATGCGGCTCATCGCCGAGAATTTGAGCGGCGAACGCGGTGGCGAAACCGTGTTTTCCAATATCGGCTTTTCGTTGGAAAAGGGAAAAGCGCTTGTCGTTACCGGCCCGAACGGTTCGGGAAAATCGACGCTGCTTCGCATTATCGCGGGTCTTTTGCCGGCGGCGAGCGGGCGCGTCGCTTTCGAAGACGGCGGCGAGGCGTTCCCGACGGTTGCCTCTGCCTGCCACTATCTCGGCCATCAGAACGCGATGAAGCCGACGCTCAGCGTCACGGAAAACCTGTGCTTCTGGCGCGATTTCTGCGGCGAGACGCAATTGAGCACCGAGGAAGCTCTGGAAGTCGTCGGCCTTGGCGGGATCGGCCACCTGCCCTTTGGCTATCTGTCGACCGGCCAGCGGCGCCGCGCCGCGATAGCCCGGCTGCTGGTTTCGCGCCGCCCGCTCTGGCTGCTGGACGAACCGACCGCGGGGCTGGACAACGCTTCGGCGCAACGCTTTTCCGGGCTGATGGCGACATACTGCCGCGACGGTGGCATTCTCGTCGCCGCCACGCATCTGCCGCTGGGCATCGAAGCACAGGAATTGCGGATGGACGGGGATGCCTGAGCCTCTTCGCGCCCCCCTCGGAGAAACTCGATAGTGCTAGCTCTCTACCTCCGCGACCTGAAACTTTCCGTCCGCGCCGGCGGCGGGGCGCTGACCGGGGTTATTTTCTTTCTGGCCGTCATCGTCACGATTCCCTTTGGCGTTGGACCGGATTTGAACCTGCTGGCCCGCATCGGCCCGGCCATCGTGTGGATCGGGGCGCTGCTGGCATCGTTGCTTGGCCTTGATCGGCTGTTCCAGGCGGAGCGCGAGGACGGCTCGCTTGACCTCCTGGTGCTGGCGCGCGACCGCCATATGCTGGCGCTGACCGTGCTGGTCAAATGCCTCGCGCACTGGACGGCAAACGTGCTGCCGCTGGTGATCGCCGCGCCCGTTCTCGGCCTGTTCATGAACATGGAGCCGATCGGCATCGGGGCGGCTGCCCTGACGCTGCTCGTCGGCACGCCGGCGATCGCCTTTATCGGCGCTGTCGGCGCTGCGGTCGCGGTTGCGTTGCCGCGCGGCGGCCTGCTGATCTCCGTGCTGGTGCTGCCGCTGACCATTCCGGTGCTGATCTTCGGCGTCTCGGCAAGCTACGGCGCGGTGGCCGAGCCGGACCCGTTCCTGCCGCCCTTCCTCATTCTTGCCGCCTTGACGCTGTTCTTCGCGGTGATCGGCCCGCTCGCGGCGGCACTGGCGCTGCGGCAGGGCACGGACTGAGCCCACCTGCGGCACGGCGGCTGATTGCGCCGGCAACGGCCCGACGCTAAGGAAAGACATGGTCATTCGAAATTACGCGGTACGGATGAAGTCGAACTACGCTGGCGCGAGGCGTTTCGCATGAGCGCGCATGCCCTTTATGTGACGGCGGCCTATGGCATCACCGCCGTGGCTCTTATCGGACTGATTGGTTGGGTGTTGCTTGACCAGCGGGCACGCAAGCGCGAACTGGCGGAACTGGAAGCGGCCGGCATTCGCCGCCGCTCCGACAAGGCGAAGGCGGCCAAGCCGTGAGCGTTGAACCAGACATGAGCGTTGAACCAGACAGGGCAGCCAAGCCGAAGCGCCGCCTTTTCGTGGTTCTACCGCTGCTGATCTTTCTCGGGCTGGCCGGCGTGTTCCTGTCGCAATTGATGTCGGGCCGCGACAGTGCGGACGTGCCCTCGGCGCTGATCGGGCTGACGGCGCCGGCAACGCATCTTCCCCCGCTTGAAGGCACCAACCTGCCAGGCCTCGATTCCAAGGAATTCGCCGGCAAGGTGACCGTGCTCAACGTGTTTGCTTCCTGGTGCGCGCCATGCCGCGAGGAACATCCGGTCCTGCTCGCGTTATCGAGGGACAAAAGCTATGTGATGGCGGGGCTGAACTACAAGGACAAGCCGCAGAACGCGCTCCGTTTCCTCGGCGATCTCGGCAATCCGTATCAAGCGGTGGGCGTCGATGGAGCCGGCCGCACGGCGATCGACTGGGGCGTCTATGGCGTGCCGGAAACCTTCGTCATCGGCAAGGACGGCAAGATCGCCTACAAGCATGTCGGCCCGCTGACGCCCCAATCCGTGCAGGCGCTGCTGCTTCCCGAGATCGAAAAGGCGCGGGCCAAGCCGGATTAACTTGGGCCGGAATAGAGTCCGGGCCGAATTGACGAGATCAATCCGGCCCGACACTCCATCTTTCTGTTTGAGCATCGGATTTTCCGAAAACCGGTAACCACTTTTCGGTCCGATGCTCTCTTGTTCCTGCGCGCAGGAAGCGGCAATCAGCCGAACACTTCCTTGTGGGCGTGATGCAGCATTTCCGAGCGGTTGCCGTTCATATCGGCAAGGTCGCGCTGGCTCAAGCTGTTGATCTCGTTGACAAGCTGGTTGTAGCGCTTGCGCTTCGCGTGGCGGTTGCGCGCGCCCTGGATAAGGCTTTCGAAGATCATGGCGGTTCCTTTCTGTGCCGCTGGCGGCACGATTGTTCCTCCCAGATCACATACGCAGCATGACATAGTGTGCGTGCGGCGCAAAAGGAATATGCTGCATTGCAGCATTGCGTCAGGCGCATGGCGCCTAAAGCATCGGACCGAAAGTGGAACCCGATTTTCGGATTACTCCGATGCTCAATGAAAGGACGCTCTAACGGCCGCTTACAAATTCGCAAAAGGTCGACAGATGCTCGCGCATCGAGGCCATCGTTACCGGCTTCGTCAGGATCGCGTGCATTTCCGGCGGTTTCTTGCCGAGCAGGGGAACCTCCAGTTCCGGCCCCTCATGCAGCGAAAACGACATCGTCCGCATGATCTCGCTCAGCGCCGCGCGGCAATATAGCGAGCGTGCCGAGGCGTGCACGAGCATGGCGGGCTTGCCGACGGCGGCGTCGCGCGACACCAGCCAGTCAAGCGCGTTCTTCAGGCCGCCCGGCACGCCATGGGCATATTCGGGACAGGAAAGGATGATGCCGTCCGACCGGGTGACAGCATCGATGAGCAGCGTCGCCTCGTCCGGGGTGCGCGAACCCTCGTCGTCCGGATTGAAGATGGGCAACCGGCCCAGGCTGTCATAGGTATGAATGCGGCAAAAGGGCTGAACGACCGCTGCCAATGCGGCAATCAAGGCGGAATTGGTCGAGGCGGCGCGCAAGCTGCCGGAAATGGCCAGTAAATTCAGCAAGGACGATCAATCCATCAAGCGAGTCGCGCCCGACTATAGCATGGCCGGCCGTCAGCCGGCCGATGCGCTATTTGCCGGCCTTGCCGCTATCCCCGCTCTTGTTGTCCAGCGAGTGGCGCAGGATCAGCGGCATCTGGCTGATGGTGAACACGATGGTGATCGGCATCGTCGCCCACACCTTGAACGCGACCCAGAAATCGGTCGAGAAATTGCGCCAGACCACCTCGTTCAGCACGGCGAGCACGAAGAAAAACAGGCCCCAGCGAAAGGTGAGCTTGCGCCAGCCTTCGGCGTCGAGGCTGAAAGCCGAATTGAAGACGTAGCCGAGCAGCGATTTTCCGAAGAGAAGTCCGCCGAGCAGGATGCCGCCAAACAGCGCGTTGACGATGGTCGGCTTCATCTTGATGAAAACGTCGTTTTGCAGATAGAGGGTCAGCGCGCCGAAGATGAAGACGACGACGCCGGATATCAGCGGCATCATCGGCAAGGTGCGGGTGAGCAGCCACGACACGGCGAGCGCAATCGCGGTCGCGGCCATGAACAGGCCGGTGGCGATGAAGATCGGACCGCCGAGTTCAGCCAGCGCCGGGAATTTTTGCACCAGCCATTCGCCGCGCGCATTGGCGAAGAAGAAGACCATCAGGGGCCCGAGTTCCAGCACCAGCTTGAGCGCCGGATTGACGCTTTCCTTCCTGCTTTTCTGCGGGTCTTCGGACGGGTCGCGTTCGACAATAGGGGTCATGCTTGGGTTTCCGCGAAAAGGGGGGACAAGGGGGCAACGTAGAGAGTTGACATCAAAGTTACCCTACCCCTGCGATTGCCCGCGCGAATTCGTTGGCCGAGAACGGTTCGAGGTCTTCGACCTGCTCGCCGACGCCGATGAAATAGACCGGCAATTTGTGCTTGGCCGCGATCGCCACCAAAATGCCGCCGCGCGCGGTGCCGTCCAGCTTGGTCATGACCAGCCCGTTGACGCCGGCGATGTTGCGGAAGATTTCGACCTGGTTGAGTGCATTCTGGCCAGTGGTGGCGTCCACCGTTTGCAGCACCGTATGCGGCGCATCCGGGTCGAGCTTGCCCAGCACGCGCACGATCTTTTCCAGTTCCGCCATCAGTTCGGTCTTGTTTTGCAGCCGCCCGGCGGTGTCGATGATGAGTACGTCGGCGCCGGCCGCTTTCGCCTGCTCGAAGGCATCATAGGCGAGGCCCGCCGCATCCGCGCCGAGCTTGCTCGAGACGACCGGCGAATTGGTGCGCTCGCCCCATATCTTCAACTGCTCGATTGCGGCGGCACGAAAGGTATCGCCCGCCGCCAGCATGACAGACAGCCCGCCCTCGGTGAGTTTGGCCGCGAGCTTGCCGATGGTGGTGGTCTTGCCGGTGCCGTTGACGCCGACAACCAGCACCACATGCGGCTTGTGCGAAAGGTCGAGTTCCAGCGGCATGGCGACCGGCGCCAGCACTTTTTCCACCTCGGCGGCCATGATGGTGCGCACGTCGGCGTCGGACACTTCCTTGCCGTAGCGGCTGGCCGATAGCGCATCGGTGATGCGCAGCGCCGTCTCCATGCCGAGATCGGCGCGGATCAGCACATCCTCCAGATCCTGCAGCGTGTCCTCGTCCAGCTTCCTGCGGGTGAAGACACCGGCGATGTTGCCCGACAGTTCCTTCGACGACCGCGCCAACCCCTCGCGCATGCGCTGGAACCAGGAAAGCCTCGGCGCAACCGGTTCGGGCGCGGGGCTCGGTTCGGCTTTTTTTTCTACTTTTTTGGCGACGGTAACCTTGCCGGGGGCCGGTTTGGGAGCAGCCGGGGCCAACGCCGTTTCGGCGAGCGGCGGCTGTGTCTGGGCGGATGGAGGTGTGACTTCCACAGGCGGAGACGGGATTTCAGCGGGCGGCGGCGGAACTTCCACCACTTCCGGCTCACTCGGTTCCGGTTCCGGCTCGGGGATTTCTTGCGGAGCCGGTGTTGGAACGGGTGCAGGGGCCGGAACAGGTTCGGGCACGACAGGCTCAACCGGGATTTCCGGGGGTGTCGGCGCGGGCTGTTCGGCAGGCTCGGGCCGCGCCGGTTCCGGCTTTTCCGGCACTTCGACCGGAGCCGGTTCGGGCTGCGTTTCCGGCTCAGGTTCCACTTCCGGGGCGGCAGGCTCCGGCTTCGGTTCAGCCGGCGTCAGCTGTTCCGGCTCGGCGGGCGTCTCCGCAACGGGCTCCGCCGGCGCAATCTCTTCGCGCTTCAAAAATTCAGGCACGACCTGCTCGGCGGCCGGCTTCAATCCTTCCAGCGCTTCGAAATTCAGCGGCGGCAGAGGCGTCGCCTCGTCCGGCCGCTCCTCGACCACTTCCTTCTTGCCGAAGGAAAAGACTTTCTTGATGAAACCAAATGCCATGCGGATTGTCTTCTCAGGCCGCTTGCGCGGCGAGGGGCGCGGCGACCAGCTTGGTGCCGTCATGCCCGGTTATGGTCGCCTCAATGATCTCGCCCGGAGAGCCGGCGGCGATGGCGGCCATGGTAAAACCCTCAGTGCGGCCAAGCCCGTCGCGCTCAATGAGGATTGACTGATGCGTACCAGCCAATGAACCGAGATGCTTGCGATAGGCCGCATCACCAGCGGCCCGGAGGCGTGCGGCGCGCTCTTTGACGACTTCGCGCCGCACCTGCGGCATGCGCGCGGCAGGCGTGCCTTCGCGCGGCGAAAACGGAAAAACGTGCAGATGCGTCAGCCCGCATTCCTCGACAATCTTGATGGAATTCTCGAACATTTCGTCCGTTTCGGTCGGAAAACCGGCGATAATATCGGCTCCAAAGACGATTTCTGGCCGAATTTTACGGATTTCCGCGCAAAAACGAATGGAATCGTCGCGTAAATGACGGCGTTTCATGCGTTTCAGGATCATGTCGTCGCCCGATTGCAGCGACAGGTGCAGGTGCGGCATCAGCCGACGCTCGCTGGCGATGACCTCCAGCAACTCGGCGTCGGCCTCGATGGAATCGATGGAGGAAAGCCTGAGCCGCTTCACCTCTGGCACCTGTTTCAGGATGGTTTTGACCAGCTTTCCCAGCTTCGGTGCGCCCGGCAGGTCGCCGCCAAAACTGGTCATGTCGACGCCGGTCAGCACGACCTCCGCATAGCCGTTGCCGGCAAGGCGCTTGACCTGCTCGACCACGCCGCCGATCGGCACCGAGCGCGAATTTCCGCGACCGTAGGGGATGATGCAGAAGGTGCAGCGATGGTCGCAGCCGTTCTGCACCTGCACGAAGGCGCGGGCGCGGCCCTCGATGGCGTCGACCATGTGGCTGGCCGTCTCGCGCACCGAAAAGATGTCGTTGACGCGCGCTTTCTCGAAATCGTTGACGCCGAAATCCGGCAGCGCGCGATAATTGTGGCTGTGCAGTTTTTCCTCGTTGCCGAGCACCAGATCGACCTCGTCCATCGCGGAAAAATCCTGCGGCGCGGTCTGTGCCGCGCAGCCGGTGACGATGATTTTCGCTTCGGGATGTTCGCGGCGCGCCTTGCGGATCGACTGTTTTGCCTGGCGAACCGCCTCGCCGGTGACGGCGCAGGTGTTGATGATGATCGCGCCACCAGCCAGCGCGCCAAGGCCGGCCGCCTTGGCCTCGCGCCGCATCACTTCGGACTCGTAGGTGTTGAGCCGGCAGCCGAATGTGACAATTTCGATGCCCATCACGCCACGCTCTCGACATCGCGCGCCCAAGCGCCCGTGGCAGGGTCGAAATTGCCGGAAAATTCCCATTCGGCGGCACCCGTCAGCACGACATGGTCGTCCTCGCGCCATTCGACATGCAGCTGGCCGCCGGGAGCCTGCAGCATGACGCTGCGCCCGGTGCGTTTCGTGCGCGCCGCGGCAACGGCCGAAGCACAGGCAGCCGAGCCGCAGGCCTTGGTCAGGCCGGCGCCGCGTTCCCAGGTGCGGATCGCCATCGTCTCGGGCGACGTCACCTGCGCGATGGTGATGTTGGCGCCTTCGGGAAAGATCGGATGGTTTTCCAAGAGCGGGCCGAAGCGGTCGAGTTCGTAGGACCAGACATCGCGGTCGACCCAGAAGATGGCGTGCGGATTGCCCATCGACACCACCGAGGGCGAATGCAGCACCGGCGCGTCGATCGGGCCGATCTGCAACTCGATCATGCGGGTGTCGCGGAATTCTTCCGCCAGCGGAATGTCCTGCCATCTGAAACGCGGTACGCCCATGTCCACCGAGATCGAGCCGTCGTCATGCTGCTTTGCATTGAGGATGCCGGCGACGGTCTCGAAGGTGAATGTGCTCTGGCCGGTCTCGGCGGCCAGCGCCTGCACGACGCAGCGCGTGCCGTTGCCGCAGGCCTGCGCGCCGCTGCCGTCCGAGTTCAGGATGTCGATGAAGTAGGCCGTGCCCGGTGTGCGCGCATCGTGGATCGCCATGATCTGGTCGAACCGGGTCGAAGCGTCGGCATTGAGCGCAATGGCGGCCTCAGCGGTCACCCGATCGGCACGGCCGCGCATGTCGGCGACGATGATCTCGTTGCCGATGCCGTTCATCTTGGCGAAAGGAGCCGCGCCTGCCATGGTAATAGAAAATCTCTTGCCGGTTTGCGCCTATATGGCGGAAACGGCCGGGAATTACCAGTGACGAGGCCCTACCAAACGCCGCCGCCGGCCAAGGCGAACAGCAGCAGCACCACGGCCACGACCACCAGTACCGCCGCGATCAGGAACGAAGCGATGCGCGACGTCGTGCCGGCAACACCGCGATAGCCCAAGGCGCTCGCTATCACCGAAACGACGAGAAGTATGACGATCCATTTGATCATAATGAGGCCCCCTTTTGGTTGTGGGGGATAACGCGGCATGGTCGTTTCCCGTTCCGCACCATGATGCAAAATTACAACATACTCGGCTGCAAACCGTTTTTTAAGCATATCGGGTTGAAATTCTGCCATCTTACCCTTGTTGGTAGGGTGGGATTTTATCGAATTGCGCCCGCTATGGGTCGCGGAGGTTGGCATGACATTCTCGAAAACCGGTCTGATGGCCATGGCGCTGGGCGCCCTGCTGGCGAGCGGCTGCACGAGCACGCGCTTCTCGTCGATGGATTCGACCAGGCCCGAACCCCTGCAGGCCGCACCCGCCGGCCAGGTCACCTCCAACCAGTTGCCGCCGCCCTCCGGGCCAGCCAGCACCGATCCGTCGCAGTTCCCGACCGCGCCGCAGAATACGCAGGTCGCTGCGTTGCCGACGGACGGCTCGGCTCCCGCTGCGGCCGCCGACCTCACCGCATCGAGCGTCGCCGGTGTGTGGAACGCCAACGTCTCCGGCCAGAGCTGCAAGGTAGCGACCCCGCAGACCAAGTTCGGCCAGGGTTATCGCGCCGGACCGTTGCGCTGCCCGGCTCCCCTTGATGGCGTGAAGTCGTGGAACGTGGCCGGCAAGCAACTGACCCTCTATGACAATGACGGCGGCACGCTGGCCCGGCTCTATTCTTCCGGCGGCTCTAAATTCGATGGCCAGACCTCCACCGGCCTGCCGATCTCGTTGACGCGCTAGTGGTTCGTTTCCAACATTTGCATCCCATTTGTATCAGGCGTAGGGCAAATGTTGGAAACAGGAGAACCACTAGCAAGTCTATGATCTAGTGGAATTTTTAAATTTGACATTCGATCTCGAGGCCGACATCAAGCGGGTATCGAATGTCAAATTCATTCCACTAGCCCGCTTCACCTTTCCAGGAACGGCTTGACCGATGCATTTGCGCGACGGCCTCCAGACCCGTGCGACCGTGCGCCAGCGCTACGACCATGAAGTGGCCGGCGGCATTATCGAGCGCGACCTTGCGCAAGAACAGATTGCGGTCGCGCTCGACCGCCTGATCGACGAGCTTTCGGCGAAGCGGCTCGCCCACAAATCCAGCGCGCTGGGCTGGCTGTTCGCCAGAAAGCGCGAAACGCGCGAGACCGTCAAAGGCCTCTACATCCATGGCAGCGTTGGCCGTGGCAAGACCATGCTCATGGACATGTTCTTCGAACTTGTCCCGGTTCGGCGCAAGCGCCGCGTGCATTTCAACGATTTCATGGCCGACGTGCAGGATCGCATCCAGAAGCACCGGCAGGCGCGCAAGAACGGCGACGTCAAGGAAGACGACCCTATCCCGCCGGTGGCGCGAGCGCTGGCCGACGAGGCGTGGGTGCTGTGCTTCGACGAATTTTCCGTCACCGACATCGCCGATGCGATGATCCTGTCGCGGCTGTTTTCGGCGCTGTTTTCCAACGGTGTGGTGCTGGTCGCCACCTCCAACGTCGCGCCGCAGGACCTTTATCGCGACGGGCTTAACCGCCAGTTGTTTTTGCCGTTCATCGCCATTCTGGAGCGGTACACCGCTGTCGTTTCGCTCGACGCCGACAAGGACTACCGGCTGGAGAAACTGGCGCGCACGCCGGTCTACATGACGCCGAACGGCGAAGCGGCCGACCGCACGATGGACGAGGCCTGGGCGGCGATGACGCATGGCGAACCGGCCGCCGGGATGACCTTGACGCTGAAGGGCAGGCATTTGCAGGTGCCGCTCGCGGCTGGCGATGCAGCCCGGTTTACCTTCGCCGAACTTTGCGAGGCGCCGCTCGGCGCGCGCGACTACAAGGTGCTTGCCGACCGTTTCGATACTTTCTTCGTCGATCGGGTGCCGGTGCTCGACCCGACGCTGCGAAGCGCCACGAAACGCTTCATCCTTTTGATCGACACGCTCTACGACAGGCGCAAGCGCCTTGTCCTGAGCGCCGATACCTCTCCCGACGGCCTCTATGCCGGCCGGCCGGGCGTCACGGAAGCCTTCGAATTCGACCGCACGGCCTCGCGGCTGATCGAGATGCAGAGCCGCGACTGGCTGGAAGACTGGGCGAAGCGGCGTAAGGAAGCGGCGGAAGAAACCGCGCCTGTCGCATCCGCTTCTCCGTAAAACCCGCCGTCTGGTGCCGGGCCGGCAGCCAGCCGGCATCACAAGGCCGTCATCGCAGCCGGATACGCTTCCGGTTTGACCGTGTCTGATGTAATTCTACGGGAAAGCTAGAGTATATTTTGACGTTTACGTAAGTCCCGATGGTTCTAACCGATTGAATTTATTCATGCGGAAATAATCGTTGAAGTTTTTTCCCAAGGGGGCTATGGGGTGCGGCGAAATCGCGCGGTTCCCCCGCATCGGTCGGCCTCTCCTCGACGCCATTCTGGCGCCGTCTCAGATATAAGGGAAAACATCCTCAAATGGCACGCAACAAGATAGCGCTCATCGGCTCCGGCATGATCGGCGGCACGCTCGCTCACCTGATCGGCCAGAAAGACCTCGGCGACGTGGTGCTTTTCGACATCGCCGAAGGCACGCCGCAAGGCAAGGCGCTGGACATCGCCCAATCGTCGCCCGTCGACGGGTTCGACAGCCGTCTGACCGGCGTCAACAACTATGCCGGCATCGAGGGCGCGGATGTGTGCATCGTTACCGCTGGCGTGCCGCGCAAGCCCGGCATGAGCCGCGACGATCTTCTGGGCATCAATTTGAAGGTCATGGAGCAGGTCGGTGCCGGCCTGAAGAAATACGCGCCCAAGGCGTTCGTCATCTGCATCACCAATCCGCTCGACGCCATGGTCTGGGCGCTGCAGAAGTTCTCTGGCCTGCCCAAGACCCATGTCGTCGGCATGGCCGGCGTGCTGGACTCGGCGCGCTTCCGCTATTTCCTCGCCGAGGAATTCAAGGTTTCGGTCGAAGACGTCACCGCCTTCGTGCTTGGCGGCCACGGCGATTCCATGGTCCCGATGATCCGCTATTCGACGGTTTCCGGCATTCCGCTGCCCGATTTGATCAAGATGGGCTGGACCTCGAAGGAAAAGCTCGACCAGATCGTGCAGCGCACCCGCGACGGCGGCGCCGAGATCGTCGGCCTGCTCAAGACGGGTTCGGCCTTCTACGCGCCGGCGGCGTCCGCCATCCAGATGGCCGAGAGCTACCTCAAGGACAAGAAGCGCGTGCTGCCCTGCGCCGCCCATCTCAACGGCCAGTACGGCTTGAAGGACACCTATGTCGGCGTGCCGGTGGTGATCGGCGCCGGCGGTGTCGAGCGGATCATCGAGATCGACCTCAACAAGGCCGAGCAGAAGATGTTCGAGTCTTCCGTCGCGACCGTGAAGGGCCTGACCGACGCATGCGTCGCGATCGCGCCGCAACTGGCCAAGAAATAACCCGGAGGCTTTGCCGATGAACATCCATGAATATCAGGGCAAGGCCCTTCTGAAGGGTTTTGGCGCACCGGTGGCCGAAGGCGTGCCGGTGTTCAAGGCGGACGAGGCGGAAGCGGCAGCGAAGCAACTGCCCGGCCCGCTCTATGTGGTGAAGAGCCAGATCCATGCCGGCGGCCGCGGCAAGGGCAAGTTCAAGGAACTTTCCGCCGATGCCAAGGGCGGCGTGCGGCTGTCGAAGTCGGTGGCCGAAGTCGTCGCCAACGCCAACGAGATGCTGGGCCATACTCTGGTGACCAAGCAGACCGGCCCGGCCGGCAAGCAGGTCAACCGCCTCTATATCGAAGACGGTGCCGACATCGACCGCGAGCTTTATCTGTCGATCCTGGTCGACCGCACCGTCGGCCGCGTTGCCTTCGTCGTTTCGACCGAGGGTGGCATGGACATCGAGGCGGTCGCGCATGACACGCCTGAAAAGATCATCACGGTGGCGATCGACCCGGAAGCCGGCGTAAGCGCCGACGATTTGAAGGCGCTGAATGCGGCGCTGAAGCTGACCGGCGAAGCGGCCACGGACGGCGAAAAGCTTTTCTCGATCCTCTACAAGGCCTTTGTCGAAAAGGACATGAGCCTGCTGGAGGTCAATCCGCTGATCGTCATGACCAACGGCCGCCTGCGCGTGCTCGACGCCAAGGTGTCGTTCGATAACAACGCGCTGTTTCGTCACCCCGACGTGCTCGAACTGCGCGACACCACGGAAGAGGATGCCAAGGAAATCGAGGCGTCGAAATACGACCTCGCCTATGTCGCCCTCGACGGCAATATCGGCTGCATGGTCAATGGCGCCGGCCTTGCTATGGCGACCATGGATATCATAAAGCTCTATGGCGCGGAGCCGGCTAACTTCCTCGATGTCGGCGGTGGCGCGACCAAGGAGAAGGTGACGGCTGCGTTCAAGATCATCACCGCCGATCCGGCCGTGAAGGGCATTCTCGTCAACATCTTCGGCGGCATCATGAAATGCGATGTCATTGCCGAGGGCGTGGTCGCGGCGGTCAAGGAAGTCGGCCTCACGGTCCCGCTGGTGGTGCGCCTCGAGGGTACCAACGTCGCCCTTGGCAAGAAGATCATCAACGAGAGCGGCCTCAACGTCATTTCGGCCGACGACCTCGACGACGCCGCCAAGAAGATCGTCTCGGCGGTGAAGGGAAACTGATCGCATGTCCATTCTCATCGACAAGAACACGAAAATCCTCGTCCAGGGCCTGACCGGCAAGACCGGTTCGTTCCATACCGAACAGGCGCTGGCCTATCACGGCACGCAGATGGTCGGCGGCATCCACCCCAAGAAGGGCGGCGAAACGTGGGACGGCAGCGCGCCGTTGCCGATCTTCGCCACCGTCGCCGAAGGCAAGGCCAAGACCGGCGCCAACGCGTCCGTCGTCTATGTGCCGCCGGCAGGGGCCGCAGCCGCCATCATCGAGGCGATCGAGGCCGAAATCCCGCTGATCGTCTGCATCACCGAGGGCATTCCAGTGATGGACATGATCAAGGTCAAGGCGCGGCTCGACCGTTCGACATCGCGGCTGATCGGCCCGAACTGCCCCGGCATCGTCACGCCCGACCAGTGCAAGATCGGCATCATGCCCGCCAACATCTTCAAGAAGGGCTCGGTCGGCGTTGTTTCCCGCTCCGGAACCCTTACCTATGAGGCGGTGTTCCAGACCACTAATGCCGGCCTTGGCCAGTCCACGGCTGTCGGCATCGGCGGCGATCCGGTGAAAGGTACCGAGTTCATCGACATGCTCGAGATGTTCCTCGCCGACGACGAGACCAAGTCGATCATCATGATCGGCGAGATCGGCGGTTCGGCGGAAGAAGACGCAGCGCAGTTCATCATCGACGAGGCCAAGCGCGGCCGCAGGAAGCCGATGGCCGGCTTCATCGCCGGGCGCACGGCGCCGGCCGGCCGCACCATGGGCCATGCGGGCGCCGTTATTTCCGGCGGCAAGGGCGGTGCGGAAGACAAGATCGCGGCGATGGAAGCCGCCGGCATCAAGGTTTCGCCGTCGCCGGCCCGGCTCGGCACGACACTGGTTGAAGCGAT
This sequence comes from Mesorhizobium sp. A556, assembly GCF_054489545.1. NCBI lineage: Bacteria > Pseudomonadati > Pseudomonadota > Alphaproteobacteria > Hyphomicrobiales > Phyllobacteriaceae > Mesorhizobium > Mesorhizobium sp. A556. The sequence goes on from NZ_JBTMXA010000013.1 coordinate 46,244, forward strand.
CAAGGCATAGTGAGCAGCGAAATAGGGAGTAGCGAGTAGCGAAAAATGCGGGGGCCGGCAAAATCCCTACTCGCCATTCGCTACTCTCTATTCGCTCCAACAAGGAGACGAGGCCCAAAGGCTTCGGGAGCGACATGTCGAGACAAGATCAGGCCAACGACCAATTTTCGCTGACCTCTTTTCTGTATGGCGGCAATGCCGACTACATCGAGGCGTTGCATGCCGCCTATGAGGACGACCCGGCATCGGTCGATCCCGAATGGCAGGCCTTCTTCGCCTCGCTGCAGGACGATGCCGGCGACGTTCGCAAGAATGCACGGGGCGCATCGTGGAAGCGCCCGTCCTGGCCGCTGCAGGCCAATGGCGAGCTTGTTTCGGCGCTCGACGGCAATTGGGGCCTGATCGAAAAGGTCATCGACAAGAAGATCAAGGACAAGGCGGTCGTCAACGGCAACACGCTTTCCGACGCCGACGTGCATCAGGCGACGCGCGATTCCGTGCATGCCATCATGATGATCCGCGCTTTCCGCATGCGCGGCCATTTGCATGCCCGCCTCGATCCGCTCGGCATCGCGGCTGAGCTTGAAGACTACAACGAGCTTTCGCCGCAGAATTACGGCTTCACCGAAGCCGATTTCGACCGGCCGATCTTTCTCGACAACGTGCTCGGGTTGGAGTTCGGCACCGTCCGGCAGATGCTGGAAATTCTTACCCGCACCTATTGCTCGACGCTCGGCGTCGAGTTCATGCACATTTCCGACCCCGAGGAGAAGGCCTGGATTCAGGAGCGCATCGAGGGTGCGAACAAGGAAATCACCTTCACGGCCGAAGGCAAGAAGGCAATCCTGCAAAAACTGGTCGAGGCGGAAGGTTTTGAGCAGTTCATCGACGTCAAGTACAAGGGCACCAAGCGCTTCGGCCTCGACGGCGGCGAATCACTGATCCCGGCGCTGGAGCAGATCGTCAAGCGCGGCGGCCAGCTCGGCATGAAGGAAATCGTGCTCGGCATGGCCCATCGCGGCCGCCTCAACGTGCTCTCCCAGGTGATGGCCAAGCCGCACCGCGCCATCTTCCACGAGTTCAAGGGCGGCTCGGCGGCTCCCGATGATGTCGAAGGCTCGGGCGACGTGAAGTACCATCTCGGCGCCTCGTCGGATCGTGAATTCGACGGCAACAAGGTGCATTTGTCGCTGACGGCCAACCCCTCGCATCTGGAAATCGTCGACCCGGTGGTGATGGGCAAGGCGCGCGCCAAGCAGGACCATCTGTTCGGCCGCACGCGCGAGGAGATCGTGCCGCAGGAGGAACGCGCCAAGGTGCTGCCGCTGCTGCTGCATGGCGACGCGGCGTTTGCCGGCCAGGGCGTCATCGCCGAGATACTGGGGCTGTCGGGCCTGCGCGGCCACCGCGTCGGCGGCACGCTGCATTTCATCATCAACAACCAGATCGGCTTCACCACCAATCCGCGTTTTTCGCGTTCGTCGCCCTATCCGTCCGACGTCGCCAAGATGATCGAAGCACCGATCTTCCACGTCAACGGCGACGATCCGGAAGCCGTGGTTCACGCCACCAAGGTAGCGATCGAATTCCGCATGAAGTTCTGCAAGCCGGTTGTGGTGGACATGTTCTGCTATCGCCGCTTCGGTCACAACGAAGGCGATGAGCCGGCGTTCACGCAGCCGATCATGTACCGCTCGATCCGCGCCCACAAGACGACCCTCCAGCTTTACGGCGAGCGGCTGATCGCGGAAGGACACGTCAACCAGGCCGAATTCGACAAGATGAAAGCCGACTGGCGCGCGCATCTGGAAGAGGAATGGGAGAACGGCCAGCACTACAAGCCCAACAAGGCCGACTGGCTGGACGGCGCGTGGTCGGGCCTGCGCACCGCCGACAATGAGGACGAGCAGCGGCGCGGCAAGACGGCGGTGCCGGTCAAGATTCTCAAGGAAATAGGCAAGAAGCTGACCGAAGTGCCGAAGGATTTCGAGGCGCACCGCACCATTGGCCGCTTCCTCGAACACCGCCGCCACGCCATCGAAACCGGCGAGGGCATCGACTGGTCGACCGGCGAGGCGCTGGCTTTCGGCGCGATCCTGCTCGACGGCAATCCGATCCGGCTTTCCGGCCAGGACTCGGAGCGTGGCACCTTCTCGCAGCGCCATTCCGTGCTGTACGACCAGCGCGACGAGAACCGCTATATCCCGCTCAACAACCTCTCGGCGGCGCAAGCCAACTATGAGGTCGTCAACTCCATGCTGTCGGAAGAAGCCGTGCTCGGCTTCGAATATGGCTACAGCCTGGCCGAGCCCAAGGCGTTGACGCTGTGGGAGGCGCAGTTCGGCGACTTTGCCAACGGCGCGCAGGTGGTGTTCGACCAGTTCATCTCGTCGGGCGAGCGCAAATGGCTTCGCATGTCGGGCCTGGTCTGCCTGCTGCCGCATGGCTATGAGGGGCAGGGACCGGAGCATTCGTCGGCCCGCCTGGAACGCTTCCTGCAACTCTGCGCGGAAGACAACATGCAGGTCGCCAATGTCACGACGCCGGCTAACTACTTCCATATCCTGCGCCGCCAGTTGAAGCGCGACTTTCGCAAACCGCTGATCCTGATGACGCCGAAGTCGCTGCTGCGCCACAAGCGGGCGGTTTCGACCATCGCCGAAATGTCCGGCGAAAGTTCGTTCCACCGCCTGTTGTGGGACGACGCGCAATATCTTGCCGACCAGCCGATCAAGCTGGTCAAGGATAGCAAGATCCGCCGCGTCGTGCTGTGTGCCGGCAAGGTCTATTACGACCTCTACGAGGAACGCGAGAAGCGCGGCGTCAACGACGTCTATCTGCTGCGCGTGGAACAGCTCTACCCGTTCCCGGCCAAGGCGCTGATCAACGAACTGTCGCGCTTCCGCAACGCGGAGATGGTGTGGTGCCAGGAAGAGCCCAAGAACATGGGTGCGTGGTCCTTCATCGATCCCTATCTGGAATGGGTGCTGGCGCATATCGACGCCAAGCATCAGCGCGTGCGCTATACAGGTCGCCCGGCTGCCGCCTCGCCGGCAACGGGCATGATGTCAAAACATCTGGCGCAACTGGCCGCGTTCCTCGAAGACGCGCTCGGTGGATAGCCCGGAAACGAACCGCAAGGACGGACAAGCATAATGGCCAATGAAATTCGCGTTCCTACGCTCGGCGAATCCGTTACCGAAGCGACCATCGGCAAGTGGTTCAAGAAGGTCGGCGACGCCATCGCCATGGACGAGCCGCTGGTCGAACTGGAAACCGACAAGGTGACCATCGAAGTTCCGGCCGCCGCCGCCGGCACGCTGGCGGAGATCGTCGTGCAGGAAGGTGAAACCGTCGAGGTCGGTGCGCTGCTCGGCACGATTTCGGCCGGTGCGGCCAAGGCGGCAGCGCCGAAGCAGGATGCGACTGTCGCGCAGGCTTCCGCACCTTCGGCGGCCTCGACCACCAAGGAAGCCGCCGCGCAGAGCGCCAAGGTCGCCGGCGAAAGCCAGATCGAAGAGCGCAAGATGCCGCCTGCTCCGGCGGCGGCGAAGATGCTGGCGGAAAAGAACCTTTCCGTCGATCAGGTTTCGGGCTCCGGCAAGCGCGGCCAGGTGCTCAAGGGCGACGTTCTCGACGCGGTGGCGCAGGGCGCGCCGTCGCAGCCGGCCGAAACGCCGAAGAGCGCTGCCACTCCCGCCCCGGTCACCGTCCGTGCGCCGTCGTCGCCTGACGATGCCTCTCGCGAGGAGCGCGTGCGCATGACCCGCCTGCGCCAGACCATCGCGCGCCGGCTCAAGGAAGCGCAGTCGGCTGCGGCCATGCTGACCACCTTCAACGAGGTGGACATGAAGGCGGTGATGGAGCTGCGTACCAAGTACAAGGACGTGTTCGAGAAGAAGCATGGCGTGAAGCTCGGCTTCATGGGCTTCTTCACCAAGGCGGTCACGCATGCGCTGAAGGAAATCCCCTCCGTCAACGCCGAGATCGACGGCACCGACATCGTCTACAAGAACTTTGCCCATGTCGGCGTCGCCGTCGGAACGGACCGGGGTCTTGTGGTGCCGGTGGTGCGCGATGCCGACGCCATGTCGATTGCCGAGATCGAGAAGGAAATCGGCCGGCTTGGGCTGGCGGCGCGGGACGGTAAGTTGTCGGTCGCCGACATGCAGGGCGGCACCTTCACCATCTCCAATGGCGGCGTCTACGGTTCGCTGATGTCGACGCCGATCCTGAACGCGCCGCAGTCCGGTATTCTGGGCATGCACAAGATTCAGGAGCGGCCGGTGGTGGTCGGCGGCCAGATCGTCATCCGTCCGATGATGTATCTGGCGCTCAGCTACGATCACCGCATCGTCGACGGCAAGGAAGCGGTGACGTTCCTCGTCCGGGTCAAGGAAAGCCTGGAGGACCCGGAACGGCTGGTGCTAGACCTTTAGGCTGGTGATGCGCGGGGTTCTCGCCGCGGTCCCGGCCGTCGTCCTGGGTTGCGCCGGCGCTCAAGCCGCCTGCCCGATGGAACTGGCCGTCTACGGCGACAAGGATCAGGCCGCCGAGATCGATTTTTCGCCCGCCAAGGGGCTGGCGGTGGTCACCAACGCATTCAGGATGGTGCTCGAGCGCGACGTGGTTCTGGACGGCATAGTCATGTGGAGCGGCGGCGACGTTCGCCGGCCCTATGGGTCGCTCATGTACCAGTGTCCAGATGGCGACGTTACGGGCGACGAATTGACGGCCTGCACGGTCTGGGAAGGCGTGATCTACACGTCCGACGACAAGGGGAATATCGGTTTGCTGCCGGCGGAAGGCGAAGCGCCCGCGACACTGATCTTTCCCGATCTCGGCCCCTCGGTGGGCGGGTCGCCGGTCGATGGCGCCAACGGTCTTTCCAGATTGCCGGGGGACGTCTTTGCCTTGAAGGGCTGCCAGGAATGAGCGGCGGGTCTGGCACAGCGCGGTTCCTTCCACACTCTCGGAAAACGGGGCACACGCGGCCCGTATGAAACAGGGAAATTGAAAAATGGCTTATGATGTCGTGGTGATCGGTTCGGGACCGGGCGGCTATGTATGCGCGATCAAGGCGGCGCAGCTTGGCCTGAAGGTGGCCGTGGTGGAAAAGCGCGAGACGTTTGGCGGCACCTGCCTCAATATCGGCTGCATCCCTTCCAAGGCCCTGCTGCACGCATCGGAAATGTTTGCCGAGGCCACGCACTCCTTCGATGCGCTGGGCGTCGAAATTTCCACGCCGAAGATGAACCTGAAGAAACTGATGGCGCACAAGGACACGACCGTGTCGGCCAATGTCAACGGCGTCGCCTTCCTGTTCAAGAAGAACAAGATCGACAGTTTTCGTGGCACCGGCAAGGTGCTGGCCGCCGGCAAGGTTTCGGTGACCGGCGAAGACGGCAAGACCGAGGAAATCGAGGCGAAGAACATCGTCATCGCCACCGGTTCCGAAGTGGCGGGCATTCCGGGCGTCAAGGTCGACATCGACGAGAAGGTGATCGTGTCGTCCACTGGCGCGCTGGCGCTGGACAAGGTGCCGGGCCATCTGGTGGTGGTCGGCGGCGGCGTCATCGGGCTGGAACTCGGCTCGGTCTGGGCGCGCCTGGGTGCAAAGGTCACGGTGGTCGAATTCCTCGACACCATTTTGGGCGGCATGGACGGCGAGGTCTCAAAACAGTTCCAGCGCCTGCTTTCCAAGCAGGGTTTTGAATTCAAGCTGGGCGCCAAAGTGACGGCGGTTGCCAAGGCGAAGAAGGGCGCGACGGTGACCTTCGAGCCGGTCAAGGGCGGCGAGCCTCAGACCATCGAGGCCGACACGGTGCTGATTTCCACCGGCCGCCGCGCCTATGCCGACAATCTCGGGCTGAAGGAAGCCGGCGTCGAGGTCGATGAGCGCGGCCGCGTCAAGACGGATGCGCATCTCCAGACCAATGTTCCCGGCATCTATGCCATCGGCGATGTCATCGCCGGGCCGATGCTGGCGCACAAGGCCGAGGATGAGGGCGTCGCGGTTGCCGAGATCATTGCCGGGCAGGCCGGCCATGTGAACTACGACGTCATTCCGAGCGTCGTCTATACCAGCCCGGAAATAGCCTCCGTCGGCAAAACCGAGGAAGAACTGAAGAAGGCCGGCGTGGACTACAAGGTCGGCAAGTTCCCCTTTACCGCCAATGGCCGCGCGCGCGCTATGCTGCACACGGACGGCTTCGTCAAAATCCTGGCCGACAAGACAAGCGACCGCGTTCTCGGCGTCCATATCGTCGGCTTCGGTGCTGGCGAGATGATCCACGAGGCGGCGGTCCTGATGGAATTCGGCGGCTCGTCAGAAGACCTCGCCCGTACCTGCCATGCGCACCCGACCATGTCGGAAGCGATCAAGGAAGCGGCGCTGGCGACCTTCTTCAAGCCGATCCATATTTGATCTGGAGATCGGTGATCCAAAGCAAAACGGCCCGCCAATGGCGGGCCGTTCGCGTTTATGCCGGATGTAAGGTTAGTTGGCCGGAGCCGGGGCCGGAGCGGGCTCGGCCGGAGCCGGCGTTGCAGGCTCGGCAGGCTCGGGAGCCGGCGTCGCTGGCGCGGTTTCAGCAGGCGCTTCCGGTGTCATCGGCGTCGTCTCGGAAGGAGCCGGCGCGGGAACTGGCTCGGTTGTGGAAGGCTCCGTCGTAGAAGGTTCCGTCGTTGAGGGAGCCGGGGCACTCTCGGTTGCGGCCGGCGCGTCGGCCGGGGGCACTTCCGTCGCTGTGCGCCCGAAAATGTAATAGGCCACGATGGCCAGAATGACGACGATCAGGGCAATGAGCCACCCACTGCCGCCGGAACGCGCGGCAACGCGATTTTCGATCACCGGGTCCGCTGTTCGGGGGGGGATCGGATTAAGCGGATCGTTGCGCAATGGATCTAGTGGATCTGGGTTGTTAGGCGGGTTCGCCATTACGGTGTCCTCCGTGAAATGATTTGCATCGGTCAATCAACATGCATCAACGCACGACGAGCGATTGAGTTTCATTCGCGACGGAAATAGACGAACGCGCCGTGGCGGAGGCGCTCTGCGAGAGATTATTCGACGGCCGTGACCGTGTAGCCGGCCTTGCGGAAATCCTCGACAAGCCCCTGCGCGCCTGGCAGGTGCAGCGCGCCAACCGCCATGAAGGCGTTGCCCTTGGCCAGGATGGGCGCGGCGTGCTCGGCCATCACCTTGTTGCGGCCGGTCACCATGGCCTCCTCAAACGCGGCATAGCCGGCCTGATCGTCGCCCTCCTCGGGCAGCAGGGCGCGAAACAGCGGCCAGATCATGCCGATCTCGCCGCGCTGGTAGAGCGCGATCATGGTTTCGTTTATGTCGTCCATCTTGTCGCCGAGCTTCAACGTATCGACCAGCCCCTTCATGTGAAAGGCGATCGGCAGCGAGGCCATGGCCCGAAGCTGGTCGGCGACCGTTTCCAGCCCCTCGACGCTCTTGCCAGCGGCCTTGGCTTCTTCGGCCAGCTTGATGTCGAGCACGGGCGCACCGCCTGCCTTTCGCGCCATCTCACAAGCCGGCAGCGCCACCATTGCCGACAGCATCCACGGCTTCATCTTGGCGACGCTCAAGGGCGGAATGCCGCGCGCGTCGAGTTCCCTGTTCATGGTGGCGGCATCCGCCGGCGACAGCAGCGACGTCAGCGTCGTGTTGTCGGTGAACATCATCAGGTCCGGCTCTTTCAGCATCGCCGCCATCAGCTTCGTCTGGTCGAGCACTTCGGTCGTCTCGATGATGACGGTGTCGGCGGCGTCAAAGGCCTTTTGCGCGGCGGCAGGCAGGGTGACAACGCGCGGGTCGGTCATGTGCATGGTGCCGAACAGGAAAGACGGCTTTTCGCCGGGCTTTTCCAGCTTCCACAACAGCCCCTTGCCGTTCGGGGTCGCCGCCGCTTCGCTTTCCACCTTTTTATAGGCGGCCGGATCGGTTTTCTGCAGGTCTGCCGTCAGGTCGATGCCGGTGCAGACCGGGGTGTCGGCGTGCGCCTTGCCTGTGGCGAGCAGCAGGAAGACCAGAAAGGAAAGAAAGAACAGCGCATTGAGCACGGCCAGCAGTTTCAAGGCGGGCAGCGCTGCGCGGTCGGCAAGGGCGATGGCTTTCTTCATGCGTTTTTCCTAGGCGCAAAAAGCGGCGAAACCGTTAACCGGAGCGGCAAAATTGGAGGGGATCACGCCCTTGGATGCGCGGCCTCGTAGATTTCCAGCAAGCGGGCGGTGTCGACACCGGTATAGACCTGCGTTGTCGACAGGCTGGCATGGCCGAGCAATTCCTGGATGGTCCTGAGGTCGCCGCCGCGCCCGAGCAGATGCGTGGCGAAGGAGTGGCGCAGCGCATGCGGCGTGGCGGTGTCCGGCAGGTTCAGCGCCGAGCGCAGCTTTGCCATGTCACGCTGGACGATGGCCGGGTTGAGCGGCCCGCCGCGCGCGCCGCGAAACAGCAGACCCTTCGGGTCGAGATGATAGGGGCAAAGTCGGCGGTATTCGGCGACGGAGCGCAAGGCTACCGGCAGCACCGGCACCAGCCGCGTCTTGCCGCCCTTGCCCGTCACGCGCAACACGGTATCGCTGGCCGACAAAAGCTCGCCGGCCGACAGGCCGAGCGCTTCGGAAATGCGCAGGCCCGAGCCGTAGAGCAGCGTCAGCACGGCGGCGTTGCGCGCGGCGATCCACGGCTCTTCCGCCAGTTGCCCTTCGATCGACACGACATGCCTGGCATCGCTGGCGGTCAGGGGTTTTGGCAGCGACTTGGGCTGGCGTGGTGCGCGCAGCGCCGCCGCACCCGCCGCGTTGACAAGGCCGCGCCGCTCCATGAAGCGCAGCAGCGAGCGGATGCCGGCCAGACCGCGCCCCAGCGTACGCGCACCGGCACCGCCGGCGCGACGCTGGGCCAAGAAACCGCGAAGATCGGCCGGACGCAGATCGGCGATATCGGAGACGCCCGGTGGCCCACCACAGTGGCCGGTCAGGAATTGCAAAAACTGGCGTGTGTCGCGCTCATAGGCCTTGACGGTTTCCGGCGACAGCCGGCGCTCGCCCGCAAGCATTTTCAGCCAGCTTTCGCGTGCCGCCTGCAGGTCGGGTTTGGCCGTGATGAGGAATTTTTCTTCCATGACCTTTTTCACGCCCCTGGACACTCATCCTGCAGCCATCAAGTTAGGAAGCGATGAACGGCACGCAATTGAAAACCGCTTGCTCTGCGTTTAGGAGACAGGGCTAAACAGGAACGCTCCACCCATGCCAGCTCCAAAGAACCCCATCCAGATGGCCGTGATCGGCGCCGCGCACGGCATCAAAGGCGAAGTGCGGGTGAAGACATTTACCGGCGACCCGCTGGCGCTGGCCGACTACGGGCCGCTTTATGCCAAGGACGGCAGGGCGTTCGAGGTGATCGACATCCGCCCGGCCAATACCGTGGTCGTGGTCCGCTTCAAAGGCTTAAAAGACCGCAATGCGGCCGAAGCGCTTGCCGGCACCGAATTGTTCGTGGATCGCTCGGTACTGCCCGACGATGGCGGCGACGACGAATTCTACCATGCCGATCTGGTCGGGCTGGCCGTGAAGGACGAGACGGGCGAAGTGCTCGGCAAGGTGGACGCCGTGCATAATTTCGGTGCCGGCGATATTCTCGAAGTGACGCTCAGTGGCCGCAGGGGCGTGCTGATCCCGTTCAGCCAGGCGGCGGTGCCCGAAGTGTCCATTTCCGGCGGGTTCGTCCACGTCGATCCGGCCGCTGCCGGGCTGATCGGCGGCGAGGACGATGAAAATCCCGAAGCTGCCGGAGGCGACCGGTGAGCTTCTCCGCCACGGTGCTGACGCTCTATCCGGAAATGTTTCCGGGTGCGCTCGGTCTGTCGCTGGCGGGGCGTGCGCTGGAGGCCGATACCTGGGGGCTGGAGACCATCCAGATCCGCGATTTCGCCACGGATCGCCACCGTACCGTCGACGACACGCCGGCGGGCGGCGGTGCCGGCATGGTGATGCGCGCCGACGTTCTGGCCAAGGCCATCGACCACGCGTCGCCGCAAGGCGATCCGCGCCCCCGCCTGCTGATGAGCCCGCGTGGAAAACCGCTGACGCAGGCACGCGTGCGCGAACTGGCTTCGGGGCCGGGCGTGGTGATCGTCTGCGGGCGGTTCGAGGGCGTCGACCAGCGCGTCATCGACGCGCGCGGCCTGGAGGAAGTGTCGGTCGGCGATTTCATTCTCTCGGGCGGCGAGCCGGCAGCCCTTGTGCTGCTTGACGCGGTGGTACGGCTTTTGCCCGGCGTCATGGGCAATGAGCGCTCCGGCGAGGAAGAGAGTTTTGAAAACGGCCTGCTCGAACACCCGCATTACACGCGGCCGCAGGAGTTCGAAGGGCTCGTCATCCCCGAGGTGCTGACTTCCGGCAATCACGCCAAGATCGCGGCTTGGCGGCAGGCGGAATCAGAAAGGCTGACGCGGGAGCGCCGGCCGGATTTGCTGGCCGTCACTCAGGGTTTGACGAAGTAGTAGAGCGCGAGAAGCAGGCCGACCGCGATGACGAAGATGCGCACCGCGCCTTGCGGCACGCGCTTGGCAATCCATACGCCGGAATAGCCGCCCAGAGCACCGCCGGGGATCATCACGATCGCTTCCGGCCAGGCCACCACGCCGCCGGCGACGAACACGACGATGGCCAGCGAAGCGATGACCATGGCCAGCATGTTCTTCAGCGCGTTGATGCGGTGGTAGTCGCCGCTTTCGGTGAGGCCGAGCGTGGCCAGCATCATCACGCCCATGCCGGCGCCGAAGAACCCGCCATAAATGGCGGTGAAGAATTGCGCGATGGAGCCGGCCAGCGACCCCACCTTTGGCTCACCGGCGGCTTTGGGCGCGGGTTTCAACCAGGGGCCGGCGGCAAACAGCGCCGTTGCCGCCAGAAGCAGCCACGGCACCAGCGCCTTGAAGGATGCGCTGTCCAGCGCCAGCAGGATGAGCGAACCGACCAGCGCGCCAGCGGCCGAGATGGCGCACAGGAGAAGCGCGCCGCGCCAGAAAAGCTTGATGTCGCTCCAATAGGCGAGCGTCGAGGTGATGTAGCCGGGAAACTGCGTCACCGAGGACGTGGCGTTGGCCAGGATAGGCGGCGTTCCCAGAAGCGACATGGCGCCGAAGGTGATGAAGGTGCCGCCGCCGGCCATCGCGTTGACGACGCCAGACAGATAGCCTGCAAGGAAAAGAATGATGACATCGACAATGGACATTGAAGGCTAACCGCCGTGGGTGGAGAGGAGGCCGCGCCGATCCGACGCCTTACTTCATGGGGCAATCGTCGATATAGACGGGTTGCGCTAGGCTCAATGGCGAAAAAGTCTCGGGCCAAGACGTGACAAAGTCGCAAAATGCCTGTATGTGCCCGCTCGAACCGGTAGTATCTGCCGGATTTGCAAAAATAACCCGTCAACATTGACGGTGTAGTCGCCCCTGCCGGACGTTCTCGAACGGATGGCATAGCCGAGCGGTCCCTGTCCGATTTCCGGGGGAACTGCAAGGCGAGTGCAGGGCGCTCTGACTGTCGGAAGAACAAGAAGTGGATTTTTCAGATGGATATTCTCCGTCAGATCGAGGCCGAACAGGTCGCCAAAATCGAAGCCAAGCGCGTCCTGCCGGAATTCCAGCCCGGCGATACCGTTCGCGTCAACGTTCGTGTCACGGAAGGCACCCGCACCCGCGTCCAGGCCTATGAAGGCGTTGTCATCGCCCGTGCCGGCGCCGGCTTCCAGGAAAGCTTTACCGTCCGCAAGATTTCCTATGGCGAAGGCGTCGAGCGCGTGTTCCCCGTCTATTCGCCGATGATCGAGGGCGTCGAGATCGTGCGCCGCGGCAAGGTTCGCCGCGCCAAGCTCTATTATCTGCGCGACCGTCGCGGCAAGTCGGCCCGTATTACGGAAAACACTGGTGTTCGCGCCCGTAAGCTGAACGATGCCGAGCGCGCGGCGCTGCATGCCGAGAAGGCCCGCATCGAGGCAGAAAAGATCGCCGCCGCTCAGGCGCTCGCCGCCGAGAAGGCCGCACAGGAAGCCGCCGAGAAGAAGGCCGCCGACGAGGCTGCAAAGGCTGCCGAAGCAACTGCCGCCGCCGAGCCGGCCGCGGAGTAGGCTTCGCCAGACGATTGACGAAAGGCGGCCTCGGCCGCCTTTTTCATTTGTGCGCTTGGCGTTCGGCGCAAAGCGGTGGCTTGAAAGGTGCCGGTGAAACGCTAAACTCGACGGCGTTTCGTGATCGCAGAGCATTGTGCCGCGCAGATTTCCGGGGACCCTCATGACCAAGTCGAAACTGCTGCTGGCAAGCCTGTTCGCCCTGCTTCTCGCGCCCATCGCCGCGCTTCTCATGCCCATGGCCGCCTTGGCACAAACGCTGCCTGACCTCGCCGGCAAGACGGTCGTGGTGGTCACGGAAAACGCCTACCCGCCCCTCCAGTTCGTCGACCCCAAGACCGGCAAGCAGATCGGCTGGGAATATGACGCGATGGACGAGATCGCCAAGCGGCTAAATTTCAAGGTGGAGTACCAGAACGCCTCGTGGGATGCGATGATCCAGGCGGTTTCCGACAAGCAGTATGATATCGGCATGACCGGCATCACCATCAACGACGAGCGCAAGGCCAAGGTCGATTTCTCCGACCCCTATATGCGCAACGAGCAGTTCATGCTGGTGCGGGGTGACGAGAGCCGCTTCACCGATGCGGCCAGCTTCGGCGCGTTCAAGGATGGTCTGGTCGGCGCGCAGGCCGGCACCGCGCCCTTCTATACGGCCGTCTACAGCGTGCTCGACGGCAACGAACAGAACCCGCGCATAAAACTGTTCGAGACGTTCGGCGCTTCGGTGCAGGCGCTGAAGAGCGGCGACGTCGATGTGGTGCTGACCGACGGCACCGCGGGCAAAGGCTATGCGGACGCCTCGAATGGCGGCCTGAAGCTGATCGGCGGCCCGCTCGGCACCGAGGATTTCGGTTTTATTTTCCCGAAAGGTTCCGATCTTGTCGCGCCGATCAACGCCGCACTCGCCACGTTGAATACCGACGGCACGCTCGAGGCGCTGAACAAGAAATGGTTTCTTGATTACAAGATGGGCCAGTGAAGTCGCAAGCGCGGCTGAATAATCTTAGATGACCGCGCTCGGTCGAACCTGAATGCCGCCGCCCCGCGAAAAACCCGACTTCCCATGGTGGCTGGCTGTTGCCGCAACCGTCGCCATCGCTGCGGCGATCTTCATCGCGGCGAGCGATCTTTATGCTCAGGTGTTTTCGACCGTTGCCAAGGGCATCGGCATTACCGTCTTTGTCACCGCCGTGGGCTTCACTCTCGCTTCCGCCATCGGGCTCGGCGTAGCGTTGATGGCGCTGTCTGGTTCGCGCTTGCTGCGTCAGGTCGCCCGCTTCTATGTCGAGATCATTCGCGGCGTGCCGATCCTGGTGCTGTTGTTCTGGATCGCCTTCGCCGGGGCGCCTGGTTTTGTGGCGCTATGGAACTGGCTCACAGTGCCCCTGCAGGACGCCGGGCTTTTCGGCGAATTGCGGGTGCGCGATATTTCGCTCTTGTGGCGCGCCATCATGGCGCTAACCATCGGCTATTCGGCCTTTATCGCGGAAGTTTTTCGCGCCGGAATCCAGTCGGTGGACCCCGGCCAGATCGAGGCGGCCAAGGCGCTCGGCCTGTCGCGCTATCGCCGTTTTCGGCTGATTGTCCTGCCGCAGGCGATCCGCACCATCCTGCCGCCGCTCGGCAATGATTTCGTCGCCATGGTCAAGGACAGTTCGCTGGTTTCGGTGCTTGGCGTCGCCGACATCACCCAGATGGGCAAAATCTATGCGGCCGGCTCGTTCCGTTTCTTCGAGACCTATTCGATCGTCGCCTATATCTATCTGGTGCTGACGGTCGGCCTGTCACTCGCGCTCAGGGCGCTGGAGAAACGGATGCGCAAGGGCCATGCGACATGAGCGAGGGACGGGAATCGGAGGGGCTGGCGCAGGTCTATGCGGCAGAAACGCCGCAGGAACTGGCGCAAGCCTATGCCGCGTGGTCGGCCGAATACGACCGCGAGACGGCCGCGTCGGGCTATTGCCTGCCGTTCCTGATCGCGGCGTGGGTGGCGCGCTACGTGGCAAAGGACGCCGGGCCGCTGCTCGACGCCGGCTGCGGTACGGGGCTTTCCGGACCGGCGTTGAAAGCTCTCGGCTATGAAGACATTACCGGCCTCGACATGTCCCCGGAAATGCTGGGCATCGCCGGCTCGCGGCAGGCTTATCGGGCGCTTGCGCAGGCAGCACTGGGCGGACCGCTGCCATGGGCCGATGGCCATTTCGCCGCGTTCTTCTCGACCGGCGTGTTCACGCAAGGCCATGCCCCGGCCTCCAGCCTTGAAGAACTGGTGCGGATCACGCGTCCCGGCGGCATGGCCATCTTCACCGTGCGCGACGTGGTGCTGGATGCCGGCGGCTTTTTCGCGACGTTCAAGGCGCTCGAAGACGCCGGGCGCTGGCGAATGCTGGAAGAAAGCCCCGCCTTCCGTGCCTTCGCCATCGACGAGGCCGATGTGCTGGTCAAAGCCTTCGTCTTCGAGGTGGTGTGACGATCAGGTGAGGGAACCCAAGCGAGCGCAAGCCGTTGGGCGAGAACGCAACGGCGGAGGGATTTTTGGAACAGCTCATCGCGGAATTCGGTCACGCGACCTATACGTCCTTTCCGGTGTTGGCGGCGCGGCTGCTGCTGGCGACTGTCTTCGGCGCGGTCATCGGCTTCGAGCGCGAATGGCGCAACCGGCCGGCGGGGCTGCGCACCCACATCCTCATCTGTCTGGCGGCGGCGACCTTCGGCATCCTCACCATCGAGATCGTCCATGCGCCGATGTTTGCGGCCGAAGCCATCAAGGTGGATCCGATTCGCGTCGTCGAGGCCGTCACCGCCGGCGTCGCCTTCCTCGCCGCCGGGTCGATCATGTTTTCGCGCGGCCAAGTGCAGGGACTGACGACTGGCGCCGGCATGTGGCTGGCGGGCGCCATCGGGCTCGGCTGCGGGCTCGGCTTCTGGCAGATCGCCGCCTTCGGCACGCTTTTGGTGCTGGTCGTCGTCGGCCTCCTGCATTCGATCGAGACCCGTTTCGACATCAGCGAGGACAAGAAGGAGGACGAGCCTTCGCCGCCCGCCCGCCGCGCCAAGGACAAGCCCGGGCCCTGACCCTCGACGCAATTGCCGACTCGGCAAAAGATTGATATGAGGGGGCCGATGGAAGAGCTTTTTGGCGATCCGGCCTATAAGGGCTTCGTGCTGCAGGACCACAAGCGCCTGCCGTCGCGATTTTTCGCCCGAGTTTCGGGTTCGCTGACCAGCCGACTTCGCTGAGCCGCTTTCACAGCCGCTTCCGGCATGCGCCGGCCTTTTTCCTTTCTGATATCGACGGATTTACGCATATGAGCGCACCGCGCACCCTCTACGACAAGATTTTCGACGACCATCTGGTCGACCAGCAGGCCGATGGCACCTGCCTGCTCTATATCGACCGGCACCTCGTCCATGAAGTGACCAGCCCGCAGGCTTTCGAGGGCCTGCGCATGACGGGGCGTCAGGTTCGCCACCCTGAAAAGACGCTGGCCGTGGTCGATCACAACGTGCCGACGTCGGCCGACCGCAAGCTCGGCATCAACCGCAACGAGGAAAGCCGCATCCAGATCGCGGCGCTGGCGAAGAATGCCAAGGATTTCGGCGTCGAGTATTATTCCGAAACGGACATCCGGCAGGGCATCGTCCACATCATTGGGCCGGAGCAGGGCTTTACGCTGCCGGGCATGACCATCGTCTGTGGCGACAGCCACACTTCCACGCATGGCGCGTTCGGCGCGCTGGCGCACGGCATCGGCACGTCCGAGGTCGAGCATGTGCTCGCCACCCAGACGCTGATCCAGCGCAAGGCCAAGAACATGCTGGTGCGCGTCGACGGGCAGTTGCCGGAAGGCGTCACCGCCAAGGACATCATCCTGGCCATCATCGGCGAGATCGGCACCGCCGGCGGCACCGGCTATGTCATCGAATATGCCGGCGAGGCGATCCGCGCGCTTTCCATGGAAGGCCGCATGACCATCTGCAACATGTCGATCGAAGGCGGCGCGCGCGCCGGCCTGATCGCGCCGGACGAAACCACCTTCGCTTACGTGAAGGACAAGCCCCGCGCCCCGAAAGGCGAAAACTGGGACAAGGCGCTCGAATACTGGAAGACGCTGACGACCGACGAGGGCGCGCATTACGACAAGGTGATCGTGCTCGACGCGGCCAAGCTGCCGCCCATCGTCACCTGGGGCTCGTCGCCGGAAGACGTCGTCTCGGTGCAGGGCGTGGTGCCGAACCCCGAGGAGATCGATGACGAGAACAAGCGCAACTCAAAGATTCGCGCCCTCGACTATATGGGCCTCGTTGCCGGAACAAAAATAACCGACATCGCGCTCGACCGCGTCTTCATCGGCTCCTGCACCAATGGCCGCATCGAAGATTTGCGGGCGGTCGCCAAGGTGGTCGAAGGCAAGACCGTGGCCTCGACCGTCGACGCGATGATTGTGCCGGGCTCCGGCCTGGTCAAGGAACAGGCGGAAGCCGAAGGCCTCGACAAGATCTTCATCGCCGCCGGCTTCGACTGGCGCGAGCCGGGCTGCTCCATGTGCCTGGCCATGAACGACGACCGGTTGAAGCCGCATGAGCGCTGCGCCTCGACCTCGAACCGCAATTTCGAAGGCCGGCAGGGTTTCAAGGGCCGCACCCATCTGGTGTCGCCGGCCATGGCGGCGGCGGCGGCGATCGCCGGCCATTTCGTCGACATTCGCGACTGGAAATAAGCCCGGTCACCCGCTTTGCATGGAAAACCCCGAGGCCACCCGCCTCGGGTTTTTTTGTTGCTAATCCGGGCGGCGGATCATTTCGTAGGAAGCTTCGCGCAGGCCCGGCTGATCCTTGGCAACCACCAGAGCCAGGGCGTTTTCGTCGAACAGCTTGAACCAGTCGTCCCATTCGACCAGTTCGTAGCCGCCGGCATTGGTCGGGCGTTCGGGCCGGTCGTTATCGGCATAGGCCTGCTGGCCGAAAACGATCCGCAGCATGGGCTGCGTTCCCGATTCCGGCGAAACATCCACGACTACCGGCGCCCCGGCGCGGGCTGCAGCCCAGTCCCGGATGGTTTCGTGGTCGGTCAGGGTAACGGTCTCAGTCATGCTGCAACCTCTCGTGCTTTGACTCCCTCCCGAAACGCCTGCTTTGCCGCCAGGTTCCCAACTTGCTTTTGCCGTCGCCGTGCCAATCGCGCTTAACGCGTTGTTTGCGCTTACCGGATAGGTTCGCTCCAACGGCAACAGCGGAATAAATCTGTCTTGGGGAACGGCCTTTCCATAGCGCTGCTCAATCCGGCGATCGCGCTCGTGCTGGCTGCGGCATTTTTCGCGCTATGGCTCTATCAGCGCAACTCCCCTCATCTGCTGATGCTGGCGGCTGGCTTCATCAGCTCGGGCATGGGGTTCGGGCTGCAATATTTTACCGTGCCCTTCGCCGGGTTCGCGCTAACCAAGCTGGCGTCCAGTGTGAGTTTCACCCTCGCCGTCGCCGGTCTCGCCACCGCGATCCTTTATCGCTATGGCAAACGCGTCCCTTACGCCGCAATCGGCATCCTGTCGGTCGGCGGCGTCGCCACCTTCGCATGGTTCCTGTTTATCGAGCCGAGCATCACCTACCGCATTTATGCCTTGAATTTTGCTTTCGGCGGCATCTGCCTGTTGATGGCTGCCGAGTTGCGTAGGGTTCGTCGCGACGGACCAATCCAGATGGCCCTGCTCATCCTCACGCTGCTTGCCGCCAGCAACTTTCTTCTGCGGACACTGGTGGCGGTGAAGTTGCACGGCGCCTTCGTCTCCTATGACGGGTTTTATACCTCGGCCTACTGGACGACGACACAATTGGCACACGCGACGTTTTCCCTGCTGATCGCGCTTACCCTGCTCACGGCGGCCGCGCTGGACATGATGGGCATACTGAAGATGGAATCGCATACCGATCCGCTGTCGAAGCTGCTAAACCGGCGCGGCTTCGAAGAGCGCGCGGCGCAATTGCTGGACCGCTGCGCAAATGCCAAGCTGCCGGCGGCCCTGGTGCTGGCCGATCTCGATCACTTCAAGGCGGTAAACGATGTGCATGGCCATGCGGCCGGCGACCGCGTCATCATGGACTTCGCCGACAAGCTGCGGACGGCGGCGGGATCGCGCGGGGTCGCGGGGCGAATAGGCGGCGAGGAATTCGCCGTGCTGCTGCCGTTGACCGATCTGGGCGCGGCGCGGCTGTTCGCGGAAGCTGTCCGCACGCTGTTTTCGACGGATCGGGTGGAAGGCTTGAGAGGCATCCGGCTGACGGCCAGCTTCGGCGTTGCCGCGCGCAGCGACGAGGAAGGGCTGGCGCCGATGCTTCGCCGCGCCGACGAAGCGCTCTATCAAGCCAAGCAAAGCGGGCGCGACAGCGTACGCCTGTCCTATCAGCGCCCGGCCATGGCCTTCTTCACGTCCAAGCCGCAGGCGCCGCCTGACGACGGGACAGGCATGGCTCCCCATGGATAAACCTCGCCGTTAACGTCTTTTTCGTTCGTCGATGGTTTGCTTCGGGGCCAAGCGGGAAACTCCATGGGCGGGGCAATCTTCATTCTAGCGATCAACATGGCTGTCGCCGGCCTGCTGGCGGCGGCTTTCATGACGATTGCCGTCTACGACGTGCGCCGCATCTCGGCGCGCTGGATGGCCGTCGGCTATCTGCTTGGCGTGGCCTACTTCATCATCGAATTCAGCATTCCCTCCTTCTCGAATGCCATTCCCGTGGTCGTCGTGGCCTTCGCCGTCTTGCTTGCCGGCATCCTGGCGTTCAATGTCGCCATCGCCCACAAATACGACGTTGCCCCACCCTGGCGGCTGATGGTCGGCTTCCTGGTGGCCGCCGCCATTGTCGTGTCGCTGGTGCAGGATCTGCCGCGCCAGTCATTGCTGCGCATGATGGCCTACCAAATGCCCTACGCGCTCATGACGCTCATGGCGATCGGCATCGTGCGGTCCTCGCCGCTCAAACGGCAGCGACTGGACTACGCCCTGATGGCGCTTTTAGGGGCAACCGCCGCCCAGTTCGCGGCAAAACCGTTCATCGCGCAGGCGCTTGGAGGCTGGGGCGCGAACCCCCAGACTTACGTCCAGAGCAGTTATGCGGCCGTGTCCCAGGCTCTCGGAGCCGTTTTCCTCGTCGCCATAGCGCTGCTCATCATGGTCATGATCGTGCGCGACGTGCTCGCGGACGCCACGGCGAAGTCCGAAACCGATGCACTTTCGGGCCTGATGAACCGGCGCGGCTTCGAATATCATGCGCAGGACGCGCTTCGCGACGCCTTGTGCCACGGTGCGCCGGTGTCGCTGGTCATTGCCGATCTCGACCATTTCAAAAGCGTCAACGACAGCTTCGGCCACGCTTGCGGCGACCGCGTCATCAAGGCGTTCGCTGCCTTTCTGCGTGAGGCGACAAGCTATAACCACATCGCAGGGCGTATCGGCGGCGAGGAATTCGCGGTCCTGCTGCCCGGCACCAACCTCGCCACAGCGAGATTGCTGGCCGAGGGAACGCGTACCGCCTTCAGCGCCTTGCCGATCGAAGGGCTTCCGGGGGACCACCGCTGTACGGCAAGCTTCGGTGTCGCCGAACTCCGTTCCGGCGAAGATTTCAACGAACTGATTCGGCGTGCCGATCAGGCGCTTTACGAAGCGAAAAAAGGCGGCCGCGACCGCGTCCATGTATCGGCCACGGTCCAGGATCGTGCGGCGGCCAGCCAGGCCACCTCCCGGTTCACCGGCAGGGACTGAGGTCCGGCATCTCTCCGTCGGACAGGCCGTACATATAGCTGCGGCCTTTCACGAAAACCGGTGGCCGGTAGCAATCCAGCCCGCCGGTTTCGTCGGCGTAGACGACTTTCGGCTGGCCGGCGCTGGTGTAGGCGGCCAGTTCCTTGGCCAGCCTGCCCTCGCCGACGAGGATGCGCTTGTAGCCGGCGGCGCTGTCGATGACGAGATTGCCGAAGGAATCGGCATAGACCCGGTCGTGGTGGCGCGACCCCGCAAAAGTCGGAACCGTGTAGGCTGCCGCCAGCGCGGCGAGCGCAAGAACCGCAAGGCGCGGCTTGCCGATCGTGAAACGCGCATTATCCGAACGCATAGGCGTCTCCTTGTTAAAGCGCCGTGCCCCGGTTGGGCACGCAAGGGGCGCTCCTGCAGCGGGAGTCCCCGATTCGGAGAAATTAACCTTTTATTAACCTTTGTTAAGAGATTAACCGCGTTCTCAAATTGCCTTGTGCAAATATGGTTAATGACGCAAGATTTGCGTTTGAGGCAGGCTTTCAGTTCCATTTCGGCACCGCTTCGCCACCGGGAACGGCAAACGGATAATCTGGACGGGGAAAACGGCATGGCAGAGCGCGGCGCTTTTCGGCTATGGCTTGCCTTGCTTCCACTGCCTCTGGCCCTGTCTCTGGCCACCGCATGCGTGCCGCAACCGGCAGCGTCACCGATGACGGGCAGCCTTGCCAAGGCCTCTCTTTCCGGAGAAATCGCCTCGCCGTCCAACACGGCCACCTATACATGCGCCGATGGCGGCATGATGCGCATCCAGAATCTGGGGACGTCGCTGCGCCTGCTGGGGCCGGATGGCATCGACGAGGAACTGCCGGCCTCGCCGGCCAACCAGACCAGCCGCTACGGCCAAGCGCATGACGCCATCCTTATCGACGGCCAGGAGGCCTTGATCATGAAGGCCGGCCAGAGGCCGTTGACCTGCACGCATTGATTCGTGCAGGTTTTGGGGATTCGCGCCGTTTCGAGGATTCGTGCCGTTTCGGGTTGGCGCCCGCTTTATGCCGCAGTGCAGCGATTTCGGCTCGCCGCTCAATCGATTGAAGCCTCGCGGGGCAGGGATCTTCGCCCAATTCCGGCGCTGAAAAGGCTTTCCGGCTTTGACGCGGTGCAAAAAGAGTTTTAGAAACCTGCCTATCCGAAGTCGCATACGGAAGCGGCAACGCCGCTTTCCGATTGAGACCCCAAGGATACTGTATTGGGGGAGCCATGAGCCAATCACCAGCCACCCGCGCGCAGGCCAAGCCGCGTCCGCTTTCGCCGCATCTGTCAATCTATCGGCCGCCGATCACCATGACGATGTCGATCGTGCACCGCATCACCGGTATCGCGCTCTATGTCGGCACGCTGCTGGTCGCCTGGTGGCTGATCGCCGCTGCCGGGCCGCAGTCCTATTTCGATTTCGTCAACGGCATTTTCGGCTCCTGGTTCGGACGGCTTGTGCTGTTCGGCTACACCTGGGCGCTGATGCACCATCTGGCGGGCGGCATCCGCCATTTCATCTGGGATACCGGTGCCGGTCTTGAGAAACACACGGCTTCGAAAATCGCCTGGGCGACGCTGGTTGCGTCCGTCGTGCTGACGGTGGCGATCTGGATCGTCGGCTACTACGCAGGGAGGGCCTGATCATGAGCGGCAACAACACCGACATGCGCACCCCGCTGGCCAAGGTGCGGGGCCTCGGCTCGGCGCGTGAAGGCACCGGCCTTTTCTGGCGGCAGCGGCTGACAGCGGTAGCGCTTGTTCCGCTGACCCTGTTCTTCGTCGGCTTCCTGATCTGCATGAACGGCGCCAGCTATGACGAGGTACGCTCGGCGCTCAATCATCCGCTGGTGGCGCTGGTTTTCGCCGTCATGCTCGTTGCCGGCCTGATCCATATGCGGCTCGGCATGCAGGTCATCATCGAGGATTACATCCATGGCGAGGGCGGCAAGCTCTCCCTGTTCATCCTCAACACTTTCTTCACCATAGCGGTTGGCGTCGTCTCGATCTTCGCCCTCGCCAAGCTGTCATTCGGAGGCTGAGTCTTGGCCAAGGACGCAAAGAACGCGGGCGGTGCTTCCGCCTATACCTATGTCGATCACCAGTTCGACGTCGTCGTCGTCGGTGCCGGTGGAGCGGGGCTTCGCGCCACGCTCGGTATGGCCGAACAGGGACTGAAGACCGCCTGCATCACCAAGGTGTTCCCGACGCGCTCGCATACGGTGGCGGCACAGGGCGGCATCGCCGCCTCGCTGTCCAACATGGGCCCCGACAACTGGCAATGGCATATGTACGACACCGTCAAGGGGTCGGACTGGCTGGGCGACATGGACGCGATGGAATATCTGGTGCGCCAGGCTCCCGCCGCCGTCTATGAGCTGGAACATTACGGCGTTCCCTTCTCGCGCACGGAAGAAGGAAAAATCTACCAGCGGCCGTTCGGCGGCCACATGATGAACTTTGGCGACGGTCCGCCCGTGCAGCGCACTTGTGCTGCCGCCGACCGCACCGGCCACGCCATCCTGCACACGCTTTACGGCCAGTCGCTGAAGCACAAGGCGCAGTTCTTCATCGAGTATTTCGCGCTCGACCTGATCATGGAAGACGACGGCACCTGCACCGGCGTCGTCGCCTGGAATCTCGACGACGGCACCATCCACCGCTTTTCGGCAAAAATGGTGGTGCTGGCGACGGGCGGCTATGGCCGCGCCTTCTTCTCCGCCACCTCGGCGCATACCTGCACCGGCGACGGCGGCGGCATGGCCGCACGGGCGGGTCTCCCGCTTCAAGACATGGAATTCGTCCAGTTCCACCCGACCGGCATCTATGGCGCGGGCTGTCTGATCACCGAGGGCGCGCGCGGCGAAGGCGGCTACCTTGTCAACTCCGAGGGCGAGCGCTTCATGGAGCGCTATGCGCCGTCCGCCAAGGATCTGGCCTCGCGCGACGTGGTTTCGCGCTGCATGACGCTGGAAATCCGCGAAGGACGCGGCGTCGGCAAGAACAAGGACCACATCTTCCTGCATCTCGACCATCTCGACCCGGCCGTGCTGCATGAGCGGCTGCCCGGCATTTCGGAATCGGCACGTATTTTCGCCGGCGTCGACCTGACCAAGGAGCCGATCCCGGTGCTGCCGACGGTCCACTACAATATGGGCGGCGTGCCGACCAATTACTGGGGCCAGGTGCTGAACCCGACCAAGGCGGAGCCCGACCGCGTGTCGCCCGGCCTGATGGCGGTGGGCGAAGCCGGCTGCGCCTCGGTGCACGGCGCCAACCGCCTCGGTTCCAACTCGCTGATCGACCTTGTCGTGTTCGGCCGCGCCGCCGCGATCAAGGCCGGTGAGGTGATCGACCGTGCGGCCCCGATCCCGTCGCTCAATATGGCGGCGGTCGACAAGATCATGGACCGCTTCGACACATTGCGCCACGCCAACGGCACCACGCCGACCGCCGTCATCCGCGAGCGGATGCAGCGCGCCATGCAGGAGGACGCTGCCGTCTTCCGTACGCAGGAGTCTCTGGAAAACGGCTGCAAGCGGATTTCACAAATCTGGGGCGAGTTGAAGGACATCAAGGTCTATGACCGCTCGATGATCTGGAACTCCGACCTTGTCGAGACGCTGGAACTGGAAAACCTGATGGCCAACGCCATCACCACCGTCTATGGCGCGGAAGCCCGCAAGGAAAGCCGTGGCGCGCATGCGCGCGAGGACTTCGCCGACCGCGACGACGCCAACTGGCGCAAGCACACGCTGGCGTACCTCAGCGACGACGGCAAGGTTTCGCTCAGCTACCGGCCGGTTCACACCGAGCCGTTGCTGAAGGAAGAAGACGGCGGCATCAGCCTCGCCCGGATCGCGCCAAAAGCGCGGGTGTATTGAGGATCGCAGATCATGGTTGAACTCACGCTCCCCAAGAACTCGCAGATCACGGTCGGAAAAACCTGGCCGAAGCCGGAAGGCGCGACCAATCTGCGCGAATACCGCATCTACCGATGGTCGCCGGACGATGAGGCGAACCCGAGCATCGACACGTATTTCGTCGACATGGACGATTGCGGGCCGATGGTTCTGGACGCGCTTTTGTACATCAAGAACAAGATCGATCCGACGCTGACGCTGCGCCGTTCCTGTCGCGAGGGCATTTGCGGCTCCTGCGCCATGAATATCGACGGCTCGAACACGCTCGCCTGCACCAAGGGCTGCGACGACATTTCCGGGCCGGTGAAAATCTACCCGCTGCCGCATATGCAGGTGGTGAAGGATCTGGTGCCGGACCTGACCAATTTCTACGCCCAGCATGCCTCGATCGAGCCATGGCTGCATACGGTTTCGCCGGAGCCGGCCAAGGAATGGTTGCAAAGCCATGAGGATCGCGAGAAGCTGGACGGCCTCTACGAATGCATCCTGTGCGCCTGCTGCTCGACCTCTTGCCCGAGCTACTGGTGGAACGGCGACCGCTATCTCGGCCCGGCAACGCTGCTGCAGGCCTATCGCTGGCTGATCGACAGCCGCGACGAAGCCACCGGCGAGCGGCTGGACAACCTCGAAGACCCGTTCCGTCTCTATCGCTGCCACACCATCATGAACTGCGCGCAAACCTGCCCCAAGGGGTTGAACCCGGCCAAGGCAATCGCCGAAATCAAGAAGATGATGGTCGAGCGCCGGGTGTGATCTGCGTGGTGCGTCCTTCGAGGCTCGCTGCGCTCGCACCTCAGGATGAGGGAGGTCGCGCTGGCGTGCTAGCGGCAACGCTTTCTTGAGGCTGCAACTACGGTCCTCATCCTGAGGTGCGAGCGATAGCGAGCCTCGAAGGACGCACGGACGCCATTAAAGACGAGGCGATATGACTGACACCGACCTCCCCGACCTCAACGATATGGAAGCGCGCATTCTCGGTTGCCTGATCGAGAAGAAGGAACTGACGCCCGACGTTTATCCGCTGTCGCTCAATGCCGCGATTGCCGCAGCCAACCAGAAGACGGCGCGTGAGCCGGTGATGGCGCTGGAGCAAGGCGATGTGCACCGGACCTTGAAGCTGCTGGAACAGAAGGGGCTGGCGCAGCAGGTGTTCGGTTCGCGGGTGGAGCGCTACGAACATATGATGGCGCAGCGCTTTTCGCTGACCACGGCGCAGACGGCGCTGATCGGCCTGTTGCTGCTGCGCGGCCCGCAGACGGTGCCCGAGCTTCTGGTGCGCAGCGAACGCATGGTGCGTTTTTCGGCTGCCGACGATTTGCGAACCGAACTCGACATGCTGATCGGGCGCAGGCCGGCGCTGGTCAAGGAAATAGGCCGTGCCCCCGGCCAGCGCGAAGACCGCTACGCGCAATTGCTTGGCGGCCCCGTGGAACTTGCGGCGGTCGCCATGCCGAGCCGCGCGCCTTCAGGCGCTGCCGGCCTGGAAGCCCGTGTCGAGGCTCTCGAGGAGGAGATCGCGGCGCTGCACGCCCGGCTCGATGCCCTGGCCGCCCGACTGGCCTAAATCCAGATTGAAAGAAGCAGCGCCTTTCGCGGCGCTGCTTCGCGGTTGGTGTCGTTCAAGCCAGCTTGGCGTCGAGTGTCACCTTGATCGCGCCGAGCGCCTTGGAAACCGGGCAGGTAGCCTTGGCCTTGTCGGCCAGTTCCTTGAACTTCTCCTGTTCAATGCCGGGCACCTTGCCGGTCAGCTTGAGCGCGCTTTCGGTGATCTCGAAACCGCCGCCGGCGGCAGGACCGTAGGTGACGACCGCCTCGGCATTGAGTTCGTCCGCCGGCGTGCCGTTCTCGGCCAGGAAATGCGAAAGCTGCATGGCAAAGCAGCCGGCATGCGCCGCCGCGATCAATTCTTCCGGGTTGGTGCCGGACTTGCCGCTTTCGTCCTGGAAACGGCCCTTGAAGGAATAGGGCTGCTTGTTGAAAGCGCCGCTCTGCATATCGAGCGTGCCGGCTCCCTCGGTGAGCGTGCCTTTCCAGACGGCGGTGGCGTGACGGTTCATGGTTCTCTCCTTGGGTTGAAAACTTTTGGCCTTGGGTTGAAAACTTTTGGCGGGCGCGAACGCGCGGCTCCGATGAATATAGCGTCGATGCGCCCGAATGCCATGGCAGTCTTGCGCAGACGGCGTGCACTGTGGGATCAGGATGCCGCGACAAGGGAATAACGACCACGGCGCTGCGTGCGGCGCAGGAGAGGAAGCGCAAGCTTTCCGGGAGAGGATGGAAAATGGCGGAAGCCTATATCTGCGACTACATACGCACGCCCATTGGCCGTTTCGGCGGCGCGCTGGCAACGGTGCGCACCGACGATCTCGGCGCGGTTCCGCTCAAGGCGCTGATGGCGCGCAATGCATCGGTCGATTGGGCAGCAATTGACGATTTGATCTATGGTTGCGCCAACCAGGCCGGCGAGGACAACCGCAACGTGGCGCGCATGGCGCTGCTTTTGGCCGGCCTGCCGCAGGAAATATCGGGGACGACGATCAACCGGCTTTGCGGTTCCGGCATGGATGCGGTCATCATGGCTGCCCGTGCCATAAAGGCCGGCGAGGCCGAGATGGTGATTGCCGGCGGCGTCGAATCGATGAGCCGCGCGCCCTTCGTGCTGCCCAAGGCCGACAGCGCATTTTCGCGCAAGGCCGAGATCCACGACACCACCATCGGCTGGCGCTTCGTCAATCCCCTGATGAAGAGCCAATATGGCGTGGATTCCATGCCGGAGACGGGCGAGAACGTTGCCGAAGCGTATCGCGTATCGCGCGCCGACCAGGACGCCTTCGCCTTGCGCAGCCAGACAAGAGCGGTCGCCGCGCAGGAAAACGGCCGTCTCGCCCAGGAAATCGTCCCGGTCGGGGTGCCGCAGCGCAAGGGCGATCCGATCCTCGTTTCCCTGGACGAGCATCGGCGCGCCGGTACGACGCTGGAGGCACTGGCGAAACTGCCGACACCGTTTCGAAAAGAGGGCGGGACGGTCACGGCCGGCAATGCCTCCGGCGTCAACGATGGCGCGGCCGCGCTGATCATTGCCTCGGAGGCGGCGGCGAGAAAGCATGGGCTGACGCCGATCGCCCGCATTCTGGGCGGCGCCTCCGCCGGCGTCGCCCCGCGGATCATGGGCATCGGTCCGTCGCCGGCAACGAAGAAATTGTGTGCGCGGTTGAATATCAAGCCGTCCGATTTCGACATTATCGAACTGAACGAAGCTTTTGCCTCGCAGGGCATCGCCGTGCTGCGCGAACTCGGACTCGCGGAAGATGCCGAGCATATCAATCCGAATGGCGGCGCCATCGCGCTCGGCCATCCGCTTGGCATGTCGGGTGCGCGCATAACGGGAACGGCCGCCCTCGAGCTACGGGAACGGCGCGCCAGGCTGGCGCTCGCAACCATGTGTGTCGGCGTCGGGCAGGGAATTGCTATTGCGCTGGAACGGGTGTGAAGACCGCCGCCGGCGCGGAAGCGTTTAGGGGGCGGACGGCTCGCGGCAGACGTCCACCCATTCGGCGTTGGTCAGCGCCGTAAGCCGGTCGGGGCTGAGCCGCACGGCGGCGTTGGTCGCTCCGGCAGCGGGCACCACCGCCTCGAACGGGCGCAGCGATACGTCGCAATAGACCGGTAAGGGTGCCGGCAGGCCGAACGGGCAGACGCCGCCGACCGGATGACTGGTAACGGCCACCACCTCGTCGGCATCCAGCATGCGGCCCTTGGCGCCGAACCGGTCGCGGAACTTGCGGTTGTCGAGCCGCGCCGTACCGCTGGCGACAATCAGCATAGTCGCGTCGCCGGCCCGCAGGCAGATGGTTTTCGCGATCTGCTCCGGCTCGACGCCGTGCGCCTCCGCCGCCAGCGCCACCGTTGCCGAGCTGGCCCCGGTGACGATGATTTCGATGTCGGGGGCGTGGGTAGCGAAAAACGCGCGAACGGATTCGAGGGACATGCGGAAACCTTGGATGGAAGAAATCGGAGAGGCGCAACGGCGGGGAAAAATCAGATAGGCTCGCCCTGCAAAAGACGCGGCGTGCCGCCGGTCAGGCCGGACGCCTGCCGAATGAAGAAATCCTTGAGGCGCGGCATGCGCTGGACCAGGCCAAGGCCAATGCTGCGCGCCGCCCGCAGCGGTGCGTGGTCATTGGAAAACAGCCGGTTCAGCACGTCGGTGGTGACGCCCATCTGCACCGTGTCGAAGCGCCGCCATTGCTGGTAGCGCTCCAGCACGTCGAGCGCGCCGAAATCCTGGCCAAGCCGGTCGGCCTCGACCACCACTTCGGCGAGCGCGGCCACGTCCTTGAAGCCGAGATTGAGGCCTTGCCCGGCGATTGGATGGATGCCGTGTGCAGCGTCGCCAGCCAGTGCTACGCGCGGCGCGACGAAGGCGCGGGCGAGCGTCAGCCCGAGCGGCCAGGCGCGCGGCTTGTCCATGACGTGGATTTCGCCGAGCTTCAGGCTGAAGCGCTGTTCGAGTTCTGTCTCGAAGACGAGATCGTCGCCGGCGACCAGCCTTTCGGCATCCTCCGTGCGCTCGACCCAGACGATGGAGGAGCGGTTCTTGCCGTTCTTGTCGGGGGAAAGCGGCAGCGTGGCGAAGGGACCGGCTGGCAGGAAGTGCTCCTCGGCGCGTCCGTTGTGCGGGCGCTCGTGGCCCACCGTGCAGACGATGCCGGACTGGCCGTATTGCCATTTCACCGTCTTGATGCCGGCCATGTCGCGCAGCTTCGAATTGACGCCGTCGGCCGCGACCAGCAGGCGCGCGGCGATCGCCGCGCCATCGGCCAGATGCACGGTCACGCCGCTGCCGGTATCGAAGGCGCTGACCCCGACACCTTCGATGATGTCGATGCCGAGCGCCTTGGCGCGCTTGCGCAGCGCACCGTTGAGGACGTTATTGGCGACCATGTGGGCGAAGGGTTCGCCGGGGGCTACTTCGCCGTCGAAGGTGAGCAAGGCGGGCCGCACCGGATCGGAGGTGCGCGAATCGGTGATGACCATTTCGGTGATGGCCTGCGCATGCGGGGCGATTTCCGGCCATGCATCGAGACGGTCGAGCATGCGCCGCGCGGCGGCCGCGATAGCGGAGGCGCGGCCGTCTTTTTGCCAGACGCCGGCGGGGGCTGCGTCGACGATGGCCACGGCAAGGCTCGGGCGCGCCTGTTTCAACGCCACGGCCGCGGCCAGCCCGACATAGCCGGCACCGGCAACCAGCACGTCGAGCGCCGCCAATTTCGTGTCCGCCGTGTTCTGTGCCATGCCTGAACTTTCTTGAGCGGGCGGGTCTTTGCGCCGGCGCGCCTTGACTACCCGTTGTTCCTGTCCGAAACCGGCCATTCCTATTTCCGCAAAGGCGCGAAAACATGACGACAGCCATGGATCAGCTTCTCGGCATTCTCGCCCTCGAGAAGCTGGAACACAACCTGTATCGTGGTCGCAGCCCGCAGGTCGAGTGGCAGCGCGTGTTCGGCGGCCAGACCATCGCGCAGGCGCTGGTCGCCGCGCAGGGAACGGTTGCGCCCGATCGCCACGTCCATTCCCTGCACGGCTATTTCATGCGGCCGGGCGACATCAAGGTGCCGATCGTCTATGAGGTCGACCGCATCCGTGACGGCTCCTCCTTCACCACGCGGCGCGTGGTGGCGATCCAGCATGGGCAGGCCATTTTTTCGCTGGAGGCGTCGTTTCAGGTCGATGAGCAGGGGCTTGAGCATCAATTCCCGATGCCGCTGGACGTGCCGCCGCCGGAAGGACTGCAGGACCATCGTGAATTGCTGGAGAAGGCGACGCACGTGCCCGAAGCGATCCGCCACTTCTGGGCGCGAGAGCGGCCGCTCGAACTGAAGCCGGTCAATATCAGGCACTATGAGAGCCGCGAAAAGCTGCCGCCGCGCCAGAACGTCTGGATAAGGCTGACGGGGCCGACGCCCGACAGCCGCGCGCTGCAATCGGTCCTGCTCGCCTATCTGTCCGACATGACGCTGCTCGATACGTCCACCTTCGCGCATGGGCGGGGCCTGTTCGACCCCGATATCCAGGCGGCAAGCCTCGACCATGCCATGTGGTTCCACCGTCCGCATGCGCTGGACGACTGGCTGCTCTATACGCAGGATAGTCCCTCCACTTCCGGCTCGCGCGGCTTCAGCCGTGGCACCCTTTACGCCCGCGACGGCACGCTGATCGCCTCGGTGGCCCAGGAAGGCCTTATCCGCCTGCGCCGATAGCCTAAAAGATAGGCAGCGGTGAAAATCTGCCCGAATTTTTAGCATTTTTTTGACTGCGCTGGCCGGCATGGCGTGCAGACAATGAATAAAGTTGTTTTAATACAGATGCTTACATGTCGCTTCGGCAATTGGCATGAAGCTTGATTCCTCCTGGACAGTCGGCGAACGGAATCGTCGAGGTGCCGAATGGCGTTCCAATGGAGAAATCAATGGTTCTTTTTTCCCTCTCAAAGCCGGCGATGCGCGCTGCCCCCGCGGGCTTGCTTGCCAGTTGCGCCATGGCCAGCGCCGTGCTTGCGCAGGAAGCGGCACCGGCCGCAGCACCTGTCCTCGACACCGGCAACACCGCCTGGATGCTGACCGCCACGGCCCTCGTGCTGATGATGACCATTCCGGGTCTGGCGCTGTTTTATGGCGGCATGGTGCGCAAGAAGAACGTGCTCGCCACCGTCATGCAAAGCTTTGCGATTTGTTGCCTCGTCACGGTGCTGTGGTTCGCGGTCGGCTATTCGCTGGCCTTCTCCGATGGCGGCGCGGCCAATGCCTGGATCGGCGGTTTTTCCAAGCTGTTCCACCAGGGCATCACCGTTTCGACGCTCTGGCCGGTAGGCAACATCCCTGAATTTGTCTTCTCCACCTTCCAGATGACCTTCGCCATCATCACGCCGGCGCTGATCTGCGGGGCCTTCGCTGAGCGCATGAAGTTTTCGGCATTACTACTGTTCACGACGCTGTGGCTGCTGGTCGTCTATGCGCCCGTCGCGCATTGGGTCTGGGGCGGCGGCTTTTTGGGCTCGTCCGGCGTGCTCGATTTTGCCGGCGGCACGGTGGTCCACATCAATGCCGGTGTCGCCGGCCTCGTCTGCGCGCTGGTGCTTGGCAAGCGCGAAGGCTACGGCACCACCAACATGGCCCCGCACAACCTCGTCTATTCGGTGATCGGGGCGGCCCTTCTGTGGGTCGGCTGGTTCGGCTTCAACGCCGGCTCGGAACTGGCCGCTGACGGCCTTGCCGGTGCCGCCATGCTCAACACGCAGGTCGCCACGGCGGCTGCGGCGCTGGCGTGGATGTTCGCCGAATGGATCGTCGCCAAGAAGCCGAGTGTGCTCGGCATCATCTCGGGCGCTGTCGCCGGCCTCGTCGCGGTGACGCCCGCCGCGGGTTTCGTCAACCCGACGGGTGCGTTCGTCATCGGCATTGTTGCCGGCATCGTCTGCTACATCGCCGCGGTCAAGGTGAAGCACGCTCTGGGCTATGACGATTCGCTCGACGCCTTCGGCGTGCATGGGATCGGCGGCATCGTCGGCGCTTTGCTGACCGGCGTGCTTGCCGATCCGGCGATCAATGCGCTCGGTGCGAACGCTTCGCTTCTGACGCAGACGAAGGGCGTCGTTGTGACGATCGCCTGGACGACGGTCGCGACCTTCGTGATCCTTCAAGTCGTCAAGGTTCTGGTCGGTGGGCTGCGGCCAAGCAGGCAGGAAGAGATCGAGGGCCTCGACATCACCCAGCATGGCGAGGTGGTGCCGTAAGGCTCAGCCAGAAAACATTCCGCGTGCCGCTTTCCAAAGCAGTGACGCCTTGAGGCCCGGACAAGTTTTCGGGCCTCTTTTTTTACCGGCGAAAAAACCTATTCCAGCCAGTCGGGGATGCTGTCCAGGCCGATCAGTTCGTCATAGGTCGGGCGTGGGCGCACGACGTGAAAACGGTCGCCGTCGACCAGCACCTCGGGCACCAGCAGGCGCGTGTTGTAGGTGCCGGCCTGCACCGCGCCATAAGCGCCGGCAGTGCCGACAGAAATCAAGTCTCCTGCCTTCAGCGTCGGCAGATCTCTGTCGAGGCCCAGATAGTCGCCGGTCTCGCAGACCTGGCCGACCACGTCCACGTTCATGCGCGGCGCGGAGGCCGGCTGCTGCACCACCGGGCGGATGTCGTGGAAAGCTTCATAGAGCGTCGGCCGGATCAGGTCGTTCATCGCCGCATCGACGATGAGAAAATTCTTGGCGTCGCCTTCCTTCACATAGATGACTTCGGAAACGAGAATGCCGGCATTGCCGACGATCATCCTGCCCGGTTCGAACATCACCTTCAGCCCGAGATCGCTGACATGCTTCTTGACGATGGCCGCATAGGCGTCGGGCAGCGGCGGCGGGTTGTTGTCGGTGCGGTAGGGAATGCCGAGGCCGCCGCCGAGATCGACATGGTCGATGGCATGGCCGTCTGCCTGTAATTGTCCGGCCAGGGTGACAAGCAGCGCAAAGGCGTCGTCGAAGGGCTGCAGATCGGTGATCTGGCTGCCGATATGGGTATCGATACCGGTTACCTTGATGCCGGGCAGTTTGGCCGCGCGGGCATAGACTTCGCGCGCCCGCCGCCAGTCGATGCCGAACTTGTTCTCGGCCTTGCCGGTCGAGATTTTCTTATGCGTCTTGGCGTCGACGTCCGGATTGATGCGCAGCGATATGTTGGCGGTCTTGCCCAGCGCCGCGGCGCGGGCGGAAAGCAGGTCCAGTTCCGGTTCGGACTCGACGTTGAAGCAGATGATGCCGGCTTCGAGCGCAAAATCCATTTCGCGCGCGGTCTTGCCGACGCCGGAGAAAACGATCTTTTGGGCCGGGATGCCGGCGGCGAGCGCGCGCCGCAACTCGCCTTCGGAGACGACGTCTGCGCCCGCGCCTTCCCTTGCCAGCGTCCTTAGAACGGCCTGGTTGGAGTTCGCCTTCATGGCGTAGCAGACCAGCGTGTCCAGCCCAGCGAAAGCATCCGAGAAAACACGGAAATGACGGGTGAGTGTGGCCGTCGAATAGCAATAGAACGGCGTGCCGACCGCTTTCGCGATCTCGGGGACGGCGACATTTTCGGCATGCAGCACGCCGTCGCGGTAATCGAAATGGTTCACGGCAATGATTCCGGAGAAACTACTGGATGAGTTTGTCGAGGATGAACGGCTTGTCGGTTTCCGGTTTCTGCGGCTCCGGCGGCAGCGGCTGCTTGGCCTTCTCGGCATCCTTGCGGGCCTGCACGGCCGCCTCATAGGGCGTGTCGAGACTGGCTCTGCGGCCGCAAGCCACGACCGTGGCCATCGCGGCCAGAAGCGTCAGCGTCACCAACATCCTGCTTGCGGTCATCGTCTCACCTGCCAAACTCCGAGAAGCCGCTTCTAACTGAATTTCCGGCCGTTTGCACCCCGCATTCAAGCCTTGGCCAGCCGCTTCTTCCAGTAGCGTATCTGCCTGCGCACCTCAGCCGGTGCGGTGCCGCCGAACGAAGTGCGGCTCTTGACCGAGCTTTGCACGGAAAGCACGGAATAGACGTCCTCGGTGATGCCCGGATGGATGGACTGCAAATCCGCCAGCGACAGTCTTTCCAGCCCGACCTTGTTGGCCTCGGCCAGTGCTACGGCGCGGCCCGTAACGTGGTGCGCTTCGCGGAACGGGAGCGCGAGCGTGCGCACCAGCCAGTCGGCGAGGTCGGTTGCGGTCGAATAGCCGGCACCCGCCGCCTTCTTCATCGCCGCCACATTGATCGTCATGTCGCTGACCATGCCGGTCATAGCCGCCAGCATCAGGTCGAGCGTTTCGGCGGCGTCGAACACGGCTTCCTTGTCTTCCTGCATGTCCTTGGAATAGGTCAGCGGTAGGCCCTTCATCACGGTCAGAAGACCGACCAGATGGCCGTTGACGCGGCCGGTCTTGGCCCGAACCAGTTCGGCGGCGTCGGGGTTCTTCTTCTGCGGCATGATCGAGGAACCGGTGGAAAAAGAATCCGACAGGCGCACGAAGCCGAATTGCGGCGTCGACCAGATGACGATCTCTTCGGCCAGCCGCGACAGATGCGTGGCGCAGATCGCCGACGCGGAGAGGAATTCCAGCGCGAAGTCGCGGTCGGACACGCTGTCCAGCGAATTACGGGTCGGCTCGCGGAAACCCAATGCTGCCGCCGTCTGGTGCCGGTCTATGGCAAAACCGGTGCCGGCAAGGGCGGCCGCCCCCAGCGGGCTCTCGTTCAGGCGCTCGGCGGCGTCGCGCATGCGCGACAGGTCGCGCGAAAACATCTCGACATAGGCCATGCAGTGATGGCCGAAGGTTACCGGCTGCGCCGCCTGCATATGGGTAAAGCCGGGCATCACGGTCGCCGCATGTTCCTCGGCCCGCGCCAGAAAAGCCGCGATCAGGCCTTTCAGCGCCTCGGCGACGCGAAACAGCTCGTCCTTGACCCAAAGGCGGAAATCGACCGCGACCTGGTCGTTGCGCGAGCGCGCCGTGTGTAGCCGCCCCGCCGCCTGTCCGATCAATTCGGCCAGCCGCGCCTCGATGTTCATGTGAATGTCTTCGAGCCGTGTCGAGAACTCGAACTTGCCGGCCTCGATCTCTGCCTGAATCGTGTTCAGGCCGTGAGCGATCTTTTCTTGATCCGCCGTCGAAATAATGCCCGTTTGCGCCAGCATGGCGCTGTGGGCGAGCGAGCCGCGAATGTCTTGCGCGTACAGCTTCCTGTCGAAACCGATGGAGGCGTTGATCGCTTCCATGATCGCCGCAGGGCCCGAGGCAAAACGTCCGCCCCACATCTGGTTGCTGGCCTTTGTATCGCTCATCGCTATAACCCTGAGTTTCCGGAGCAGCTTGAAAAAATGACAAACGGCAAAAAACTTTTCCCCGCCCCACGCCTGATCGTCGCCGCACTCATTGCCGGCGTGGTGGCTGGCGCGGTCGCGGTATATGTCAAGGAGAGCGGCTCTGGCAACACGGCTGGCGCTCAGCTAGCTGTCGGCGAGAGCCAGGACGACATTGCCTGCGCGGCAAAGGCCGATCGCGCCAAGACGATTGCGGCAGCGGCGACCGGCCAGGTCGCGGCGCTTTTGCCGGCCGATCCGCCGCAATCGCTCAAGAGCCTTGCCTTCAACGGGCCGGACGGCAAGCCGATGAGCCTCGCCGACCTCACAGCCAAGACGGCGGCCGGGAAAACGGTGCTGCTCAACCTGTGGGCGACATGGTGTGCGCCCTGCCGCGCCGAGATGCCAGCCCTCGATGCCTTGCAAAAGGAAATGGGTAGTCAAAAATTTGAGGTCGTCGCCGTCAATGTCGATACGGGCGACGACACCAAGCCGAAGAAATTCCTTGCCGATACCGGCGTCGCCTCGCTCGGCTATTATCGCGATGCCTCGATGGGCGTGTTCAACGATCTGAAGACGCGCGGCCTGGCGCTCGGCCTGCCGGCCACCATGTTGGTCGACGGCGAGGGCTGCCTGATCGCCCATATGAACGGGCCGGCGGAATGGGCGGGCCCTGACGCCAAGCGGCTGGTCGAGGCGGCGATAGGCGGGTAGAAAAGCTCGCATCGGGCTGCGGAAGGATGAAGCGGCGGGTATGGCATTTGGCTGGGGCATTGTTGGCACGGGTAACATAGCGCGCCAGTTTGCCGCCGATCTCGGCCATGCGGCCGGCGCGCGCGTCGCCGCGGTCCATTCGCGCGTCGCCGAAAAGGCCGAAGCGTTTCGCGCCGCTACCGGCGCCGGCCGGGGCTACACCGATTTCGACGCACTGCTTGCCGACAGCACTGTCGATGCCGTCTATCTCGCCACGCCGAATGCATTGCATGCCGGGCAGGCCCTGCGTGCCATCGCCGCCGGCAAGCCGGTGCTGGTCGAAAAGCCGCTGGCGCTATCCGTGGCCGAGGTCGAGGAAATCGAGCAGGCGGCGTCGGCCAGGGGCGTGTTCGTCATGGAGGCCATGTGGACTCGCTTCCTGCCGGCGGTGGTGCGCGCCAAGGCAAGCATCGATGCCGGCGACATTGGCAGGGTAACGGCCATCCACGCCGACCTGTCCTATCGTCGCGAGGAACTGGCAGGCAGCCGCTTCTTCGTGGCGCAAGGCGGTGGTGCATTGTTGGACCTTGGCGTCTATCCGATCTCGCTTGCCCTGCATTTCCTGGGACATCCGCAAGGCGTTTCCGGGCGCTGGAAGGCGGCGCGAAGCGGCGTCGACATGCATGCCGAAATCGAACTTCGCTACGACGAGGCGACGGCAAGCCTGTCCTGCGGCTTCGACCGGGCCGGCGGGAATTCTTTCCTGATCGAAGGGACGAGCGGCACATTGCGGCTCAAGGCGCCCTTCCTGAAGGCACAAAGGCTGACGCATTATCGTGGCGTCCAGCGTGCCGGTTCGGAAGAGGGCGGAACGCTGTCGAAAATGCTCGACCACCTCGCCATCGGCGGACGCAAGGTCGAGAAAAAGCCGTTTCCCGGCGGCGGCCTGCAATTCGAGACCATTGCGGTCATGGATGCGGTCCGGCAGGGCAGGACGGTTTGCGATTCGATGCCGTTAGCCGACAGCAAGGCGGTGCTCGCCATTATCGACGCGGTGCGGGCGCTGCCTCCGGTGTGACGCCGAGGCTCAAAACGAGCTTTGCATCGTGTATGGCTGGGGCAGGCTGCCGGCATTGTTCAGGGCCAGCGCCAGTTCGGTAATGTGCAAGGCCATCGCGCCGGAGAATTGCGGCTGCCGGCTTTGGGCAATCGCCTGCGCCTGTGCCGCGATGCCGGCGCAAAAATCGATCTGCGAGGGAAAGCCGGGCAATGTCTTTTTCGATGCCGGGTAGGCAAGCCGCCTGCCCGGTGTCGGCTTCCAGGGCAGGAATTTGCCGAGCCGGCTTTCCAGTCGGTTGGCCAGTCTCTGCTTCAGGCTGCGCGGCTCTCCGGCCGCTTCCAGATGGATGGCCGAATTCTCGTCCCACAGATCGCGCACGGTGATGGAACCGGCATCGCCCAGAATGGTCAGCGACCGGTCCTTGGGTGCTGCAAGGCCGCAGGTCATCCGCGCGACAGGGCCGGATTTGAAGCGCAGGCAACCGACGGAGAAATCCGGCCCAAGGGCCAGCTTTTCCGTGGCCGATCCCTTGTCTGGAAAGGTCAGCGCCGAGAACG
Organism: Mesorhizobium sp. A556; assembly: GCF_054489545.1. Classification (NCBI taxonomy): domain Bacteria; kingdom Pseudomonadati; phylum Pseudomonadota; class Alphaproteobacteria; order Hyphomicrobiales; family Phyllobacteriaceae; genus Mesorhizobium; species Mesorhizobium sp. A556. Next base: position 83,278 of record NZ_JBTMXA010000013.1, read on the forward strand.
CGGTGAGGTCCTCGACCGGGCCGAACAGGCAGGTGAGCCACGAAAGCGCATAGCCGGCATGTTCCAGCGTGCAGCCGACTTCGAACTCATGGACGCCCGGCCATGCGGCCCCCGAACGCGAGCGCCATTCGCGCCATTTGTCGCGGAATACCGCGCCGTCCTCCATCTCTGCGTAGATCAGGCGTGGCGTGCCGATGCGGCCGGCGGCAAGCACATCTGCGACCGCTTTATGTGCGGCGCTCAATGCGTTGGCGGGTGCGCTCGCCAGCGTCAGCCCCAGCGTATCGGCAAGCCCGACCAGCGTGCGGGCATCTTCGAAGCGCATCGCCAGCGGTTTTTCGCAGTAAACATGCCTGCCCGCGCGCAAGGTCCTTTCGGATAGTTCAAAATGGCTTTCCGGCGGCGTCAGATTGACGACGATGCCGACAGAAGGGTCTTCGAGCAGCGCTTCGGCGCTTTCATAGGGCCGGACCCGATAAAAATCGCAGAACTGGGCCAACCGTGCGGCGTCACGGTCGAAAGCGCCGGCAAGTTCGAGGCCGGGATGGTTGGGCAGCGTCGCCATATAATAGTCGGCAACGAAGCCGGTGCCGAGAAACGCGATTTTCATGCCGGCTTTCCAGAAAGACAGGCATCCAGCCTAGCAGGCTCCCGTTACATCGCGGTAAAGGCGCAGGCATAAAGGCGCACGGGCTGGCACTGGCGTCGCAAACGGCCTTGCGTTATACGCTCCCGTTCTCACTCGGTGCCCACCATGAATTTCGTTCCCGATATTGCCACGCTGATCCAGTTCGGCATCGCGACCCTTGTGCTGGCCGCTACGCCTGGCCCGGACATGACGCTGTTCGTCAGCCGTACGCTGAGCCAGGGCAGGGCCTCCGGCTTCGCCTCGATGGGGGGAGCGCTTTTCGGCACGCTGATCCATACAACGCTGGTCGTCGTCGGCATTTCAGCGCTGATCGTCGCCTCGCCGACGGCCTTCTTCGTGCTGAAGATTTTTGGTGCCGGCTATCTCGTCTTCCTGGCCTGGCAGGCGCTGGCGAAAGGCTCGGCTTTCTCGCCCGTGACCAAGAAAGGGCCGCGTATCTCGCTGCCCAGAAGTTTCGCGGCCGGGCTTGGCGTCAATCTGCTCAACCCGAAGATCATCTTGTTCTTCATGACCTTTCTGCCGCAATTCGTGTCCGCGCACGATCCGCATGCGCCGGGAAAACTGTTCTTTCTCGGTGTGATGTTCATCACGCTGTCGATACCGGTGGCGGTGCCGATGGTGCTGGCCGCGGAGAAATTCTCGTCGGCGATGAAAGCGAGCCCGAGGGCGACGCGCGTGGTCGATTATCTGCTGGCCGGCGTATTCTCGGCCTTTGCGCTTAAGATCCTGACGGCCCAGGTAAAGTAGCGTGGTTGCGCCAGCCGCCAGCCCAGCGGCCGGCGCATAGCCAGTAGGCGAGGCCGCCGACGATGCCCGCGCCGATGAACAGGCCGACAGACAGTGCCGGGTCTGTTGCCATCCGGCCCATCTCGCCCATCGGCGCTTGCCAGAACAGGCCAGCGACCGCCAGGCCGACGGCGGCACCTGCGAGCGCGTGGAACAGCCAGTTGCGCTGCCCGAGAACTTCCCCGAGCAGGATCACGACGAGGGAAGGCAGGAACGCGAAATAGCCGACGAACAGCGCGGTGAAGGGGATCGAAAACAGCAGCGAGCCGGCGACAACGGCCGAATTATCTTCGGGCCGGAAGCCTGCGGCTCCAAGGAAAAGCAAATGGAGGAAGGCGCTGGCGGCCAGGGCTGCGACCATGTAGCCGACGACGATGGCCGCGAAGCGGAAGAGATAAAGAAGGACGCGGTTCACTCCTCGCCGTGACCTGCGATCATCATCGCTTCCAGCGCCAGCCGGTCGACCTTGCGCATGCGCTCCGATTCGGATTTGAGCTGGCCGCAGGCGGCGAGAATGTCTCGGCCGCGCGGCGTGCGGATCGGCGAGGCATAGCCGGCATTGTTGATGTAGTCGGCGAACTTCTCGATCGTTTCCCATTCCGAGCACTGGTAGTTGGTGCCCGGCCACGGGTTGAACGGGATCAGATTGATCTTGGCCGGAATGCCCCTCAACAGCTTGATAAGCGCCTTGGCGTCGTCGATGGAATCGTTGACCTCGCGCAGCATCACATATTCAAACGTAATTCTTCGCGCGTTCGACAGGCCCGGATAGGAACGGCAGGCTTCCATCAGTTCGGCCAGCGGGTACTTCTTGTTGATCGGCACCAGCAGGTCGCGCAGATCGTCATTGGTGGCGTGCAGCGAGATGGCCAGCATGACGCCGATCTCTTCGCCGGTCCTATAGATTTCCGGAACAACGCCGGACGTCGAAAGCGTGATGCGCCGCTTGGACAGGGCCAGCCCGTCGCCATCGGAGGCGATCAGCAATGCCTTCTTCACCGCCTCGAAATTATAGAGCGGCTCGCCCATGCCCATCATGACGATGTTGGATATCTTTCGCCCTTCGGCGGGAACGATGGCCCCGGCGGGGGTATCGCGGTCGGGGAAATCGCCGAGCTTGTCGCGGGCGGTCAGCAATTGCGCCAGGATTTCCTCGGCCGTCAGATTGCGCACCAGCTTCTGCGTGCCGGTGTGGCAGAAGGTACAGGTCAGCGTGCAGCCGACCTGGCTGGAGATGCACAGCGTGCCGCGCCCCTGTTCGGGGATATAGACCGTTTCAATTTCAACGGGCCGTCCTGCCCCCCGCGCGGGAAACCGGAACAGCCATTTGCGGGTGCCGTCGGTGGAAATCTGTTCTTCCACGATTTCGGGGCGTGCGACGGTAAAATGCCTGTCCAACTCCGCGCGCAGTTCCTTGGAGATGTTGAACATATGCGCAAAGTCGGAGACGCCGCGCACATAGAGCCAATGCCAGAGCTGGCTGGTGCGCATCTTCGCCTGCCGTTCGGAAACGACGCCGGACGCCACCAGCGCCTCGGCCATTTCCGCGCGCGTCAAACCGACCAACGACGGCTTCTCAGCCGTCGAAGCGCGGGGGCGCAACGCATCGCGTGCGGTGTCGGTGGTGAGATCGAGCGAAAGGGTCATTGTGGTTCTTTGGTTCAGTCCGTCCGGACCGGCTACAGATAGGGATTACCGGCCACATATCACAGCTGTGCCGTGCCGTCACGGCCACCTGCCAAGGGCTAACCCAGTTGCGCCAGCAGTTCCGGTAACTCGCCGAGGTTTGAAACCTGCCTGAAGCGCGGTTCATCGACCGGGGTTTCGGCATGTTCGAGTACCCAGTTCAGGTCATGCGGGACATAGACGCCCCAGCCGCCGGCTTGCAGGACCGGTACGATGTCGGATTTCAACGAGTTGCCGACCATCATGCTTCTTTCAGGTCCGTCGCCGTGGCGGCTGAAAATGCGGCTGTAGGTTTCGGGCTGCTTGGCACTGACGATCTCGACGGCGTCGAACAGGCCGCCGAGACCGGATTGCGCGAGCTTGCGCTCCTGGTCGAACAGATCGCCCTTGGTGATCAGCACCAGCCGAAATTTTCCCGCCAGTTGCTCAAGGGTTTTGCGCGCGTAAGGCAGCGTCTCGACCGGGTGGGAAAGCATCTGCCGCCCGGCCTGGACGATATCGGCGATGATTTTTGCGGGAACCTTGCCGCCCGTCACCTCGATCGCCGTTTCGACCATCGACAAGGTGAACCCCTTGATGCCGAAACCATACAGATCGAGATTTCGCCGCTCGGCGTCGAGAAGCCGTTCCTTGACGTCGTTCTGCTCGGCGTGGTCGGCCAGCAGGGACACGAAGCGATCCTCGGTCAGCCGGAAGAACTGCTCGTTTTGCCACAGCGTGTCGTCGGCATCGAAGCCTATGGTCGTAAGTCTGGCGGAATTCATGTCCGTGCGCGCCATGTTTGCAGCTTGTTAGTCTATCTTTGCCAGATTCTCTCGATGATTTCCCTGCCTCAGATCCTGGCCGCCCTGCTTGCGGTCAACGGCGCCGCGTTCCTGGCCTTCTGGTGGGACAAACGCCAGGCGCGAGCGGGCGCGTGGCGGATCCGTGAAAGCACGTTGCTATGGCTCGCGGTTCTTGGCGGCACGGTGGGCGCGGTATCGGCGCAGCACCTCTTCCGGCACAAGACCCGCAAGGAACCATTCCGGACCAGGCTTTACCTCATCGCGTTCCTGCAGGTCGCATGGGTCGCGGCCTTGCTTCTGGTGCCGGATATGGGACCGAGAGTTGTCGGCCTGCTGTCGGCCTGAAAAGGCCTGGCGATACCGGCTAGAGCATCGGACCGAAAAGTGGAATCCGGTTTTCGGAAAATCTGATGCTCAAACAAGAGGATAGAGCGGCAGCGCGGGTTTACCCGAGCGTCCGCCGCTCTAGCCGTCATTTGCAGTTGGCGATGGAGCTTAGGGCTGCCGAAATGCCCTTGAGCGAGAAGACATAGCTGGTCGCGTTGCCGCGCCCGGACTTGGCCTGCACCTTCATGTCGCTGCCGGACTTCATGGCCGCGATCAGCACCGGCTCTTCGGCGGCGTTTTCCACCCAGGCCGACTTGCCGCGCGTGAACATGGAAAAGGATTTCTTGTCGATGGTGACGGTGGCCTTCGATCCTGCCTGGAAGTCGTAGCCGGCGATGAATTGCGGCTCGTAGGAAACCTGCTGGCCGGGACGCTGGCTGACAAAGAAGAACATGTCGCCGTGATCGAGCGTCGGCGGCTGCTTGTCGGTCGGCACCGTCAGCACGTAGCAGACCTTGCCGCCGGAAGCTTGATAGCTGTAGGTGCCCCAGGCGTTATGCTGGCCGATCTTGGTCGCCTGCTGTGCAAGCGCCGGCGAAGCCGCCGCCGCTGCCATGGCAAGGCCCGAAACTAGTGCAATCAATCCGCGCATTGTTTTTCCCGTATTCCAAATTATGCGGAGGCCGGCCGGCTTGGCGTCCTGCCATTCGCTTCATTTTGATTTAATCTGGGTTACCAAAGAATGAAGTTCCGTGAGAAAAGGACCTCCGCCATCCAGAAACCAGCACCGTTTGCACGCCGCCGCCTTCCGGCAGGGCGGCGCAACGTCCCCGTCGCGACTTGGAATACATGAAAGCGGCGAGAGTTTGTCTTTTGGGTAGCCGAGGCGGTGCGCCCGCCGGCGACACCGAAGCCTGTCAGCTTTCGTCGGCGATCGCTTCGCGCGCGGCCAGCCGGTGCGCCGGCTTGATATGGGCGCGCACGGTGGCGATCGCTGCCGTCAGCACCGCGATGTCGTCGGTGAAGCCGAGGCCGAAGATGAAATCCGGGATGGCGTCGGTTGGCAGCACGAAATACGCCAGCGCGGCCAGCAATATGCCCTTGGCGCGCACCGGCGTCTTCCTGTCCAGAGCACAATAGTAAGCGGCGACCACATCCTCCATGAAGGGAATCTGGCGGGCAGCATTCTTGGCTGTGCGCCAGAATTTTGTACGCACCTCGCTCTCGTCAGCCGGCTTGCTGCCAAAGCCGAAGAAATCGAAGTTCGGTTTTTGCGCCATGGAACTCTCCAACTGGGTCGACATTTGCGGGTGGAAATGCCGGTTCCGGGCAAATGTGGTAAAGCCGCCGCCCGACTGCAAGATGCCGTTTTCTATCGCATGATGCCTGTGGCGTCGGCCGCCTCTTCGGAGCGCTGGCGCGTAGCCTGGTGCAGAAGCGGCCATGCCTCCTCGATGACGTAAGGGCCGCCGCCGACCGAATCGCGCGACGACATCAGCACGAAACGCCCGACCCGAAACGGCGCGCTCGAAAAATTGCCGCGCGCCGAAAGATAGTGCGCCACTTCGATGGGGCTGGAGTTGCGCAAGCGGGCCAAGGTGACATGCGGCATGAATTTGCGCGGATCGGCGGGAATGCCGAGCCGCTGGCAGATGCGGTCGATCTCGCCATGCAAGGCGCTCAGATCGGGCGAAGCGGTCGCGCCCGCCCAGATGGCATGCGGCTTCTTCTGGCCGAATGCGCCGACGCCGGACAGCGCCATGGTGAAGGAGGGCCGCTGCACCCGATCCAGCGCATCGGCGATCTCGTCGGCGATGTGCCCTTCGACGTCGCCGATGAAGCGCAGCGTGAGATGATAATTCTCGACGTCGATCCAGCGGGCTCCCGGCAGGCCTCCCCTAAGCAGGGAAAGCGATAGTGCGGCATCTCGCGGAATTTCGAGGGCGGTGAAAAGACGCGGCATGAGAGCCTCCCTTCATCGAATCGAAGTCTGTCCCCAGCGAATCACCGATAGCCGGATGGAGCAAGCGCTTTGTTGGTTGCAAGTAACCGTGAAGCCTTCATGACGAAAAGAGCTTTGGGCCATTTTGGTTGCGTTTCATGGCTGGGCCGGCAATGCGGCGAGTGCCTTTTCAACGGTCGGCAAGATCGCCTCGACGATCCGCTCAATGCCCTTTGCATTGGGGTGCATGACGTCTTCAAGTTCCAGCGCCGCATCGCCCGTCACGCCGTCGAGGAAGAACGGATAAAGCGTCGCACCGTATTTTTCGGCAAGTTTTGGATAAATCGAACCGAACGCCTCCTGATAAGCATGGCCGAGATTGGGCGCGGCGACCATGCCCGCCAGCAGGACGGGGATTTTCCTTTCCGCGAGCCTCGCCATCATGGCGTCGAGGTTTTTCTCGACGATCTCGGGCGCAATGCCGCGCAGCATGTCGTTGCCGCCGAGTTCCAGGATCACCAAATCGGTGCCGTCGGGAACCGACCAGTCGAGCCGCGACAGCCCGCCGCTGGTGGTGTCGCCGGACACGCCGGCATTCGCGACCGTCACGTCATGGCCCGTGGCGCGTAGCGCTGCCTGCAGCCTGTCGGTAAATCCTTCGCCCGGCCCGAGACCGTAACCGGCCATCAGGCTGTCGCCGAAGCCGACGATCTTGACCGGATTGGCGAAAGCCGGACAAGTCCATGCACCGAGCGCGACAAAAACTGCAAAAGCGGCGGCGAGGAGATGTTTGAAAGCCATGCAGCAAGCCCCATATGACCAAGGCAATCCTTCGCCTCTTCCTCCCATATAGGACGATTTACCCTTGGCAGAAGCCGTCATCGAGCTGAAAGACGTGTCGCTGACGCTTGGCGACGGCGCGTCGCGCGTGCATGTGCTGAAGGGCGTGAGCCTCGGCGTGGAAAGCGGCGAGGTGATCGGCATCGTCGGACCGTCCGGCTCCGGCAAGTCGACGCTGCTGATGGTGCTGGCCGGGCTGGAGAAGGTCGACGCCGGCACCGTGCGTATCGCAGGTGAAGTGCTGAACGGCAAAAGCGAGGACCGGATCGCGTCGTTTCGGGGCCGAAACATCGGCATCGTGTTCCAGTCGTTCCATCTCATCCCCAATATGACGGCGCTGGAAAACGTCGCCGTGCCGCTGGAACTCGCCGGTCATGCCGATCCGTTTGGCATAGCTGCGCGTGAACTGGCTGCGGTCGGCCTCAGCGACCGCGTCACCCACTATCCGGGCGAACTGTCCGGCGGCGAGCAGCAGCGCGTGGCGATCGCGCGGGCGCTGGCGCCCAGCCCGCGCATTCTGATCGCCGACGAGCCGACCGGCAATCTCGACCAGGCGACGGGCAGGCAGGTCGCCGACCTTTTGTTCGCGAAAGCGGCCGAGCGCGCCATGACGCTGGTGCTGGTCACGCACGACCCTGCCCTTGCCGCCCGCTGCTCGCGTCAGGTGGCAATGCGCTCCGGCCGGATCGAGGACGCGCCGGCATTGGTGAGGGCGACGGCTTGATGAGGATGGTTGAAGGAAGCGCTCGACGTTGCTCCTCTCTTCTATGTCGCGCTCCGTCGCGCCCCAAAAGAGAGGCCCGCCGTAGGGCGCGGCCTTTGCCGTTACCGGCGTCACGCGCATGATCCCCCGCACCCTCTCGCTTGCCATCCGCTTCTCGCTGCGCGAAATGCGCGGCGGGTTGTCCGGCTTTCTGATTTTCCTTGCCTGTATCGCGCTCGGGGTCGCGGCCATCGGCGGGGTCAATTCGGTGGCGCGCTCGATTTCGGCGGGCGTTGCCAATCAGGGGCAATCGCTGCTGGGCGGCGACATGCGTTTTCAATTGACCCAGCGCGCGGCAACCGCGCCCGAATATGCCTTCCTCGAAAGCCTCGGCACGGTTTCGCAAACCGCCAACATGCGCTCCATGGCGCGGCTGGAGGACGGTTCCGACCAGGCTTTGGTCGAGGTCAAGGCGGTCGATGCCGCCTATCCGCTCTATGATGGACTGGTGACGGCACCGGCCCTGCCGCATGAAGAATTGTTCGGCGAGCGTGCCGGCCTGTTCGGTGCGGCCGCTCCCGATCTTTTGTTCGAGCGCCTCCATTTGAAGCTTGGCGACAGGGTGAAACTCGGCAGCGCCACGTTCGAATTGCGCGCCAAGCTCGTCACCGAACCCGATGCGCTTTCCGACGGTTTCGGGTTTGCGCCCCGGTTGATGATTTCGGCCGAAGGCCTGTCGGCTTCCGGCCTGATCCAGCCGGGCAGCCTGGTCCAGCATATCTACAAGCTGCGACTGCCGTCCGACACCGCCGATGCCCGGATCAAGGAAATCGAGGCTCAGGCCGGCGAAAAATTCCCGCAGGCCGGCTGGTCGGTGCGCACCCGCGCCAATGCAGCGCCCTCGCTGTCGTCCAACATCGAACGCTTTTCGCAATTCCTGACGCTGGTCGGGCTGACCGCGCTGGTAGTGGGTGGCGTCGGCGTCGCCAATGCGGTGCGCGCCTATCTCGACTCCAAGCGCGGGGTCATCGCCACTTTCAAAAGCCTTGGCGCCTCGGGGCGCTTCGTCTTCATCGTCTATCTGGTGCAAATCCTGATCATCGCCGGGCTCGGCATCGCCGCCGGTCTCGTGCTCGCCGCGCTGATGCCGTTTGCGGCAAGTGCCGCCCTTGCCTCGGTCATTCCGGTGCCGGCGGCCGGCGGCTTTTATCCCGGCGCGCTGGCGCTTGCCGCCCTGTTCGGCGCGTTGACGACGCTGGCTTTCGCCTTGCTGCCGCTCGGCCGCGCCCGCGATGTTCCGGCGACGGCGCTGTTTCGTGAAATGGCGCTGCAAGGCAAGGGCCTGCCCCGCCCGATCTATGGCTTGGCGGCGCTCGGCATCGCGCTTGCCCTGGCGGCGCTGGCGATCTTTTCGGCTACCGACCGCCGCATCGCGGTGATTTTCGTCGGCGCTACCCTGGTTTCATTTGTGGTGCTGCGCGGCGTGGCCGTGCTTGTGCAGTGGCTGGCGAGAAAAAGCCCGCGCGCCCGCTTCGTCGTGCTGCGGCTCGCGGTCGGCAACATCCACAGGCCCGGCGCGCTGACGCCGTCCGTGGTCTTGTCGCTCGGCCTCGGCCTGACGCTTCTGGTGACGCTGGCCCTGATCGACGGCAATCTGCGGCGCCAGATCGGCGGCAATCTGCCCGAACAGGCCCCGAACTTCTTCTTCGTCGATATACAGGCCGGCGAAGTCGACGCGTTTTCAGCGCTGATCGCAAAAGAAGCGCCGGGCGGCACACTGGCCAAGGTGCCGATGCTGCGCGGGCGGGTGATGGCGCTGAACGGCGTCGATGTTGCCAAGGTTTCAGTGCCGGCGGAAGGCGGTTGGGTGCTGAAGGGCGATCGTGGCCTGACCTACGACGCCGCGAAACCGGCCAACGCGACACTCACCGAAGGCGCATGGTGGCCGGCCGACTATGCCGGCGAGCCGCTGGTTTCCTTTTCAGCCGAAGAGGCCGCGCAGATCGGCCTGAAGCTTGGCGATACCGTCACCGTCAACGTCCTCGGTCGCAACGTCACGGCGAAAATAGCCAATTTCCGTCAGGTCGAGTGGGAAACCATGGGCATCAATTTCGTCATGGTGTTTTCGCCCAACACCTTTGCCGGCGCGCCGCATGCATGGATCGCGACGCTGGCCGACAAGCAGGCCACGACGGCCGACGACGCGCGCCTGTTGAATGCCGTTACCCGTGCCTTTCCCGCGGTGACGACAGTGCGCGTCAAGGACGCGCTCGACATCATCAACCGACTGGTCGGCGAATTGGGCACGGCGATCCGGGCTGCGGCAAGCGTCGCGCTGATCGCTTCGGTGCTGGTGCTGGCAGGCGCCCTTGCCGCCGGCAACCGGGCACGCATCCACGATGCCGTGGTGCTGAAGACGCTGGGCGCGACAAGGCGAACGCTGATGGCCGCCTACGCGTTGGAATATGCGTTGATCGGCCTGGCAACGGCGCTGTTCGCGCTTGTTGCCGGCGGGGTTGCGGCATGGTTCGTGGTTGCGCGCATCATGAAACTGCCGTCGCATTTTTCGCCGGAAGTGGCGTTGGCCACGGTTGTCCTGTCGCTTGGCATGACGGTTGGCCTCGGCCTTCTCGGAACATGGCGGGTGTTGGGACAGAAGGCCGCACCGGTGCTGCGCGTCGGGTAATGCAGCGCCTTGCGGCCGGCTGTTTCGGGTTCGTTTTGATTAATTCGCGGTAATGTTTGGCCCTACGACCCAATAAATGCGATTTCCAAGCGTTTCACGAAGCGTTGCAGTCGGTTACGGTCTTGTTCTTGACGAAAAGAATCATCATATTCGGCCACAGGCATGCTGGAGTTCCGCCAGCGGCGCCTGGGCTTGACGAAAGCCTGACACCGGACGGGACAGAAGCAATAGAGGAAACCCATGGCTGATACCCGTAATTATCAGACTCGCGCCGCCCAAGTAGGCACCGGCGCCTATGCTGACATTGATCAAGGCCTTCGCGCCTACATGATCAAGGTCTACAATTTGATGGGGCTTGGCCTTCTCATCACCGGCCTTGCCGCTATCGCCACCGTCATGATGGCGATCACGACCGATCCGTCCGCCGCAGTAGCAACCCTGCCGAGCGGCCAGATGCTGACTTCTTTCGGCTATGCGATCTTTGCCTCGCCGTTGAAATGGGTGGTTATTCTGGCGCCGCTGGCCGCCGTGATGTTCCTGTCGTTTCGCGTCCAGTCGATGAGCGTAGCGGCGGCGCAGACGACGTTCTGGGTCTATGCCGGCCTGGTCGGCCTGTCGCTGTCGTCGATCTTCCTGGTCTACACCTCGGCCAGCATAACGCAGACCTTCTTCGCCACCGCCGCTGCCTTCGGCGCGCTGTCGCTGTATGGCTACACCACCAAGCGCGACATGACCGCGATGGGTTCGTTCCTGATCATGGGCGTGGTCGGCCTCATCATCGCCATGGTCATCAACATCTTCCTGCAGTCCTCGGCGCTGTCCTTCGCCATCTCGGCGATCGGCGTGCTGGTGTTCGCCGGCCTCACCGCCTACGACACGCAGAAGATCAAGGAAATGTATTTCGAGGGCGACGACACGGCCGTTGCCGGCCGCAAGTCGATCATGGGCGCGCTGCGCCTCTATCTCGACTTCATCAACCTGTTCATGTTCATGCTGCAGTTCATGGGCGATCGCCGCTAAAAACGGTTGAGACTGAACTATTCGAAGGGCGGCCCAAGGGGTCGCCCTTTTCTTTTGCGACAATGTTTGCATTAATGAGAGGCACTGGAAATTGGTGCCTAAATTATGAGCAGCATTGCAATGCGACCCGCCACATTGGCGGATATCGGCCGGATCACGGCCATCTATGCCGACGCCGTCCTCAACGGCACAGCCAGCTACGAGTTGGAACCGCCTGCGCAAGCTGCGATGCTTGAGCGGTTCGAGGCGTTGACGCTCTATGGGTATCCCTATCTTGTCGCCGAAGAAGACGGAGCGGTTCTCGGCTATGCCTATGCCAGCGCGTTCCGCGCCCGGCCGGCCTATCGCTTCATCGCCGAGGATTCGATCTATGTCGCACCGGAGGCGAAGGGCCGGGGTGCCGGGCGGCTCCTGCTGGAGGCGCTGATCGAGGCCGTGCGGGCGCTGGGCTTTCGCCAACTGGTCGCGGTGATCGGCGACGGCACGCCAGACAGTGCATCGGTCAGGCTGCACGAAAAGCTGGGGTTCAGCCACAGCGGCAAGCTGCAAGGGTCCGGCTACAAGCACGGGCGCTGGCTGGACACCGTGTTCATGCAGCTGGATATGAATGGCGGCATAACGACGCCGCCCGATCCGCAATCATTGCCGGAGCGAAAATTCAGGGAGCAGGGTTAGCCTTACGGTTGCGGTTTGAGGCGTGATCGCCGCACGGGTGCGGCGATCGTCGATGCCTGTTCCGATGGCTGCTCAGGCATAGCTCCCCCGGCGCAGGCCCTCTATCCAGTTCTGGCAAAGCTCTATCCCGTCCTGCGGCCTGAAGGCGGTCGGGTTGAGGCACCATGCCAGCCACAGGCCGTCGAGCAGCGCCGTGAAGGCGACGGCGGCCAGCCTCAGGTCCCGGATCGAAAAACCCTCGGCCGCCGCCAGGTCCGAGAGCAGCCGCTCGACCGTGGAGACATAGGACGAATACTCGCTCTTTTGCGATGCGCTCATGCGCGGCGAATGCAGGATCAGGCCCCAGAATACCACCCACACATGCAGCACGTCGCGGTCGAAGATGATGGGCGAGAACGACGCGTCGATATAGGCGTCGAGGCGCGCCTGCGGGTTGTCCGGCGCGGCGTCGGTGGCGGCGATGATGGCATCGAGGATGCCGTCGGACATCAGGTCGAAGGCGTAGGAAACCAGTTCGCTGATTTCGCCGAAATGGTGGGTGATCAGGCCTTGCGTGACGCCGGCCTCCGCTGCGATCTGGCGTGCGGAAACGCCGGCGACGCCCTTCTTGGCGATGCAACGCAGCACCGCTTCGCCGAGTTGGCGGCTGCGCTCTTCGGGCGTTGCTCGGTGGAAGTGCGCGCGTGGCTTTTTTACGGGCGTTGGCTTGGTCAAACTTGGTTCTCTGCGCCGAATGCATGGCGGATCGGACGAGCGTCGCCCGCAGCGTGATGGTCAGCGGCCCCTAGATAACCTTTTCCGAAAAGGCCCGCAATGGCATCGGACAGAGAAACTATATGATCGTATAATTTGCTTGCGTGACGATGTTTTTTCGATATCGTTGCCGTGCTGGTGCCTGTTGGGCGCGGACGGCGAGGAGAGGCGGATGGCGCGGAATTCCGGTTACGACGTGCTTTTCGAGCCGGTGAGGATCGGCCCGGTGACGGCGCCGAACCGCTTTTACCAGGTGCCGCATGCCAGCGGCATGACCAATGCGCTGCCCCGCGTCCGGGCTGCCTTTCGCGAAACCAAGGCCGAGGGCGGCTGGGGCGTGATCTGCACCGGCGCCTGCTCGATCGACCCGGATTCGGACGACACGCCGCTGCCCTTCGCGACGCTGTGGGACGACAACGACATCCGCTCCCATGCGCTGATGACGGAGGCGGTACACCGCCATGGCGCGCTGGCAGGGGTGGAGCTGTTTCACGGCGGTGCTTCGGTGATGAACCGCACCAGCCGGTTGCCGCCGCTCTCGCCGTCCGGCATTCCGTGGATGGCCACGCATCTCGGTTTCATGGGCAATCTGCGCCCGAGGATCATGGACAAGGCCGACATTCGTGCTGTGCTGAAGGCGCAGGCGGAGGCCGCGCGCAAGGCGCGCATCGCCGGCTTCGACATCGTCTATGTCTATGCCGGCATGGGCTATCTCGGCTCCCAGTTCCTGCTGCCTGAATACAACCACCGCACCGACGAATATGGCGGCTCCATCGCAAACCGCGTCCGTTTCGTGCGCGAAATGATCGAGGTGACGAAGGACGCAGTCGGCAAGGATTGCGGTGTCGCCCTGCGCATCAGCCTGGAAGAATTGCGCGGCCGGCCGGGCCGCAACCAACCCTCGGAAGCGCATGAGGCAATCGAGCTGCTTTCCGACGTACCGGACCTGTTCGACGTCAAGATGGATTCGAGCCCGACCGACTGTTCCGCGTCGCGGTTCACCGCTGAGGGCAGCCATGAGCCTGTCATCGATTTCGTGAGAACCCTGACGAAAAAACCCGTCGTTGGCGTCGGCCGCTTCACCTCGCCGGATGCGATGGTCTCGCAAATTCGTCGCGGCATCCTCGACCTGATCGGCGGCGCGCGCCCCTCGATCGCCGATCCGTTCCTGCCGGCCAAGATCAGGGAAGGGCGCATCGACGAAATCCGGGAATGCATCGGCTGCAACATCTGCATTTCGAGCTGGCATGACGGCGTGCCGGTGCGTTGCACGCAAAACCCAACGGCGGGCGAGGAATGGCGACGCGGCTGGCATCCCGAGCGGGTCGAGCCGGCGACGACGCCTGAAAAAATCCTCATCGTCGGCGGCGGGCCGGCGGGCCTCGAATGCGCGCTGACGCTTGGCCGTCGCGGCCATCAGGTGACGCTGGCCGACAAGGGCAAGGCGTTCGGCGGCCGGCTGACGTTCGAGACGCGGCTGCCCGGCCTTTCCGCCTGGCGGCGCGTCAGCGATTACCGGCTTGGGCGATTGGCCGAAATGGCCAATGTGTCGATGTTCCTCGAAAGCGATCTCGGCGTCGACGACATAATCGAACTGAAGCCGGACCGCGTCGTGCTGGCGACCGGCGCGCGCTGGACGCGGATGCTCTATTCCTCGAAGGAAATTCCGGTCGGCCAACTCGACGGCCCCGGCGTTTTTACGCCGGACGACATCGCCGCAGGCCGCATGCCCGAGGGGCCGACGCTGCTGTTTGATTTCGACAACTACTATATGGGCGGCATTCTGGCGGAGCATCTGGCGGCGCAGGGCAATGCGGTTTCCTATGTGACGCCTGCCGGCCAGGCTTCGGCCTGGACCTTCATGACCAACGAACTGCCGCTGGTGCATCAGGCGCTGTCGAGGCGCGACATCCCGGTCACTACCTTGACCCGGCTGGTGGCTTTCAATGGAAGCGAAGCCACTCTTGCCCATATGTTCACCGGCGAGGAAACCCGCATCCCCTGCCGTTCCGTGGTGCTCGTCGGCCTGCGCCATCCTCATGACGAGTTGCATGAGGCGCTGAGCGGGCGCTCTGCCGACCTTGCCGCAGCGGGCATAAAAAGCGTCGACCGGATCGGCGATGCGATGGCGCCCGGTGCGATCGTTCACGCGGTCCACAGCGGCCACAAGCTGGCGCGGGAACTGGGCGAGGTGACGTCCGCACTAGCCTATCGCCGCGACATGCCGATCGTGGATGCGGCGGGCGGCTATGACAGCCGAGAGGCAGCGGAATGACGGTTGCCGCCATGCCCTATCCGGTCGACTGTACCGACCCGCTATTCCTCACGCTTGCCGATGGCACGCGCATTGCCGTGACGCTGTGGCGTCCGGTGACGGACATAAAGGTGCCGGTCGTCGTCGAGATGGTGCCCTACCGGCGCCGTGACGGCACCGTAGAGCGCGACATGGAAATCCATCCCTGGCTTGCCGGCCATGGCATTGCCTGCGCCCGCGTCGACATTCGCGGCTCCGGCGATTCCGATGGCGAACTGGCCGACGAATACCTGCCGCTGGAGCAGGAGGACGCCTGCGAGATCATCGCCCTGCTGGCAGCAAAAGACTGGTGCAACGGCAATGTCGGCATGACCGGCATTTCCTGGGGCGGTTTCAACGCGTTGCAGGTCGCGGCCCGCCGGCCGCCGGCGCTGAAGGCGGTCATCGCCAACTGCGCCACCGACGACCGCTATTCCGACGACATCCACTATATGGGCGGCGCGCTGCTGACCGAGCAGGAGATGTGGTCGAACTTCATGCTGGTGAAGAAGGCGATGGCGCCCGACCCGCAGATCGTCGGCGATGCCTGGCGGGAGATGTGGATGAGGCGGCTGGAGACGGCCACTTCGCTATCTGAAGTCTGGCTCGACCATCAGCGCCGCGACGATTACTGGCGGCAGGGTTCGATCTGCGAGGATTATTCCGCCGTTCAGTGCGCGGTGCTGGCCGTGTGTGGCTGGGAGGACAGCTATACGAATTTCGTGCCGCGCCTGCTCGAGCGCCTGCCGGGGCCGAAACTCGGCATCGTCGGCCCGTGGTCGCACAGCTATCCGTGCCGTGGCTCGCCGGGGCCGTTGATCGGCTATCTTCAGGAGGCCCTGCGTTGGTGGCGGCATTGGCTGTGCGGCGAGGCGACCGGCATCATGGACGAGCCGCTCTACCGGGTGTGGATCACCGAGGAGGAGCGCCCGCGCCCGTTCTATCTGCCCGACCATGCCGGCCGCTGGGCGGCCGAGGACCAATGGCCGTCGCCGCACATCGAGCGCCGCGCGCTGCATCTGAACGAGACGGGGCTCGGCACCGAGGCTGTTGCCGGCAAAAGCCGTTCCGTGTGTTCGCCGGCACATGCGGGGCGCGATTGCGGGCGCTGGGGCGGCTATGGCGGAAGCTGCCCGGATATGCCGATTGACCAGCGCCGCGAGGACGGGTTGGCGCTGTGTTTCGATACCGCGCCGCTGGACGAAGACCTCACACTGCTGGGCGGGCCGGAACTCGACCTTCTGGTGAGCGTCGACCAGCCGCACGTCAATCTGGCGGTCAGGCTGTGCGATGTCTATCCCGACGGTACTTCCGCGCTGATGACCTATGGCGTGCTCAATCTCAGCCATCGCGACAGCCACGAACACCCGACGCCCTGCCCGGTAGGCACGCCGTTCCGGGTCAAGTTGCAACTCAACGATTTCGGCCGGACCGTGCCGAAGGGGCATCGCATCCGCGTGGCCATCGCCAACCAGCACTGGCCGATCCTGTGGCCGCAGCCGAAACTGGCGACGCTTGCCGTCGCCATGGGCGAGAGCACGGTCGTCCTGCCGGTTCGTCCGCCGTCGCCGCGCGACAGCGCCGTGCGCTTTGCCGAGGCCGAAACCGCGCCGCCGGTTGCATCCACCACCTTGCAGGCGGGCTTCGACAGCCGCGTCGTCACCGATGATGTCGGCAGCGGCGTGCAGACGATCGCGCTGGCTTCGGACCATGGCCGCACGCGCTACGACGATCGCGGCATCACGGTTTCGTCCTCCAACAGCGACACGATGCGCATTCGTGGCGACGATCCCCTATCGGCATGTCTCGTCACGGAATACCGTTGGGCCATCCAGAGCGGCGAAGCCGACATCGACAACAGGGCGTGGACGGAATTGACGGCGGACGAGACGCATTTCAACCTGAGTTGGCGGCTGGAGGCCCGAGAACGGGGCACGCTCGTTCATAGCGCCTCTGCAACACGGCGCATCAGGCGCGATTTCGCCTGAGAAAGGGGAGGGGGTCATGCTTGCATACACAGTAAAGCGCATCGGCCTTGGTCTCCTGATCCTCACCTTCGTCATGGTGGCCATGTATGCGGCTGTGTTTCTCGTTCCCGGCGATCCGGCGAGCGTGGCGCTCGGGCCGCGCGCCACGCCGGAACTGAAACGCATGCTGATCGAGCGCATGGGGCTCGACCAGCCCGTCTGGTGGCAGATCGTCGAGTTCTTCCGCAACGCGCTGACCGGAAATCTGGGCTATGACGTCTGGTCGAACCGGCCGGTTTCTACGCTGGTCATGGAGGCGCTGCCCAACACGCTGATCCTCGGCGTGGCAGCACTTAGCGCTGCCCTTCTTGTCGGCGTGCCGCTTGGCTGCCTTTCGGTCATAGGCCGCGGCACGGCCGCCGACGCGGTCATCGGCGTGCTCTCGGTCGGCGTCATCGCGGTGCCGTCCTTCGTCGTCGCCATTTATTCGCTGCTGCTTTTCGCCGTCACCCTGCGCTGGCTACCGGCGATAGGCGCGGGCGAGGCGGGCGATATCGCCAGCCAGGCAAAGGCGCTGATCCTGCCTGCCTTCGCCATAGCGCTCGGCTGGATCGGCTATATCGCGCGCATGGTGCGCGCCTCGATGATGGAGGTGATGGGCGAGCCGCATATCCGCACGGCCCGTTCCTTCGGCCTGCCGGAATGGAAGATCGTCTCCAAATACGCGCTGCGCATCGCCATCATCCCGACGATCTCGCTGGTGGCGGTGGGCTTGGGCAGCATCCTGTCCAGCGCGGTCTTCGTCGAGGCGGTGTTTGCGCGTCCGGGTATCGGCAAACTCATCACCGACGCGGTCAACACCCGCAACTATCCCGTCGTCATGGGCACGGTGCTGATCATGACCGCCATCTATGTTTCCATCACCATCGCCGCCGATCTTTTGATCGCCCGGCTCGACCCGAGGGTTCGCGATGTCTTCCGTAGCTGAAGCATCAGCCCCTTATCCCGACCGACAACGGTTCCCGCTGCTGCGGGCGCTGCTGGCCGATCCGTTTACATGCATCGCCCTCATCCTTGTCGTGAGCTTCCTGATCACCGCTCTTTTCGCGCCCTGGCTTGCCCCTTATTCGCCGACGAAGATCGACGTGCTGCACAAGTTGCAGGCGCCCTCGGCGGCGCATTGGTTCGGCACGGATCATCTCGGCCGCGATCTCTTGTCCCGCATCATCTATGGCGCGCGCACCGCCCTCATGATCGCCATCGTTTCCGTGGCGATAGCGGGTACGATCGGTCTCCTGCTCGGCATCATCGCGGGTTACGGACCGCGCTGGCTCGACGCTGTGCTGGTGCTTGTCTTCGACAGTCTCAATTCCCTGCCGATGATCATGTTCGCGCTCGCCATCATCACCGTCCTGGGTACCGGAACCGGCACGTTGATCATCGTCATCGCGGCAACGTCCTTCCCAAGCTATGCGCGGCTGATACGGGCGCAGACGCTGGCGTTGAAAAACAGCGACTACATTCTCGCCGAACGCCTGCTCGACGCCAGCGCGATGCGCATCATCTTCATCCACCTGCTGCCCAACGTCGTCGGCCCGCTGATCATCCTTTTGTCGATGGATATCCCGGTGGTCATCATGGTCGAGGCCGGTTTGAGCTTCCTCGGCCTTGGCGTGCGCCCGCCGACGCCATCGTGGGGCTCCATCCTGTACGACGGCTATACCTCGATCCGGGCGGCGCCCTTCATGGTTGTCTTCGGCGGGCTGCCGCTGGTGCTGGCGACGCTCGGCTTCACCTTTCTCGGAGAGGGATTGCGGGATTATCTCGATCCGCGCCTGCAAGCGAGGCGACCGTCGTGACCGGCTCGCTTGCAGCGCGTGACCTCAGCGTCCGCTATGTGACGCCGCACGGCAGCGTTCATGCGCTGCGCCACGTCGACATCGAGGCGCATCCCGGCGAGGTGATCGGCATTGTCGGCGAAAGCGGCTGCGGAAAATCGACGCTGGTCACCGCGCTGGCCAATCTCTTGCCGAACAACGCGCGGGTGGAAGGCTCCATCGTCTATAACGGCATCGACCTCACCACCCTCGATGCCCACCGGCAACGGCTGTTGCGTGGCGACGAGATCGCTCTGGTCGGCCAGGACCCGATGACGGCCTTCAATCCGGTGCTGACCATCGGCGACCAGTTGATCGATTTCCAGCACCGTCGCAAGGATCTGGGCCGTGCCGCCAAGAGCGCGCGGATTGCCGCCATGCTGGAGCGCGTCGGCATTTCCGACGCCGAGCGCCGCATGGCGAGCTACCCGCACGAACTGTCGGGCGGCATGCGCCAGCGCGTCGCCATCGCGGCTGCGCTGCTGACCGATCCGGGGCTGTTGATCGCAGACGAGCCGACGACGGCGCTGGACGTGACGATGGAAGCGCAGATCATCCATTTGCTGCGCCAGTTGCGGCGCGACTATAACGGCATCATCGTCGTCGTCTCGCACCACCTCGGCGTCATCGCCGAACTCTGCGACCGGGTCTACGTCATGTATGCCGGCGAGGTCGTCGAATGCGGCGAGGTCGACGCGATCTTCCACCGCGCCCGCCACCCTTATACGCAGGCACTGCTTGCTTGCGATCCGGCGCGCTTTCGCGAAAAGCTGGACAGGCTTCCCACCATCCCCGGTTCGTTGCCCAGCCTGACGGAAGAGATTGCCGGCTGTGTCTACGCGCCGCGCTGTGCGCGCGCCTTTGCGCCGTGCCGCACGATTGCCCCACCGTCGGTGCAGGTTTCGCCCTCCCACGTCGCGCGCTGCCACGCGGTGACGCCATGACGCCGCTGCTCGCCGTCGACGGCATCTCGGCAAATTTCTCGCGGGGCGGGCTGCTCAATCGCCTCGTCAATCCGTTTCCGCTACCGCCCGTCAATATCCTCGACGGCGTGAACCTGTCGTTGATGCCGGGCGAGACGCTGGGGCTGGTCGGCGAATCCGGGTCCGGCAAGACCACGCTGGCCCGCACCATACTCGGGCTGATGCCGGCGGCGGCGGGCCGCATCATTTTCGAGGGCAATGAGGTGCGCATACCGGCCGATTTCCGCGCCATGCGCCGCCGCTCGGCGATGATGTTCCAGGACCCGGTCGGTTCGCTCAGCCCGCGCTTGCGCGTCGGTTCGCTGCTGGTCGAACCGCGCATCATCCAGGGCGAGAAGATCACTGATCGCCGCGCCGCAGCCAAGATGCTTTTGGCGCAGGTCGGCCTGCCTGCCTCCTTCGTCGACCGTTATCCGCACGAGCTTTCAGGCGGGCAGGCGCGCCGCGTCGGCGTCGCGCGCGCGCTTTCGACCAGGCCCAAGCTGCTTTTGGCGGACGAGCCGACCGCCGGTCTGGACGTATCGGTGCAGGGGGACGTGCTCAACCTGATCGGCGACCTGAAGCGCGAACTCGGCTTTGCCGCGATGATCGTGACCCACAATCTGGCGATGATCCGGCATGTCAGCGACCGCCTCGCCATCATGTATCTGGGACGGCTGGTCGAGACGGGGCCGACGCAGGCGGTGTTTTCCGCGCCCCTGCACCCCTACACCGCGACCTTGATCCACTCGGAACCGGTGCCGGACCCTCGTCGCCGCAGCTACAGCCTCGCTGTCAGTGGCGAAATTCCGAGCGTGTTCCGGCGTCCTGCCGGCTGTGAATTCCACACGCGGTGCCCGATCGTACGCGATCGCTGCCGCGTGGAGGCACCGGCCTATCGCCAGCTTGGCGAGGGCAGGATGGTGCGCTGTCATTTCCCGCTGACACCAGGCGGGCAAGAAAGGGAAGCCTTCTCATGCGCTTCCGTAAACCAGCAGGGGAGAACGACATGACTGAATGGAGTACCGACAGACGAACCTTCCTCAAGGCCGCCGGGGCCTTGGGAGCCGGCATCGCCCTGAGGCCGGGCTTCGCCTGGGCCGCCGATGGCGACACGTTGCGCATCCGTATGGAAGGTGACCTGCAAAGCCTCGACCCCGCCACCATGAATGGCGGCATCGAGGACGTCATCATGCGCGGCATCTACGTGACGTTGAACCGGCTTGGCGACATCCGACAGGGCTCGCCATGGGCGTTGTGGGGTGCGGAAAAGCTGGAGCAGACCGATCCGAAATCGATCGCCTTCACGCTCATCGACGGGCTGAAATGGTCGAACGGCTTCGGCGCAGTAACAGCCGACGACGTGAAATTCTCCTATGAGCGGATTGCCGATCCCAAGCTCGCTTCGCCCTGGGCCTATCAGTTCGAGCCGCTCGACCGGGTCGAGGTCGTGGACAGCCGCAACGGCATCATCCATCTGAAGAACCCCTACCAGCCGCTGTTCGTGACCTCGCTGCCTTATTATGGCGGGCATATCCTGAGCCGGGCGGCCACCGAAAAGGTCGGCGGCAAGTTCACCACCGAACCACCGGCATCCTGTGGCCCTTACATTTTCAGCGACTGGCAGCAGAAGCAGAAAGTGACGCTGACCGCCAATCCCGACTGGCCGGGCCCGAAGCCGGATTTCAACAAGGTCGAGATCTACATCGTCACCGACGATCAGGCGGCGCAACTGGCCTATGAGGCCGACGCCTTCGACTACACCAAGATCGCCATTTCCTCGACCAAGGCGGTGAAGGCAGCCCCGCCGTCCGATACCACCATTATCGAGGCGCAATCGACCCGCTATGTCTGGCTGACCATCAACATGCTCAGCCCGCGCCTCCAGGATTTGAAGGTGCGCCAGGCCGTGCAGTACGGCGTCGACGTCAGTCAAATCCTGACAGGCGTGTATGACGACCTGACCAAGCGTTCCACCGGCGTTGTGCAACCCGGCACCAAGTTTGCCCGGGCCAAGAACCTGATCGAGGCACCGGACTACGAGAAGTCGGCGGCGCTGCTTGCCGAGGCCGGGGTCAGCGATCTGACGCTGACATTGACCGTGATGAACGATTCCATCCGCAGCGCCACCGCCCAGATCATCCAGGCGAGCCTCGAACAGGCCGGCATCAAGGTCGAGATCCAGCCCTATGACGAGGCCGCCTATTGGGGCGTCGGCGACAAAACGCAAGGCGACGGCTACAAGAACCTCGATCTGGCGCTGATGGATTTCGCGGGCGGCGTCGATCCGTCGGAAAATCTCGTCTGGTTCCGGCCCGACCAGATCGGCGCTTATAACTGGTCCGGCTTTGACAACGCCGAGTTCGAGGCCAATTACCAGAAGCTGGTCTCTGAGGTGGACGAGGAAAAGCGCATTCAGCTTTCGCAGCGCATGGAGGACTTGATGGAGGAGTCCGGCTGTTTCGTCTTCATCTGCCACCAGCCGCTGGTCGTCATCCACAAGTCGAATTTCGAACCGGTCATCTATCCCGACGGCCACCCGAATCCGGCGCTGTTCAAGAAGGTGTAGCGCGCCCGCGTTTGACGAAAAACGGCGGCAGGAGATTGCCGCCGCTTTTCCGTTCGAATGGGCGAAAAATCAGTTGAGCGGCGAGCCACCCTCGCGCTTGCGCCGTTCCATATAGTCGCGCAAAGCATCGTCGATGCCGGGGTCGATCGGCGGCTGCTCGTAGTCGGCGACCATCCGCTTCCAGATCGTGTTGGCGCGTTCGGGGGCGGTCACCTGGCCGCGCTCGAGCCACTGGTTGTAATTGTCCCAGTTGGAAACCAGCGGCGAATAGAAGGCGTGCTCGTAGCGCTGCATGGTGTGGGCCGCGCCGAAGAAATGCCCGGCCGGCCCGACCTCGCGAACCGCTTCGAGCGCCAGCGTATCGGTGTCGATGACCGGCGGCTCGAAATAGGCCGCCATCATCTGCAGCATCTCGGCGTCGATGACCAGTTTCTCGAAGGAGGCGGTCAGGCCGCCGCCCAGCCAGCCGGCCGCATGCAGCACGAGATTGGCGCCGCCCATCAGGCAGCCCCACAGCGACATGGCGCTTTCATAAGCCGCCTGTGCGTCGACCGCGTTGGCGGCGGTGACGTTGCTGGAACGGAAGGGGATACCGATCAGGCGGCAGAGTTGCCCGGTGATCTGTGCAGCCTGCGTGTATTCCGGTGTGCCGAAAGCCGGCGCGCCGCTCTTCATGTCGACGTTGGAGGTAAAGCCGCCATACATGACCGGCACACCGGGGCGCACGATCTGGGTCAGCACGATGCCGGCCAGCGCTTCGGCATGCTGCTGGGAAAGCGCGCCGGCAAGTGTCACCGGCGACATCGCGCCGGCCAGCGTGAACGGTGTAATGACGTTGACCTGACCGTGACTGGCCATCGTGATCAGCCCTTCGGCCATCGGAACGTCGAGTTGCAGCGGCGAATTGGTGTTGATGATCGCGGTGAATACCGGCATTTCGTCGGCCAGTTTTTCGCGCGTGGTGCCGAGCGAGATGGCGACCATTTCAAGCGCGTCCAGCGCCCGGCCTTCGCCCAGCGCCTGCGGCTGCCAATTCTTGTCCAGCAGGGTGATCTCGGCATAGTACAGGTCGAGATGGCGCGTATTCTGATGCAGGTCGAGCGGTTCGAACGGCCCGCCGCCTTCCTGGTGCAGCACGTTGAACGACTGTATCAGCTTCAGGTAGTCGCACATCTCGGCATAGGTGCCGGGCCTGCGGCCGCGGTCGTTGTCCATCACATAGGCAGGGCCGCCGACGGAAGACAGGATGCAGTGCCGGCCGCCGACCTTGACGTTCTTCTGCGGATTTCTGGCGCGCAGTTCGAACGAAGACGGCGCCATGGCAACGTGTTTCATGACCATGGCGCGGTCGAAGCGCACGCGCATCTCGCCTTCGTCGACGTCGGCGCCCGCCATGCGGTAAAGCTGGCGGGCTTGCGGCTGCAAGACCTTCATGCCGATCTCTTCCAGAATGGTGAGGCCCATTTCGTGGATGGTCATGACCTGATCGGCTGAGAGGATTTCGATCGGCGCGTAGGGCCGCGTCAACTGCTTCCAGGGGCGCTGCTGGATGCCGCCGATCTCACGCGGCGGACGACCCGGCCGGCGACGTATCGAGGTGCGTTCCATGGCTGTTCTCCTGGTCGGGAATATCATGCAGCGGTCACGGTTTGAGGCGGGTACGGCAGTTGAATCAGGTGAATTGCCCAAGTGCGATTTCGGATTGACTGGCGTGGATCATGGGGCACATCCCACTTGTTAAACGACCGTACAACAAGGCTAGCCGAAGCGCGCGGGGAAGGCAATATCCGAACCAGCCGTGGCGCGGACGCGGATGCCGGGGTCGATGGCCGGCAACGTTACGGTGCGGTTCGCGACAGTGCCGTCGCCCTTGCTTCGACGAAGCATAATGGATCAAATGACGCTGCTCCCCGCTGGATGAAGTTGCGGGCCGTGTCACGACTTGGTTGTCCGCAATGAGAACGATAGGTTACGCAGGATGAACCAGTTTTCGTTGCCAGATGTGCTTGCCGATAGCGGACGGCCGTTCGTCAAGATGCACGGCCTGCGCAACCATTTCGTGATCTTCGACCGTCGTGTCGATCGGCGCGGCTTCCGGCTGGATGACATCGTGCGCATCTGCGACGCGCATGTCGGCGTCGGCGGCGACCAATTGCTGACCATCGAACAACCTTCGGCGGCCGGCATTGCCGCAGGCGCCCATGCAGCAATGCGGATATTCAACATCGACGGCCGCGAAGTATCGGCTTGCGGCAACGCCACGCGTTGCGTGGCGCATCTGCTGTTCGAGGAAAGCGGCGCAACCGAGCTTGTTCTGGAGACCGGCGGCGGCATGCTGGCGTGCAGCCGTGCCGGTCCGATGCAGATCAGCGTCGGGATGGGGCCGATCAGCCGGGATTGGCGCGCCTTTCCGATGGCACGCGAGGTCGATACGCTGCATCTGCCGGTTTCAAGCGGCCCGCTGGTGGACGGCCTCGCCATCTGGATCGGCAACCCGCATGTGGTGTTCTTCGTCGACGATCTCGATGCAGTAAACCTGGCCGAGTTCGCGCCCGCGATCCAGAACCACAAGCTGTTTCCGGAAGGCGTCAATGTCGGGGCAGCTCAATTGTTGGACAGCGAGACGATCCGGCTGGCGGTGTGGGAACGGCCGGGGATGCTGACCGAGGCGTGCGGGACAGGGGCCTGCGTCGCGGCATTTGCCGCACGTTTGCGGGGCTTGTCGCACAGCAGCCGTTTTACGGTGCACCTTCCCGCCGGTGCGCTGACCGTCGAGATTTCGGGCGACCGGGCGGTGATGACCGGACCGGTGGCCTATTGCTGCCGGGGTGTCGTCGACTGCGAGGCGGATCCGGCGGGGCTGTAGAGCCCGGCTTCATTTATACCCCGATGCGCAAACCGTTCTCATCGAGAAGCACGCATCCCGACGGGTCGAAGCCGACATCCACCGTCTCGCCCTCGCGCAACGGTTTGCCATCGATCAGCGTATTGGCGCGCAGGATCGTGTTGTCGCCGATATCGATCTCGTAGACGGCATTGCCGCCGAGATAGGAGGTCGAGACGATCCGCCCCGAAAGCCTGTTGGTAATGGCTGCAGCGCCCACCAGCAATTTCTGCGGCCGGATGACGATGGTGACGCGGCTGCCCCGTGCCAGGGGCGTGGGCGACTGCGCCTTGACCGAGCGGCCATCAGTCAGTGTGATCGTCGCACTTGTGGCGTCCGCTGCCGTCACCGTGCCTTGCAGCATGTTGGCCTTGCCGAGAAAGTCGGCGACGAAGGCGGTGGCAGGTTCGTCATAGACCTGTTCGGGCGAGCCGATCTGCTCGGCCGTGCCGGCGTTCATGACGACGATCTGGTCGGACATCGACAAGGCTTCTTCCTGATCGTGCGTCACGAAGATGGCGGTGATGCCGGTCTCCTTCTGGATTTTCTTGATCTCGACGCGCATGTCCTCGCGCATATTGGCGTCGAGCGCCGACAGAGGCTCGTCCATCAGCAGGACTTCCGGTTCGAAGACGATGGCGCGGGCAAGCGCGATGCGCTGCTGCTGACCGCCCGAAAGCTGCGACGGCAATTTTTTCTCGCTGCCCGGAAGCCGTACCATCTCCAACGCCTTGCCGACCCGGCGGACGATCTCGGGCTTGGGCACATCCCGGTATTTGAGGCCGAAGGCGACATTATCGAAGACGTTCTTGTGCGGAAAAAGAGCGTAGCTCTGAAACACCAGGCCGATATTGCGCTTGTAGATCGGGATGTCGTCGACCCGCCTTCCGCCGATCGAAATCTGGCCCGACGCGATATCGACCAGACCCGCGATCGAGCGCAGGATGGTCGTCTTGCCGCAACCGGAAGGCCCGAGCAGGGTGACGAAGCTGCCCTTGCGGATCGCCAGCGAAAAATTGCGCACGGCGGTGAATTTGCCGTAGGCGATGTCGATGTCGCGGAATTCGACGGCAGGTTGTTCCATTCCTTGCTTCCCGCTGAACGTGGCCGCCCCGGCCAGATTGGCCGGGGCGGTGGCTGTCGAACTTGCCGTCATGCGCCTTTCGAGACCCTGTCCCACTGCTTGGTCCAGGCGTCTTCGTTATCGGCCCAGTAGATCGGGTCGGCGAAGGTGATCGATTCCATCGTTCCTGTCGGATCGAAGGCCGGCAGGGCGGCGATCTTGTCGGTCAGCTTCACCTTGGTCGGATCGAGCGAAGGCGGATAGTTCTGGCCTTCGGCGACGGCGATGGAGGTGGCGGGATCGAGCATGAAGTTGATCAGTTCCTCGCACTCGGCCATCGGCGACCCTTTGAGCACCAGCATGTCTTCCATCCAGCCATAGGATTTGGGCGGATCGAGATAGCCGATCGGGCTACCCTGTTGCTGCAAGGCGGCGACGCGGCCCGACCAGGCATCCGTTACCACGATCTCGCCCTTCGACAGAAGGTCCATCAGTTCCGCGCCCGAACTCCAGAACTTCTTGGCAAGGTCGCGGGTTTCGCGAACCTTTGCCCAGATGGCATCCATGTCCTTGATGTCGTTGGGGTCCTGGCCGGTTTGCAGCGCGGCGTACCAGACGCGCGTGGTCATGTCGGCGTAGCCGCCGATCTTGCCGGCATATTTCTTGTTGGTGAGCAGGTTTGCGCCCTGTTCCTTCGCCTCTTCGGCCGAGATGGCGTCGGTGTTGTAGGCGATGCCCGTCGTGCCGTAGTCGTAGGGTACGGCCGAAATCTTCGGCGTGATCTTGCGGAACGGCTCGATCATCGCTGTGGCGACATTCTTGATGTTGGGGATATTGGCTTCGTTGAGTTCCGAGTTGTAGCCGCCATTCACATATTTGATGTAGTAATTGACGCCGGAGGAATGGACGACCTGGAAGTCGCCCTCGCTCGAGGTCTTGATCTTGGTGATGATCTCGTTTTCGTCGCCGAACGTTCCCTGCACGACCTTGATGCCGGTCTTGGCGGTGTAGGGCTGGAAGGCGAATTTGTCGATCGCCTCCTGCACCACGCCGCCCCAGCCGTCGAAACGAACCTCCGTGGCAGCCGCAAGCGCGCGGCTCATCCACGGCATCGAAAGGCCGGTGGAAGCAGCCGCCGCCGCCGCCAGCGTCAGGAAATTGCGTCGGCTGAGATCGCCGTTTCCGTGCCTCTCGCTCAGTCGCTCCAGTCTTTTCGTAGTGGACATCTTCATTGTATCGCTCCCTTTTTTTCCGTCTTCTTTTTAAATCGAGTAACGCTTTGCAATAGGAATCCGCCGAGCAGCGGGATGCCGACCGTCACCAGGATCATGACCGTGCCAAGCGCGTTCACTTCCGGGCTCACCGAGATTTTCAGCATGGCCAGGATCTGCGTCGGCATGGTCTCGACGCCGGCCGGGCGCCAGAACAGGCTGGCCGACGTGTTGTCGAAGGAGATTGTGAAGGCCAGCATCAGGCTGGCCAGAACCGCCGGAATGAGCAGCGGCAGCGTGATCTCGCGAAACGACGACAGGCGCGACGCACCAAGCGACAGCGCCGCTTCCTCATAGGTGCGGCTGATGCCGATCATCCGCGCCTGCACGATCAGCACCACATAGGGCAGCGTCAGCAGAATATGGCCGAGTAGCAGAAGCAGCAGGCTTCGCGGCTGGCTGATCGCCTTGATCATTACGAGCAGGCCGACGCCCAGGATCGTCTCCGGCACGAGTGCCGGCAAAATGACCAGCGTGTTGATCGCCTGCTTGAAGGGGAAGTGGAACCGGACCAGGGCGTAGGCGGTCATGACGCCGAGCAGCGTGGTGATCGCCGCTGTTGCAAGGGCGATCCACATCGATGTGCGAAAGGCGTCGAGAACCTGCACGTTGGTCAGCAATTTCGCATACCAGTGCAGGCTGAAGCCGGTAAGCGGAAAGCCGCCGAACATCGAGGCGTTGAAGGAAAGCACGATCGTGGCGATGATCGGCGCGAACAGGAAGATGTAGACGCAAAGCGTGATCGCGCCGGTCAGCCACCAGGCCCATCGGCTCTCGCGGTCGCGCCGCTTGGCGCTCACCCGCCCATCCCCTTCATGATCTGGGACATCCCCATATAACGGCTATAGGCGGCGGCGGCGCAGCCGAGGATGACGAACAGGACGATGGAAAGGGTCGCCCCCATCGGCCAGTTGAGCTGGCCCATGATCGTGTCGTAGATCAGATTGCCGAACAGCGCGTCGCGGCTGCCGCCGAGCAGTTGCGGCGTCACATAGCTGCCGGCGGCAAGCACGAAGCAGAGCAGCAGCCCCGCGCCCAGCCCCGGCAGCGACAGGGGCAGCGTCACTTCACGGAAGGCTTGCGCGTTGGTGCAGCCCATGGAGCGCGCGGCGGAAATCAGCGTGCGGTCGATGCTCTCAAGGCTCACATAGACGTTGAGGATCATGTAGGGCAGCAGGAAATGCAGCAGCCCCATGATCACCGCGCCCTCTGTGTAAAGCATGGGCAGCGGCTCGGAAATCACGCCGAACTTGAGCAGCACGACGTTGATCAATCCCTGTTCGCCAAGAATGTGAATCCAGGAAAAGGTGCGGATCGTGAAGCTGATCCAGAACGGTACGATGAGCAGCAGCAGCAGCAGCCATTTGTGCCGGAACTTCGTGGCCCAGATGAAATAGGCCGGGAAATAGCCGACGACCGCGCAGATCGCGGCGGTGAGGGCGCCCACGCGCATCGTTTTCCAGAGAAAGCCGTGATAATAGGTGTCGAAGAGAAATTCTTTCCAATTGTCCAGCGTCAGAACGGCCGATTCCACACCTGCGGTAACGAAGGTGAAGAACGTGTAGGCCGTCATCATAACGATCGGTAATATCAGCAGCAGCAGCACAAGAAAAAGTGCGGGCGCTACAAGCACCCACGCCAATCTTGGATCGTACAGCGTCCAACCTTTTGTCACGATCCCCCGATCGAATTGATGGTGGTCAATTGGCGTCCAGTCCGCTCTGGGTGCAAGACTGGACGATTGGCGGCCCGGTGTCCACCGCGAAGGTCCGAAAAACTTGGGTCATTAGCGTCCTGCACCCGCGAAGCCGGTGAGGAAGGCGGTCAGGTTGTCGCCCAGCGCGTCGCAGAGATAGCCGCCCTCCTGCACGATCGTCGTCGGCAGGCCAAGCTTGGCGATTGCCTCTGCGATGCGCGAGAATCCGGGTGTAGTCACCGACAGGCCGCCGAACGGATCGCCTTCGAAAGCATCGAGCCCCAGCGCCACGACCAGTGCGTCCGGCGCAAAGGCGCGGATGCGCCGGAACGCGATCTCAAGCGTATCGAGGAAGACGGCGTCGCCGGATTTGCGCGGCAGCGGCAGGTTGAGATTGTAGCCGAGGCCGGGACCTTCGCCACGCTCGTCGGCATGGCCCCAGAAGAACGGGTAGAAACGCACCGGATCGGCATGCAACGAGACGGTCAGCACGTCCGGGCGGGCGTAGAAGATGCCCTGCGTACCGTTGCCATGGTGCAAATCGACGTCGAGGATGACTACGCGCGCGGCGGATTTTCGCAGCACTTGCGCGGCCACCGCCGAATTGTTGACGAAGCAGAAACCGCCGGCGACATCGGCAAAGGCGTGGTGGCCGGGCGGGCGGCACAGCGCGTAGGCGGCGGGCTCGCCGGCAAGCACAGCCTCAGCCGCTTCGACAGCACTCCACGCGCTCCACAGCGCGCTGTCGAACGTATCGGCCGAGATCGGGCAGGCGGTGTCGGCCATGTGGTAACCGGCTTGGCCGACGGCGGATGCCGGGTAGGAGCCGCCGCGCGCGATCGGGTGGATATTGGGGATCACTTCCTCCGAAGCCCCCTCGATGCGCTGCCAGCGGACAAAGATATGTTCGAGGAAATCGAGATATTCAGGCGTGTGCACCGCCGCCACCGGCCCCAGCCCATGCCTGTTCGGTCGCGCGACGGTGCAGCCGGCGGCTTTTGCGCCGGCAAGCAGCCGCTCGACGCGTTCCGGCTGTTCCGGATTAGGCTTTGGCGCACCGCTGGAAAGGAACGCTTTCGGGTCGTGGCGCTTCTGCTCTTGGGCGAAAAAGGCTTTCATGTCGGCTCCGCTCCATCGTTTTCGCGGGCTGCTCCATAGCTGCCCGCCAAGGCGAAGAAGGCTTCGCCGTCGATCCTGTGCACCTGTTCCTCGTGGGAGGGTTCGATGCCAAGACGCTCGTAGAATGCCTGCGCGGCGTGGTTGTCGGTATCGACGGACAGCCGGAGATAGACGCCGCCCTCAGCTTTCGAAAGCGCCGCGACCCGTCGCAACAGGCGCTCGCCGATCCTCAAACCGCGAAAGCGCTCCTCGACGAAAAGGTCCTGAACGTAGACGCCGGGCCGTCCCATCCAGCTCGAAAAGATCGGGAAATACAGGCACATGCCGGCGAATTCCTGCTCCGTCTCCGCGATCAGCGTCGAAAATGCCGGGTTTTCGCCGAAGCCGAAGCGGCGCAGATCATCCAGCGTGCTGGTCATCTTATGCGCTTCGCCCACCGCCTCGGCGATGCCGGCAAGGCCCGCGTGGATGTTGGCGATGTCGCCTTGCGTAGCGGGGCGGATCACAAGTTCCGGCGGCGCTGCCTTCATCCTAGAACGCCACCTTGTCGCCGCCCTTCAACGCCAGCATTTCGCGCGCCTCGTCGGGCGTGGCGATTTCCAGCGACAGCGCTTCGAGAATGGTGCGGATGCGGCGAACCTGATCGGCATTGGATTTTGCCAATTTATGCCCGTCATAGAGCGAATCCTCCAGCCCGACACGGACATTGCCGCCCATGGCGGCGGCGATGGAAATCAGCTTCATCTGGGCGCGTCCGGCCGCCAGCACCGAGAACCGGTAGCTGTCGCCGAACAGTTTGTCGGCAATCCGCTTCATGTGCACCAGATTGTCCGGGTCGGCGCCGATGCCTCCCAAAATGCCGAGCACGAACTGGATGAAGATCGGCCCCGACACCAGCCCCCGGTCGCGAAAATGCGCCAGCGAATAAAGGTGGCCGACGTCGTAGCATTCGAACTCAAAGCGCGTGCCGCAGCCCTGGCCCAGCCTTTTGAGAATGCTCTCCATGTCGGCAAAGGTGTTCTTGAAAATGGTGTCGCGGGTCGCTTCCAGCAGCTTCGGCTCCCATTCGTGCAGCCATTCGCGTGGCCGGTCGAGCATCGGGAACAGGGCGAAATTCATCGAGCCCATGTTGAGCGAGCACATTTCCGGCTCTGCCCGAAGCGGGGCGGCAAGCCGCTGGTCGAGCGTCATCAGCGAAGAGCCGCCGGTGGTGATGTTGATGACGGCGTCGGTCGCCTGCTTGATGCGCGGCAGGAACTGCATGAACACGTCCGGATCAGCGGTAGGCCGGCCGTCGCTGGGGTCGCGGGCGTGCAGGTGCAGGAT
Organism: Mesorhizobium sp. A556; assembly: GCF_054489545.1. Classification (NCBI taxonomy): domain Bacteria; kingdom Pseudomonadati; phylum Pseudomonadota; class Alphaproteobacteria; order Hyphomicrobiales; family Phyllobacteriaceae; genus Mesorhizobium; species Mesorhizobium sp. A556. Next base: position 115,157 of record NZ_JBTMXA010000013.1, read on the forward strand.
CGAGGCTCCGGCTTCCGCCGCCGCGACCGCTTCCGCCGTAATCTGGTCGGGCGTCACCGGCAGATGCGGGCTCATGCTGGGCGTGTGCACCGAGCCGGTGACGGCGCAGGTGATGATGACTTTCCTCGCCGCCATTTTTTTCTCCCCTAGAATGTTTCCATCTAACCCTGAAACGCATCAGCCGTTCACGGGCAGGTCGAGTTCGGCGGCCAGCGCCTCCAGCGCATCGCCCAGGATGGCAACCATCTCGCCAACCTGTTCGCGGGTGATGATGAGCGGCGGCGCGAGGATGAAATTGTCCAGTTCCATGCCGTCGCCGCGAATGCGCCGCGAATAGATGATCAGCCCGCGTTGATAGGCGAGGTCGAGCAGGCGCTGGTTGGCGGCCTTCGCCTTGGGCAGCGGCGCGAAGGTGAGCGGATCGGCCACCATGTCGGCGCCAATCAGCAGGCCTTTTCCGCGCACGCCGGCAATGAAGGGAAAGCGCTTGGCCAGTCCTTCGACTTCCGATTTCAGCAACTCGCCCATGGCGGCGGCGTTTTCCTCGCAACCAAGCCGCTCCATCTCGCCCAGCACCGCCAGCCCGGCGGCACAGGACAGCGGATTGCCGGCATAGGTGTAGCCGTGCTGGAAGCCGCCCATGTCGAGCACCGGCTCGACCAGTTTTCGCGAGGCGATCATCGCGCCCAGCGGCGCATAGCCGGAGCCGATGCCTTTCGACATGGTGACGATGTCCGGCCGGCAGTTCCAATGGTCGCCGCCGAGATATTTGCCGGTGCGCGCCGCCCCCGACATCACCTCGTCGTGGATCAGCAGGATGCCGTAGGTGTCGCAAATCTCGCGGATGCGGGAAAAATAGCTGTCCGGCGGCACAAGCGCTGCGGTCGCCGCCCCGCCGATCGGCTCCATGATGAAGGCGGCGACGCTTTCCGGTCCTTCCGCCAGGATTTTTTCCTCGAGCATGTCGGCGTAGCGGATGCCGCGCTGTTCCATGGAAAGGTTGTCGCGGTCGCGATAGGCGGTCGGCGCGGGCACGGCGGGCATCGGCTGGATCTGCGGCGCGAACGTCTCGGTCAGCGCCAGGTCGCCGGTCACGCCGAGCGCGCCGATGGTGCCGCCATGATAGGACGGCATCCGGCAGATCACCTTCCATCGCTTTGGCTGGCCTATCGCGACGGCCCATTGCCGCGCCAGCTTGATCGCCGATTCCACCGCCTCCGACCCGCCGGAGACGAAGAAGATGCGGTCGAGGTCGCCCGGCATCTTTGCGGCCAGGCGGCGTGCCAGTTCCTCGGTCGCCTCGTTTTCGAAATGCAGCCGGTAGGCGAAGCTGACGCGCTCCATCTGCCGCTTCATCGCCTCGATCACGACCCGGTTGCCATGGCCGATATTGGTGACCATCGGCCCGCTCGACCCGTCGATGAAACGGCGGCCGTCCTTGGTCCACAGATAGATGCCCTCGGCCCGGTCGACCAGCGGCCGGCGCTGGCGCGATCCGTAGAAGAGATGCGACGGCGGCCGGACTTCTTCGATATCCATGGAAGCGGTGGCGGCGTGCGACATGGAACCCCCTGTTTCTGGAGCATCGGACCGAAAAGTGGAACCCGGTCTTCGGATTATTCCGGTGCTCGGTCCGATGCGCAATCCAAAGTGGCAGAGCGTCCTTTGTGCGTCAAACCTTCACGAATGGGAAACCACCCATCGTTCAATTGGCTCTTGGGGAAAATACCAGGCGAAGCAATGCTCGCCGGAACAAAAGACGCCATCCATGCCGGGCAAAGCGATCAAGGGGGACGATCAAACGGGAGCGGACGCGCCAGGCAGAAAGCCCGCGCCCGCAGTTTCATCACGCTTCTATCTCACAAGCGCGGCGTGATCGCGCGCTTGGGCCAGCTGGCTTCGTCAGACGACGGAAATCCGGGACCGTGACCGCGTTTCTTCTTCTTCGAAGAGGATGGCGTAGATGACGGGTTCGTAGAATTTCAGGAGCGTTTTCACGAACACTTTTTCGTCCACGCCGAGCGAGCGCGCCCAATCGCGGTAGCGATTCGGCGGAATTCGCCCGCGCCCGTTTTCCACTTGCGAGATGAAAGTGTAATATTCCAGGCCTAGCATCCGCGCCATCACACGCTGTGAAAGCCCGGCCGTCTCGCGCATTTCCTTCAGCCACACACCTGCTTCGATGCGCAGTTCCTGCGTGGCGCTCAAGCTGCCTTGTTCCTGCAACGCGGTCATTTCTGTAACCTTCCGTTCACATGGCACTTCGAAAAGGCCCGATATCGACCCGCCTCTTGCATAAATATAATGCCTCCCGCTTGAATGCCAAATGCCGGGGGTTGCGTCAATCCTATACCGGTATAAATTTTACTGCATTTTTCGCTTGCGGCTTTGCGAATCTTTGGCTAGAGCTTTCAGGCCGGGGAATGGATATTCCTTAGATGCGGCAGGCCTACTGGCGATGCACTTGCTTTTGTTCACAAGAGCGGGCAATTTGTATTGTAGGCTTAGACTATCCGACGCCGGGCGACGGCTCGGCGTGAACGTAAAATAACCATTGGAAAAAAGGATCCTCCACAATGGCAATCACTAGCGCAGCAGCGACTTCGATCGCTTCGC
>NZ_JBTMXA010000014.1:0-93398 GCF_054489545.1 Mesorhizobium sp. A556
CCGGCTGCGCAACCCGGACCAGCTTCGCCGGCCACACCGGCCGTAGCGCCAAGACCCGTCATGCACTAACATTAAACCCGGACCACCTCAGGGGGGCCGGCCAAGGGCGTGCGGTCACCAAGGCCTTGCACACTCGCTGTCCGTCTTCGAAATGCCAGCGGTCGGACCCCTGCGTTCTGTGCCCTCCACCGCTGGTATCGTTCCTACATACTTCGTTGCCAACGACTTTGGGCTCCGTGGATACGCAGCCCACTTCATCGCGTCCGCGATCACCGTTCCTGGTGACCAGCCGGAAGCCCGTATCGCAGTAATATGGCTCATAGCGGGGTTTGGACGCAGTGAAGCCGACACCGCTGCAGATCGGAAAGGATCGTCCTTTGGCGAGATGCGACCAAAGCCGTTTTATCGGTGGACGGCACTCGGCATACTGGGTAGGACCGCCGGGATTTGAAAGGCACAGGAGTACCTGGCAGCCCCAGTCATCTCCACGAGCTATGGAAGATGAAAACGTGTATATTGAAACGCACAGTAAACTCCCGGAAAGTGCCCGAATGATCGCATTTTTCATGCAAATCCCCTTGTCAGGAGCGTCCTCGGCTGGCCGTCGAGGCGGATTCTCCACCTTGTCATACTGCACGATAACGCATAGATAGACCGATGCCAACCCCGTTAAATCACCGCTGGCACAACACGGGTTTCGCGACCCTCGCAACGCACGAGATCATGTCAAAACCTTTGCCGGGCGAGACGCCCAATTCAAGGCTTCGGCAGCTTGGCATGATCAATTTGCTCTATAGCCTGCAGAAGGCGGACATGGCCTTGACGATCACAAATGTCACGGAAGTGGCTGGAATGACAAGGAAAGCTGCGCAGGAGGCGATTGATCCACTCGTAAAAAGGGCGCTTTTAAAGGAATCCTGGGGTCGTACTTCAATCGGTCGTGGCAAGGCCCGACAGTACGAGATTGCCCCCGAGATATTCGACAAGCTTCAGGGTGTCTACGGCGCGTGAAGTCAGCGGTCGCGGCGCCCTGGGCGCTTTTATCGCACTACAAGATCGCACACTATTGATGGCGCTCAGCGGTGCAGGCGTATTTGATGCTGTGACTTGATTGGCTTACCGGCAGCCTGATTCGTTTTAGCTAATTGGCACACTTAAAGATGCACTGTGACGTGCAAACCGGTCCCGATAAACGATCTCTGTGTGAGCGTCTCGCAGCCGGCCACTCGATGGTGCCGGCAAATAGTTTTGAATCGCTCGTGCAGCGCTCGCCCTGCCACTGGCCGGAGCAATAATGGCAGCGAACCGTCAGCACTGAGCCTGGTTTAAAGTCCGAGCTTCTTCTTCAGTTCGGCATTCTCCTCGCGCAGACGTTCTGCAAGGAGGGTCTTCAGCCGTTTGTTCTCTTCTTCGAGTGCGAGGAGATCCTTCAATTCGTCACTCTGTGAGACAGGTGCCGCGGACTTTTTCCACTGATAGTAGGTCTGTTCCGATATACCGGCCTGACGCGTAGCGTTCTTGATACTGTCGCCGCGACCGATTAACTTCTCAATCTGGCCGAGCAATTGGCCGCGCTCTTTTTCAGAGTAAATCTTCCGCGCTCTCCGTACTGGCGCGGAAGAGTCAGCTGCGGCGGGTGCAGACTTAGCGGCTGCTTTTCGCGCTGGCTGCATCTTTGCCTTTTTCGGCCGGGGAGCTTTCTTCTTTAGGTCAGAAGCACCCGCTTCTGCGGGGGCTTCTGATGTAGTCTGCACTGGTCCCGTTTCCTGAGGGTCGGCCATAAGATGCTCCGCTCGCGTTTTGTACCCGTCTCCAGCATCAATGGGTGTCACATGAGAGTCAATAAGCTGATCGCCTGGCTGCCCGATCTCCCCTTTTGTCTCCCTGGTCTCCTCTGTTAGAAGAGCAGAATGGTTGAGATCACCCCAGATAGAGCGGCTCTGCTTTAGACCGCGCCGCTTTTGTTTGACCTCCACGACAAATGATTGGGTTTGCCGCTTCATTATTCATTCCTTGCTGAAAGCGACCTGCACGAACAGGCGCTGCTATATTTCATCTGGCGAGTATCCGATGGTCAGTCACCGCATGTTGTCCGCTGAGCTTTATCGGACAAGGCCACTGACGAGCAAGTACCGTTCCGGCGCAACTGGCGCGTCTTAATGTTGAGCTTCTTCCTTCCTCTTTGACTGTGATTGGCTGAACCGTCCGAACTATGCGGCACTCATGTCGGGGTGGGGCGTCGATCCGATTTGCCGCTCGCGCTCAACGTCGCCGAAAGAAACGCCGGCCCGACTTCTCGTCATCGCCGACGCTGGCTTAAGCCGAAACTGCGCCGACGAACTGTTACAAGCCGAGCGGACTCCGTCCCGAAAAGACCTCGACATTGTCGATCAAGCGTGTTTCGCCGAGCCAGGCGGCGGCCAGCAGGCGCGCTGGCCTGTCGAACTCGTTCATCTGCGCGAGATCCTCTTCGGCCCGTAATTCGAGATACTCTACGCGCGCGTAGCCGGCCGCAACAATCCTCGCGCGGGCTTTGGCGAGCGTCATGTCAACACGAGCACCGCTGGCGATCTGCTTCGACTCCCCGAGCAGAATCGCGGCGAGTTTCGGTGCAATCTGCCGTTCGGCCGATGACAGACGGACGTTACGCGACGAAAGCGCCAGCCCGTCGGCTTCGCGCACCGTTGGGCAACCGAAGATGGTGACGGGGATGTCCAGGTCGCGCACGATGCGCCGCACCACATGCAGTTGCTGGAAATCCTTCTCGCCGAAAAAGGCGAGATCGGCGCTGGTCTGCAAGAAGAGTTTTGCCACCACCGTCGCCACGCCGTCGAAATGGCCGGGCCGAAAGGCCCCGCACAGACCTTCACTGACACCGCTCACCGTAACAGTGGTAGCGAAACCGTTCGGGTACATCTCATTGCCATCCGGCACATAAAGCAGGTGCGCACCGAGTGGATCGAGCTTTGCTGCATCCGACTCCTCCGTACGTGGGTAGGCAGCAAGGTCGGTTGCATTGTTGAACTGCTTCGGATTGACGAACAGCGTGACGATGACGCGGTCGGCCTTCTCAAGACCGGCGCGGACGAGACTGAGATGCCCTTCATGCAGCGCACCCATGGTCGGCACCACTGCAATCTTGGCGCCGGCCGCACGCCATTCCGCCACCTTCGTACGCAGGCCGGCGACGGTGCGGACGATCGGTACACTCATGCAGGCTCTCTACCCTTGGGCGCATCGCCGAAGACGTGCTCGGCGGCGGGGAAACGCCGCCCGCGCACTTCGTCGGCATAAGCCGCGATTGCGGCTTCGGCCTCGTCGCCGAGTTCGGCATAGCGCTTGACGAATTTCGGCCTGAAAGCGCCGAACAGCCCGAGCATGTCGTCGACGACGAGAATCTGACCGTCGCAGGCGGGCGAGGCTCCAATGCCGATGGTTGGAATGGCGATCTCCGCTGTGATCCGCCGTGCGAGTCGCTCGGGTACTTTCTCAAGCACCACCGAGAAGGCGCCCGCTTCCGTCACCGCAACTGCGTCGCGCCTGATCCGGTCAGCCTCCTCTCCCCGCCCCTGGACGCGATAGCCGCCGAAGGCGTTCATCGCCTGCGGCGTCAGGCCGATATGGGCCATGACCGGGATGCCGCGAGTGGCGAGGAAGCGGATGGTGGCGGCCATGCTCCCGCCGCCCTCCAACTTGACCGCCGCGCACCCTGTCTCGGCCATCAGCCTGGCGGCATTGCGGAACGCCTGCTCCTCGCCTTCCTCATAAGAGCCGAAGGGCATGTCGACGATCATAAGCGCGCGCTCCAGCCCGCGCCGCACGGCTTGGCCGTGCATAATCATCATGTCGAGGGTTACGCCGAGCGTGGAAGGCAGACCGTGCAGCACCATGCCGACACTGTCGCCGACCAGAACTATGTCACAATGCCGATCAACGAGCTTAGCAATCGGCGTGGTGTAAGCCGTCAGGCAGACGAGCGGAGTCTGGTTCTTCCGCAAGCGAATATCAGGCGGTGTGATCGCCTTTGTGTCAGCTGCAGCACTCAATGGCGCCTCCTTCCCCTGCGTCATTCACCCGCGGGGTGATGTTTGGCATATTTTTGTGCAGTTGCGAAGAGTCGGTTGCTGCAACGCGGTGCGCGTTGACGGGCGGCCGGACGACATCGAACGGGTGGGAGGAATTCACTCGATTAAAGTAGCAGATTGTGAAACTGATCAGTCCGCCTAACCCGTTGAGAACAGTAGCCAAAGATTAATGTGCAGGGTTCCGAACTTGTCGCTTTAAATGTCTAAATCCCGCCATGTGAACCCATGAGATTTGGGGTGAGTTTCCGGGTTTTACTCTTCGGCCTTACGGATCATGTCATCAACGATCTCGGCGGGAGTTTTATTCGAAAAGTCAACCACCTTGGCAGCCTTGACGCCTTCTCCTATCAATTTCTTCAGGGCGGAATCCTTGACGCCGAGTAGCTTTGCCCGAGCAGTTCTCAAATCGGCCAAGCTTAGGTCGTCCAGTTTGCCTTGGTCCATTTTTTCGATAAATGACAGCGGTACACCGTAGTAGTCGGCTGCTTGGTTAGGCGTGAGGTTCATTTCGTCTGATGCGAGCTGCAAATCCACGGCGATCTCGGCTTTCAGCATCACCTCGTCGTATATTGTGTCGTCACCCATATCGCCCCCCCTGTCGACGTAGTCTGCATAGTTAACACCCAATGGCTCCGAGGCGTTCCATGGCGGAGTTCAAATCTTTGGGATTGAAGAGTCGAATTCGAAAAGCCTTCAACGATATCCATATCTTGCACGCAGTCTGGTGAGTATCGGACTTATGCTGCGAAAGCTCTGTTCCTGATGAATAGAATTCCGCATCATCGACGATTTCGAGAGCGTGACCGACATGATGCTGATCAGCCAATGGAACCTCGGCCTACATTTGGCTTTCTATGCTCCGGCCGGCATGTCCCATCTGGAGAACATGATCACGCGAGCCCACACCATCGCGCAGCGTTATACCCATATCTACATGCGCCTCAGCGGAGCGCCTATAGCCACGCACGACGAAGATCGTGCAATCCTGGCAGCCTATAGTGCGAAGGATATCGACCTGGCCGAAAACCTAATGCGAGAACACATTGCAGTGGCCTCCGACGAATTCGCCGAGTATCTAAAACCCCGACTTGCCTCGTTGTAAGCTGTTCAACTGGCGATATGGATATACACGACCGGATGAAAAAGGATTGCGCATGCGATGGGTCGAAGAACGACCTTGCCGATAGCTATCCCCGTCGGGGTCCCGTAAGCGACGAATGCCAGGCTAAAGCCAGGCTGCGAAAGCGCGAAACGGCGATGCAGGGTTTCCGATCATCAGGAAGTTTTCAACGCGTCGTCTAGGTATTCTCGGCTCTTTGCAATCTGTTCGTCCGACTCTAAACACACTGCTCTGCTCTCGCCATCTACATTCGCCTCCTGCAAGCGATGGCGGAATGAACGCAGCAGTTGGGTCGTCGAGCTCGATGCCAGTAACGAGAAGCGGTATATCGCTGAGTTATGGCCACCCTGCCCTGACAGTCCATTTTCAATCCAATACGGTCCTGTTTACGGCCGTAAACTTTATCTGGATCCCGTGATGCGTTCCGCCAGAAAATTGTGTTAACCTTCTGTCAACTTTAAATTCCTTGCACGATGATGAGAATCGGGGCTAAGTGCGATATATCTGCTGATGCGGATGAAAATTCGCACTTACGGGTTCTATCGCATGAATATCGCATTCGACGCCGACAAGCCTCTAGCCGACTTCGATCAGCTCATATTGAAGCAGGGAGCCGCGCTGTCTGGCCGCCTTGAAAAGCATCGTCTGGAAAATTTTCCACCAGATGCCGTGAAGACCCTGCGTTCATTCCAGCTTGGCGAGGTCGCTCAATATCTCGGGATCAGCCCTGGTTATCTCAAGAATCTATCATTGAACAGCAAGGGGCCACAACCAGCCGTTACGGCAACTGGCAGGCGTTCTTACTCGGCTGCGCAAATGCTGGAGATGCGGCACTATCTCGATAAAAACGGCCGCTCGGATTCGAAGATGTATGTCCCCCACCGCAAGGAAGGGGAGCATTTGCAGATCATTGCCGTCGTCAACTTCAAGGGTGGCTCCGGTAAGACGACGACAACTGCCCATCTGGCGCAGCACCTCGCCCTGACTGGTCATCGTGTTCTCGCTATCGATCTCGATCCGCAGGCATCTCTTACAGCGCTGCACGGCATCCAGCCTGAATTGGACAATCTCCCATCACTCTATGAAGCCCTTCGATACGACGAGGACAAGAAGTCGATCACGGAGCTTATCAGGTCGACCAATTTTCCCGGTCTGGACATCATTCCTGCAAGTCTCGACCTGCAGGAATTCGAATACGACACTCCATTGGTGCTCGCCGAGAAGAGCACGCGCGACATGGGCAGACTGTTTTTCACCCGTCTCGATGCCGCTTTGTCGGAGGTTGAAAGTCAGTACGATGTTGTCGTTCTCGATTGCCCGCCACAGCTTGGCTATTTAACGCTGACAGCATTGTCTTCGGCAACGTCTGTTCTCGTTACTGTTCATCCTCAGATGCTCGACGTGATGTCGATGTGCCAGTTCTTGCTGATGCTCGGTCAAATTCTCGATCCTATCAAACGGGGCGGGGGCAACATGAACCTGGACTGGATGCGATATCTGGTAACACGATATGAGCCGGGTGACGTGCCGCAGAGCCAGATGGTTCATTTCATGCGGTCTCTTTTCGGTGGCTTCGTTCTCAAGAACGAAATGGTGAAGTCGACGGCGATCTCGGACGCGGGCATTACGAAGCAGTCACTATACGAGGTCGAGAGAAGCCAACTGACACGCTCAACCTATGACCGGGCAGTTGAATCACTACAGGCCGTCAACGGCGAAGTCGTTTCGCTCGTCCACAAGGCTTGGGGGAGGACATAATGGCTCGTAAAGGTATCATGGCGGGTCTCATGGATGACGATGAGTTTACGGCCGTAAACTCATCCAATCCGGAGTCTTCAAAGCCGACTGAAATACCCGCACGACGCGGTGCCTTCGGGATGATGTCCCGTGCAGCAGATGAAGTCGCGGCAAAGGTTGAGGCAGCGCAAAAGATTGAGCAGCAGCTGTTGTCGGGCACTCAAATTATTGAACTCGATCCCGATGACTTGGAGGCCTCATTCGTCGTCGACCGCCTGGAAGACGATGACGGATCAAGCCTTCAGGATCTGATCCAGGCTATCCGTGAGCGTGGTCAGGACAGCCCGATCCTGGTGCGGCCTATTCCAAACACGGAAGGCCGCTATCAGATTGTTTTCGGCCACAGGCGTGCGAAGGCCGCCATGGCTCTGGGCATCAAAGTCCGGGCATCGGTTAAAGAGCTGTCCGATCAGGAACATGTCGTCGCGCAGGGGCAAGAGAATACCGTCCGAGCTGACCTGAGTTTCATCGAGAGAACATTGTTCGCACAAAAACTCGCCGAACGGTTCGACAACGAAACCGTCATGTCGGCGCTGGCCGTTAACAAAACCGTGCTCTCGAAAATGCAGTCGGTCACGACGAATATCCCGTTCGATCTCATCTACAAGATTGGTGCTGCGAGAGGAGTAGGGCGTGACCGTTGGTATGATCTGTCGGTTCTCTTCAAGAGCGACAATGCACCCGAACTTGGCGACATCATTGTCCAAGATGCTTTCAGGGCGGCGACCTCTGATGACCGTTTCACGAAGGTCTATGATTTTCTGAAGAACGGCCCAAAGACAGCTAAAGCCAAGAAAACGGTCGCGATCGTTAAACCTTGGGCTCCGATGGACGAGTCGGTTAGCGTTCTCGCTAAATCGCGTCCCAAAGCGCTCACTGTTGAATTCTCGAACACTGACGGCAAGGCGTTCGGGACATGGATAACGAGCAATCTGGACGATCTCTACGAGGCGTTCAGGAAGTCGAAAACGGAGAACTGAAACCGCAAAAGAAAAAGGCCCCCAGACGGCGAACCGTGGAAGCCCTTCTCGATCTTTAGCAAGTTGAGAATCACATTTCCACGAATCAGTGTCAAGCGTTTTGACGTCAAAGTCGGCGAGTCGGGTTCTTTTGCCTAACTGTAGGCGAAGAAAAATGGAAACGCATATCGCAACGACGCCCTTTGGGCGGCGGTCGATGACGCTCGCCATGTTGGCAGCACAAAAAGAAGAGATACCGGCAGGGAAAGCCGTCGATAAGTGGCAGCTGTATCGCGATCTCTGCGAGGGGAAATCCCTCGTTGGTATCGGTGACCGCTCGCTGGCTATCTTGGCGGCACTGTTGTCGTTCTATCCGGACAACGAGTTGTCGGAAGAGAACGGCCTTGTCGTGTTCCCCTCCAACAAGCAGTTGTCGCTTCGTGCCCACGGCATGGCTGACACGACCCTGCGGCGGCATCTGGCAGCGTTGCTCGATTGCGGGCTGATTACGCGCCGGGATTCTCCAAACGGCAAACGATATGCCCGCAAGGGCAGGGGAGGGGACTTGGAGGAAGCGTTTGGTTTCTCGCTTGCTCCGCTGCTGGTACGCGCCGATGAGATCACAGACGCCGCTGAACGGGTGCGGGCGACCAACCGTGCGCTGAAGCTGATGCGGGAGCGGATCACGCTTCACCGTCGCGATATCAGTAAGTTGATCGAGGCCGCCGTCGAAGAAGATGTAGCCGGCGACTGGGGCGGCCTGTGGAGGCGTTTCCGCATTGTTGTGGATGCGATCCCCCGCCGGGCAACTGTTGACGACCTGGAGCCTATTGTGGGCGAATTGGCCGCGATCCGTGACGATGTGGATACGCTGTTGGATTCTCACATGAATACCGAGAATCCGGATGGCAATGAATCCCAGAGTGGCTGGCAGCAATCTGATTCAAATACCAATAACCTTTTTGAATTTGAACCCGCTCTCGGCAAGAGCAAGACAACGGCGGAGCCAGAACGGGGAACGCAGGAGCCGCCGAAAGGGTATCCGCTCGGGTTCGTGCTGAAGGCCTGCCCCGAAATCATGGATTACGCGGTCGTGGGAATCGGCAGCTGGCGCGATTTGATGGCCACGGCCGCCCAGGTGAGAGGATACCTCGGGGTTTCGCCGTCAGCGTATGAGGACGCCTGCCACGTCATGGGACCGGAAACTGCGGCGATTGTCGTCGCCTGCATCCTGCAGCGGGCCCAGCACATCAATTCGGCAGGCGGATATCTCAGGGTGCTGACCGAGAAGGCGAGGGCAGGGGAGTTTTCCGTTGGCCCGATGCTCATGGCGGCATTCAAATCGAATGGGGCAACGGCGAGGATGGTGGGGTAGTTGCGACCTAGAGCAGGCGGTAAGCACTTCGACCCGTTGCCGGTTTGCGAATCTGGAGAATATCATCCGATCCAAGGGTCGAAGAGCTCTATTCCAAAGCGCTCAAAATCCTTCGTGTTACGGGTCGCAAGGGTGAGGTCGTGAGCAATCGCAGTGGCAGCGATGAAACCGTCCATTGATGACATGCCACGGCCGCTCCGCTTTGCAAGTCCCATCAGGTCGCCCCAGGCTAAAGCTACCGACTCGTCAACAGGGAGAACCCTCTGCTCGAAGCGCTGTGGCAGGTCCCGGGCAAGCCACTCAGTCAGTGCATCGCGTTTCCGACCCTTATCCATCAGGGCCACGCCGCGCCGTATCTCCGCAATGGACACGACGCTGATGAATGAACGATCCTCGTCGAGTCCACCTAGCCATTCCAGCACCCGCGCGTCAGGGCTCGGCCTCGTCACTTCGGACAAGACATTAGTGTCGAGCAGAAGTCTCATAACGAGAGATCACGCGGTTCGTCGCGTTGGCGCTCGAGGTCCAGGCCGGTGCCACGCAGCGGCGACTCCATCAGGAACTCCGCAAGGGTGCCCTTGCGTGCGGTCTTGCGTTGCCATTCCTCAGCCGAAACGACAACAACGCTTGGCTTGCCGTTTCGTGTGATCGTTTGTGGCACCGACTGTGCACGCTCGATAACCTCCGAGAACTGGGCCTTTGCCCGGGCGACGGTCCACTTGATATCCGTTTCAGGTGCAGACAGCATTTCTAGCCTCCATGACCATAATGACTATCGTGACTATATAGTCTGTGGCCGGCGCCGAGACAATAGGGGAGGGCGGTTCGCCACGGGATAGTGCCCTTATCGAAACAGCGCAGGTCATTCATCGGCGGATCGTGGTGAGGGCTCCTAGCGCAAATCCGACACGCGTGGCTAGAGAAGGCGCTTGTAACGCTCTGGGCGCCGCCCAGCCAGCTGCCCGATGGACTGACGCTTTCACGGAATTTGGCGTCTACGCCCAGCCGGCCCGCAAAGGGCGAGGCGGCGCGTGGAAATTATTGAACCACACAGAAGCTCGTAGAACGCGTTGGGAGGGCTCGGATGACCATCAAGTCGTGACAGGCGAGAAACCTCTGTGCGACTCTGTATGGCCGAAATACGCAAACGGATGATTTTCGGGAAGAAAGGCTCTCCGGAAACCCGTTGGAAGCCGGAAACTCGGTCTTCAGTGGGGCGGACCTATCCGCAAGGCCGGTCCGCTCAATGAACGCGAATTCTCATCGAGCTGACGCCCAAAAGAGGCCGTCCGGCGTTGAAAAGCGAGCGACACGGTTCGTTTTTTCCAAAGCGCCATAACGAGCGATAAGGCAACATTATCGGTCCTATTATGTGCGCGACAGGCGGTGCTGTTTATTGCATTAAGAGTAGCCGAAAGCGCACGTCCGATCTATGCTGCTGCCCATGATTAGTGCCGAAAAATCCCCGCGCGCCGCCGCCGCCGCGCGTCCCCGCTTGGGCGCTGCCGGGCGGGCTGCTCAAACACGATGCCGATGCGGCTTTATACGCCGGCGGCGCCTTGAATTCGCTGGACATTCTCGTCCGCTCCGGCGCCCTGGCGCCACCGTCTGGCGCTGAAAGCGGCGGCAGTGACGGTGCGGGCAGCGGGGCGTGTTGAGGATGAAGCCCCGATGCCGTTCTGCTCACGCGGCTGGGCGATTTTTTATCCGTCGGCCCCGCTGGATCGATGCTGCTCGCCTGGCGCGCGCTGGCAACTGGGCCGTCGCTCGGGTCGCCAGGCTGAACGCCGACTGGCCGGTGCCGCTGGCCGAACGCCTGTCGATTGCCATGGACGAAGCCCACCCAGGAGGCAATCAACGCCGCCCTTGCGGCGGGCGTGGGGCGTCGGAACCCAGTCGAAGCCGCGGCATCTACTGCAGGGAACAATCTACGACTGTGGCCCGACAGCCGTCCGCTGGCGCTTTGGCTGGCCGACGCCGTGCTTGCCCGCCGCCTCTTGTTACGTCGCGACGAGGACGGCTTTTACTACTTCGTGGATCGGAACAAGGACGCGATCCGCCGGCGTGGAGAAAACGTCTCGTCGTTCGAGGTCGAGGCGGAAATTCTCGCTCACCCTGACATTCTCGAAGCGGCCGCAGTTGGTGTGTCGAGTGAGTTCGGGGAAGTAGAAATACTTGCCGTGGTGGTGCTTAAGCCGGGCAGAAGCGCTTCGAACGAAACTCTGCTCGAATTTCTGGCCAAACGGCTGCCTTACTTTATGGTGCCTCGATACATTCGGCGCATCGACAGCTTGCCGAAGACGCAAACGGATAAAGTTGAAAAGCATCGGTTGCGTAGTGACGGGATGACCGAAGATACTTGGGACCGTGAAAAATTTGGCTTCCGCATAGCTCGTCCCAAACTGTGACAGCGCAGCCCCGATCGTCGTGATTGGCTGTCTTGCTGGTTAACCTGCAAGGCACTTCCCAGCCCCCGCGTTCACCGTAAGCCTGATGCAGCAATGCCGGCGGATTGGCATATCATTTGCGGTGAAGCGGGTGACATGATCTCGCGCAGCGACCGCGACCTCGATGAGCAACTCCGTGGCCACAGGTAAGTGGGCTGGATCGGGTAGGCAGAAACCATCGTATTTGGGGGGGAGCATGAAGACTGTCCGGGACAAGATCGCCGTCATTACCGGCGGTGGCAGCGGTATAGGGCGGTCGGTCGCCGATCGTGCCTATGCAGAGTTCGGCCGGGTCGACATCCTTTGCAACAATGCCAGCGTCCCGATGCGTCCGTTCCGGGGGAACCTCGACACGACCGTCGATGATTGGCGTTTCATGATGGGCATCAATGCGCGCAACGCCATCCTCGACAATGCCCCCTATCTCAATACACAGGCGATGGAAGGCGATCTCCTGGCCGCATGCACAGGATGTTCGGTGGCCAGACCATCGCACGGGAGAATTGAGTGGCGAAACCGTCGCGCCGCATTTTATGCGGGGGCGCATTTCACACGCCGGTTCATATCAAACCTGACGGCAAGTCGGCCGATATAGGCACCGACTATAGCCAACAGCCAGAAAAAGGAAAACGGATCATGGCGAGACTCTCGGGAAGAACGGCAATCGTCACCGGCGCGGCCTCGGGCATCGGCCGGGCCATCGCCATTCGGCTAGCCGAGGAGGGCGCCAAGGTGGGCATCTTCGACATCAATTCGCAAGGCGGGAACGAGACCGTTTCCATGGTCGCTGCGGCCGGCGGCGTCGCCAAATTCTTCGAGGCTGACATCTCGAGCAGGGCCACCGTGCTGAAGAGATATGAAGAACTGAGCGCCGAGTACGGCGCGCCCAGCATCCTCGTCAACAATGCGGCTTGGGACAAATACGGCCAGTTCGTCGATTCCGACGAGGAGTACTGGGACAAGACCATTGCGATCAACCTGCGCGGCCCGATGAACCTGCAGCATGTCGCGCTGCCAGGCATGATCGCCAATGGATGGGGCCGCATCATCAACATCGCGTCGGATGCCGGTCGTGCCGGAACGTCGGGACAGGCCGTTTACGCGGCCTGCAAGGGCGGGATCATTGCCTTGACGAAGGCTCTTGCGCTCGAATCGGCCCGCTCGGGCGTAACCGTCAATGTCATATGTCCCGGTCCGACGGACACGCCGTTGTTCGATATGATCAAGGCAGGCAGCGAGCGTGCGAAGCGCATTGGCGAGTCACTGGTTCGCGCAATTCCGGTAAAGCGCGTCGGCAAGCCCGAAGACTATAGCGGCATGGTCGCCCAGCTTGCCTGTGAGGAATCGTCATTCATCACGGGTCAGGTCATCTCCATCAATGGCGGACTGATTATGCCCGGATAACGGTCACGGCGTTTGCCGGCACCCGGGAGAGAGAGCGGCGTTTGCCGCGGGCCGTACGCTTTGGTGCGGATTGGTCCGATGTTTACTGCTCTTTCGAGAGCATCTTAGCGGCCGCGTCCTGGGGGAGTCCAACGGCAAAGCTGTTTGGAAGATGGATTTGGAACATTGACGAGCTCGGTGAACATCGATGGATTTCTTCTGACGCATCGCAATTACGTATACCCGTGGGAGCAAGACGAGAACAGCCATTGGAGTGCCCAGTTTTTCATAAGAAGCTTCTCGCAGGCTTCGGCAACACTCGGCCTGATTGCGAATGGAAGAGAGTGCGCTGCGGCGCAGACCTCCATCCAGCACACGCGATTCTTTGGCGAATTGCGTGGCTCAGCCAGCTTGGAGGTGTTTTCCGCACGGATTGACGGTGGCTCTTTCGACGGCCGCATTGTACATGTCATGAACGAGGCTGGCAGTAACCGACTCTGTGCCTCCTCCATCGACAAATTGACCTTTGACGTCACGGCGGTATCGAGCGTGCCGGAAGCGCAAATTCGCTCGTTGTTGCCACGTGGTCTGGAGCCTGAAGGGGACGGCCCCTGGGATACAACATCAGCCGTCGAGAGCCGGCAGGGCCTCGTTTCCTATCTCGGTGTTCTGCAAAGGTCCGATTTCGATCATACGGGGTCGCTGCTTCCTGCGACAGTCCACGCCCAACTGAGTTCGGGTGCGGCAAATCTTTGGAATTACATTGGCGTTCCCCTGAAGACGCTCCACTCGAAGGGACTTGGTCCGGTGGTGGCTGAGACAAAGGGTAATTTCTACCGTTCGGCAGCAGAGGGTGATGTGGTTCGTCTCGTATCCTGGTTCGATCGAATGGAGCACAAGACGCTGCGGATGCGTCATCAGCTGGAGAGCCTCGCGGACGGGCAGCCGCTGGCGACAATGAGCAGTATAGTTTTGTTGCTCGACCAGACCAGCCGTCGCTCCATCGTCTTACCCGACTTCGTTCAGGCCGCATGCGCGCCTCTCTTGAAGTCTGCGGCCGTTTTCCCGCACACATAGAGGCAAGGCTGGTCGGCGGGCCAGGGTGACGTATGAAGACCACGCTAAAGGAAGGATCGCAGATGAGCGCCACCGGAAAGATCGCAGCCAGGACGCCGCCGCAGGTGATGGCATCAAAGGGTGGGACGCCGCTCGTCTGCCTGACTGCCTACACCACGCCGATGGCGAAGCTGGTGGACAGCCATTGCGACGTCGTACTGGTCGGCGACAGCGTTGGCATGGTGCTGCACGGCATGCCGTCCACGCTTGGTGTCACGCTCGACATGATGATCATGCATGGCCGGGCCGTGCGGCGCGGCGTCGAACGCGCACTGATGGTGGTCGACATGCCCTTTGGGTCCTGCGAGGGAAGCCGCGAACAGGCGTTCCGCAACGCCGCCCGTGTCATGCGGAAGACCGGATGCGCGGCCGTTAAGCTCGAAGGTGGCGAACCGATGGCCGAGACCATCCGCTTCCTCGCGGCGCGAGGCGTGCCGATCATGGCGCATGTCGGCCTCACTCCGCAAGCAATCAACGCTTTCGGCGGGTATGCGGTGCAGGGTCGCGGCGAGGACGGCGAACGCGTGGCCCGCGACGCGGCCGCCGTTGCGGAGGCCGGCGCCTTCGCGGTCGTGCTTGAAAAGGTGCCGGAGCCGCTCGCCCGCCGCATCACCGGGGAGATCGCCGTGCCGACTATCGGCATTGGCGCCTCGCCGGCCTGTGACGGCCAGATACTCGTCGTAGACGATATGCTCGGCGCCTTCACCGATTTCCGGCCAAGATTCGTCAGGCGCTATGCCGAGCTGGGTTCGGAGGCTGAAAAGGCGGTCGCTGCCTATGCTGCGGACGTGCGGACACGCACGTTCCCCGGCGCCGAGCATTTGTTCGGCGACACACCGCGAGCGACCGCTCAGGGAGGTGCGGGATGAGCATCCCCATCGTGCGAACACTGGCGGAACTTCGTTCCACGGTCGCCGGCTGGCGGCGGGAAGGCGCGACCCTGGCAGTCGTTCCGACCATGGGCGCGCTGCACGAGGGGCATCTGAGCCTTGTTCGCGCTGCGCTCGGCAGGGCCGACCGTGTCGTCGTTACGCTATTCGTCAATCCCAAGCAGTTCAACAGCGCGGCTGACCTCGCCGCCTATCCTCGCACCGAGGTCGATGACGCGGCAAAGCTCGAGCCTCTGGGCGCCCACATGCTCTTCGCGCCGGCTGCAGGGGAAATCTATCCGGAAGGCTTCGCCACGACCATTTCGGTGAGCGGCGTTAGCGAAGGGTTGTGCGGAGCGTTCCGTCTGGATCATTTCGATGGGGTTGCCACCGTTGTCGCGAAACTCTTTCTTCAGACAGGCGCGGATTTCGCCTTCTTTGGCGAGAAGGATTTCCAGCAGTTTCACGTGATCAGACGCATGGCGCACGATCTGAACATTCCTATAGAGGTCGTGGCCTGCCCCATTGTGCGCGAGGCCGACGGGCTTGCCCTGTCGTCGCGCAACATCCGCCTGTCGCCGGCCGAGCGTGCCAAGGCTCCGAGGCTTGCCGAGGTTTTGACCGAAGCCTCGCGGCGCCTCGTCTCCGGCGCGCCGGTGTCGGCCACGCTCGACCAAGCTAGAGCCGCGATCCTCGCTGCCGGCTTCGACGTCGTCGAATATTTGGACCTGCGCGCGGCTTCCGATCTTGCTCCGCTCGACGAATTGGCCGCGCCCGCACGTCTGCTTGTCGCGGCTTGGCTGGGTGAAACGCGCCTTATCGACAATCTGGAGATAGGCTGATTCAGCGAGGAGAAGCTGACCACCGGTCGTCAAGACCAGTCGATGTTCAGGCTTCCGTTACCTGAAGCTGGAGCAGGGACGCCTGCCTACTCTTCGTAGACACCGGCTTCCAGTAGCTTCTTGGAAGAGTAGTCGGCTCCGTGCCGGTGCGTCCAGAAGCCGGCAGTCAGGCCGCCATCGACCGGCACGATGGCGCCGCTGATATAAGAGGCGGCGTCCGACAGGAAGAGTAGGGCGGCCGATGCGATCTCCGACGCCTGGGCCATACGTCCGAGCGGGGTTCGGTCCTCAATCACGTCGGCGAGGAACTTGGGCGGCATGTTCCGGCGCAGCATCGGCGTGTCGATCGCGTTGGGGGCGATGCTGTTGACACGCACGCCGTGCCTACCCCATTCAAGTGCGAGGTTTCTGGTGAG
This sequence comes from Mesorhizobium sp. A556, assembly GCF_054489545.1. Lineage (NCBI taxonomy): Bacteria > Pseudomonadati > Pseudomonadota > Alphaproteobacteria > Hyphomicrobiales > Phyllobacteriaceae > Mesorhizobium > Mesorhizobium sp. A556. The sequence goes on from NZ_JBTMXA010000014.1 coordinate 16,410, forward strand.
CCCGTTCAGCCCATGCTTGGAAACGACATAGTGGGTGCGGCTCGGCTGCCCGCCAAGCCCGTCCGTCGAGCCGACCAGAACGATCGAGCCGCTTTTACGCTCCACCATGCGCCTGCCGAAAGCCTGCGCGGTCAGGAACGCGCCAGTCAGGTTGATCGAGAGCACGTCCTGCCATTCCTCCAGCGACAAGGTCTCGGCCGGAGCCGAACCGGAAATCGCGGCGCAGACGAGGAGCCCGTCGACCGGACCAAGCTCGCGCTCGAAGCCTGCCACCGCGGCCTCGAGCGCGGCGACATCGCGGGTGTCGCACGCGAAGCCGGCGGCCAGTCCGCCGAATTCGCGGATCTCGGCAAGGGCTGCCTCGACCGTCGCGTCCGATTGCCCGGTTACCCCGACATTCGCGCCCTCCTTGGCCAGCATGATGGCTGCGGCCTTGCCGACGCCCGACGTCCCGCCTTGCACGCACACCGTGCGCCCCTTGAATCCGAGATTGATCAAAACTGCCTCCCTCTTGCCGCATCGAATTGTGCGGCCTTCCGCAGGCTATCCGCAAAGCGTGCGCCATCGAGTGAGGCCTGTCGTTTCCGGTTGGCAATCCGCGCGTTGTGCATCCATCGCGGACACCTGTCGGCGGCGAGGACAAAAGCGGTTCCCGTTTCGAGTAGATATATCCCTGACCGGGCGGATGGCACGCAAATTGCCAATATACGAATGTAGCACGGCGCGCGCGCCACTGAATGGAGGATAGTCCTTGGAACCGATAAAGCTCTACGGGTTCGAAACCGGCCGCGTCAGCCTGAAAAAGAAGGCCGTCATCGATGATGGCGTGGGCACGATCGAGTTACCCATTCCTGCGTTTCTGATCATGCATCCTCGCGGCAATGTGCTGTTTGATACCGGCCTTCACGCCGATCTCGCCGATCCTACGTCGAAGCGATTGGGTGACCTTTCGAAATATTCAACTATCTCGTTCTCCATGAACGAGCATGTCGTTTCGCGGCTAGCCCTGCTTGGCCTCAAGCCCGAGGATATTTCGATCGTCGTGAATTCGCATCTCCACTACGACCATGCGGGCGGTAACAGCGCCTTCCCGGATGCGACGCTCGTGGTCCAGCGCCGTGAGTGGGAGGCGGCAAAAGACCCCGCTATGATCACGCGCAACGCCTACAATACGGATGACTACGCCCATAACCGCACGGTGACCCCCGTCGAGGGAGAGCACGACCTGTTCGGTGACGGCACCCTGACGCTCGTCCCGACCTTCGGCCATACACCCGGCCATCAATGCCTTCTCGTGCGGGTCGGCGGCAGGAAGATCGTGCTTGCCGCTGATGCGGCCTATATACTCGAAAACCTCGATCGCGGCATGGTCTCACGTTTAAGCTTCGATTTGAACAAAGCCAAGGCCTCACTGCAAAAGCTTACGGCCTGGCGGCAAGAGGGATGGGAACTGATGATCGGGCACGACAGCGCGTTGTGGAGCCAGGTGCCGAAGATCCCGCAACCGATCGCCTGAGCGGGACCGGCCCTGCATATTCGACGCTATCATGGTGAAACCGGCGAACGTCCGGCAGAACCGTCTGATCGGTTACGCGGGAACAGGCGCGCGGAGCCTGGCATCGCTTAGCCGGCCTAGCCTGTCTCAGTCTTTTCGTCGGCCAGCATGGCTGAGCGGCCGGCATTGGCGCGGATGTCGCGCGCCGGCCAGTTGTCGAGCCGAACGGCGGACAGGAAACTGTCGACCGCACGGTTGAACTCCGCAGGCTCCTCCAGGTTCACCGCATGGCCGGTCCTGGGGATGAGCAGCAGGCCGGATGCCGAAAGCGAGCGCTTGAGGAACAGGCTGGCGTCGAGCACCGGGTCGTCCTCGTCGCCCGCAATAATGAGAACGGGCGTCGAGGTTTGCTTGAGTTCGGCCTCGAACTCGAAGACCGAAGGCCGGCGCGCCTGGTAGTTGCGCATGGTCAACGCCTTTCCGAGCGCGGAATGTTGCGAAAGCTGCTGGCGGAATTCGGCCCAGCTACGCGGGTCCTTGTTCAGGAGTTGCACCCGCGTCGGGCCATAGGACATGACGTCTACGAACGGCCCCATGCCATTTTCGAGGAAGACATCGGCGGCATCGCGCGCCTCTGCGATGAAGGTCGGTCGGGAGGCAGCGTCCGAGCCGGATCCCCCGCTTGCGAAGACGAGGCCGCGCACGCGCCCTGGATTAGCCAACATGAATTGCAGCGCGCCGGTCGCCCCCATGCTGAGGCCGACGATGAACGCGCTGTCGATCTCCAGATGGTCGAGGATGGCGCCAATGTCGGCGACGGCGTGCTCGTGGCCGTACGACTCGTCGCATTCCGGCACGTCGGACGGCGGGTAGCCGCGTGCGTTGAAGGTGATACAGCGGTAACATCGCGAAAAATACCGGACCTGTGCTTCCCAGCCGCGCATGTCATTCGAAAATTCGTGTACGAAGAGAAGAGGCACACCCTTGCCGGCCTCTTCGTAGTACAGGGAAACATCCCCCGATTTCGCCAGCGCCATTGCGGTTCTCCTCCACGCGCATGATGCCGGCGAGCAGGATTATTCTTGCCCGCCGGGTATGTGTCTCTGGGCGAAGCGATGGATGCCGCTCTCAGTCCTGAATGCGGATGCCCGTCGTTTCGACAACATTCTCCCAGAATTCGTAATCCTTCTTCAGCGCGGCGGCCGTTCCCGGGCCGTTTGTCGTGTCCGGCACCGCGCCCTGCGCCTTCAGGCCTTCTGCGAAGCTCGGCTGTGTCACTACGTCCACGATTGCCTTCGACCATTTGTCCAACTCGGCCTGCGGCGTTCCCTTCGGTGCGAAGACCGCCATCCATTCCTCGAACACGAGGTCGGGAAAACCGGCTTCGCCGATGGTTGGAACGTCGGGAAGGAAGGGCGAGCGCTTCGCGCTAAAGATCGCAAGCGTGCGCAGCTTATCCGGTCCCTGCCACTGAAGAACGTCGCCCACGACCTGCGTGGCAGCGGGCACGTCGCCGCGCAGCACGTCCTGCGTCATCTGCGGCCCGCCGCCCTTGAAGGCGGCGAGGGTCAGTTCTACCCCGGCCGCCTTCGAAAACTGGGCCGTGAGGAGGTTCTGAGGCGTGCCCAGGACGCCGCCATAAGTGGCTTTGTCCGGGTTCTCCTTCACCCAGGCCAGATAGTTCTCCAGCGTTTTCACCTGTTCTGGCACGGCGGGACCTACCGACAAACAGAAGCCGAAGGAGATGACCGAGTTGACCGGAACGAAGTCGGCGATCGGGTCGAACTCGATATTGCTGAAGACATGCGGCCCCAGCGACAGATTGTCCGACCCGGCAAACAGCAGGCTTGTGCCGTCGGCCGGGCTCGTCTTGACATTCATGATGGCGATGCGGCCAGTCGCCCCCGGTCGGTTCTCGACAATGACGTTGTGGTCTAAATTCGCCTGGTTCAAGCCATCGGCAAGCCGCCGCGCGACTATATCGGTCAAGCCGCCCGGCAGAAATCCGACGACGATGCGGGCAGTCGGCGCGCTTTGTGCAGCCTTCACGCCGAAAAGTGCCGTCGCTCCCACGGCGGCGCTGGCAGTCAGGAATGTTCTTCTCGCGATCATCTTGTTCCTCTCCATTTACTTCCTATTGTAGCTGACGTGCAGTTATACTTTCACCTCACTCTATTTTGATGTTCTGTTCTTTTATCACCTTCCCCCAAGTGTCCCATTGCTTGCGCATGTCCGTTCCAAGCGCGGCTTGGTCGATCGGCCAGGGCAGGTTGCCCTGCTTTGCCGCGATTTCGGCAAGTTCGGGGGTGGAGAGGGCGTCGCGGATTGCCGTCGAGACACGCTCTACAATCGCCGGGGGCGTTCCGGCGGGCGCCAGGAGAAACTGGGTCGATAGCGCCTCAAAGCCCGGCAGCACGTCGGACATCGGCGGAATGTCCTCCGCGCCCGGCAGCTTCTGGTCAGTCATGAATCCGATCGCCCGGACCTGACCAGCGCGAACCAGTGGCAGCGATGCAACCGCGCTGACGACTCCGATCTGAATCTCGCCGGCGATCAGCGCGGTGAGGATGGCTGCGGCGCCGCGATAGGGAACGTGCGGCACGTCGATGCCGGTCCGGGCCTTCAGCATCTCGAAGCCCAGGCAGTTCGTCGTGGCAATGCCGGAAGTGGCAAAGGTGAACTTTCCGGGGTTCGCCTTGAGAAGTTCGAGGAACTCCTTAGGCGTCTTCGCCTTCAAGTCGTTGTTCACGACGATGGTAAGGGGTTGGATGAAGGCTCCTGCGACCGGCTCGAAAGACGTGAAGGGATCGACCGGCGCCGGCTGCAACTGCGGGCTGGTGAGAAGGCCGCTTTCCCCGAAAAGCAGTGTATATCCATCTGCCGGCGCGCGGGCGACAAGTTCGGCCGCGATCATGCCGGTCGCGCCTGGCCGATTGTCGACCACTACGGACTGGCCGAGCAGGCTCGTCAGATTATGCGCCAGCAGGCGCGCCGACGTGTCCATTCCGCCCGGCCCATAGCCCACCAAGAGTTGGATCGGCTTGGACGGATATTCCTCTGCGAAGCTTGGACGCGCGATGGATACCAGCCCGGCGGCCAGAAGACTGCTCGTCACGAAATCGCGGCGAGAGAGAGATAGCTTTGTCATAGACTCCTCCTTGTTATGGTTTCAAGTTCAGACCCCTCATCCCGAGGCCTTAGGCAATCGTCAGACGATGCTGGACGCGCGCAGCGCGGCGATCTCGTCGTCGGGATACTCAACCTCGCGTAGGACTTGGTCCGTATGCTCGCCAAGACCGGGCGCGACCGTTTTCACCACGGCGGGCGTTCGCTCCAGCCGCACCGGCTGTGAGATGTATGTGAACTCCTGGCCATCGGGCGACGTAGCGCATTCCGTAACGTTGAGATGCTGGATCTGCGGATCCTTGAACATCTGTGGCACTGAATAGACCGGCCCGGCGGGCACGCCTGCGGCGTTGATGAGATCGACCCAGTGGGCCACGGACTTTTGCGAGGTGATCTTCGAGATTTCGGTCGCAAGATCTTCGCGGTTCGCGATCCGCCCGGATTCCTCGCGGAAGCGGGGATCGGTCAGCCATTGCGTCTGGTCGAGTGCGTTGCAGAAGCGCCGCCAGTTGCCGCTGCCCGAAACTCCGAGGTTCAGCAGCCCGTCAGATGCTGGAAAAACGCCCATCGGACTCGCCATCGGGTGGTTATTGCCGCTCTGCACCGGCAGGATGTCGTCGTTCAGGTAGCGTGCCACCTGGAAGTCCATCATGGCGATCATCGACTGCAGCAGCGACGTATGCACCCACTGCCCTTCGCCGGACCTCTGCCGCTCCAGCAACGCCACGATGATGCCGATGGCCGCGAACAGGCCGCCGCTGGAGTCCGCGACGGCGATTCCGGCACGGACAGGCCCCTGGCTGGGCAGCCCCGTCACCGACATCAGGCCGCCAATCCCCTGAATGATCTGGTCGAAGCCCGGCCGCTTTTCATATGGGCCGCTCTGGCCGAAGCCGGAAATGCTGGCCAGGATGATACGCGGGTTCACAGCTCGGAGGCTCTCATAGTCGGCTCCGAGCCGATACTTCACGTCCGGCCGCCAGTTTTCGACGACGACGTCGGCGTTCTTCACCAGGCGATGAAGGACTTTTCGCCCGTCGGGGTGCTTCAGGTTGAGCGTGAGTGAGCGCTTGTTACGGTTCATGTTCTGGAAGTCCCCGCCAATACGGGAATCAACGAACATGTTGTCATTGGCATCGACGCCAGCCGGCGGCTCGACACGGATGCAGTCAGCACCGAAATCCGCCAGTACCCGCACGCAAGTTGGCCCGGCCCGCACCCGCGAGAGGTCGATAACGCGGATACCGTGGAGGGCAGGAAGGGACGAAACCGACATCATATCAACACCCCTTCCATACAGGCGCGCGCCGCTCAGCGAAGGCGCGCCGCCCTTCGGCGAAGTCCTCGCTGGCCATGACAAGCTCGCCGCGCGTGGTCGATTGCGCTGCATCGTATTCGTCGCGCGACAGCTCGGCCAAGGTCTGCTTCATTGCCTCCACGGCCAGCGGTGCAAGCGTGGTTATATGTCGGGCGAGCTGATCGACATGCGCGTCGAGTTCCGCCGGTGGCAGCACCTTGGAAAAGCAGCCGACATCGAGCAGGGTCGCGGCTGCGATCGGCTCGGCCGTGAGGAATATCTGGTTGGCTAACCCTACACCTGCGCGCGAAATGAAGCGGCGTAGCCCGGCACCGTGATAATAGATTCCAAGCTTTGCCGCAGTGACGCGCAGGGCGACACCCTCGGCTGCCAGAATAAGATCGCAACCCAAGACCAGATCGACACCACCGCCATAGGCGGTGCCGTTAAGCGCGCAGATGGTCACGGGGCGCATACGTTCGATTGCCCTGGTCACTTCATCGAAAGAGACGGGCGGCGGCCCGGCGTCGAAATCCTGGATGTTGAAACCGGCGCAGAAGATCGGCTTGTCATCCAGTACTTCCGCCGACAGCACGACCACGCGAACCGAGCGGTCCGCGTTCAGCTTCCCGATCATTTCGTAGAGCAGAGCGAGATCTTCGCTATGGATGCGGTTGCGGTGTGCGGGCCGCTGCAGGATGATGCGCGCTACGCCATCAGAGATGGTCAGCCTCGGCGCTTGAGATGGAAATGGATGGGCAGTCATTATGCGTTGGTTCCGTCTGCTGACGGGGGGCCATCGCCGGCCGCCCCTCCCTGACGGTAACCTCGCAATATCCATGCCGGGGAGCGTCGCCTAACTAAAATTCGGCGCTCTCATCTTGGTTCGCCGCAACATCGGCGGGCGACCGGTCAGACCTGCGCGGCTTCCAGGCGCTGTCGGAGCGCCCGCCGGTCGATCTTGTCGGTCCGGTTGAGCGGGAGTTCGTCGATGAACTCGATATGCCGGGGGATCTTGAAGCTTGCAATGCGTCCGTTGCAGAACTGCTCGATGCGCGTGCAAAGTAAATGCACATCGGCGCCGCTGGCCGGTACCACGAAAACGGCCACGACTTCCGAGAGGCGCTCGTCGGCCATCGACACCGCAGCGATCTGCCTGATCTCCTTGATTTCCAGGAGCAGCGACTCGACTTCCGTCGGGTCGACATTCTCGCCGCCGACGCGAATCATGTCTTTGAACCGGCCCACGAAGTGCAGCATTCCGTCGTGGCGCATGTATCCCGCGTCGCCAGTGTGGAACCATCCATCCGTGTCGATGGCCTTGCGAGTTTCTTCTTCGTTATTGTAGTAACCCAGCATCAAACTGGGGGTCGTCAGGATGATTTCGCCGGTTTCTCCCTGAGGCAGATCGTGACCATGCGGATCGACGATCCGCATGCGCACTGCTGGCATTGGATAGCCGGATGCGTCGCAGGTCTCCTCGATGGTCATGTCCTTTGGATGCCGGCAGGTGACGGCGCTGAAGGCTTCGGACATGCCATAGCCCGACACGGTTCGACAGAAGACGGTTTGGAAGCGCTCGACGATCGCCCGTCCGAATTCCGAGCCGATGGTATGCGTCCCTATCCGGAGGCTGCTCAAATCGTAGCGGTCGGGATTGCGATCATAGGCCTGCAGCAATTCGCCGAGGTGGACCTCGAAACCGTGGAGCATGGTGACCCGCTCCTCGGTGATGACGCGTAATGCTTCTTCCGCGTCGAAGCGCGTGAGCAGTACCTGCCGAGCGCCGCAGAGAACATTGTGGATCACGATCCAGGCCAGCGAGTAATTGTGGAAGAGCGGTATGTAGTTAATCTGGACATCGTTGCTCGTCATTCCGAGCGTTGTCGACCGATCCGACGCCGAGCGGATACCCGCATGCGAGAGCATGACGCCTTTCGGATTGCCGGTGGTTCCCGAGGTGAAGAGGATCACCGCCAGCGCATCGGGATCGACCGCGCCAGCGCGTCGGTCCACTTCCTCCAGCGAGATCTTGGCGCCTTGCCGCAGGAAATCCTCCCAGGTCGATTGGTCATTCGCGGAGCCGTCCGGCAGGAAGACCACGCGGCGCAAGGTCGGGCAGTTCGGGCTTTCGATGTCGCCGCCGTCACTCAGGCAGTGGGGGCCGAGCGCCTCTGCCACCATCGCGGCATAGTCGATCGGCCCGGATTTGGCGTCCGAAAAGAGGACATTCGTGTCGCAGGATTTTAGGCCGGCGAGGAAGTCACGGGTCCGCCAGCGTGTGTTCATCGGCATCGCCACCGCGCCGACGCGGATTATGGCGAAGAAGAGAAAGATGAATTCCGGCCGGTTGTTGATCCACAGAGCAACGTGGTCTCCTGGCTGCACGCCTGCCGCGATCAGGGCGCGCGCCACGGCATCGACCTCCTCGGAAACCTGAGAAAAGCTCCACCGTCGTCCCTCGAAAAGGATGGTCTCCCGGTTGTTCCAGCGCTCTGCGGCGAGCTTCGGCAGGTCGCCTATCGACAGCTTAGGGAACCACTCGCGTGTCTTATGTATCACCGGTTTATCCTTCCGATTCTTGATGTCGAGTTCGCGGCGATGTCTGCGTCAATCTGCACCGTAACCGGCGATCCCCTTGAGCTCCAGGAAGGCTTCCAGTCCGAACTCACCCTGCTCCCGGCCGTTCCCGGACTGCTTGTAGCCGCCGAAAGGCAGGCTGACATTCCAGTCCGGATAATTGACGTAGACCGAGCCGGCACGCAACCGCCGGGCCGCATCCCGCGCCTTTTCCTGATCGGCACTCTGCACATAGGCAGCCAGCCCGTAGACCGTGTCGTTGGCCTGGTCGATGGCTTCGTCGACCGTGTCGTAGGGCAGGATCGATAAAACCGGCCCGAAGATTTCCTCGACGGCGATCGTCATGTTCGAGGTCACGTCGGCGAAGATTGTGGGCTGAACGTAGTAGCCGCGATTGAGCCCTTCCGGTCGGCCGGGGCCACCGGCCACCAGTGTAGCGCCCTCCTTGATACCGCTTTCGATCAATGCCTGAATCTTGTCGTACTGAACCTGACTGATGACCGGGCCGAGTTTGGTATTCTCGTCGCGAGGCGCCCCGACGCGGAACTTCTGTGCCGTCGCCTTGGCAATCGACTTAACTTCGTCCTGCCGCTGGCGCGGCACGAACATGCGCGTCGGCGCGTTGCAGGACTGGCCGCTGTTGTTAAAGCAGGCGTAGATGCCCTTGCTGACCGCTTTGGGGAAATCGACGTCGTCGAACAGAATGTTCGGCGACTTTCCGCCGAGTTCCTGGTGGACGCGCTTGACCGTATCGGCTGCCGCCTTGGCCACCAGGACGCCCGCGCGGGTGGACCCTGTGATCGATATCATGTCGACGTCCTCATGCACCGACAGCGCGTGGCCGACGCCCGGTCCATCGCCGTTGACGAGGTTGAATACGCCAGCCGGCACCCCGGCCTCATCAAGGATTTCGGCCAGGATCAGCGCATTCAGTGGCGCAAGCTCGCTTGGCTTCAGCACCATGGTGCAGCCGGCCGCGAGCGCGGGTGCGACTTTGCAGGCGATCTGGTTCAGAGGCCAGTTCCACGGCGTGATTAGCGCGACGACGCCGATCGGTTCATGCACCAGCGCATGCTGTCCAACCCGTTTTTCAAACTCGAACGAGCGCATCGCCTTCAGTGTTTGGCTGAAATGCGCCAGGCCGGCACCGACCTGGCTAGTGTAGGCAAAATCGAGAGGCGCCCCAACCTCTTGCGAGATCGCTTCGGCAAGGTCCTTGCCGCGCTTTTTGTAGACGGCGATTATACGGCCTATGAGGTCCGCGCGTTCCTCCACCGTGGTCCGACTGTAGGAGGCGAAGGCCTTCCTGGCAGCGTGAACGGCGCGGTTCACATCTTCGGGGGAGCCAATCGACACCTTGGCGAAGGCCTCCTCTGTGGAGGGATCAATGATGTCGATTGAACGCGCGGTGGCAGGGTCGCTCCATTTGCCGTCAATGTAGAATTGCAGATTGTGTGTCATGGAATGCTCCATTCGAAGGGTCTGACGACGTCGATTGCGGCCGCTTGCTGTGAAGCGACCTATTGTGGCAGTGCGGGCGCCAAAACGACTCGCCCGACGATGGAGCCTTGCTCCAGGTCATCGAGCGCCGTTGCGGCTTCGTCCAGCGGTCGGACTTCCACCGGCGTGGCGGGCATGCCACGCTCGATGACCAGCGCGATGAGTTGGCGAAGCTCGGACAGGCTGCCGACAAAGCTTCCTTGGATGGCGATCGACTTCAGCGCCAGCAAGGGCGTTGGCAGTTCGAGTTTGCCGCCGAGCAGCCCGACGACGACAATCTTGCCGCCCACGGAAAGCAGGTCGATGCCCTGCCGCACCGTCTGGGCACTTCCGACCAGATCGAGCACGCCGCGTACCGGCTGACCAACCGCCTTGCGGATTTGCTTGCCACTGTCTTCTGCGCGCGGATCAATGGCTGCCGCCGCGCCGGCTGCCAATGCAGCCTCACGCTTCCTGGGGTCGATTTCGAGAACGACCGGCGGCATGACCCCCATCATTTTCAATAGGCCAATGGCCATCAGTCCAAGGCCGCCCGCACCGATGATAACCAGCGGGCATTCCCCGGGCAGGGATCCGAACTTTCCGATAGCGCTGTAGGTCGTCAGGCCGGAGCAGGCGAGGGGAGCCGCTTTGGACGGGTCGAGATCGGCGAGGTCGATCAGATAACGGCTGTCCGGGACGCGGACATAGTCGGCATAGCCGCCGTCGCGGTACAGGCCGATATAGCGAGGTCGGAAGCAAAGATGCTCCAGCCCGCTCAGGCAATTGGCGCACTCGCCGCACCCGACCCAGGGGAAGACCAGAACTTTGCGTCCAGTGGCGGCATCGGTCGCGTCCGGCCCTGCCGCAGCGATCGTGCCAGAGATCTCATGTCCAGGTGTGACCGGATATTGCAAGCCGTAGAAGGGGAGCTTGTTGCCGTCGCCAAGATCGAAGCTCCCCTCGTGCAGGTGCCAGTCCGTGCGGCAAACTCCGCAGGCCGCTATACGGACGAGGACTTCCGTGCCGCTGACCTCTGGAACCGCGACCTCGTCGCATCGAAGACGCTCTCCGGCTTGTGGAAATCTATAAGCGCGCATCATTACACTCGCATTTCATTCGTGTTGTCGACTGACCGGATATCCGCAAGCCCCATGCCAACTTGCTGCTCCTTGGTCATAGCAGACAAGAGTGGGCCTTCGGGTTCCTGCGATCTCATGACGACCGAAACATGGACATGGAAATAGCACGATGCTGTCCGCGCCGCGGACACTTGTCCATTGTTGCGCCAGGGGTGGGCGGTCGTCTCCTGCTTTCCGGACCGCTTAGTACGTTCCATTCTAGGGAGACCTCGCCCTTGGCTGTGTTTTCCACTACGACGCAGAAACGGCGCTCGAACGGCAAAAAGCTGCGAGGACAATTGTGAAGATCGATGTGATCCATTGATTCGATCAGTTCGGCTAGTAGTTTGCAGCCGTTTCAGCGTCGGAATGAGGGTCAGGCTTTTATATGGTCCATCCACCCGGCTAGTTTGTTGCGAAAGACTTCGCCTTTGCTCCGCGTATCCGAACAGAGGGCCTCATACCATTTCCGTCAAATTACTAGGCCCTGACCCTAGTCATTCGCCTCCCGCTTGGCCGCTGGCATCGGTTTTGCGGAGTTGGAAAGCGGAATGCAAGGAGATGTCCGTAAATGAGCCGCCAGTCATTCGAGAAGTCGTCGGAATCGGCGAATTTACCCTACGAGGATCTGCCTGCCGTCGCAGCGAAGGGCTCGTTCTCGATGCTGGCCGGCGTCAACGTTGTCGATCTGACCACATCGATTGCTGGGCCTTATGCCACGATGCTGCTTTCGGATTTCGGGGCGGAGGTCATCAAGGTGGAGCGTCCGGATGGCGACGATGCGCGCCAGTGGGGGCCTCCTTTTCTTGATGGTGAAGCGCTGTGGTTCACCGCTGTGAATCGTAATAAAAAGAGCGTGGTGATTGACATCCGCCAGCAGCAGGGAATGCAGGATTTGGAGCGGCTGGTGCAGGGTGCGGATGTCGTTGTCAGCAACCAACCCCTCGCTACACAGCAAAAGCTCGGGCTCGATTACGTCTCTCTGCGCCGATTGAAGCCTGATCTTATCTTCGTCTCGATCACGGGTTTTGGTTCTACGGGCGTGCGGTCCAGCCTCACCTGCTACGACCTTATCGCAGAGGGCTATTCCGGGATTATGGATCTGACCGGTGACGGAGAAGGCGCTCCCCAGAAAGTCGGTGCGCCCGCCGCCGACATGCTGGCCGGTCAGGACGCTGCAATGGCATGCCTGGCGGCACTGATCGAGCGGAATCGCACGGGTCGTGGGTGCAAAATAGATGTCAGCCTAGTCGAGAGCATGACGAGGTTCCTGTCGTGCCGAATCTCATCATATATGGGGTCGGGGGAGGTTCCCCGGCGGTCGGGGGGCACCGACAGCGTCATCGCAATTTACCAGTCTTTCGAGACGGCCGACCGTCCGGTCAATCTTGCGCTCGGTTCCGACCGGATATGGCACCGTTTCTGGAGCGTTGTTGGCGACCCAGACTTCGGTACCCGCCGTGATTTCGCCACCAATGCCGACCGGCGCGTGTCCCGCCAGATTATCGTTACGCGGATCCAGGAAATCCTGAAGCTGAAGACCCGGCGCGAATGGCTGGAAATTTTCGCGCTGTCAAAGGTTCCTGCCGGTCCCATCAACAGTGTGGACGCGGTTGTCGCCGATAAGGCGCTACAGGAGCGCGGGCTGTTCTTCAATCTGGTGGACGAAGATGGCCGCACTGTTCCACAGATCGGCTTGGGCATCCACATTGACGAGGAATTCTGCGTACCCCGGTCTGCCCCTCCCAGGTTGGGCGAGCATACCGATGAGGTTTTAGGCGCACTCCGACAAATATCCGCCGGCTAAGGCCATTTAGAAAAACCGACGGTGAAAGGGGCAAGTTTATGATATTGAGCCAGAACTTTTACGAGGAAGACGGTCCCATCGGCATGATCGCCCTCAATCGTTCGCGCGCGGAAAACCTGACCCGTCCTTCTTCGACAAGTGAGGCAGGGCCATGCGACCGTTTCTGACCCTGCATGATCCTCAAACGGACAAAGCCTGCTACGTCGAAGGGTTATGGACCGGAGACACTTTCTATTCCTTGCTGGCGGACCATGCGCAGGAAAGGCCGGATGCAATGGCGCTGCGGGATGGCCGTCAGCGTTTGGACTGGAGAACGTTGAAAGCGTGCGTCGACGCATTGGCCGACGATTTCGTGAACAGGCAGTTCACCTCCGGCGACCGGATTTCGATCTGGATGTCGAACCGCATCGAGGCGGTTATCGCGTTCCTCGCCTGCTCACGGGAGGGAATCGCCTGCAATCCTTCCCTGCACCGCAGCTACACCTGCAAGGAGATCGTCGATCTGCTCACGGAGCTTCAGTCGAAGGCCCTCGTGACCGAGGAGGGTTGGGGAGCGGATCGCAATGAGCGCGATTTCGACGAGATGGTCAAGGCGCTGCCTTGCCTGACAAAGCTCTATTCACCCGCGAGCTTCCCGCGCCACATCACCCAGGTGAACCGGGAACCGCATGGCAACCCAGATTCGGTTGCCTACCTGGCCTTTACGTCGGGCACGACCGGCCGCCCGAAATGCGTCATGCACTCCAGCAACACGCTGCTGGCGAATGCGCGCGACCTCGCTCGGGACTGGCGGCTCGACCCCAGCGCCGTAATCTTGTCGCTCAGTCCGCTTTCGCACCATATCGCATGGGTCGCGGCCAGCCAGTGGCTGGTATGCGGCGGCGAACTGGTTACCGACGATCCGCCAAAAGGGGTCTCGCGCCTCGACTGGATCGTCGAGACCGGGGCGACCTATGTGCTCGGCGTGCCCACGCATGCCATGGACATACTAGCCGAACAAACGCGCCGTGGTTTGCCCCGGATCGGCGAGGTCATCACTTTCTACATGGCGGGAGCGCCGATTCCAGAGGTCGTGGCGCGCGCGTTCGTCGCGCAGGGGATCACTCCGCAGAACGTCTACGGCATGACGGAGTGCTCCTCACACCAATATACGCATCCGGGCGATCCGAAGGAGGTCTGGATCTCCACCTGCGGACGTGGCGGGCCGGCCTATGAGATCAAGATCTGGGACCAGGAGAATCCTGACAAGGAAGTACCGCAGGGCAGGACCGGCGAGATCGGCGGCCGCGGTGCTGCAATGATGCTAGGTTATTACGGCAACCAGGAGGCCACCGAAAAAGCATTCAATCGCCACGGCTATCTGATGTCGGGCGACCTCGGCTCGGTTGACAGGTTTGGGAATCTGCGGATCGAGGGCAGGGCCAAGGACATCATCATCCGCGGTGGCCACAACATCTACCCGTCACATATCGAGGCCGCGGCACTCACCCATGAGGCGGTGGAAAAGGCGGCGGCGTTTCCGGTTCCCGACGAGCGCCTCGGGGAGAAGGTCTGCCTTGCGGTCATCGGGCAGATCGGTTCGGTCGAGATGCTGAGGCACCTGGCCACCGAACATCTGTCGAAATTCGACATGCCGGAATGGTTCATCGCGGTGGAATCGCTGCCGCTGACGCCCAGCGGCAAGATCCTGAAGCGGGAACTCGTCGCGATGGTAAAGCGGGGCGAGTTGTCGCCGGAGCCGGTGCGGTTCCAGATAGAGCAGGCGTGAAGGTCGTCTAACGGCGCGATTTAGCCTCAGAACAACACCAGCGACCGGCTTCCCATCCGGGGCAGCCAGGAAGGTATCGATGCCATGAACATCCATGACAGGGTTTGCAGCCAGCGACGGTGGACCGACGATGAGCGCCAGATTCTGGATCAGGTGCAGCGCATGGTCGACGATGTCATCGCACCGCGGGCCGCACATTTCGACGAGACCGGCGAATTCCCATGGGAGAACGTGGCGGCGATCAACGAACTCGGACTCAACACCATTTTCATCCCGGAGGAGTTTGGCGGTACCGAAATGTCGTACCGGCTCTACCTGGAGATCGTCTCCATCATCTCGGCGGCTTGCGCGTCGACGGGCATCATTTACGCCACGAACTTTCATGGCATGAAGCCGCTGGTCGAATTCGGCACTGAGGAGCAACGCCGGCGGCTGTTGCTGCGCATCGCCGAAGGGGGTCTCGGCGCACTGGCGATCACGGAAACCGGCGCAGGCTCCGATGCGACGGGAATGAAGACGCGTTTTACCCCGGACGGCGACGACATCGTCGTAAGCGGGTCGAAGGTCTTTATCACCAATGGCGATGTCGCCGACCTCATTCTGCTCTTCGGCAAATGGTCGGAGATCGACGATCCGAGGGCGGCGATCTCGGTGCTGATCCTCGAAAAGGGTGCGGAGGGTTTCAGTGTCGTCTCGAAGGAAAAGAAGATGGGGCACTGCGCTTCGTCGACCTGCGGGCTCGCCTTCGACGCTGTGCGCGTGCCTCGCGCCAACCTCATCGGCGAGCCGGGCGATGGGCTGAACATCCTGCTTGCCTCGCTCAACCGCTCGCGCCCCTCCGTGGCGGCACATGCAAGAGGCATCGCGCGGGCGGCCTTCAGAGACATGATCGCCTATGGCAGTGAAAGGGCGCAAGGAGGCCGCAAGGTCCTCGATTTTCAGGGCAACCAGTTCATGCTGGCGGACCTGGCGTCCGAACTCGTGATGCTGGAGCGCTGGCTCGACTACGTCGCCGACCTGATAGAGGCAGGCGTCGCCGATTTCGGAATGGAGGCCTCTGTCGCGAAACTGCGGGCGACCGACCTCGCCATGAAGATGACCACGGAATGCGTGCAGTTCCACGGCGGCTATGGCTACTGCCGGGACTACCGCGCTGAGCGGCTGATGCGCGACGCCAAGATCACTCAGATATGGGAAGGCACGAACCAGGTGCATCGCCAACTCATAGGCAGGAGTCTCAAGCGCAAATGACGAATATCAGGAAAGTTGCCGTTTGCGGCGCGGGCGGCACGATGGGTGCCGGTATCGCTTTGGTTGCGGCGCGCGGCGGGATCGAAACGGTGTGTTTTGACATGGCTCCTGAAGGTCTGGCGCGCTCGCGCAAGGCTGCCGAGCAGTTTCTGCGCAAGACCGTCGAGCGCGGTCGCATGAGCGAGGACGAGGCCGTCGCCACGCTGGCACGAATGACCGACACGACCGAACTTACCGATCTCGCGGACTGTGACATGGTCATCGAGGCCATCTTCGAAAATCTTGCCGTCAAGAAGGAATTGTTCGGCAAGTTGAATGGGATTTGCAAAGAAAGCACGATCTTCGCCTCGAACACCTCCACGCTCTCCATAACCGAGATCGCGGGCGGTTGTGGCCGCGAAGACAGGGTCGTGGGCATGCATTTCTGCCTGCCCGCGCAACTGATGAAGCTGATCGAAATGTCTCGCGGCATCAATACTTCGGACGAGACGTTCAACGCCGCTTGGGAATGGACCAAGGCGGTGGGTCAATTTTCTGTCGAGGCGCAGGACAAGCCGGGCTTCATCCTGAACGCGCTATTGGTGCCGTTCAACAACGACGTCATCCGGACCATTGAAGCGGGCCTTGCATCACCAGAGGACATCGACATAGCTGTCAAGTCGGCGCTGGGTTACAAGATGGGCCCGTGCACCCTGCTCGATCTGATCGGGCTCGACACCCAGATCCGGCTCGGTGAAGCGTTCTACCCGATCACTCTGGATAGGCGCGCCTCGGTGCCGCCGCTGCTGCGGCGAATGGTGGCGGCCGGGCTGCTCGGCAACAAGTCAGGACGCGGATTGCTAACAGGCGCCGCTGCAACGTCGCGGGCGCAGAGCGCGCCGGCCTTTACAATCGTCAAAGCCGGGGAAAGCCGCTCCTTCCCTGAGGGCGACGCTTTCCTGGCGTGCGCCGCGAAGAACGGCAATGTCACCGTTCATCTCGGCGGGGGTTACCAGCCGGACAGTACGAAGACGGCAGTGCTCGTCGAACTCGATACGGAGTGCTTGGGCGAGCACACTGGCGAGGACATGGGACGTGAGGGATCGAACGTCGTCGGCTTTGCGCGCTATCGCAATGGCAATGACGCACCGTCGAAGCTCGTCGAGCTTGTGCGCCAGCACGGCACGGATACGGAAGCGCTTGTTGCGGCGCGTGCCGTGTTCGAGGTAGCAGGCCTGGACGCAGTCGTCTGTGCCGACCAACCCGGTCGAATCGTCGACCGGCTGGTGCGGCCAAAATACAACGATGCACTGCGTTTCCTTGACGAGGGGCTCGCCAAGGCCGTGGACATGGACAAGACCTGCTGCCTCGGGCTCGGCTATCCGGACGGGCCGATCGAACGCGTCACCCGAGGCGGGCTCGCCCGCCATTTCGACGTCAGCCGATCCATTTACGACATGACCGGCCTGCCCGGCTATGCGCCGGCGCGAGCGGCGGTCGTCGCCAAGCGCATCGACCTCGCAGGCTAATCAGGAAATATAGAATGCGCGCGATACTGGTTCATGAGTTTGGCCCCATAGAAAAGGCGGTCCATGTCGAGACGGCTGATCCGATGCCGGGCGCGGGCGAGGTCGTGGTCGATCTGGCGGCGGTCGAGGTGAACTATCCCGACATCCTCTATATGGAGGGACGCTACCAGCGGAAGCCGCCGCTGCCTTTCTCTCCGGGTCTCGCCGGCGCTGGCGCCGTATCGGCTGTTGGCGAGGGCGTCACCAGCCTTTCTGTCGGGCAAAAGGTACTGGTCTTGCCGGAATATGGCACCTATGCCGAGAAGGTGCGTGCGCCGGCGGATTTCTGCCTCCCCGTTCCCGAGGACATGCCAGCAAATATCGCAGCAGCTTTCGGGCTGGTCTACCAGACAGCGTATTTCGCGCTGACGGCTCGCGCCGGCCTGACCGCGGGGCAGAGCGTGTTGGTGCTGGGCGCCAGCGGCGGGATCGGCATGGCCGCGGTGCAACTGGCCAAGGCGCTTGATGCCGGCCGTGTCATCGCCACGACACGGGGCGATGCTGGCGTGGCCTTTGCACGCCAGATCGGTGCGGACGACGTCATCGACACGCAGGCACGGGATCTTCGCGAAGCGGTCAAGGAACTGACCGGTGGCCGTGGCGTCGACGTGGTTATCGACCCGGTAGGCGGCGACTTGAGCATCGCGGCGATGCGAACACTTGCCTGGAGCGGTCATCTCGTCGTTGTCGGCTTCGCATCCGGCACGATACCGAATTTTCCGGCGAACTATCTGTTGGTCAAGAACGTGTCCGTGAGCGGTCTGCAATGGACCGACTATCGCAGCCGCAGTCTGGATGCGGTGAGGGCGGCGCAAAACCACATCTACCGGCTATGGCAACAGCAGCGCCTTTCACCTGTCATCTCGCGGACTTTCCCGCTCGAACGCTTTGCAGAGGCGCTCGACGTGTTGAAGCACGGCAATCCGCGCGGAAAGATGGTCCTCACAACGGAAATCGAGCGGGCTTGAAAATGGCGGCAATCGGGAAGTCAGAATCGATCGGCGTTGTCGGCGCCGGCACGATGGGAGCGGGCATCGCCCAAGTCGCCGCAGCGGCAGGCCACCCCGTTATCCTCTATGACGCCATGGCCGGAGCCGCCGCGAGAGGGAAAGAGAGACTTCGCGTCGATCTGGAGAAGCTGGTGGCGCGCGGCCGCACCTCGCAGGAGGGCGCCGACGCGCTGCTGGACAGGATTGTGCTCGCGGATAACCTTGAAAGCCTCTCCCCGGCAGCGCTCGTTGTCGAGGCCATCGTGGAGAACCTGCAGGTCAAGCGAGAACTCTTCGCCCGTCTCGAGGCCATCGTGCGGCCGCAGGGAATCCTGGCGACCAACACCTCATCGATCTCGGCGACCTCGATTGCCCGTGACCTCAATTTTCCATCCCGCTTCGTCGGCATGCATTTCTTCAACCCTGCGCCTATCATGAAGCTGGTCGAGGTCGTTTCGGGCATCGCCACCGCGCAGGAAAATGCTGATACTGTCTTTGCTACCGCCGAGGCTTGGGGAAAAGTCCCCATTCATGCCAAGTCGACGCCAGGTTTCATCGTCAATCGCGTCGCCCGATCCTACTATGCAGAGGCGCTGCGGCTCTACGAGGAGCAGGTAGCGGACCCCGCCACTCTGGATGCGCTGATGACGGAAGGCGGCGGCTTTCGCATGGGACCTTTCGCGCTGATGGACTTGATCGGCCATGACGTCAATTACGAGGTCAGCATGTCGGTATTCAACGCCTACTACCAGGAGCCGAGGTTCCGGCCGTCCATTGTCCAGTTGGAACTGGTCAATGCCGGGCGTCTCGGGCGCAAGACCGGACGGGGCTTTTACGATTACGGCAAGGATGCCGTGCAGCCGACGCCGACGGCCCATAAAATACCTGAAGGCACCGCGCCTTTCCCAGGCTTCTCGGTAGATATCCCCTTTAAGGCTCTTGATGTGCACATTCTACCTACGGATGGCCAAACTGCGCATGATCGCGCCACGTCCCTTAGCGGACCGGTGATCCTGTACGATTTGGCTGACCGCTCTTCCGGCGCTTCGCGCATTGGCTTCACTGCATCGCTGGATGTGCCCACCGAAACGGTGGAGCGGTTTGCCGCGACGATGAAGGCGATGGGGCTGGAGCCCACGCGATTGCCGGACTGGCCCGGCCTCGTGGTCATGCGCACTGTGGCTATGCTTGCCAACGAGGCCTTTGAGGCGGTGCTGCACGGTGTCGCCGATGAAGCTGGCGTGGACACCGCCATGCGCTTCGGTGTCAATTATCCAAAAGGGCCGATTGGCTGGGCGCGAGAAATCGGACTCGCCCGGGTACTCTGCGTCATTGATAACTTGCGCACGCTGACGGGCGACCCACGCTATCGCGCGTCACTCGCCATGCGCATGGCAGCCAAGACCGACCGGGCTGAAGTGCTTTAGGTCAACCGCCGTTCCTGCTGCCGGCCCCGTCAGTAATCAATACGCAACGGCGCGGCGCGGCGTCGGCGCAATGCTTGCCGTCTCCGACGACCCCATCATCATCCGCTGCCGCTTGCGCTGCGTCGACGAGTCAATGTTCATCTCCTCCCGGTATTTCGCCACGGTGCGGCGGGCGATGTCGACGCCCTCATTCTTTAGCCGGCCCATGATCGCGTCGTCGGAATAAATGGTTTCTGCGGTCTCGGAGTTGATCAGATTCCTGATCCGATTTCGGATCGTTTCCGACGAGTAGGAGGTCATGCCGTCGGTCGCGGAGATAGAGTTGACGAAAAAGAACTTTAGCTCGAACGTGCCCCGGCTTGTGAACACATATTTGTTGACTGTCGCACGGCTGACGGTGGATTCGTGCAAGTCGAGCGCATTGGCGACGTCACGCAGGTTCAGCGGGTGCAGATGGCCGGCGCCATGGAGTAGAAAATCTTTCTGCCTCGCGATCACTTCGGTCGCCACCCGCAAGATGGTCTGGGCGCGCTGTTCGAGATTGCGGACGAGCCAGTTAGCATTGTTCCAGCAATCGATGACGAACTTGCGGCCGTCCTTAACGCCGCACTGCGCCGATATTTCCGCATAATATTCCCGGTCTACGAGAACCTTCGGAAGCTGAGCCGTATTGAGCTCTACGGTGAAACTGCCGGCTGCGTCGGTCCTGACGATCACGTCTGGCAAGGCCGGGATGACCGGGTCGGTCGCGAATCTGTAACCCGGACGGGGTTCCAACTTGCGGATCTCAGTCGCCAGTTGGGCGACGCCTTCTGCATCGAGGCGGCAGATCTTGCCCAGTTCCGCGACCCGGTACGCGGCGAGCAAGGGAAGGTTGTCAAGGAACAAGGTAAGCTGCGGTGTCAGCCGGTTGGCGTCGCGAAGCTGCAGCTTCAGGCACTCGGACAGGTTGCGGGCACCGACGCCGGAAGGCTCGAAGGTCTGGACTGCTACCAGAACCCGCGTCACGTCTGTCTCTTCGACATCGAGAAGATAGGCGATTTCCTCTAGGCTCCTGCGGAAATAGCCGTCGTCCTCGATGGAATCGACGATCTCCAACCCGATCCGGATGTCGCGAGGATCACGCACCATAATCATGAGTTGTGAACGCAAATGGTCCTTGAGTGTTGTCCTTGCCGCGCACATTACTTCCAGGCTGGGAGCATTGCGTGCAGTCGAATCGGACATTCGAATCTTGGCTGATCGTTTATCGCCTGTCTGCCGATGTTCCGCACTGCCCGAACCCCGCGAGTAAGGCGGGGATGCAACTTGGCTTGGTACGGACTGTGTATCGGATGACGACGCGGTCGCAGAGGCCTGAGACTGCGAATTCAGCCGGATCAGCGGGTTGCGCTCGACTTGTTCCTTGACGTAGGCATCAAGTTCCTGCCCGCTGTATTGCAGCACCTGAATGGACTGGATAAGTTGCGGCGTGACTGCAAGCGTCTGCGTGGGTATCAGCTGCACACTGGCGGTAATATTCATTATTTCCTCCCTATCGACCCGTACCTCGTCCCAACCATGTGTTTCCTCCAACACGTGGCCATGGGTCATGGCCTTTGATGCAACAATCGTGCCAGTTAACTTCCGGCGCCAGAGTCCACTGCTCAGAGCCTCTTGGCGTCGGCGCTGCACGCAAACGTTGATTGACATAGTGTATCGAAGGGCTACAACGCCTCCTGGCAGTGACTGCAGCACGGACATATTGGCGCTGTGGTAGCGACGGTGGAGGAAAATAGTGACAGTTGCGGCTCAGTCCGGCATCGCCGGTATTGTCATCGTCAATGGCGCGGGCAAGAGCCTTGCAGCGCTGGGTGTAGGGAATGACCCGCGGATCAAGGCGCTTGTCGCGGATTCGGAATGGATGGCGCAGGCGACCGGCAAGGGGCTCGTGCCGATAATTATGAAGGATGCCAGGCTCGCGGCAATGATAACGGCGACGGCAGACGGAACCATCGTGCTCCTGTCCGAACTGGCCAGCGACACGGTGGTGAACTTCCTTGCGAACGTAGATTTCGCCTATGACATCATCGAACACATCCTAACCGACCCCTACGACGCGATGGTCGTCGTCGATGCCGACGAAAAGCTGGCCTTCATGTCGCCCGCCCATGAAAAGTTCTTCGGACTGGAGTCCGGCCAGGCATGGGGCAAGCATATCCGCAACGTCATCGAGAATTCGGGACTCCCGCATGTCCTCAAGACGGGCATCGCCGAGGTCGGCCAGATTCACCGCATGAACGGCAAGGACCGGGTCGTCTCGCGCCATCCTATCCGTCGCCAGGGCAAGGTGGTCGGTGCGATCGGTCGCATCATGTTTAAGGGGCCGCAGCAAGTCGAGGCGCTTGCCCGACGCATCAATGCGCTGGAAAGCGAGATCGCACTCTACAAGACGGCGTCGCGAGAGGAGCAGCGCGGCGAGCGCTTCCTCGATGCCATCATAGGTGAAAGCTTCGCCATCAAGTCGGTGCGCGAGCAGATACGCAAGGTGGCTCCGCTCGACATCCCCGTGCTGATCCGCGGCGAGAGCGGTACTGGCAAGGAACTCGTCGCGCAGGCGCTGCACATGATGAGTTCGCGCCAGGACGGCCGGCTGGTGACGGTGAATGCCGCTGCGCTCCCGGCATCGCTGGTCGAGAGCGAGCTTTTCGGCTACGAGGCGGGATCCTTCACCGGAGCCGACCGCAAGGGACGCGCCGGCAAGTTCGAACTGGCCGACGGCGGAACGATCTTCCTCGACGAGATAGGCGACATGCCGCTGGAGGTGCAGTCCAAGCTGCTCCGTGTGCTGCAGGATCGAATCGTCGAGCGAGTCGGCAGCGACAAGCCGAAGCGCGTTGATTTCAGGCTGTGCAGCGCGACCAACCGTGACCTGGAACACTTCGTCAACGAGGGCAAGTTCCGACTGGACCTCTTCTACCGGATCAGTCCTTTTTGTATCAATTTGCCTTCCCTGGAAGAGCGGATCGAGGATATCCCGCTACTGGTTGGGCACTTCCTGCAGGAACTCTCCAGACAGTACAACCGGGCAGTGCCGGAAGTGTCGTTGGAACTCCAGGAATATCTCATGAACCGCTCTTGGCCGGGCAATATCCGCCAGCTTCGCCATGAGATTGAGCGCGCCTTCGTGCTGGGCGGGGACAACCGGCTGTCACCATCCGATTTCGTCCGCTCGGACGGAATGAGCGTGTCCGCGACCCGTGCGCAGCCTGCGCGCAATGGTGCCACCGAAGACAAGTCTGGCACTTTGCGCCACGCGCTAGACCACCTTGAGTCGGAGATGATCGGATCGGCAATGGCGCGGTTTGGCGGCAACAAGAAAAAAGTCGCGGAATATCTCGGAGTGTCCCGCTCCTATCTTTACAAAAAGCTCGACATCGAAAGCGCCGCTGCCGGGTAGGCAGGTTAGTGGGCCACGCCCTGGCCACCATCGAGATAAATCGTTTCCCCGGTCAGGAAGGGGATCTTCTCGGCGAACAGCATGCCCACGAGGCGGGCAACCTCTTCCACCGTGCCCGGCCGCTGCAGCGCGATGCGCTGGCGCAGGAATGATTTGACTTTCTCCCGCGAGAGGTAATCCCGGTTTAGCTCGGTTTCTATGTAACCCGGTGCGACATTGACTACGCTGATGCCGTCCGCTCCCCATTCAACCGCCATACAGCGTGACATGGCCGCGACGGCCGCCTTCGACGCGCAGTAGGCGATGTTGTCGCGGACGCCGAGTTTGCCGAATACGGACCCCATGTTGATGACGGTGCCGCGCGTCTCCTTGAGCAGGGGGTAGGCCTCGCGTGATGCGATCAGCACAGAGGTCACATTGAGCCGCATCATCGCTTCGAACTCCGCGGTCTTGGTCTCGGCCACGGACTGGAGACTGTGGAATCCGGCATTATTCACCAGCCCGTGCAGCGGGCCTTCCGCCGCAACCTCTCGAAACAGCGCCTTGATGGCCTCTTCGTCCGTCATGTCGCAGATCTTGGCAACGCCGACTTTCGCCCGACCCGAGCGCGATACGCAAATGACCTCGAAACCGCGTCGGTCGAGATCCAGCGCGATAGCTTCGCCGATGCCCTGGCTAGCCCCTGTGACCAGTATACGTTCACGCGCCATCTCAGCAATCCTTGAACTGGGGTTTGCGCTTCTCCTCGAATGCGGCCATGCCTTCCCGTGCATCCTCCAACTGGTAGGCTAGGGTAGAGGCGTCGCTCTCGATTCTCAGCGCTTCGTCGATGGAGGTTTCGGCCGCGCGGGCGATCGCCCGCCGCGTGATCTCCAGCACCGGGAGGCTGTAGCGGGTGATGCTGGTCGCGAAGGCAATCCCGGCCTGCAAGAGGTCGTCCTTCGCCACCGCGTTGACAAGGCCGATGCGCTCTGCCTCCTCGGCGCCAACGTTGCGGCCGGTCATGATGATTTCGAGCGCCCGGCCCTCACCGATGAGGCGAGGGAGGCGCGCGATGCCTCCATAGCCCGGCGTCAGGCCAAGCTTGATCTCCGGCAGGCCGAAGATCGCGCTGGGCGCTGCGATCCGGAACGTGCAGGCCAGCGCCAATTCACAGCCGCCACCGAACGCATAGCCGTTGACAAGCGCGATTGAAGGTACGGGCAGCCGGTTGAGCTTGGCGAACACGGTCTGACCGAGCTCGGCGCCCCGTTTCTGGTCCATGAGCGTGCGGTCGCGCAATTCCTTGATGTCCGCCCCGGCGCAGAAGGCCTTCGATCCCTCTCCGGTCACCAGCAGCGCGCGCACGCCATTGTCAGCACTGACCTTGTCGAGCGTCCGGTCGATCTGGCGGATGATGTCGAAAGACAGCGCATTGAGCGCCTCTGGCCGACTGAGCGTGATGAGAGCGCAGTCTCCTACCCGGGTAAATTTTACTGTCATGGTATGATTATCCTGTAGCGGAACGTCGAAGAAGGCTAAGCCCTGCGCTTGTACATGAATGTCGCGGTCATGCTCTGCACGGTTTCGTCGTGCTGATTGACGAATTCGCGCTTGAAGGAGACGATGCCGCGGTCGCTCTTGGAGGTTTCCTTCTTGCTCGTCACAGTCGAGCGCATATGCACCGTGTCGCCATGTTTGACCGGCTTCAGCATGCGCCACTCGTCGATGCCGATGACGGCAAGAAGCGTCCCATCATTGACGCCGCTGGCATATTGCAGTCCGCCCATCACGGCATAGACCAGCGGTGCGTGCGCAATCGGCTCGCCGAAGGGCGTGGTTTTGCAGTACTCGAAATCGGTGTGGACGCCGTTGAAGTCGCCCGATAGGCAGGCGAAATTGACGATATCGGTCGAGGTAATCGTCCGCCGCGGCGTCTGGAGCACCTCGCCCACGTTAAAATCCTCGAAATAGCGTCCACGCGGTTGCTGCGACATGCGGTTCTCCTGGGTCGTGGTGACGATTTAACGCGGGCTGGCGGTGAGGATGCTGGTGCAGTGCGATGACAGGATGCCTCCCTCGCCATGTACGATTGCCGCTTCGGCGCCGGGTACCTGTCGGGCCTGCGCCTGGCCGCGCAACTGGCGCACGGCCTCCACGATGGCCATCAGCCCGCCGACGGCGCCGGCATGGGCGTGGCTCAACATGCCGCCATGGGTGTTGACCGGCAACTTGCCGCCAATTCCAGCTTCACCGGATGCAAAGAACGCGCCCGCCGCACCGCGCTCGACCAGACCGAGTTCTTCCATCTCTATGATCGGGACGATGGTGAAGCAGTCGTAGAGGAATGCGATGTTCATGTCGGCAGGGCCGAGACCGGCCATGGAATAGGCGGCCTTGCCCGAGGCGGTGGTACCGAACTCGGTCAAGCTGGGCGCAGAAGTGAGATGCTCGTGGGTATGCGCCTCACCAATGCCGGCGAGGTAGACGGGCTTTTGCGGGAGGTCGCGGGCCCGCTCGGGCGTCGTCACGATGAAGGCGCCGCCTGCATCCGAGATGAGGCAGCAATCGTAGAGGTTAAAAGGATCGGAGATGGGCTTGGACGTCAGCACGTCGTCCAGAGTCAGCGGGGTCTTCATGTGCGCATTGGGGTGCTGCAGCGCGTTCTTGCGTGTACTGACCGCCACGGCCGCCAACTCTTCGCGCCTGGTGCCGTATTTGTGCATGTAAGCTTGTGCAACCATCGCGTAAAGCGAAGGGATACCAACGCCGTAAGGGGCTTCGTAGTAAGGATGGCCGACGGAGGCCATGGCAGCGACGGTCTCGTCGCGAGACATTCCCGTGGCGCGGTTCTCTCCGGCGCAGACGAGCACGTACTTGGCCGCGCCGCTGCTCACCGCTTGCGCGGCATGGTGGAGCATCACGGTCGGCGATGCCCCGCCGACGACGATCGAGCCGCCATAGCTCGGCTGGATACCAAGATACTCCGCCAGAACCGAACCCAGCATGAAATAAGGCTCGGTGAAGGAATAGGCGGTCAGGAGTCCGTCTATATCCGTGTGCTTGAGCCCGGATTCGTTGATCGCCCTGCGGGCGGCCTGGGCATTCAACCCGAGTCCGGTCATGTGCGGCACGCGACCGATGTCGCTTTCGCCAACACCTACGATCACGGCACGGTTGCGAAGGGTCATAGGTGTTCCAACTCCACTGTCGAGCTTTCTGGTGTAGGACATTGCCAACCAGGAATTTGGTTCCGCGCTGCCGCACACCGGTTCACCAAGACCTAGCAAGCCGGATGCCATCGGCCGACCGGCCTAGCCGTTTCCAGCTTGATGCCGGCTTGGCATTGAACTTGCGGAGCCGAATACGAGTTTTCAGGGCGGCAAAGACGCGCGCCGGTCGGTCGGATCCGACAGTCGCGTCGCTCGGAGATCGCTATAGAATTGGAAGGCGACGGAGCCGTTTCCCAGGCAATCGTCCGACGGAAGGAACAGATATGGCAGACATAGAACAGTTGGAAGAGATCAGGTCGACGGTCCGCCGCTTCATGAAGGCGGAAGTCATTCCGCAGATGGAGCAATACGAAGCGCGTAAGGAATTGCCCCGCGCGTTGATCAGGAAGGCGGGCGAGTTGGGTCTCTATGGCTCCGTGTTTCCAGAATCGGTCGGTGGAACCAATCTCGGCTATATGACGGCGGTGGTCATCCTCGAGGAGATTTCCCGCCTCGACGTCCGATTCGCAGTTTGCAGCAACCAGCAATCCGGCACTTGCCCGACCTCCATCTATCTCGCCGGCACGGACGAGCAGGTCAAGAAATACGTGCCCCGTCTTATCGGGGGTGAGATCATCGGCATGATGTCCCTGACCGAGGAAGGCAGCGGCTCCGATGCGGCCGGCGCGATGAAGACGAGAGCCGTCCGCCACGGCGACGTCTACAAACTCAACGGCTCGAAGATGTGGGCGACGCTCGGCGATGACTGCGACGCCGGCATACTGCTCGCCAAGACCGATCCTGCCGCCGGCGCAAAGGGCGTGACGGCCTTCATCGTAGAGCCGAAGAAGTACCCAGGCTATACCGCCAAACGCATCGAAACCGCCAATCTCTCCAAGGCTTTCACCGCGTCGGCGCTTTTCCTCGACGATTTCGTCGTCCCGGTGGAAAATCGGCTCGGAGACGAAGGCGAAGGTTTCAAGATGATCATGCGCGCGCTGCAGTCCGGCCGGGTCGTGATTTCCGCCAAGTCGCTCGGTATCGCGCTGGGCGCCTATGACGACGCGGTGCGCTACGCCAACGAACGCATCGTCCGAGGCAGTCCGATAGGCCGCTTCCAGATGATCCAGTCCATGATTGCCGACATGGCGGTGCAGATCGAGGCTAGCCGCGCGCTGGTGTACAAGGTGGCGACGATGATGGATGCGGGTGAGGCGACCAATCGCATCGCCTCCATCGCCAAGTATCATGCGGCTTCCACGGCCAAGTTCTGCACAGACATGTGCCAGCAGATACATGGCGGCTATGGCCTGTCTACTGAGTTCCGCGTAGCCCGCTACAAATCGTATGCGGACCTCATGTACACGGGCGAGGGCACGGCCAATGTCCAGAAAATCCTCATCGCAGAGGATGCGCTGGGCTACAAGGACGCCGACCGCCATCATGGTAAGACGGGCTTCCGGCCGATGGGCAAGGTCGCAAACTGACGTCGGTGACCGGCGATCGTGAACAATGACATGCCAGAGGAGACAGCCTTTGTCTGACCATCTAGATATTGAAGTCGTCGACGGTATCGCGACGATTACGATGAATCGTCCCGAGAAGCTCAACTCGTTCACGCATGACATGCTGGTCAAGTGGGTTGACCGGATCGTCGAGACCGGCCGACGCGAGGATGTACGCGTGGCCATCCTGACAGGGGCGGGCCGCGCCTTCTCCACCGGCGGCGACATACAGGGGTTTGCGGCAGTGGCGCAAAGCACGCCGGCGGAGATAAAGGCCGAGGTCGCCCAGGTGCAGAAGCTGACACGTGCGCTGACGGAATTCGAGAAACCCATCATCGCCGCCATCAATGGCTTCGCGACCGGCGGCGGTCTCGATCTGGCGCTCGCCTGCGACATCCGGTTCGCCGCGCAAAGCGCCAAGATGGCCGAGACTTATGCCCGCATGGGTCTCGTTCCGGGAGCTGGCGGCGCCTATTTGTTGCCGCGCCTAATTGGAAACGCCCGGGCCTTGGAAATGCTCTGGTCGACCGAACCGGTCTCCGGCGAGGAAGCGGAACGCATCGGCCTCGTCAACCATGTCTATCCGGACGAGGAGCTAATGGCGCGCACCCAGGATTTTGCCAGGAAGATCGCCGCCGCCGCGCCACTTTCCGTCCAGATAATCAAAAAGATGGTGCGGCTCGGCGCCGACAAGGATCTCGCGACCGGCCTGGAACTGGCCGCGTCCGGGCTTGCCGTCGTGCGCAAGAGCCAGGACCACCTGGAAGCGGTCGCCGCGTTCAAGGAAAAGCGGACACCCGTCTTTCATGGAAAGTGACCAGTTCGTCACTACGACCTAGGAGAGAGCCATGATCAAATTCCACGTCATGTATCCGCCGCAGGAAGGCGGGCATTTCGATTTCGACTACTATGTCGACCACCACATGCCGCTGGTAACCGGGCTGATGGGCGCGGCCTGCGTTTCGATCTCGCTCGACAAGGGGCTCTCGGGATTTCGCGCCGGCTCGGAGCCGCCTTTCGTGGCCCAGGCGACGGTGGCATGCGCTTCGATGGACGACTTGAAGTCCTCACTCTTCCCGCACCTTCCCACCATCAGTGCCGACATCCCGAGGTTCACCAACATCAAGCCGGTGATCTGGGTCAGCGAGTTGGTTGGCTCCAAAAGTAGGAAATGAACGCCTTGCTTCGACCCGCCGATGGCACGCTTTGTGCGTAGAAGGAATCGAGTGGCCACTATCAGGGAGACTGCCCATCATGAAAACCCGGATCACCGAACTCTTTGAGATCGCCTATCCGATCGTCCAGGGCGGGATGCACCATGTCGGCTATGCGGAACTCGCCTCGGCGGTCTCCAATGCTGGTGGGCTCGGCATCATTACGGCGCTGACGCAACCCTCTCCGGACGCTCTGCGCGCGGAGATCGAGCGCTGCCGCGCCATGACCGATAAGCCATTTGGCGTCAATCTCGCTTTCCTCCCCTCCACCCGGCCGCCGGACTACGCCGGTTACGTAAAGGCCATTGTCGACGGCGGCGTCACGATCGTGGAGACGGCCGGCAACAATCCCAAGGAATGGATGTCGGCATTCAAGGACGCCGGTATCAAGATCATTCACAAATGCACGTCCATACGCCATGCGCTCACGGCAGAGCGCCTCGGTTGCGATGCCATCAGCATGGACGGCTTCGAGTGTGCCGGACATCCGGGCGAAGATGACGTCACCAACTTGATCCTCCTTCCGCTTGCCGCGCGGAAGCTGAAGGTGCCGTTCATCGCCTCTGGCGGAATGGTCGACGGCGCTTCCCTTGTCGCCGCTCTCGCGCTCGGCGCGGACGGCATGAACATGGGCACGCGCTTCATGGCCACGGTCGAGGCGCCGATCCATCAGAACGTAAAGGACGCGCTCGTTGCCGCGTCCGAACGCGACACGCGCTTGATCCTGCGGCCGTTACGCAACACCGAACGCGTGCTCGTCAATCCAAGCGTCGAGCGCGTGATCGCGACGGAGAAGCGGCTTGGCGCAGACGTGACCTTCGAGGATGTAGCGGCCGAGGTCGCTGGTGTTTACCCCAAGGTCATGAGTGGAGATGTCGACGGCGGCGTCTGGTCGTGCGGGCAGGTTGTCGGCCTGATCGATGACATTCCGACCGTGAAGGAACTGATCGACAGAATAGTCACGCAAGCGCGCGCCCTCATCGAGGAACGCCTTCCGCGCATGTTGTGAGCGAACAATCTTATTCCCATCCATCGAAGAGTATGACGAGATGACCATGAGCAACGTGAAAAATGACGACCAGGAACCGGAAGTCCTGCTGGAACGCCGCGACGGCATTGGGATAGTCACCCTGAATCGGCCGCGCAAACGCAACCCGTTGACCCACACGCTGAGCGACGCCTTCCTTCGCGTTCTCGACGAAGCCGAACGCGACAGGGACCTGAGAGCGCTGGTGGTGACGGGCGCCGGATCGGTATTCTGCTCCGGCGCGGAACTCGGCACCTTGGTCAAGCCGGAGGGGGTCGAGGATATGGAGTGGCAGTTCGTCGCCGTGCGCAGCCACTGCAAGATGATCCAGCGGATCAAGGAACTGGACCTGCCAGTCATCGCGGCGGTGAATGGCCCGGCTATCGGCGGCGGCGTGGCTCTGGCACTCTGTTGCGATCTCGCCATCGCGGTGCCTGAGGTCAAGTACCACTTCGCCTTCGGCCGCATCGGCCTTGGCGCATGGGACATGGCCTGCACCTATCACCTGCCGAAGCTGGTCGGAACGATGCGTGCCAACCGATGGCTGCTGACCAGCGCCGTCGTGGAGGGACAGGAAGGCAAGGATGCGGGCCTGTTCTTGGACCTAGTCCCCGCGGATCAGTTGCTCGATCGCGCCGTCGAGCTGGGTCAGGAGATCGCGGCAGGCGCCCCTCGGCGGGCGACTGCGGCTACCAAGCTGTCGCTCGTGCGCGCAGCCGACATCGATCTCACCTCGTGCCTGGCCTATGAGGCTTACACGCAAAACTACCTGTTCCAGAGGAGCGAGCACAAGGAAATGCTGTCCGCTCTCATGGGTAAACTGGGTAAGAAATAAAACCGCGACCCGGCAGCGCCGGTCCGTGCGGCGTCAGGCGCCAAAGGTAGACATTCGGGAATAAAGCGCATGGTTTCGCTCAATTTGCAGAACGCGGACGGCAAGGAATACTGGGAGGGCGCTGCTAACGGCAAGCTTCGCTTCCAGAAGTGCCGGCAGTGCGAGGCCATACAGTTTCCGCCACGCCATCACTGCGCCACGTGCTGGGAAGCCGAACTGGAATGGATCGACTGCCGCGGCGAGGGTACGGTTGAGAGCTTCACCGTGGTGCGCCGGGCGCCGATTTCGTCCTTCCGCGACAAGGTTCCCTATGTGGCGGCCGCCATCCGCACGCGCGAAGGTCCGCGGATGATTACCAACCTGATGGGCGAGGACGCGCTCGATGTGAATATCGGCGACCCCGTCAAGGTCGAGTTCGTAGCAAACGAGGCAGGCGACGTCTTGCCCCAATTCCGCAGGGTTCGCGCAAGGTAGTGGAGCGGTCTCCAGCCCCGTGACGCCTGCCGATGCAATGAAGACGGGGGGATCATCCATGACGACATCCGGCAAGCCACAGCGAACCTATATCGGCGTGGTCCGCACCTGGGAGTGCGATGAGAACGAACATCTGAACCTTGGCTTCTACATTCGCGCTTTCCAAGATGCGTCCGAAGCATTCGCGATCCTGGTAAGCGGAAGGAATCCTGGGGCGTCCACCGCCGTGTTGCGCCACCTCAGGTTTCACCGCGAGCTTCTGGTCAGCAAGATCTACACGATCGATTCCACTCTGGTCTTGGGCGGAGAGTATGACGGGGCCATCGTGCACCTCCTGAAATCCGACGGTGTGCTGTGCGCGACGGCGCTTGATAGGCCAGGCTACGACATCACAGGTTCGACGCCTCGTTGGGAGCAGCCGGTCGGGATGGCGCTCGCACTGCCCCGCGGGCTGGCCGCGACGCCCCATTCATCAAATGACAAAAAGAGTCCCGATGCTGCGGGCCTGGAAGCGCAACTCGGCATCGTGCGACCGGATGAAGTGGATCACACCGGGCAGTTGATGATGCACGAGCTCTTCGCTTTCTGTACCTTGTCGTCGCTTCATATGCTCCATTCGATAGGTCTGTCGTCAGAGTGGAGAGCAACCTCAGCTTGTACCCATATGGGCGTTGAGGTTAAGGTCACGCGCCATGGCGATTGCCGCCCAGGCGACGCGTTGAGGTCCCGATCCTGGATATCGCCGATCGGTTCGAAGGCACTGTCCCTGCGGCATGTGGTCTGCACGCAGACCGGTGCGCCTGTCGCGTCGGTCCAGCAGGTTCTTGTAGTCGTTAATTCAACGGCGCGGCGCGCTGTGGCCTTGCCGGATTTTCTCCAATTTCTTCAGCCCGCCTGATTTTCGTCGACGTCAAAACAGGGCGCGCGGAGAATCAGGCGCCTTGTTTGTCGGGCGATTATTCCGTCGCGATTTCTATCTTGAGATGCGGCTGCATTTCGCCGTCTTCAATGACGCTCAGCCCGATCGGGAAGATCAACTGCTGGTTGATGCCGAGCTGGGTCTTTCCGCGCCATCCGGCTTTGCCAAGATAGCATGATTCCGCGTTGTTTCGCGCAGTTCTGCCGCGATTTTCTCGGCATCCTGATCGGTGCCAGCTTGGTCATTAGGCCCGAGGATGACAACCGACTTGAAGCCGAAGCGATCCTTCGCCGCCTTGATGAAGGCAGGACCCCAAACGGTCGGATCAAGGCCGTCTGCGAAAGCCAACGGGAAGTCCGGCGAGATGGTTTCCTGCGAGTAGGAACTCGAGAAGCTGACCTGCGAATTCCGCTTGGCAATTGTATTGAAGCCTGCGACTTCCGGGGAAGAGACGGGGCCAACGATGGTGTGGACGCCCTCCGACGCCAAATAATTCGACGCCGCCGCGGCTCCGGCCGCCGCCGACTGGGCGTCATAGGTCAACACCACGACATTGCACTCTTGTCGCCCGCCTGCACGCCGCCATGAGCGTTCGCCCACGCGGCTTCGAACTCTGTGCCGGCTTTGCGGGCCAGGCCCCAGGCAGCGCCGCCGCCTGTCATCGGTCTCGCGAAGGCGATCCTGTTTTTGGCCTCCGACGACGCCGCTTCGATCACCGGACAGGCGCTGGCGGTGGACGGCGGAACCCTTGCGCTCTCGTCGGGATATTCGGCACCCCGCTCAACAAGAGCCTGAACGGATCAGCGTCTCCACAGCCGCTGTGGCTCGTGAATGCGGGCGACTGAGTCCCGTTTTCCATCAAGTAATCCCACTTTGAATGCGCAGTTGGCACGGCGTTTGCTGCTACCCGTCACGGTAGGAGCGCAACGTCGCCGTCACCGCATAGCGCCATGGGAGGAGCTAATGACACTAAGGATCAAGAGCCAGGTGGATTTCCTGGCAGGGCTGATGTTCACCATTCTCGGAGTTGCGTTCACGCTCCTGTCGCTACGTTATCGACTGGGCTCGGCCGGCTCGATGGGGCCGGGGTATTTTCCTATGGTCCTTGGGCTCCTACTCGCGGTTTTGGGTCTGATCGTGCTCGCAGCCAGCACCACCGGCGAGGAGGAAGACGCGCTCGAGACGATCAACCTGCGTCCGGTTGGTCTCGTCACCGGCGCGGTC
Organism: Mesorhizobium sp. A556; assembly: GCF_054489545.1. Lineage (NCBI taxonomy): Bacteria > Pseudomonadati > Pseudomonadota > Alphaproteobacteria > Hyphomicrobiales > Phyllobacteriaceae > Mesorhizobium > Mesorhizobium sp. A556. The sequence continues at coordinate 50,125 of NZ_JBTMXA010000014.1, forward strand.
GCGCTGTTCGGCACTTTTCTTGTTCCCCTCGGGCTCCTAGTCTCCTCGTTCATGCTTATCGTGCTGAGTGCGCTCGCCAGCAAGGAGTTCCACTGGAGATACGCCGTTCTGACAGCGATCGTCATGATCGTGGCCTGCTATCTCATGTTCGTCGTTGGCCTCGGGTTGCCGATGCCGATCTGGCCGAGGATCCGATGATGGAACTCTTCGATCACCTGGCCCTCGGGTTTCAGACGGCACTATCCCTGAACAATCTTTTCTATTGCTTCGTCGGTGTTTTTCTGGGGACGGCGATCGGTGTCCTGCCAGGGCTGGGGCCGGTTACGACGATCGCGATGCTGCTGCCGCTAACCTATGCTCTCACCCCAGTCGCAGCCCTCATCATGCTCGCTGGAATTTACTACGGCGCCCAGTATGGCGGGTCTACCACGGCGATCCTGGTGAACCTTCCAGGCGAGGTGTCTTCGGCGGTTACCTGTCTCGACGGCTATCAGATGGCCCGGCAGGGGCGCGCGGGCGCGGCCTTGGCGACCGCGGCGCTGGCGTCGTTCTTCGCGGGTACGGTGGCGACGATACTCATAGCGGGGTTCGCCCCGCTGCTGACCAAGGTCGCGCTGCAGTTCGGTTCGGCCGAGTACTTCTCGCTCATGGTGCTCGGTCTGATCGGAGCCGTTGTGCTGGCGCAGGGCTCGCTTCCAAAGGCGATCGCGATGATCGTCCTTGGTCTGCTGCTTGGCCTGGTAGGCACCGACGTCAATAGCGGCGTTGGCCGCTTCACCTATGGCATTCCTGAACTTACCGACGGCATCAGCATCATCGCTGTTTCGATGGGCGCCTTTGCGCTGTCAGAGATCATGATCAATCTGGAAAACCAGGAGAAGCGAGACGTCTTCCTCTCCAAGGTCAAAGGACTCTGGTTGAGCAAGGAGGAATTTCGACAGGCCGCTCCAGCGGCATTGCGGGGAACCGCGATCGGATCGATCCTCGGCGTATTGCCGGGAGGTGGAACGCTGCTCTCGTCCTTCGCTTCCTATGCGGTAGAGAAAAAGGTTTCCAAGAATCCCGGCGGGTTCGGCCGTGGCGAGATCGCCGGCGTGGCTGGTCCCGAGGCTGCCAACAATGCCGGCGCGCAGACGTCTTTCATACCGATGCTGACGCTTGGCCTGCCATCCAACGTCACCATGGCGCTGATGATCGGCGCCATGTCGATCCACAACATCCAGCCCGGCCCGCAGGTCATCACTTCCGACCCCGCGCTGTTCTGGGGCCTTGTCGCCTCGATGTGGATCGGTAACGCCATGTTGGTCGTCCTGAACCTTCCCTTGATCGGAATGTGGATCAAATTTCTTCAGGTTCCTTATAAGGTGCTGTATCCGGCAATCCTGTTGTTCTGCGCCATTGGCTCGTTCAGCATACAAAACAGTGTCTTCGACATATACATAACGGCCCTGTTCGGCGTCATCGGCTACATCTTCCAGAAGTTGCGGTGTGAGCCGGCACCGTTGCTCCTCGGTTTCGTACTTGGACCGATGATGGAGGAAAACCTACGACGTGCCATGGTGCTTTCGCGCGGGGATCCGTTGGTTTTCCTGACACGGCCACTCTCCGCCACGTTGCTGATAATGGCGCTGATATTGTTGGTAGCAATCGCGGCCCCCTCGCTGCGGCGCAAGCGCGAGCAGGTATTCAAGGAAGAGGAATCTCGGTAACACCTCTCGACACCGTGTCGCCAGGGTTGCGGTCGGGAGGAACCGGACAGCGACAATGAACGAACTTATCCACGTACCAACATCGATTTGCAGGCGAATGCTCAACAAGGCGCAGGAAATTGATATGCAAGCCAAGTGCCTGTCGCCTTTGCTGAAGTCGACAATGCCTTTGCCGGCATCGGATCGGAAATGATCGCGAACCGGCGCGCTGCCGGCCGCGAAGCCGGAGATCGCGAATGACAACGGCATCGCAAGCGCTTTCCGGCCGCGTCGCGCTCGTCACCGGTGGCGGTTCCGGGATCGGGCTTGGTATCGCCAAGGCCCTGGCGCGGACTGGGGCGAGCGTCGTCGTTGCCAGCCGCAGCTTGGAAAAGCTGGAAGCGGTCGTGCGCGAGATCGAAACTGCCGGCGGCAGGGCGCTTGCCTGCCAGACCGATGTGCGCTCCTTCGACGAGGTCCGCGGGGCTGTTGCGGCTGCGATCGAAACCTTCGGTGGGTTGGACGTCATGGTCGCGAATGCGGCGGGCAATTTCGTGGTTCCAACGCATGAAATGTCGGTCAATGCCTGGAAAACTGTCATCGACATCGATCTCAACGGTACGTTCTACTGCGCCAAAGCGGCCTACCATGCGCTCAAGGCTTCGCCCCATGGCGGCCGCCTCATCGCGATTTCGACCATGCGGGCCATGGAAGGATGGCCAGGCTGCGCCCATGCCGCTGCGGCGAAAGCCGGTATCATGTCGCTGATGAGGACGCTCGCCGCCGAATGGGGCGCCGACGGCATATGCTGCAATACAATCGCGCCCGGTCCGATCGGCGATACGGAAGGCGTCAAGCGCATCTATGAGGGCGCCAGCCTGGCTGCTAATGAACTGTCGAGTGTTCCGCTCGGGCGCTTTGGCAGCGTTATAGACATCGCAAATGCGGCCCTTTTCCTCTGCTCGGATGCTGGTTCATACATCAGCGGCACCGACCTGGTCGTCGATGGTGGCCGCCAACGAGGCCGCGGCAGAGCGATTTCGTCTGTTCCTGAAAGGCCCGAAGCATCATGATCAAGCAGTACCCTCATCTCGAAACCGAACGGCAGGGCGGTGTCCTCATCATTCGTCTCGCCAACGAGACGGCCCGCAATTCCCTGACGCGCGAGATCAGGTTCTCGCTGCGCGACGTGGTCCGCGAGATACAGGACGACTATTCGATCCGTAGCGTTTACCTGACGGGAAAGGGCAAGACGTTCTGCGCCGGGGGGGATCTGCGCATGCTGTCGGATGGTGGCGATCCCTGGCCGGCGCATCGGCGGTTCAGGCATGCCGGCACATTGTTTCCTCCGCTGATGACGCTTGACAGGCCGGTAGTCTGCGGCGTGCGCGGAATGGCCGTCGGCGGCGGGTTCGGCCTGGCGCTGATGGCCGACACTATCGTCGCCTCGCGCAATGCGCAATTCATGGCCGGGTTCTTCCGCCTCGGCGTGGTGCCGGACTGTCTGACCTTGTTCACCCTGCCTCGGCTGGTTGGCCTCGCCAAGGCGCGCAACTTCTTCTATGCCAATGCAACCTGGACGGCTGCTGATGCATTCGAAAACGGCGTCGTCGCCAAGGTAGTCGATGACGAAGAGGTCGACGCCCAGGGCCTGGCGCTGGCGCACCAATACGCCGAGGGGCCAGCCCAAGTGATGGGTCTAGCCAAGACAATCATGCTGAAATCGTTCGAAAGCAGTATTGAGGAGATGATGAATTACGAGAATCTTGCGCAAGTTCTGGCCCAATCCAGTTCGGAGTTCCGTGAGGGGTTGGCCGCGCTCAAGGAAAAACGGCCTGCCCGGTTCGCCGAAGCCGCACTGCTCAGTGGTTCCCATGACGGTATGTCATCTTATGACGGAGCGGAGCGTTAGAGTTTCGCATCTGATCGTATGGTCTGCCACTTGAAAGAACTCCCGAAATGGTTTGATCACAGAGGCGCAGGCGTCGCCAGCGACGTGCAGCGATGCTCGAAGAATCGGGTCGCTTCTTTCGCGAGCGTTGTAAAATGCTGGTCGCTGAGCTGTGATCGTTGGAGGCCCGCAACACGGAGCAATCCGGTAACGCTCTTTACAAAGCCGCCTCGTTTTCTGTGCATCCGGTGCCTCGAGTGCCGGATATGGCACGACACTTGCGAAACAACGGATGTGTATCGCCCCTGAGATGTGTCGATTTGATGCTATCCCAGACATCGGGTTCGGAAATGATTGTACGCAGGTGTGCAGTGATCGTCGGAGTGAACGAGAGCGACATCGTCAGGCCACTTCGCACACGTGGGAGAACGAGGCCCGAACGGGCTGGTTGCGCGGACGCGGTATGGGAAATCCATAGCGGTAGGCGGCGCTTCTTCAATGATTCAAAAGCGCCACGCCGCTGGGGCCGCCAATGGCGACTCGGCGAGCACGTTCATATGTGTCGGCGCAAACCGCTACTCTATCCAGCGGACGAAAGGATGCCGAGTTCAAGAAACATCGGGAAAGGAGTCTAGGCCTGCCATGAAAGTTCTCGTCCCTGTTAAGCGGGTTGTCGATGCGAACGTGAAGGTCCGCGTGAAGGCCGATGGATCGGCGGTGGAACATGCCAACGTCAAGATGGCGATGAATCCGTTCGACGAGATCGCGGTCGAAGAAGCGATCCGGCTCAAGGAAGCCGGCAAGGTCGAGGAAATCATCGTCGTCTCGGTCGGCCCGCAGCAGGCGCAGGAAACCCTGCGTACAGCCCTCGCCATGGGCGCCGACCGCGCCATCCTGGTCAAGACCGACGAGCAGACCGAGCCGCTCGGTATCGCCAAGGTGCTGAAGGGCGTGGTCGAGGCGGAACAGCCCGGCCTCGTCATCCTCGGCAGGCAGGCAATCGACGACGATTCCAACCAGACCGGCCAGATGCTGGCGGCGCTGCTCGGCTGGGCGCAGGGCACGTTTGCCTCCAAGATCGAGCTTGCCGGCGACAAGGCCAAGGTGACGCGCGAAGTCGATGGCGGCCTGCAGGCCCTGGAGTTGACAATGCCGGCCATCATCACCGCCGATCTTCGTCTCAACCAGCCGCGCTATGCCTCGCTGCCCAACATCATGAAGGCCAAGAAGAAACCGCTGGACGAGAAGTCGCCCGCCGATTTCGGCGCCGACGTGACACCGCGCCTCAAGATCTTGAAGACCGAGGAGCCGAGCGGTCGCAAGGCAGGCGTCAAGGTCAAGAGCGTCGCCGAACTGGTCGACAAGCTGCGCAACGAAGCCGGCGTGCTTTAGTCAGCAGGGATAGGAGATAAAAACATGGCTATTCTTCTGATTGCCGAACACGACAACGCCACCCTTTCCGACCAGACCGCCAAGGCGCTGTCGGCCGCCCTCCAGATCGGCTCCGACGTGCATGTGCTGGTCGCGGGCAAGGGCGCGAAGGCTGCGGCCGCTGCCGCTGCCAAGCTCAAGGGCGTCACCAAGGTGCTTCTTGCCGAGGCCGATGAACTGGCGGAACGCCTGGCCGAGCCGCTTGCACTGACAATCCTATCGCTCGCGGGCATCTACGACACCATCGTTGCCGCCGCGACTTCAACAGGCAAGAACGTATCGCCGCGCGTGGCGGCGTTGCTCGACGTGGCGCAGGTGTCGGAGATCATAGAGGTGGTCTCGCCCGACACCTTCAAGCGGCCAATCTATGCCGGCAACGCCATCCAGACGGTGCAGGTCACAGGAGCTTGGAAGGTGATCACCGTGCGCACCGCTTCCTTCCAGGCAGCGCCCGAAGGCGGCTCCGCATCGGTCGAAACCGTCAAGCCGGCAAGCAATCCCGGCCTTTCGACCTTCATCGAAAACAAGCTCTCCGAGACCGACCGCCCTGAACTGACCTCGGCGAGGATCATCATTTCGGGTGGCCGCGCGCTCGGCTCGGCCGAAAAGTTCCAGGAAGTCATCCTGCCTGTCGCCGACAAGCTCGGTGCCGCCGTCGGTGCTTCGCGTGCCGCCGTTGACGCCGGCTATGCGCCGAACGACTGGCAGGTCGGCCAAACCGGCAAGGTGGTCGCGCCGGACCTTTACATCGCTTGCGGCATCTCGGGGGCGATCCAGCATCTTGCCGGCATGAAGGACTCAAAGGTCATCGTCGCCATCAACAAGGACGAGGAAGCGCCGATCTTCCAGGTCGCCGACTACGGCATTGTCGGCGACCTCTTCACCGTCCTGCCGGAGTTCGAAAAGTCTCTCGCCAAATGATAGCGAATGCGGTTTCTCACAGACTGTAAAGCAGTTTCCAAGGCTTAGCCTTTTGCGGCCACCTGATGAAATAAAACCCCATGCGGACAAGGATGGATACATGCCTGAAGCGTTCATTTGCGACTATATCCGGACCCCGATCGGCCGGTTCGGCGGCTCTTTATCGTCGATCAGGGCGGACGACCTGGGCGCCGTCCCGCTGAAAGCGCTGATGGACCGCAATCCCGGCATCGACTGGGCTGCTGTCGATGACGTCGTTTTCGGGTGCGCCAACCAGGCCGGCGAGGATAACCGCAACGTAGCACGCATGGCCCTTCTGCTCGCCGGCCTGCCCGTCACGACGCCCGGCACGACCGTCAATCGATTGTGCGGCTCCGGAATGGATGCCCTCGGGATCGCCGCGAGAGCCATCAAGGCGGGTGAGGCCGAACTCATGATTGCCGGGGGCGTAGAATCGATGAGCCGCGCGCCTTTCGTCATGCCGAAGGCCACCGAGGCATTTTCCCGCAAAGCCGAAATTCACGATACCACCATTGGTTGGCGCTTCATCAACGCGCTGATGAAGACGCAGTACGGCGTCGATTCCATGCCGGAGACGGCGGAGAACGTCGCTGCCGATTTCCGGATCTGCCGCGCCGATCAGGACGCTTTCGCCGTTCGAAGCCAGGCCAAGGCGGTTGCTGCGCAAGCAAACGGCCGGCTGGCGAAGGAAATCGTGGCGGTGACGATCCCGCAGCGCAAGGGCGATCCGATCGTCGTGGATAGAGACGAGCATCCACGCGCCGGCACCACGATCGAGACACTGGCCAAGCTCTCGACACCCTTCCGCAAGGAAGGTGGAACGGTGACGGCCGGCAATGCCTCCGGGGTCAACGATGGCGCGGCGGCTCTGGTCGTGGCCTCTGAGGCGGCGATGCGGAAATATGGCCTGACGCCGCTCGCACGCATTCTTGGTCTCGCCACCGCCGGTGTCGAGCCGCGCATCATGGGCATGGGTCCCGCGCCCGCAACCCAGAAGCTTTGCATAAGGCTCGGCGTGAAACCGTCCGACTTCGATGTCATCGAACTCAATGAAGCATTTGCCTCCCAAGGCATCGCCGTGCTCCGCGAACTCGGCATCGCCGAGGACGCGGGGCACGTGAACCCGAACGGCGGCGCCATCGCGCTTGGCCATCCGCTCGGCATGTCGGGCGCGCGCATCGCCGGGACGGCGGCGCTGGAGCTGAAGGAACGCGGCGGGCGGCGGGCGCTTGCAACCATGTGTATTGGCGTCGGTCAGGGGATTGCGATTGCCCTCGAGGCATAGGCCCTGACCCTAGCGTTTCATGTCGATGATCTGCGCGAGCCCCGGACTGCACGCGTTTGGCGGTGATCAAGTCTTGTCAAGCTTTGACCACCGCGAGATCGAAAGGATTGGCCGAAAAATCTCCTCGCGGACGACACTCATGTCTTGAGTGACCTCACTGAAGACACTCGGAGGCCGAAGCCGAAGCTGGGTGTTTTGCCTTGGAATGAACACCGGGCTCGTTTCCGGTAGGCCATCCAGGTCCATTGTTTAGGGCTGTCTGGAGGATGACGAGCAGGGCGGATAGCCTCCGATCTGCTCAAAAGGACCGGCCGCCACGTGCAATTTGTACGCGACGGCCGGTCCGGTTCATCCTGCTTTTGATTACGCGAGAGACGCTCCGTTCCAGGAGCACGCGCAATATTTCAAAATGGACACTTCTGGTCGAAGGACGGGGCTCGCTTTTCCAGGAAGGCGTCGATTCCCTCCCTACCTTCAGGGCCTGCAAACCCGATGAATTCAAACGCCAGCGACGCATCGAAGATTGGCAGGGCTTGCTTGATCCAGTGGTTCAGCATCATTTTCGTCCAGCGCTGCGCGGTGGGGGCGCCTTGAGCGAGACGAGAGGCAATCTCCACGGCGCGAGCCTCGACCTCTTCGTCCGGCACAGCAAGGGAAACAAGGTTCATCCGTTCAGCTTCTTCGCCGGTGAAACTCTGAGCGGTCAAGAGATAATACTTGGCCTTGGCCATGCCACACAGCAGAGGCCAGATAATGGCCGCATGGTCTCCTGCCGCGACTCCGATCTTCTGATGGCCATCTGAAAAATTGGCATCTTTTGATACGACGGATATATCGGCTAGCAGTACCGTTGCTAATCCTGCGCCCACAGCCCAACCTCGAACTGCCGTAACAATTGGTTTGCGGCAGTCAAGCATATTTGTGACGAGGTCTCGAGACTCCTTCATAGCTCGCATTCTCAGTGCATAGTCGTCGCAGACCTTGCGTTCATGTTTTAGATCGCCACCCGCCGAGAACGTCTTGCCGTCGCCAGTGAAAATAACGACATTTACATTATCGTCGGCGTCGATATCCCGCCAAATCTCGGAAACCTCGCGGTGCATTTGGGCATCCATTGCCCCCATCTTCAACGGTGAGCGCATCGTAATGCGCAACACCCCTGTGGCCGGATTGTCGAATGCGAGTCGTTCGTATCGTGCGTAACGGTCTGTCATGTCTTCCCTCCTCGAAAAGTGGCTGGGGTTAATAGCGGCATCGGATTAGATGCATCTCTATCTCTCTCCGCAAAGTCCATGCCGGACACGGAGAAGCGACGCTGATATTGGCGATCAACTGCAGATCGTAGCTCCCCGCCCGTCACGCGGCACCCCGATCTCGATCCTCCCGCTGTCGGTGGTTACCGTCCTGGAACCATAGGATATGGCCATCAAGATGTCTGGGTCCGGGGCTAGGCACCGCCATAGGCGGGATTATCGATGATCTGATGGAGGGTCGAATAGCGCGGGCGACGCCAGACGATGCTTCCGTCGGTGCATCTGGCAGGAAGGTCGAGCCCGCACTCGAGGAACCAGAGGAGCGCCTGACGGGCGCTGCCGATCTCGGCCACTTTATCGAAGACAAGTCGGATCGCCTCCTGCCACGGCGATCGGGGTCCTTTTCCAGCCGGTCGCCTACCTTGACGAACCCGACCGGGGCCGCGACGACAAGTTCTCCACGCAGAGCTTTCGCATGACGAGCCGCGAGCGAACGCTGGCGCAGGAGATCGAGTTCGTACTCATTGAGGCTGCCCTTAAGACCCAGCAGCAGACGGTCGTTACCCAGTCGCGGCGCGTAGACGGTTTCCTGGTCGATCAGGAGCGTGTCGACCACACGGCACATCTCGACAAGCTGTTGCCAGTCGTGGCTGTTACGGGCAAAGCGCGAGACCTCCCGCGCGGCCACCTTCCGCTCGAAACCGGGTCGGGTGACGCCGCCGGCCGCCGAGCGGCCGAGATCCCCGTGGATGATGTCAATCTCTGACCAACCGAGTTGAGTGAGGCGGCCGCGCATCGCGTACTGCAGCGCCCGGCTTTCGCGATTGTGCGGAACCTGGTGCGCGAAGGATTGCCGGACATAGAGAACTGCCTTGCGTGCCAGATGCTGGGCGCCGATCTTCTTAGAGTTCATAAGCGTTCTCCCGAGGGTCGTCGGTTTGACCGCCGGCGTGATCGGCGAACAGGCGAGCCATCAGGCTGGTCAGTTTTTGCCGCGTCGCCGTCGGTAGCTCGCTCCAGTCCGGCGTCGGAGGAAACCCGGTCGGCGGCTCCATCTCGAATAACTCGAACTGGCGATTCGGAATTTTGGTCTGAAAGTGGCGGTGGCGTCCCATGGCGATCTCCACGATTCTCGTCGGGAGAAGTTACCGTCAGGCTCCAGATATTCTCACACGGTGTGGCACAGGCGCTGACATTCGAAAGGAGAAGCCGGAGTGCGGCGATAGCGCGAAGGTCCCCCACAGGACCCGGCGCGAAATGCATCGTCAAACAGGCGGAGGCATCGAGCATCCACACCGGAATTTCCAGAAGGCGGCCGCCTTGTTGACCCGCCTTGCCGCATCGAACAACCGCGCCGTCCGCTTTCTCCAAAATGTTGTGAACGCAGATTGTCTTGCCAGCCCAGGGATGCCATGCATGCGAAACCGTCCGCTCGTCGGCGGCCTCGGTAACGTCGGGGGTTCTGTCGTTCGGTTTTACAACAAACGCAGGCTTCATTCCGCGCTCGGATATCTGAGCCCGCAGCAGTTCGAAGATTAACACATCCGGCAGACTGACAAAACAGCAGCTTGATCAGTGTCCACCCTCAGGGCGCACTCCAAACCAGGGTCCCGATTCCGTGGTGATTGACATTACGGCCGGCCGAGGGGGATGCCACTGCCGGCTACAGCTCAGCCTTTGGCGCTGTATAACCGGAACCCAGCGCGAGATTGCCGCCATCAACCGAGAGTGTGATGCCGGTAGTTGAGTCCGACTCGTCGGACGCCAGGAACAGGATTGCCTTGGCGGCATCCTCGGGTTGTGCCCCCCGGTTCAGAGGAATGCGCGCGACACGCTGGCTCATCATCTCTGGGTTCCTCTCCATCACTGAACGAGCAAGGTCCGTCCATGTGAAGCCCGGCGCTACGCAGTTGACCCGTATGTTGTATTGTCCCCAGTCGATAGCGAGTGACTTGGTGAGTCCCACTAATCCGTGCTTGGCTGAAACATAGGATGCACTATTCGGCATCGCGGCGAGCCCAGCGCCGGAACTTACATTGACGATTGAGCCTTTTCGGTTCGGAATCATGGATGCCACGGCGACAGTCTGGGCCCAGAAGAAGTGTCCGGTGAGGTTTATGTCCAGTTCCCTGCGCCAATGCTGTTCTGGCATGTCCGTCGATGGCATTGTCACCTGCTTGCCTGCATTGTTGACCAGCACGTCGATACGGCCAAAAGCAGCCAGGATTTCGGCCGCGTTCGCCTTGACGGTGGCGAAATCGCTGACATCACCAATCACGCTAATGGCCTGACTGCCTTGCGAGCGGATGGCATCCACCGCCGCGTCCGCTAATGCTTGATCCAGATCACAAATCGCAACCAAGGCGCCTTCGGCCGCCGCCCCCTTTGCTACGGCGAACCCGATACCGCGAGCCGCTCCGGTGACGACAACTACCTTGTTCTCGAACCTCATCTTAAATCCTTTCGCGGACCGTTCGCCCGCTCCTGATGCTTGGCACAAAACAGGCCCGGGGCGGGCGGGCGTGTTGCTTCGTTCTGCCAGATTGATGGTGACGGGCGAGCTCCGATGGCTGCTTGTCCAGAAATGGGGCCGCTACCTCATCAGGGCCGGCAGGTAGAGCGCTAGTGCCGGGAACAAGACAATGATGGTCAGCGTGACGACATCGGTCAGCACGAACCAGCTAGCTCCCCTAAATACTTGCGACAGAGAAACGCTGGAACCCAAGGCGCTTTTGATGACGAAGCAGTTCATCCCAACAGGGGGGGTGATCATGCCGATTTCCAGAAGCTTGATGGTAAGGATGCCGAACCACACCATGTTGATATCTAGGCCCTCGAGGATAGGCATGAAAACCGGGATAGTCAGCAGCATGATCGCAGTGCTCTCCACGAACATTCCCAGAATGATGTAAAGCACGGCGATCACGGCGATCACTGCAAGCGGGGAATCGACAACAGAGAGCATGTAGTCGGCGAGGACCATTGGTAGTGTTGTGAGGCCGAGAAACACGGAGAACATCACCGCACCCACCGCAATCAAGAGGACCGTGCTGGTTCCTTCCGCCGTGTCGATTAGGGCTTCGATCAATGCTTTCCGCGACATCGACCCGCGGGCGATCGCAATGAGAATTGCCAGAACTGCACCGACCGCACCTGACTCGGTTGGCGTGAATACCCCGGTGAAAATGCCGCCCATCACGCCGAGGATCAGAATTGGAAGCGGCCATATATCCCGAATGGCCACCCAGAATTCGGCGCGCGAATAGACACGATTGCTGATAGGCCCAAGCGCGGGGTTGAGCCAGGTTCGAACCGTAATCATCATTATATACATCACTGCGGTCAGAAGTCCGGGAATTACGCCTGCCATAAACAGATCGCCGATGGAGGTTCCCGTAAAGATTCCATAGATGATCATCAGGATGCTGGGAGGGATCATCGATCCAAGCGTGCCCGCCGCGGCGACGGAACCGGTTGCGAGGCTTGGCTTATAGTTGGCTTTTAACATTTCGGGGACCGCGATCTTCGAGAAGGCGGCGGACGTCGCAATGCTGGAACCGGAAGCTGATGCGAACAGCGCGGAAGCGATCACTGTCGCAGACGCCAGACCGCCTGGAACCCGGCCTACGAGGATTCTCGCGCTCGTGAACAGGCCAGTGGTCAAACCACCGCGAGAGGCGATGTACCCCATGAGAAGGAACATGGGCACCGCGCTGAGGCTCCATTGCGCCACGAAGTTGTGGGGCACGGTACTCAAGATGCCAAATGCGGCCGTGAGGTTCGTGAGCCAGACGGTCCCGACGAACGCAACCAGGCCCAAGGCCACACCAACCTGCATCCTGAGCGCGATTAGGACCAGGACGGTTATAATTCCGACAACGCCGATTTCGACTCTATCCATTATACGCCTTCCCTTGCGACTTCCGCTTCGATCGTGTTTGGATGTTGTGCCGTCAACTCCGCCCAATCGCCTCGCGTCAAAGTCTGGACGGTTCGTAAGACGCTCACGAGTGCGGCTAAGCCGAAGCCGGCCGGCAGCAGGAATGCGGCGGGCCATACGACAACGATGATTTGTCCATCGATGTAATCGCCTTTCCAGAACGCGCTCAGGGCATCCTCGAATGAGCGGAATGCGAGGAAACCGAAAAATGCAGTCTGGCCCACATAAGCAATAAACATGGCCGCGCGGCGAATTGGCTCGCTGAACCGCAAGTAGAATAAATCGACGCTGATACCACTATTGCGTATCTCGACCAGAGGCAGCGGTAGAAAAACGGCAGCGACCATATAATATCTTGCCACTATCTCTGCCGTTCCTGGTACCGGCTTGTTGATGAGCGCGCGCATTAGCACGTCCGCCATTACATGTACCATCATCGCCAGTATCAAGGCCGCAGCGAGCCACATAAGGGCGCGTGAGGCAGCCGATAGAGTCTTGTCAATAAAATCCACTGAACCCTCCCGAGGGCGAATTGGCTTGGTCCGGTCGCGTACGCAACAGTGCAGACATCTGCCCCGAACTCAGCAAAATTCATGCCAAAGAACAGCAAACGAAAGCGTATCGCTTCAAGCGCGGACAGCGAACTGTAAAACGAGCGAGTGCGCTTCACAAAATGAAGATTTTCTGCATAGCCACTGCGCCAGGACGCTGGTGTTCCCGATCGTGACAGCGGCATGTCTTCCTTGCGGGCACTCAAACACGATAGCGACTAAAAATGGTAGATGGCGCCGCGTGAGCGGGACTGCCCGTATTGCGCGTCGTGGCGACCGCACCTCATGAAGATCGGCGCGTGTCTATATGACGCGGCGGTTGGCGTGATAATTGCGGGGCCTTCGGGGAGGATGCCTTGCATGTAAGGATCCGCTAACGAGAACCGGGTGGCGCCGTATACCCCCAGGGGAATGGCACCGGGCGTTCTGACGATGGGAGAAAAAGATGAAATTTGGACGACTGTCTGCGGCCGCGCTCGCGCTGACCGCTACGCTTGGTGCTTCGTCGCTGCGGGCTGAGGATTTCACCGCCGCCACGTACAATGGTGCCAACTCGCCAATGGCTGATTTTTTGAACGACTTTGCCGCCAGGGTAAAGGCAGGGTCGAATGGCGCGATCGGCTTTCAGGTGTATTCGGGAGGTTCACTTCTGCCACCGGAGGGCTCCCTCTCCGGACTCGTTGCTGGTGTTGCTGATCTTGCCCAGGTCACTGGTAACTATATTCCAGCCGACGTGCCGCTGACGGCAACGCTGGCCGACGTTTCCTTCGTCGCCGACGACCAGATGGCGCTGGCATTTGCATACGTTGAAACCAAGCTTTTGAACCAGCGCCTGCTCGATGAGGCGAAGAAAGCCGACGTCGTCTACGGCAGTGGTTTTTCGATCGGCATCTACAGCTACATCTGCGCAAACGAGGTCAATAAGATCGAGGATCTGGTCGGCAAGAGGATCCGCACAGCCACGGGCGCTCACATCGCCTTCTCGAGCGAGATAGGCGCCGTTGCGGTTCAGGTTCCGGCCACAGAAATCTACACGGGCCTGCAGCGCGGGTCGATTGATTGCGCAGCGGGAAGCCCGGAGTTCCTAACCACCTTCTTCAGGCTCACGGAAGTGGCCAAGTCGGTGTATCTGATGCCGCTGGGGTCGAATGCCAATGACGGCTATTACTTCAACAAGAATTTCTGGCAAGCGCGCAGTCTTGATGAGCGCAAGCTCATGCTGAAGGAGCTTTCTGCGGCGACGGCAAGAAGCATGATCGCCCAGGTGGCGAGCGTGGAAGAGGCTTGGGAGGCTGCCCGCGCCGCAAACATCAGGCTCGTCGAGCCGGAGCCGGAGGCGCTGGAACGACTCAAGGCTTTCCAGGAGAAATTCCTCGCGGAGCTTCCGAAGACGACAATGGAGAAGCGCGGCGTGGAAGATCCAACCGACGTTATAAATTCCATGATCGAACTTCAGGCCAAGTGGAAGAAACTGCTGTCGGAGATCAACGCCAAGGACGAGGCAGCCGTCACTGCGCTCCTCGACCGTGAGATCTTTGATAAGATCGACGCCGAAACCTACGGCATGGACGACTGAGCACACGTCTTTCACGGCGCAAGAAGCGAAGGCCGCGCCATGCGCGCGGTCTTCATCTCGACCTGTATTCCAGCTAATGGTCTCGGCTTGCCGCCTAACGGGGAAATCCGAAAAGGCTTCCCCTCACAAAGTGGTGTCGCTGGCAGACGGGTTCTTCCTCAATTTGTGTGGCACGGTGGCAGCATTCGTGCCAGTTCAGGATCTGCCCGACCGTACAACACACGCTTGAGGGACTTGAGGCGGTTGATCTGATCTTTGATTTTGGCGGGTTCGGTGGTCCACAGGAGCTCTATGGCGTTGTTGACGACATCGGATGTCTCTCCGCAAGACACGGGCGAGCCGCATAACAGGGATGCAGTCGGGCCGATTGCGTCGTCGAGAGGTAGCGCGGCTGATCGGAGCGCTATTCAGTGAGAACATCAAGTCCCTGACCGGTGAAACCATCTATATCGACGGCGGCTAGGGATCGCTCACTAACGCCCCTGTGCGTACGCCGCGCGGACTTCGGAGCGGCGTGAACGCGCCGGCACCATGCTTTTCTTCCAAATGGCATGGCTCTTGCGTCCACTAGTTGACACCGTGCGTTGGCCGGTCGATATCGGAGCAAACACCATGACTACGGAACTTTACGAAAAGGGTCTCGCCGTCCGGCGCGAGGTCAACGGTGACGAAATCATCGACCGAATCTTCGAGACGGCCGATGATTTCTCGATGCCGATGCAGCAATTCGTGACCGAATATTGCTGGGGTGCGGTGTGGACGCGCCCGGGTCTGGACCGTCGCAGCCGCAGCATTCTCAACATCGGCATGCTGGCCGCAGCCAACCGGCCGGATGAACTTGCCGGGCATATACGCGGCGGAATCCGCAACGGCCTGACCAAGGACGAAATTCGCGAGTGTCTGCTGCAGATTTCAATCTATCTGGGTATGCCGTCCGGTCTGAGCAGTTTTCGGATCGCCCGCAAGGTGTTCGATGAAATGGGCATCTGACGGGCAGCCAGCCAGATTTTGCTCACGCTAACACTCAGAAAGGATGAAGAAAGTGAAGATCGGATTTGTTGGCCTGGGGCGTATGGGGAACGGCATGGTTCTGAACATGCTCAGGGCGAAGTTGCCGCTTATCGTGTTTGATCTCAACGCTGAAGCGATGGCCCGCGCATCAACAGCGGGAGCTGAGCTAGCTGACTCTATCGCTGAACTTGCGCAGCAAGCGGATGTGATATTCACTTCGCTGCCCGGTCCGCAGGAGGTCGAGGCGGTGGTGCTGCGACCGGGCGGAATTCTGGAGAACATGCGCCCGGCCAAGTCGCTGTTCGATCTGTCCACCAACGCCCCAGCGACCATCCGCAAGATCGGCGCTCTCGCCGAGCAGAAAGGCGCGTATTTCTTTGACGCTCCGGTGAGCGGCGGTCCCGCTGGTGCGGCGTCGGGCGACCTTGTGATCTGGATCGGTGGCGACCGGCAGAGATATGACGCGCATCTTTCGGTTCTGGAGTCTTTCGCCAATCACCCGCGACATGTCGGAGCGCTTGGGGCAGGTACGGTGATCAAGCTGTGTCACAACATGTTTGGCGCCACCTTGCTTGCCACGCAGGCGGAGATCTTCTCGCTAGGAGTCAAGGCAGGCATCGATCCGCTCGATCTCTGGGAGGCCCTGAAACTTGGTGTAGTGGGTAAACAGTCGCCGCTGGAAATGCTGACCAAGCAATTCCTGCCCGGAGAATATGACAAGCCCGCCTTCGCGCAGAAGCTCGCGCTGAAGGACGTTCGTCTGGGGACCGAACTCGCCCGCGAACTGGCGGTGCCAATGCGCATCATCAATACAACCTTCGCCGACATGACGGAGGCTGTGAACAAAGGCATGGGGGATCAGGACTCACGTGCCTTCATGAAGCTGCAACTCGAGCGCGCTGGAGTCAGCATCGCGGTCGCTCCTGAGCGCATCGACCGGGCAATCAATGCCCAGAAGAGGTAGCTGTTCAGCATTACCAGCAGCCCACGTGAGTATTTCCTGCCACCCGGTCGAGACGAGCGCCTAGCTGCCCTTTGCCCATAAGGATCAAACCCGAGATGATGTCACGAACTGAGGCGGTATCCCGCTATCCTGAATTGGGGCAGTTGATCGGAGGCACGTTCGAGCCGCACGGCGGTCGGGAGATGCTGGATGTCGTCGATCCCGCGACGGGCGGTGTCATTTCGCAGGTGCCGATGTCGACTGAGCGCGACATCGACCAGGCCTTGCGGCTGGCCGAGCATGGGTTCGGCATCTGGAGCAGGACCCCTGCCGTCGAGCGCGCAAAAATATTGCGCAAGGTAGCCGACACCATGCGCGAGCGTGCCCACGAACTGGCCGCCCTGGTGGTGCTCGAACTCGGAAAGCCGTGGCGCGAGGCGCTGGGCGAGGTCGAGGTGGCTGCCGGCATGTGGGAATGGGCAGCGGAAGAGGGACGTCGTGCCTATGGCCGAGTGGTGCCGCCGCGCGAAGTCGGACAACGACAGTTTGTCTTGATGGAGCCGCTCGGTCCGATCGCCGGGTTTGCCTCATGGAATGCACCCCTGGTGACGCCCTCGCGCAAGATGTCCGGCGCGCTCGGCAGCGGCTGTTCGATCGTTCTCAAGGCATCGGAAGAGGTTCCCGCCTGTTGCCTGGCCATTGGCAAGATTGCCTATGAATGCGGCCTTCCGGAAGGCGCGCTTTCTATCCTGGTCGGCGACCCCGTGCTTGTCAGCTCCCGTCTGATCGACAGCCCGGTCATCCGGGGCATCACCTTCACAGGCTCGACCCGGATCGGCAAGCTTCTGTCGGAGCAGGCCGTATCGCGCATGAAGCGGCCCATCATGGAACTCGGCGGCCATGCGCCGGTCCTGGTATTCGAAGATGTGGACGTCGAAGAGGTCGCAAGAGCGGCGACAGCAGCCAAATTCACCAATGCCGGGCAGATCTGCGTATCGCCGACCCGATTCTATGTTCACAAATCGGTCTACGCCGATCTGGTGGACGCGATGAAGGGAGAAGCCGAAAAGCTCGTTCTGGGCTGTGGCTTCGATTCCGAGACCACCATGGGACCGTTGAGCAGCAGGCCCCGTCTTGAAGCGCTGGCCGATCTCGTCGATGATGCCCGCAAACATGGTTTGCGGGTCGCCAGCGGTGGTCTCTCGGCAGGCGGGCCTGGCTTCTTTTACGAGCCCACGATCCTGGCGGATGGGCATGAACAGGCAAAGGTGTCCCGCGAAGAGCCGTTCGGACCGATTGCCGTGCTGTCACCGTTCGAGACATATGAGCAGGCGATCGCCTTTGCCAACGGAACCGATTTCGGATTGGCGGCCTACGTTCAGTCATCGAACGCTCAGATCCTCAATCGGGCAATCGACGATATCGCGGCGGGAATGGTCATCTGCAACGGCTGGCGAGCGGCGACGCCGGAAACTCCCTTTGGTGGCGTGAAGGACAGCGGTTTTTATTCCGAAGGGGGGATTGAGGGGCTGCGTGCTTTTCAGAACGTCAAATATGCGTTCATAGGCTAGACGGCATGGCGCTTGCATTGGTCCCAGTGCCGCTGACGGCGGTAGTCGGAAGTTTTGGAGGAAAGCATCCATGAGTGACGATACAGACGTCGAATATGAGGTTTACGCGATCAGATATGCTCAGGAGAGCGATCGCAAGCTCTGGGAGAATTACGTATGGCCGGTACCTGAGCCGCGCGACCTCCATGACATGCATATGCCGCTCGACTATTTCGTCTGGATGCTGCGGGGCGGAGGTCGCACGATCATTGTCGACACCGGATTCGACGAGAAAGAGGGCGCCCGCAGGGGACGCGAGATTCTGTTTCCGGTGGCGCAGAGCCTGAAGGCCCTTGGCGTCGATCCGGGCACTGTCGCAGATGTCTGCCTCACCCATCTGCATTGGGACCATGCGGGCAACCATGATCTTTTCCCGAATGCACGCTACCACGTGCAGGACCGAGAAATGCGCTACTGCACAGGTCGCTGTATGTGCCATGCGCCTTTGCGAAGAGGTTTTTCGGTGCAGGACGTCACCGCCATGATCGGCAAGGTCTATGACGGGCGCGTGCAATTCCACGATGGCGTGGGCGAGATCGCTCCCGGCGTCACTGTCCACTGGGTCGGCGGACACACGCGCGGCCTCCAGTTGGTTCGGGTCAGGACTCGGCGCCAGTGGCTGGTGCTGGCATCAGATGCTAGCCACTATTATGCCAATATGGAGCGGTCGCATCTGTTTCCCTCCATTCTAGACGTCGAGGACATGCTGAACGCCTTCAAGACCATCCGCAGCCTTGCCTCGTCCGACAATCATTGGATTCCGGGACACGATCCGCTTGTTTTGAAGCGCTACCCGGCGGTTCATCAAGATCTTTCCCATATCGTGCGCGTCGATTGCGAGCCGATCGCCAGCTAACATTATCCGGTTCTTAGTCAGATAGCGTCGCCAAACTTGAACGAAGCCAACTCGTCTTTTACCGGATCGAGCCTTCGGGGCGATCCTGCGTCATGGGCGTGGTCGCGGGTGCCGGCGACAATTTGAAAGCCCGTGCGGTGGCCGATCAACTTGCCACGGCTTTCGTCTGCGGAACAAGCAAGCGGGTCGTTCGATGAACGGGGAGCGGTCGACATGATACCTCCTCCGAGGACGATAGCGGTGGCAGGCATCGTCATGACAGCGTCTGTGGGATCATCGGTCATCGCGCGCGCCGATGGCGCCTATCGTACCTGTATCGAAGCCAGCGACGGGTCGAACCAGGCCTGGCTGCAATGCGGAAACGCGCTCGTCGACGGTGAGAAGCGGAAATTCGAAGTCGCCTGGAACGCGCTGATCGACGGCCAGAAGGGCCGGCCCCGTGACGGCCTGTTCGCCGAGCATCGGACCTGGCTTCAATTCAGCGATGCGGCCTGTGAATTCTACAACAATGGCGATCTGGGGCGGGAGGGACAGGTGCTGAGTTATCCTACCTACAAGGCGAAAGCCTATGCCGACCGCACAATCGGCTGACATGCGAGCAGAAGTGTGCATCGACGGCCGGTGCAATTGCTCGTGCTGGCATCGGCTCGCAATGAAATGCCATGGCCTCATCCACGTCTGAAATCTGTGCCATCTGTCTCTTCTCAGAAAAATTTTTCGATAGCGGCAAGCTTCGAAAGCGAGGTTGAAACCGAGCTGGGCTATGCCGCCATCGGCGTCGGAGGCGAGCATAGCCGGAAACGGGTGAGCCAGCGTCGGCGCAGGTTCGCAGTTTATCCGGCCTTCGCGGGAGCTATTCAGATAGTCGACCTTATGCGGAAACCCAACGTAGCATGGCCGAAACGCGCGGCCGACAAGGTCGCATCGACGAGTGAGCGAGTGCTTTGTTCGCTGGCGCCGGGCGCCGAGGCAAGCCCGTATCGCCAGTTCCTCTGCTTCCGTCGGTCCGAGTTCCACCTCTTCAGCCACCATCAGATATCCAATGCTGCTTTCCGGCCGTCGAAGAACGCATAAGGTGCTTGCCGTGGCGCCGCACAATCGCCGATCAGGCGTGTCACCAATCCCAATTCTGCTAAGCCCGGCATCAGCCAGTCGGCTGGAAAATTCGTGGTTGCCGTCACCAGCGCGTCGGCTTCGACGAAGCGGCGCCCAGCGGTGTTATGGTCGAGAAGGACAGCACCGTTTCCGCGCCATTCGGCGATGCTGGATTCGACGATCCACTCTACGCCGAGCTTGCGCAACGCCTGGCGCAACGGAACGTCAGCGGCGGTTCTTTGCAACTCCTTGCCGACGAACGGGTCCGGGGTGACGATCGTCACTTGGTGGCCGTCCTCGGCCAGCTTCCAGGCAGTGCCGCAACCGCGCCAGCCACCGCCTTCATCGAGGAGGAGAACACGCGGGCCGGGCCGCGCCTGCCGGGCCATGACAGCTTCAACCGTGAAGACATTGCCCTTCTCGATACCCGGCATGGTTTCGAGCGTCGGCAGCGCCTTCTGGAAACCGGTCTCGGGGGCGTAGGAGCCGGTCGCTACCACGACGACATCAGCTTCGGAAGGGTCGATGTCGTGGGCCTCGACGTAGGAATTGAGGCGAACCTCTACGCCGAGCTTTTCGAGTTGGCGTTCATACCAGGCGATCAGATCGAGGATCTGCGCGCGCCGAGGCTGCATTCCAGCCAGCAGGAAATTGCCGCCGAGATGGCTTGATGCTTCGGCCAGCACGACCTTGTGGCCACGTTCCGCCGCGACCCGTGCCGCCTCCAGCCCGGCGGGTCCGCCGCCGATGACAAGTACTTTCTTTTTGACATCAGCAGGCGTGAAACGATCGCCCCCCCATTCGAACTCGCGCCCGGCGGAAGGATTGATGAGACAACTGATCCAGTAATCGCGCGAGCGGCGCCCCCAGCACATCTGGTTGCACGAGATACAGCCCCTTATGTCTTCCGCATGCCCCTCACCAGCCTTTCTGGCAAGGTGCGGGTCAGCGATCTGGCCGCGCACGATCGAGACCAGATCGGCTGAGCCCTCGCCGAGCACCGTTTCCCCGTTCTCGGGTGTCCGGATATGGCTTTCGACGGTAACCAGCGCGTTCCTGACGACGCCCTTCAGGACGGCGGCGAGATCGACGCCCAGTTTTTCCGGATAGAGGAAGGTCGGCATCAACTTGTAGAAATCGAGATAGCCGCCCGACCCGCAGGTCACATAATCCATGAGCCCCAGTTCGTCGTGCAGGCCGACGATCTCGGCGAGTTCGTCGCGCTGAAGGGCCACCTTCACGTCCGGCTCGTCGCTGACGGCGAGGCCAATGATGAAGTCGGGCCCGCAAACCTCTCGTATGCGGGTCAGGATTTCCCGCGACATGCGGGTACGGTTTTCGAGCGAGCCGCCCCATTGATCGTCGCGCCGGTTGCACCACGGCGTCCAGAACTGATCGACCATGCCGAGATAGGCGGCCCACACCTCGACACCGTCGAAGCCGGCCTCCCGGCAGCGCCGCGCGGCCTGTACGAACCCGTCGATCGTTTCCCGGATTTCCGCTTCCGTCATCGGATGCGAGCCGTCGCTGTCGTGGTAGCTGGGTTGACCGGACGGCGACCAGTGAGGGTGGAAGGAATTGTCGGAATCCCCATGCGCTCCGATATGATAAAGCTGCTGAATCGCGACAGCGCCATTACCCTTGATCGCTTCCGTCACGCGCCGAAAATAAGGGATCACGCCGTCGTCACAAGGACGAAAATTCCCGCGCGTCAGGACGGCCGCCGGGTGCACGGGCATCGGTTCGACGACGATCATCGCCGCGCCGCCCATGGCGCGTTCCGCATAGTAGGCGACATGCCGCTCAGTCGGCACGCCATTTTCCGCCATATTGGCGGTGTGGGCGCCGAAGACGATGCGGTTGCGCAATGTGTGGCCACGAAGCGTAACTGGAGAAAAGAGGCGGGGAAAGTGCGTCGACATCTCGATTTCCCATAAGGTCTCGTTACTGCGGCTTGTAACCATGCCGGGCAAAGAAGCGGTCAAGCTCGCGTTTTTGCGGCAGCTGACCGGTGTAGATCGCGATGTACTCGGGAATGCGTTTCATGCGATCGGCGATATCCTCCGCGGACTGCATGGAGATATAGCCGATCTGCACCAGGTATGTCGTTCGGGCGTGGACGTCCGCTACGCTTTCCGTATAGCCGAACCGCACGAACATGCGGGTCAAGGCCTCGAGGCGCATCTGATCGGCTTCGCGAACCTCGGCGAGGATTTTCGGTGCCTGCAGCGCCCAACTGCGCACTGCGAACTCAAACTGGGAATCGAACAGGTCCTTGCTCAGCCAACAGTCGAATACGTTGAGCATCGCCTCCGCCAGGCTTTCGGCATAAGCTTCCGTCTGCCGGATCAGGTTGCCCGTGTTCTTGTCGCGCCACCGCGCGACGAGGGCCGACAGCAGTTCCTCTCTATCCTTGAAGAACCAGTAAAAGCTTGTCCTGGAAATCCCCAGCCTCTTGGCCAGAGGCTGGATCTTCACGGCCTCGACGCCGTGATCCAGCAACGCATCCGCAGCGGCCTGGAGCCAGACCTCCGGAGAACCGCGCCAGCCGCTGTCATTCAATACTTGCTCCACGTTCATTCTCCTAGCGATCCGGGCAGCCAAAAACAAGAAAAATGTTCATCGATGTCAATTCTCCTGACGCTAATGTTTTCGCAATTGACATGAGTGAACATCTTGACCTAGCTTGATCGCTACACATTCCAGATGGAGTCCGGCAGTGTCCAACGACCCTCTCCTTCAGCCATATCAACTCAAGCATCTCAAGCTTCGAAACCGTATCATAGTGACTTCCCATGAGCCGGCCTACCCGGAAGACGGGATGCCGAAAGAACGTTACAGGGCCTATACCGTCGAACGGGCCAGGGGCGGTGTCGCGATGACGATGACCGCCGGATCGGCGGCGGTGTCGCGCGACAGCCCGCCCGTCTTCAACAACCTCCTCGCCTACAAGGACGAGATCGTCCCCTGGATCAGGGAAATGACGGACGCGGTGCACGAGGAAGGTGCGGCGATCATGATCCAGTTGACCCATCTTGGCCGGCGCACGCGCTGGGACAAGGGCGAGTGGCTTCCGGTCGTCGCTCCCTCCCACCACCGGGAGGCCGCGCACCGCGCCTTCCCGAAAAAGATCGAAGACTGGGATATCGAGCGCATCATCAAGGATTTCGCGGATGCCGCCGAGCGCATGAAGGCCGGCGGCATGGACGGCCTCGAGGTGGAAGCTTACGGCCACCTCATCGACCAGTTCGTCTCGCCGCTCACCAACGAACTCGACGGCCCCTATGGCGGGCCGCTCGAAAACCGCATGCGCTTCTGCCTCGATGTCTTTTCGGCCATGCGCAAGCGCGTCGGCGACGACTTCATCCTGGGCGTGCGCTACACGGCCGACGAACGGCTTCCCGGCGGCACGGGCAAGGCCGAAGGCCTCGAGATCTCGAAGCGCCTCAAGGATAGCGGGCTGATCGACTATCTGAACGTCATCCGCGGGCACATCGATACGGACCCTGGCCTGACCGACGTCATTCCGATTCAGGGCATGGCGAGCGCGCCGCATCTCGATTTCGCGGGCGAAATCCGCGCCGCCACCAACTTCCCGACCTTTCACGCCGCGAAAATCCCGGATGTCGCCACGGCCCGGCACGCGATCGCCTCGGGCAAGATCGATATGGTTGGCATGACCCGCGCCCATATGACGGACCCGTACATCGTGCGCAAGATCATAGAAAAGCGCGAGGACGATATCCGCCCCTGCGTCGGTGCCAACTACTGTCTCGACCGCATCTACCAGGGCGGCATGGCGTTTTGCATTCACAACGCCGCCACGGGGCGCGAAGAGACGATGCCGCACGTCATGCCGCGAGCGAAGGACCGCAAGAAGGTCGTCGTCGTCGGGGCGGGGCCCGCAGGCCTGGAGGCGGCGCGCGTCCTGGGCGAGCGTGGGCATGAGGTCGTCCTCTTCGAGGCGGCAAACAAACCCGGCGGCCAGATACGCCTCACCGCTCAGAGCGAGCGCCGCCGCGAGATGATCGGCATCATCGACTGGCGCATGAACCAGTGCGGCAAGCTCGGCGTCACGTTCCGCTTCGATACCTGGGCCGACGCCGACACGCTTGTCGCCGAGGACCCGGACGTCGTGATCATCGCAACGGGCGGCTTGGCGCATACCGAGGTTTTGTCGAAGGGCAACGAACTGGTCGTCTCCTCTTGGGACATCCTGTCCGGCGACGTGAAGCCGGGCACGAATGTGCTCATCTTCGACGACGCGGGCGACAATGCCGGCCTGCAGGCGGCCGAAGTGCTGGCCAACGCCGGCGCGAAGGTCGAGATCATGACGCCGGACCGCTCATTTGCGCCCGAAGTCATGGCGATGAACCTCGTCCCCTACATGCGCGCCCTCCAGAAACTCGACGTGACCTTCACCGTCACCTGGCGGCTGGAGTGGGCGGAAAGGAGCGGCAACCAGATCGTTGCCCATATCGGCAGCGACTATGGTGGCGTAGCCAGGGAACGGCTGGTCGACCAGATCGTCGTCAACCACGGCACCATTCCGCTGGACGAGCTCTACTTCGAACTGAAGCCCCGGTCGCGCAACCACGGGGAGATATCGCACGATCAACTGATCGCCGGCGAGACGCAGACGGTCGTTCGCAATCCAGAAGGGAAATTCCAGCTGTTCCGGATCGGCGACGCCGTATCCGCCCGCAACACGCATGCCGCCATCTACGATGCGCTGCGGCTGGCAAAGGATATCTGACCACCCGACTTCGCACTTCAAATCGTACCGCTCCATTGGCCGGACAACATCCGGCTTCATCTGGCAGGACCATAAAAAGGAGGAAGATATGGGATTTTACAGAAGTAACGGCGACCGTGTTCCGCCGGTCATCGAGAAGATGGCCGAAGAAACCCGATGCGGGCGCATGGACCGACGCGAGTTTTTGGCGTTGGCGAGCGCACTCGGCGCTTCGACCGCGTTTGCCTACGGCATGATCGGCCTTGCCGCACCGACGCCGGCTCTCGCACAGGAAGCCAAGAAAGGCGGAACGCTGCGGGTGGCCATGCCGGTTAAGGCGCAGAAGGACCCGCGCACCTACGACTGGGTCGAACTGGCGAACATCTCGCGCACATGGCTGGAACCACTCGTGCGTTACACCCGCGAATTCACGTTCGAGCCGGTGCTGCTCGAAAGCTGGGAGGTCAATGACGACGTCACCGAATATGTCCTGCATGTGCGCAAGGGCGTGACCTGGAACAATGGCGATGCCTTCAACGCCGACGATGTCGCCTACAATATCGGCCGCTGGTGTGAGAAGGCGGTCGCAGGCAATTCCATGGCCGCCCGTGTCACCTCGCTGACCGACGAGGCGACGGGGAAAGCCAGGGACGGCGCCATCACCAAGGTGGACGACCATACGGTCAAGCTCAAGCTGAGCGAGCCGGACATTTCGCTCATCGCCAATTTCACCGATTATCCAGGGCTGGTCGTGCATCGCAGCTTCGACGCTGGAGGCGCCGATCCGGTGGCCAAGCCGATCGGCACCGGGCCGTTCGAACTCGTTTCCTACGACGTCGGCACGAAAGCCGCCGTCAAGCGGCGTGAGAACGGAAAATGGTGGGGCGGCGAGGCGCCTCTCGACGGCGTCGAGTTCATCGACTACGGCACGGATTTTTCGGCCACGGTCAATGCTTTCGAATCCCATGAAATCGACATGAACCTCGAAACGCCGCCGGACTTCATCGATCTCCTCGGCGGGACGGATCTTGTGAGTTCAGAGGTCGCGACCGCGACCACGCTGGTTGCCCGTACCAACGTCACCCACAAGCCCTACGACGATCAGAAGGTGCGCAATGCGCTGCAGATGGCCGTCGACAACAATGTCGTGCTCCAACTCGGTTACAGCGGTCGCGGAACGGTCGGCGAAAACCATCATGTCAGCCCGATCCACCCCGAATATTATGAGCTTCCGAAGAAGGAGCGCGATGCGGAGGGTGCCAAGAAGCTCATGGCCGAAGCCGGGCAAGCCGATTTCGAGCATGAACTGATCACCGTCGACGACGATTGGCAGAAGAATACGGGTGATGCGCTGGCGGCCCAACTCCGGGAGGCAGGGATCAAGGTCAAGCGTACGGTCCTGCCAGGCTCGTCCTTCTGGAACGACTGGACGAAGTTCCCCTATTCGATGACGATCTGGTACATGCGTCCGCTCGGCGTCCAGGTCTTGACACTGGCCTACATGACAGGCGGCGCCTGGAACGAAACCGGCTATTCGAACCCGGATTTCGACACCAAGCTGAAAGCGGCGCTGTCGCTCAACGATGTGGAGAAACGACGCGAGGTCATGAAGGACCTGGAGACGATCCTGCAGGATTCGGGCGTCATCATTCAGCCGTTCTGGCAAAAGGTCTTCAGTCACATGAGCAAGAACGTAAGGAACTATGGAGTGCACCCCACATTCCAGATGGACCTTCAGACCGTCTGGCTCGACGCCTGATCCTTCCCGGGTGAACGTCTGCCGGCTCCCAGTGTCCGCGTTGGAAGCCGGCAGACGACCTTGCCGCAGCCGTTTACGGCCGGGCTTTCTCCGACCGCCGAACCTCCGTTCCTCACGTCAATCGTCCCAACACCCAATCTGATGCCCAAGGGGTCGGAATGTTCTCGATCACGAACAAGAAGATAGACCCATCGCGACGCAGGCCCGGCTTCGCGCCAAAGCCGGATGGGAGTCCTGACGACAATGATCGGATCGAGATCGGCCCAACCGACCTGGCCTTCTCGGAATGGGCGGCGCTGGGCCTGACCCCGCCAAACCTGGAGCGGATGCGAAAAACGCGGCTCGACCGCATCGTCCAGCAACTGCGCCAGCGCGACTATGCGGGCGTGTTGTGCTTCGATCCGCTCAACATCCGTTATGCGACGGACTCTTCGAACATGCATGTCTGGACCATGCACAATCCGTCGCGGGCCGTATTCGTAGCGGCGGACGGCCATGTCGTTCTCTGGGACTTCGACCGTTGTGGCCATCTATCGGCGCACCTGCCGCTTATCCATGAGATCCGGGACGGCGGCGCAGGCTTCTACTACTTCGTTGCCGGCGATCAGGAAGAGGCCATCGCGAAAGAATTCGCCGGCCAGATCGACGAGTTGCTGCGCAAGCACGGCGGAGGAAACCGCCGCCTCGCCGTCGACAAGATCGAAGTCCCCGGTTTGCGGGCGCTGGATGAAAGCGGGGTCGAGGTCTGCAACGGCATGCAGCTTATGGAGCACGCCCGGGGGATAAAAGGGGTCGATGAGATCAACGCGATGCGCTGTTCTCTCGCTACCTGTGAGATCGCGGTTGCAAAAATGCGCGAGCGCTTGCAGCCAGGCATCGTCGAAACGGAATTATGGTCTGTGCTCCACGCTGAAAACATCGCGCGCGGCGGCGAGTGGATCGAGACGCGGATTCTCAACTCCGGTCCGAGGACCAATCCCTGGATGCAGGAGGCCGGCCCGCGTAAGATCGGCGCCGGAGAACTGGTGGCATTCGACACCGACCTGATAGGCCCCTATGGCATGTGCGCGGATTTCTCGCGCACCTGGTATTGCGGTGACCGCAGGCCCTCCGACGAACAGCGAAGGCTCCATGCCATCGCCTATGAGCATGTGATGACGAACATGGCCATGCTCAGGCCGGGCGTCTCGTTTACGGAACTGACGCAGCGCGGCCACAAGCTTCCGGCGGAATTCATCGAACAGCGCTACGGTGTCATGATGCACGGTATCGGGCTGTGCGATGAATACCCGGCCATCCTCTATCCCGAAGATTTCATTCCAGGGGCGTTCGACTACGTGCTGGAACCGGGCATGACCTTGTGCGTGGAAGCCTATGTCGGCGCGGTCGGCGGCCGCGAAGGCGTCAAACTGGAGGAGCAAGTGCTGATTACGGACAGCGGCTACGAAAATCTCTCCAACTGTCCTTTCGACCAGGCCTTGATGACCTGAGTTTTTCCGGCGCGGGGGCTTCGCCCTCAAGAACTTTGGTCGAGCCACTCCGCGAAAAGGCGCGCTTTCAAAGAAGCCCGTGGATAGATCTTGAGATAGAACGGCACCGGCGAAGGAATGGCGTCAGGCACGAGCCTCGTTAGCCGCCCCCCTTGCAGGAGGCTTTGAATGAGTTCCTCCCAGCCCAGTACCGCTCCGACATCGTCCTGCGCCGCCTGGAGCGCGATCATGTAGTTATTGACATGAAAACCGCGACCTTTAGGGGCGGGCTGCGAAAGTGCTGCGAACCAGTCGGTCCAAGTTGTCCAATCGGTTTCCTCGATGCTCGAATGGATCAAGGGTGCCCGCAGCAGGTCTTCCAGCCGGGTGATGCGGTATTCGGCTGCAAAACTGTCGGTTCCCACGGCGACGATGCGGTCCTGAAAGAGTTCCCTGTATTCGACGCCGTCCTCCCGCGGATTGCCGTAGCGGATGCTCAGATCGCAGCGGCTAGCCCCGACCGGCACGTCGCTGACAATCTGGGAGACGGTGACGGAAGGATGGAGCTTCCAGAAAGCCGAGATCTTCGGTGTGAGCCACAGCGCGCTGACGGCGGTGGTGGTGCCGATGGTTACGTCGACCGCTTCCGGCTGCCCGCGCAATTGGGCGACGGCTTCGGAAATCGTCTCGAAGCCCCGTTGGATGGCAAGGAACAGGAAGGCCCCTTTTTCCGTCAGTTCGACGCCACGAAACCGGCGCACAAACAGGCTGCACGCGAGGTCCGTCTCCAGCGCCTTGATCTGGTGGCTGATCGCGGCGGGAGTTACATTCATCTCCTGTGCGGCCTTCTTGAAGCTCAGATTGCGGGCGGCCGCCTCGAAGCTGATCAGGGCGGTCATGGAAGAGAAGTCATAGGGCCGGCGCATGTGGCCTCCTTCGGAGGAGCTTATGACCCCCTTTGCCTAGAGATTAGTTTATCTAACTCAAGATGAAATTTAATGCCATTGTCAAAAGGATTGTGGTCGCTAGTGATGTTAAATCATCTGAACCATCGGTCTCGGAAGCCAGGAGGTCGCCACCCATGATCAACATTCAGGAACTGCTCAATCGCCGCATTCCGGGTCATGCCCTCGAGCAACCTTTCTACGTGTCGCCAGACGTGCTCCAGCTTGACCTCGAGCAGATCTTCTACAAGGAATGGCTCTACGCTATCCCGGCTTGCCAGTTGACGAAGTCCGGCAGCTACGTCGCCATGCGCATCGGCGCCTACGAGATCATCCTCGTCAGGGGACGCGACGGGGAGATCAGGGCATTCCACAATACCTGCCGCCATCGCGGTTCCATGATCTGCAAGGCGCGTGAGGGTCAGGTGGCCAAGCTTGTCTGCCCTTATCACCAATGGACCTACGATCTGGACGGAAAGCTGATGTGGGCCAACAACATGGGCGCGGATTTCGATCCGACCAGCCACGGCCTCAAGCCGGTACACTTGCGAAATCTGAGCGGCCTGCTCTATGTCTGCGTGGCCCAGGAGCCACCTGCATTCGAGCCCTTCGCTCGGGATGCGGCTCCCTATCTCGACGTGCATGACCTGTCAGACGCCAAGGTGGCCTACACCTCGACAGTCGTGGAAAAGGGCAACTGGAAGCTGGTCTGGGAGAATAACCGCGAGTGCTACCATTGCAGCGCCAATCATCCGGCGCTGTGCCGGTCGTTTCCGCTGGACCCCGAGATTGCCGGCGTATCGGCCGATGGATCGATTTCGGCCAGGCTGCAGGGGCATTTCGACCGCTGCGCCGCAGCCGGCGCCCCGGCGCAATTCCTGGTTGGCGGCGACGGGCAATTCCGCCTTGCGCGCATGCCGCTGGAGGAGACCGCCGTCAGCTTTACGATGGATGGCAAGGCGGCGGTCGACAAGCCGCTTGGCCGTGTACAACCGCCGGACGCCGGTTCCTTGCTCGTCTTCCATTATCCGAGCACATGGAACCACTTCTTGCCCGACCATTCGCTGACATTTCGTGTCATGCCGGTCGGCCCGACCGAGACGGAAGTCACCACCACCTGGCTGGTGCACAAGGATGCGGTCGAGGGTGTGGATTATGACCTCAAGCGCCTCACCGAAGTGTGGACCGCAACGAATAACGAGGACCGCGAGGTCGTCGAGGCGAACCAGAATGGCATCCGCTCTCCAGCCTACGCGCCCGGACCCTATGCGCCCGAATGGGAGAGCGGCGTAATCCAGTTCGTCGACTGGTACGCCACCTGGATGGAACAGGCCGCCGAACCGCACCGCATAGCGGCGGAATAGCCGTCCATGGTCTCTTCTGTCGCGAGACCCAGGCTGGTGCTGTGGACGGACGCGGAGGAACTGGAATGCGTCGACGTCTTGCCGGAGGCGCCGAACGTCATCACCTTTTCCTTCCGCAGCCCGTCCGGCGCCCTGTTCGGCTTCGATCCCGGCCAGTTCCTGACGCTGGAACTGCCGCTTCCGGACGGGCCGATCCATCGCACCTTTACGATATCGTCCTCACCCTCGCGGCCGACATCGCTGACGATCACGGTGAAGGCGCAGCCGGATTCGATCGGTACGCGCTGGATGTTCGACAATCTGCGGCCCGGCATGCGGTTGAAGGCGATCGGGCCGGCCGGCCGGTTCTCGATCGTTCATCATCCCGCCGACAAGTACCTGTTCATATCAGCAGGGTCGGGCATCACGCCGATGATGTCCATGACCACCTTTCTCTATGATTCCGGGCTGAATTCGGACATCGTCTTCGTCAATTGCGCCAGGCGGCCATCGGACATCGTCTTCCGACAAAGCCTTGAACACATGACGACACGGGTCATCGGCATCGACCTGAAGTGGGTAGTGGAGGAGACTGATCCCTACCGGCCCTGGACAGGCTATCGGGGAATATTCAACCAGTTGATGCTTGGGCTCATGGCCCAGGACTATCTGGAAAGAGAGGTCTTCTGCTGCGGGCCCGAACCTTTCATGCAAGCCGTGAGGGGCGCTCTCTCGGGCCTTGGCTACGATATGGAACGTTACCATCAGGAAAGCTTCCAGGCGGAGCCACATGAAGCGGAGGCGGTTCCCGAAGACGTAGAGCCACAGGATCACAAGACCGCGGAAATACGCTTCGCGGTGTCGGATGTGGTGACGAAATGCAATGAGACCGATACGATTCTTGAAACTGCCCGGGCTTCCGGCGTCCCGATATCTTCCGGCTGCAGCATGGGCATCTGCGGTACCTGCAAGGTACGCAAACTCGACGGCCAGGTGCACATGGTGCACAACGGGGGCATCACCGACGAGGATGTTGCCGAAGGATACATCCTTGCCTGCTGTTCCAAGCCATTGGGGGTCGTGACTGTAGAGTTGTAGAGTCGTTGACAGTATCTGTAAATTCCACGCCTTTAGGTAGCTGGACAGCCGACATCTGCGACCCCGTTAACCCGTGGCATGTGCCAGACCTTGGCGGTTGGGAGAGTTGTTCGATGTGTTCTCTTTGTGGTGCCCTCGGTGCGGACGATCACTGGACCAGCGCGGTGGCGCGGCCCGGCGTCTATACCCGTAACGCCGATCAGGTGGGATCCACGGCTTCCTCAATGCCTCCCTGGCAACGTCGATCACAGCCTTGAAAGCATCAGACTTGGCGTCCGCTCCCGCGTTCAGATAGAGCAAGAGCGTCAGGTAGATGCGGGTCTCGAACTGCCCAAGAGCCGGCATCCGGAATGGTACTTGGATCAGCTTCTCTAGGTAATTGCGGGCGTAGCTGTTGGGACCGACGGTTGACGGCAGTTCCGGAAAATGCCGACGAACGGCATACTCGATCATCCCCTCATCGGCGGCGATAACAAATGCGGCATTGGGCACGAACAGAAACAGCCTGATCGCCTCAAGCGTGGCGATGGCGGTTTCCGGCAGGCACCTGTCGAGATCGTCGACCAGGACCACGAGGCGGTCAATCTTCGCCTCGGCCAGCAGTTCCTCAAAGTCCTGCCGGAATTGGTGGATTCGTTGCGGGGCGGTATTCTCAGGGCCGTCAGTCTTGAAGTGTTCCACGGCGCCATCGAACACCCGGGTGAACATCTCGCCCGTCAGTACGTCGGCAGGGTTAGCGATAACGTCCTTGGCGACCTTGCCGAGCCCCTGGACGAGTTCGCCGCTTGGCAGGCCCGTGAACGCTGTCATGGCTGCGCCGCCGAGCGTGCGTGCGACCTTCATCCAGCTCACGTTCTTGAGGACGTGAGCCGCCTTGGCCTTGAGCGTCGGGCTGAATGAGCGCTTTTTCAGCAGTTCGGCGACAATAGTTTCGATCAGGACCGCCTTGGCATCGTCGTAGCCTTCAAACAGCCAGCCGTTAAAGCGCACGCACAACGTCGAGTCTTCCGCGGCAAAGGATCGTTCGATCATCAAGAGGGAGCTGGACTTTCCCGCGCCCCAGTCGCCATGCAGGCCTATCGTCAACGGCTCTCCGGCTTTTTCCCGTATGAGACGGACAACGGTCTTCGCGACCGGCTCATAATATAAGTAGTCGACGTCGGTCTCGTTGTCGGCAACGATCATTGGATAAACTCCCCCCAGTTACGAAGTGTCAGCCCAGGACAAGATTTTGTCCAGCGTGCACTTAAGTGTTGTGAACAGAGGTAGAGAGACGCACGGCCATCTCTTGGAATAACCTCCGATGCTCCATCCTAGTCTTTCGCTCCAGCGTCCGGGTAATCCCCTTCGGCCGCGGGCTCTTGCCCCACTTTACACGCTGGTCGCACGAGGCAGGGGGCAGAGCGCCTGACGCGCTATGTATGCTGAGATTTCGGCGCGTGCGACCATGGCAGGAAGGCCATGGCAGCTTGTTCAATGTTGCCGTGGCGTCGGGATGGTCTCCCGGGAACGTCGCCCGCTCATTGCTCGTAATGTCTGCCGACGTGTATGATCGGTTCGCGGATGATCCGCTTGCCGGCTAGAGGCATCGGTGGTTACCTGCCTACGATGAAGGTTGCCATTTTAACGATCATCTCAATGTTGGCCTTCGCCGCGAACTCCGTGCTGGCCAGACTTGCCCTTTCGCATGGCGACATAGACCCACTTGGATATACAGGTGCGCGCTTGGTGTCCGGCGCCGTCGTCCTCGCCGCATTGGTTTATTTCCGGTCGCGGCGTACGATGGGAGCAGGAACGGGAAGCTGGTCAGGCGCACTTGCATTGCTGCTTTATGCCGGGACGTTCTCCGTCGCATATGTGATCGTTGGTGCGGGGCCAGGAGCACTCATTCTCTTTGCCAGCGTGCAGATCGGAATGCTAGCTTGGGCAATCGTGAAAGGCGACAGACCTGTTCTGTCGGAGTGGCTCGGAATAGCCGCCGCGTTCCTCTCTCTTGTTTATCTGGTTTCACCGGGACTTGTTGCACCACCGCTTCCTGGAGCAATGCTGATGGTTGTCGCAGGCCTTTCGTGGGCGGCGTACAGCCTTTTGGGCAGAGGATCGCTGTCGCCATTGACCGATACCGCAGGCAACTTTGTCCGCTGTTTGCCGATCAGTATCGTCCTGATGGCAATTGGTGCATTGATGTTCAGGCCAAGCGTGGAGGGAGTGGTCTACGCGGTCGCCTCTGGCGCAATTGCATCAGGCCTCGGGTACATTATTTGGTACAGCGTTCTACCGAAGCTCTCGCGCACACGGGCGGCATTTGTTCAATTGACCGTGCCGTCCATCGCCGCCCTTGGTGGTGTCGTCTTCATCGGGGAGATGCTGACTGCACGACTTGTGATCGCGACTATCGGTATCGTTGGAGGCGTCGCGCTGGCACTTCTGGCGGCACAGCGTAAGAGTTCAGCTGGCTAGGCGAAGAAGTTCGGCCCGGAATATGATGGCCGTTTGCGGCAGAAACCACCAAGATCCAACGATGTTTGGCATCTGGATGATGCCTGCCGTTGCCGCTCCTCACCTCCTTCAGCACGGGAGCCTTTCCTTTTGTGGGCATCTTGCCGCAAGATGCCGCGCGGTCACGCATTGTGGCGTGCAGGCTCAGACTGGAGAGAGGCAATGACTTTTTTCTATATGCTGTTAGCGTTCCTTCTTGGGTTGGTTGTAGGCTGGTTCCTATGGGGGCGCCAGCGTGGTGAACTCAATGATCTGCGAGGTAGCCTTGATAACACGCGCAGCGAACGTGATCGGCTGAAGGCCGACGCGAATCGCCTGGGCGGTGAACTGGAAGCTTGTGGGAGCGCACGAGCCGATCTCGAGCGCCAACTGAGCGAGGCCAGGGCAAAGCCGTCCCCTGCCGCCTTGATATCAGCTCCGATCGCTGCTGCCACTTCCCTGCCTTCAACCGCTCCGAAAGGGCCTGTCGCGTCGGCACCTGCCAAACCCGCGAAGGTCAAGTCCGCAAAGACCGTATCGGCCAAGCCGAAGGCTGCGAAATCCACCGGCAAAGACATTCTGCGGCGCTTGATCGGCATCGGGCCTGTGAATGAGCGCCGTCTAAACGAACACGGCACCACCACCTTCGCTCAAATTGCCGCCTGGACTGCGGCTGACATCAGGAGCGTGGAGGATTATCTCCAGTTCGACGGCCGCATTAAGCGCGAGCAGTGGGTTCAACAGGCGAAACTTCTGGCTGCCGGCAATGAGAAGGAATTTGCCCGCCGCTTTCCCACGGCGGGAAGTTCTGACAATACCTGAACGCGTTCGGAGGGGTTATCTGATCGAAAAAGGGCGGCGCTCCCGAAGGAGCATTGCCTGAAACCGCCCCCGCCGCTCGCCCGAAGGTTCGCCGCACGCCGTAGGTCGCATCGACTGCGCCGTGATGCCAATAACGCTTTGCGACAGGCTGTCACGGTTGTCCGCGCGGCTTTGGCGCGGATCGGCCGGAGGGCTTCAATTTCGCCCGAATGCGCATCGTTCCGCCTTCGGGATGGTTGATTTCGAACTCATTTGTCTTTCGCATTAGGTCACTCAACTTCCGGGAGCCGAAGGTGCGCGGGTCGAAGTCGGAGACAAGATTGGCCAATTGATTGCCGACCAAGCCGAGCGGCACCCAGCCGTCCTCGCTTTCCATCTGGGCGATCACTCTTTTGATGATTGCCGCCGCCGCGCTTGGTGGCTGGAGAGGCGTGGCCGGTTGAGCCGCGTCGATGCCATTGGCCGGGGCGGTTGCCAGCAAGTTTTCTGTGTAAACGAACCGACGGCACGCCTGCCGGAAACTCTCGGGGGTCTTTTGCTCGCCGAAACCATACACATCGACACCCTGTTCGCGAATACGGGCGGCGAGCCGCGTGAAGTCGCTGTCCGACGATACTAGACAGAACCCGTCGAACCGACCGCTGTGCAGAAGGTCCATGGCATCGATCACCAAGGTGATGTCGGAGGCGTTCTTGCCTATCGTATAGGCGAATTGCTGCTGGGGAATGATGGCGTGCTTCGACAAAATATCCGCCCATCCCTTCGAGCGGGTGCTGGAGAAATCACCATAGATGCGGCGGACGCTGGCTTCCCCGATCTTGGCGATTTCCTCGAACAGTCCATCGGCGATCTTGGCTGAAGCATTGTCGGCGTCGATCAGGACGGCAAGGCGGGGGATCGATGTTCGTTTGGCATGGAGGGCTTTCGTTCATTTCGCCTGTGAGGAATGCTACCACAACACTATCGTCGCGTTGGGCGCAAAGGCACGCTAAGCATCTCGATGTCTGACTGAAATTTGGCATTCATCAAGATGACGGGAGACCGGCGCAAGGCGCGGGCAGCTTCTTCTCCCGGGTTTTTGAATTTCTTCACCCTGGCCGATCTAACCAGCCCGCTTCGTGCTCTCGCAATCATGTTTTATTCTTGCCAGCTCAATCCGCTTCGATTCGATGCGGTCGGCAGCCGCGAGCAGAATATCCACTACCTCGGCTTTTGTCCGGCTAGCGGGGTGAGCGGCAATTGCTCGCAGGTCATCAACGATTGTTGGCATTATCTCTCCTGCATTTGTTGGTTCGTTGTATGCGAATTCCTCGACCGTACGCAACCTCTCCCATTCATCGAGTATTCCTCAAGCCATCTGCATGACGCTGTTCGGTGTGACCACGTGCCCGCTGCCGTAAGCGATCTGGACCGCAGCGCCTCTTCCAACTGGCGGCTCGCCGCAATAGCGATCCCTCACCAGCATTCTGAACGAAGCGCGCGGAGGGGTAGTCGGCGGCTTTGCGCCGCCAATTCAGTTCGACCAAAATCCCACATAGCGTTTCTATGTTTGGCCGCGCTGCTCATCGATTGCGCCGCCATGGATCGGGACTGTGGTGCGGTTGCAGTATCAGAATGTCGCCCCTGATTGAGCGGCGATCGCTTGTTTTCCAATAAGCTTCGTGCACGATGCTGGAAGAACTCCTACTGGAGAGAGCAAATGTACAAGCACATTCTGATCGCCACGGATGGATCCGAACTTGCCCGCAAGGGCCTTGAGCATGGTCTGTCGCTTGCCAAGCCGCTCGAGGCGAAAGTTACGGTTCTAGCCGTTTCGGAACCCCTGCGACCCGAAATGGCGAGTGCTGCCCGTCTGGGCGGTGTCCATGACCCCGTTTCTCGCTACGACCAGCAGATAGATGCAATCATGAGGGAACGATTTGCATTCATCGAACAGCGCGGGTCCGAGCATGACGTCACAGTAGATCTAGTGCATGAAATCGATGGATCTCCTGCCGAGGCCATCGTCAGGTTTGCCAAGCTCAAAGGCTGTGATCTCATAGTGATGTCCTCGCATGGCCGGCGTGGCATACGGAAGGTTCTTCTCGGGAGTCAGACATCTGAGGTGCTGGCGAATACAACCATTCCCGTACTGGTAGTCCGGTAGTCGATCTTCACAGTATCAGGATGCCACGGGTCTCATAGACTGAGCGGCCGGCATTGCCGTCATGGGCTAGCGCACGGCCATATCTCAATTCCCGTTCCTACAGCGCGGCGTGACGGACATCCGCCCGAGAATTTTCAATCAGGTTATTCGCCCAGACCCGAAGAGTCTCGAATAACCGCCGTAGACAATAGCTGTGGCAGCCCCCATCGCCTGCAATTCGCAGTTTTCCCACCTCCGCTTAATGACATAGCGCGTGAGCGGGTCTGTTTTGGGGCGCGGGGTGGCGGTTGTTTCATGGCGATTGCGCAGAGCGCACGGAGCCAGTGCTAATCGGTGTTGTGCGCGAGGTAGGCACGAATTGTCAGTCGCTCTCTGCCGTGACGCACCGGTTCGGAGGCCTTATGGGCGCCGCTGACTGGCAATTGTCATCTTGCCGGCCGACGATGACGATGTCCGATCTCAAATGGCATGGTTGATGTTCTAGACGTCAGTATAGATACTTGATACTATCCAACAGACGCTTTGGATAGGAGTAGCCAATGATTACTGCCGCGCAAGTGCGGGCTGCCCGCGCGCTCTTGGGAATCGATCAGCGCCAACTCGCGGAACTGGCCGGTGTGTCAGTGCCGACCATCCAGCGCATGGAAAGCAGCGATGGCAACGTACGCGGCGTGATCGACTCATTGACCAAGCTTGTCGAAGCCCTCGATCGAGCCGGCATCGAACTGATCAGCGAGAACACAATCAGCGCAGGTGGTGGGCGAGGCGTCCGCCTCAAGCACCCTCGTGACGTACCCTGATCTGAAGCCGTCAAGCGCGGCGCCGACCTGACCCGGCCGACGATCCCGCCCAAAATTGTGGCAAACGGAAGGATTGTCATGGCCACCCGATCGATCAAGCCAAGTTTCGCAGACCTTTTTACACCTAAACTCGTCACGGTGCTGAAGGAGGGGTATGGGCTGCGGAACCTGAGGGCCGATGCCATAGCCGGTCTGACGGTTGCCATCGTCGCGTTGCCACTCTCCATGGCGATTGCCATAGCCTCGGGCGTCACGCCGGATCGAGGCTTGTACACGTCGATCATCGGCGGATTCATTGTCTCGGCATTCGGTGGCAGCCGCTTTCAGATCGGCGGCCCCGCCGGCGCGTTCATCGTGCTGGTTTCGGCGACCGTGGCGCAGCACGGGGTGGACGGACTATTGCTTGCCACATTGCTGTCAGGATTCATCCTGCTGGCGATCGGGCTGCTGAGGCTAGGGACTTTTATCAAGTACATTCCCTATCCTGTAACGGTGGGGTTCACAGCCGGCATTGCCATCATCATTTTCGCCAGCCAGATAAAGGACCTGTTTGGTCTCACGCTGGAAAAAGAGCCGGGGCCGCTTCTACCGAAGCTTCAGGCGCTCACAAGCGCTCTGCCGACGGCAAGCCCGGCTGCGGTTCTCGTCGCGGCCGTCGTTATCGGTATCATCGCGGTGATCCGGAAATACCGCCCGCACTGGCCCTCCTTCATCGTAGCCGTCGCCATTGCCGCGATCGGCGCGGCACTGCTCGGACTTCCGATCGAGACGATCGGAACGCGGTTCGGCGGCATCCCCCAGTCAATCCCGATGCCCCATTTGCCGGTGATGTCTTATGCGAAGGTCATCGACGTGCTGCCGAATGCCCTGTCCTTCGCGCTGCTGGGCTGCATCGAAAGCCTTTTGTCGGCGGTCGTGGCCGATTCGATGACCGGCCGAAGACATCGCTCCAACTGTGAACTGGTGGCTCAAGGTGTAGCCAATATCGCCTCGCCACTATTTGGCGGCATCTGCGTGACCGGCAACATCGCCCGCACCGCCACCAACGTCCGCGCAGGCGCTCATGGTCCGGTCGCGGGAATGCTCCATTCGGTCTTTCTCCTGTCGTTTATGCTCATTGCCGCGCCGCTGGCCTCCTATATTCCGCTGTCGGCTCTTGCCGGGGTGCTGGTCGTGGTCGCCTGGAACATGGCTGAAAAACATGAGTTCGCCACGCTGATCCGGGCATCGCGAGGTGATGCGGTCGTCTTGCTGGCAACTTTCCTGCTCGTCATATTCCGGGACCTCACAGAAGGTATCCTCGTCGGTTTCGCGCTTGGCGTGCTGCTGTTCCTGCATCGCATGGCCCAGTCCATCGAAGTTGAGAACATACGGCCTATCGCGCAGGAGGACGTAGCCGACAGCACCAACGGCAACGGTCGAAGACCGTATGACGTCGATCTGGCGACAGATCCCGACATCGTGATCTTTCGGATATCCGGGGCGTTCTTCTTCGGTGCTGCGGCTGCAGTCGGGGCGGCCCTGGATCGGATCGGCGAGCACCCGAAAGCCTATATCGTCGACTTTTCCGCGGTGCCTTTTCTCGATTCGACAGGTGCTGCGACGATCGAGGGTTTTGTTCGTAAAGCTGATCGTCATGGAGCAGCGGTCTACATTGCCGGCACAACGCGG
The DNA here is from genome assembly GCF_054489545.1 of Mesorhizobium sp. A556. Classification (NCBI taxonomy): domain Bacteria; kingdom Pseudomonadati; phylum Pseudomonadota; class Alphaproteobacteria; order Hyphomicrobiales; family Phyllobacteriaceae; genus Mesorhizobium; species Mesorhizobium sp. A556. The sequence goes on from NZ_JBTMXA010000014.1 coordinate 89,462, forward strand.
CCGGTTCGTCGTGTTCTTCTGATTCACGGTGTGAAACCGCCGCGTGTCCGCTTCAGGAAGACGCTGGCAGATGCGGTTCGGCTTGCGCGTGGCAAGCGCGAGTCCATCCGGCCAGTAACGGCTACGGAACCGACGTAGGAGGCACCTATAAAAGTACATATCTACTGCCGCATCTTTGCCCGAGCGGCTACGCGATCATCCGATGATAACCAAAGGCCGAGCTTGGGATGAGAAGCCCATCCTCAAGTGGTTTGTGATCGTTGAGCGGGCTCGAGTTGTTCTAATTTGAAGGGCAAGAGCGGAGTTTTTCTCGGCAAGATCGCGAGAAGCGCAAAAAATGAACGGATTCGGCACGAACGACACAAACGATTTTATTCTATATGAGGGTAAAATTCCATGAGCGGGTCTAACCGTAGAACGTATGATATGGTCCTAAGGGCGGCGATATCTACCGTTGTTGTCGCAATCGCGTGGACCATACTTTATTATACGATGGGTGTTACGATGGCCTCCACGATATTGGCCGTCTTGGCCGTGGGCGTTTCGAGCTTGATTTTATAAGCTGGAAATTGTTCCGATAAAGATCTTTTCCACTCGTGCATCCGCATCGAAGCTCGACCCCGGGTCGATTGGCGACCAGTCCATGACTTTGCGGTGAAATTCATGATTCTGATGGGATTACGACCAGCGCCTAACATAACCCCGTTTCCAAGTATTACGCGGCCAGTGCCTTGGCGATAAAGTCGGCGACCGTGCGCGCCTTGTGCCGTGATGGTGTGGCCAACCCCTGGTAGAATTTGCGCGTGGACATCCAAGCCCGCTTCGCGCAGCGTTGCCGCGGCTTCGGTCGAGTTTCCGGCAGGAATAAAAAGCACGCCGCCTCAATCAAGAGACGGTGGGCTTGTTACCTGGGACGCGGTACTGAAACACGGCCGCTGGTGGCCACTGTGGCGGTGGCGTAGTGAACAGCCGGTTAAGGCGGCGGGCGATCATATTGCTGGCCGTCGAGAATATGGTCAGGGAGCCAACTCTCTCCATCCACCAAGGAAATAGCCTCCTCCGACGCTGCTGAGGGCGATATTGACCGCCCAATTGAACAACCGCCCATTGCCATCCATTGTCGTGCGGTTCGCCGTCAGGCTGGACAGTCTGCGCGGTGGCCTTGCCGGAGATGTCCGATACAGGGCAGGGCAACGCAATGCCATACCAATCATGATCAGTCTCCAGTGAACTATGCCCGCGCCCATTCAATTAAACCGGGAGACGGCGAGCGCCACTGCGCCTGGTCGCCATCTTTGAATTCCTTGTTTGTTTTTCAACTGAGCCACATGCTCCCATTTAGCCACGGGCCTGAGGGCGGGCTATCGAACGCATGGCTTGGAACCCCTTGATCGGCCAAATGTTTCGTAATGGCGAGCTACCGACCCGCGGAGATAAACCCATGCAGAGCAAGCTCATCCATGATGCAGACGGACAGCAAACCTACGCGATCATACTTTCGACCGGCGACGAGGTGACCGCCTGCCTGACCGCATTTGCCAAGGAGGCAGGGCTACAAGCCGCAAGCTTCAAAGCAATTGGCGCCTTCAAGCGTGCAACCCTTGCCTATTTCGATTGGGAGGCAAAAGCCTATCTGCCTATCGAGGTGAATGAACAGGTCGAAGTTGCAGGCACAGGCTTCGGCCGATCCCAACGCCGCGCCCGTGCTCGACAGCCAGAAGGATGCCAAACGCTCACGCAAGGGCGATAATCAGAACGGCGAAGCCGGCCAGACCGGAGAGCAGGCCGCAACGCCTGTTGCACTAGCAGACCGAGGCCAGATGAGCGACTACAAAGGCGCGGGGCTGATGATCGATGCTTTCCGAAAGCCGCCACCCTGCTCGGTGACAAAGGCTACGACGCCGGCTGGTTCCGCACTGCCCTGGCCGATCGGGCATCGCCGCCGGCATCCCGTCCAGAGCCAACCGCACCGTGCCGATCCCGCACGACACCGTGCTCTACCGACGGCGTCACAAGATCGAGAACATGTTCGGCAGGCTCAAGGACTGGCGCCGCATCCACACCCGCTATGACCGCTGCGCCCACACCTTCATGTCCGCCATCTGTATCGCCGCCGCCGTAATGTTCTGGCTATGATCAACGAGTCCTGAGCCTAGCGATTCGAACTATCTCCCGAAAATTCTAACGATAGATGGTAGTTAGCATTAGAACATAGAGCAGTCGTCACGGGTTCGACTACCCGCCGGCTATAAGGTAGGCATCCCGCTCAAATGGCGCAGACAGACCTGGCGGCTTCTATTATCTTTGCCGAAACCAGATGAAAGGCATGGCTCGACGCAGCGCGTCAGGTCGGGAAGGTTCAAAAAAGGAGCGAAGAGGAGGCGGGGCAAAATTGGCGATGGATCTCTATATCGTTTTACTGACGGTGCTGGGGGTAGTCATCCTTCTTACCGCATGGCTACCCATGATAATGGTGAAATTGCCGCTGTCGCTTTCGATGGTCTGTATCGGCATCGGGATCCTCCTCGTTTGGTCTCCATTTTCACCCATCGTAGGCACAAACCCGCTTCAACACCGCTATGTAACCGAACGGTTGACCGAGTTCGTGGTCATCGTGGCGCTCATGGGGGCAGGGCTGAAGATCGATCGTCCGCTCAGTTGGCGGGGATGGCGGACCACCTGGCGTTTGCTGGGCATTGCCATGCCCCTCACCATTGCAGCGATAGCGATTCTGGGCTGGTCGATCCTCGGATTGGACCCTGCTGCAGCGCTTTTATTGGGCGCGGCGCTAGCACCGACGGATCCAGTCCTTGCTAGCGATGTACAGGTTGGGGTGCCCCAGTCGGGAAAGGAAGATGAAGTTCGATTTGCTCTTACGACCGAAGCGGGACTTAACGATGGCGCAGCGTTTCCTTTCGTCTACCTCGCAATCGCTATCGCGGCATCACAGAGAACGGGTGAATCCTTCCTTGCCGAGTGGGTCCTGATCGATGTTCTATGGAAGACTGCCGCCGGTGTTGGTATTGGCTGGTTGGGCGGCAAGCTCATGGGCCATCTGGTCTTCAAGCTCCCGGTTCACGTAGGCCTCTCGGATACGAAGGACGGCTTTGTCTCGTTGGGGATTACGTGCCTGGCCTACGGGTCGACGGAACTCGCGCATGGCTACGGGTTCGTCGCGGTGTTTGTCGCGGCGCTGGCATTGCGGTCGGTTGAACGACAGCACAGCTATCATAAGGTTCTACATAAATTCGCCGAGCAGATCGAGCGACTGGCGATGATGGCGCTACTCGTGTGTTTTGGAGCCGCCATCGCCGAGGGAACGATTTTCGCCGCACTGAGCTGGCCGGTCATTTTGACGGGGGCGCTTATTCTTATGGTGGTTCGCCCGCTTTCCGCGTGGATCGGCCTTTCTGGATTGTCGATGCCTTCCCGGGAGAAGAGAGTGATTGCCTTTTTCGGCATCCGCGGCCTGGGTTCATTTTACTATCTCGCCTACGCCTTCGGACAGGCTAAATTCGAGCAGACCGATATCCTCTGGGTAACGGTCTGCTTCGTCGTTCTGGTGTCGATCATGATGCATGGCATCGCTGTGACGCCTGTCATGCGGCGTCTGGATGACAGGCGAGTAAAATAAGGGAAAGGGGCGGTGTAGGTAGGCGCTCACCCTGCGAGTACACCTTTCGTCTCAGGTGAGCAGTATCTCGGCAGGCGCTCCGCGTGTGCGGTAGGGGGTGATCAAATCGGCATGCGGTAACCGTAGAACTCATGGTCCTCGTTGTAGCCACCTTCGCCCGCTCCGAGGCCGGCGAAATCATCAACGAACTCGATCGCCGTGACCCACTTGACCATCTTGAAACCGAGTTCGTTCTCGCAGCGCAGGCGCAAAGGCGCGCCATGCAGGATGCTGACCGGCTTGCCGTTCATCTCATAGGCAAGA
>NZ_JBTMXA010000015.1:0-87457 GCF_054489545.1 Mesorhizobium sp. A556
ATTGCCATCAGCGACCTCTTCGGGTGCAATCCCGCGATGGATGCGTTCCATGTCTGCCGACAGCGCCCTGACGCGTTCCATCTCGAACGCAAACATCGGATCGTTTTTTTTGTTCTGGGTGAACAGCAGCATCTGCAAGCTCCAGTCTCGGTCAGCAGGTTCAGAAACGAATCCTGTGGTCACGAAATCGATGCGACAGGCATATGGCGTCGCTCAGTTGGCGTCTAGACGCCTAAGCTGATTTTTATGGTGAGCGAGAAACGCTCGGGTCCGGGGTCCATTGTCATGCGAAGTCAACAATTGGGCGGCACTTGAAAGCGGCTGCTGGAATTCGAAAAGACTGCCGTATAAAGTCACCGGATGGATGCTTCCTACGAATTTCTACGCGCCGCCCGTGCCTTGCTTGGCATGACCAACGTCAATTTGGCGGAGAAGGCAGGCGTCAGTAAACGATCGCTTGTTCGCATCGAGGCCGGTGAGACGGTGCGGCCCGAAATACGGAAACGCGTTCAGGCGGTATTCGAGGAAGCAGGAATTACCTTCATACCCGATGACCGCGTGTCCGGACCGGGGATGCGCGTTTGGCGGGACATCATTCAGAAAGGAAACTGAGATTCTGACACGTCGATCGTGTAGTCACAGGCGCTGGCAACGACCAGTGAAGTAGGGATTATGCTCTGACACTGCCCGCAGGGGCCAGCTTGGTGAGGCGACTAGGCACCCTCCAAGACTTGGTTGAGAATCGGTGCTGCAAGGGCCGCTTTGTCCCGAGATATAGGGACTGTATATGCCGTAGCGCTGGGTGTGCCTCAAAGGGTTAGAAGACGAATAACGACGCTTCTGGAGAGGCGCCTTTCTTCGATCGCGCGCCAGCCAAAAGTTCGGATGCCCCCTGAGCCTGCCGACCGCGGGGTTCTGTCAGGCTTCCGGCCGCCGCTGGCCACCGAGAACACGCCGCAATTCGTGGCCTGCCGACCCAGATCGTAGTATGCTGGAAACAGTGCCCATCTGGGATACAGATTGGGTACGGTTCTGGGATACAGTCTCAAAATCTGTGGATACGTTAGTGAGGAAAAACAAAGGATTAGCAAAGGTATGGCGCCCGTAGACGGCGCCAACGACGCACGCTACCCGCTCCAGCTTGCTGCACAAGGCTTTGAGCCAGATCCGCAAACCGCTCCAAATAGACAGTTTTACAGCCGGTTTTGCCGAATCGGTTCCGTTTAGGTTCTGGCGAAGGGCAGTGCATGTCTGACTACGTGAAGCAGAGAATGGGTGAAATCCGCGCGGACCACGACAGCAAAGAGGGCGAGCGCATGGCTGCTAATAAGGCCGCTGTGAAGATCGAACGCCAACAAGCCGCGCGTAGGGAGATGTCGAGCGCGGCCATGTCTATTTTCTCCGAGCGAGCAACGCCGTCAAGATCGGCTTCTCCACGGATGTTCGGAAGCGGTTCGAAACCCTTCGAACGGCCTGTGCCCTTGTGCAGCGGATGGCCGAAGCCGGGAATGGCGCGCCGGTCGGCACGGTAGCGGCGAACGACGGTTGCCGCTGCTGCATCGATGCCGGCCTGCGAGGCGTCCTGCTCATCGACGATTTCCTGCAGCAGCACACCCGCCGATTCCGGCGCGCCCAGAATGACCGAGCCGCAGCCGAGCAGACCGGCGGCCACCGCCCCCTGCAGGGCTTCCGGGGCCGCCGCCAGCGTCATGCGAGCGGCCTGCACGCTCGGTACCATGCCGTGTTCGGCGATCGCCACCAGCGTGGCATCGAGCACGCGCCGCTGCACATCGGTCGGCATGGAGCCGGTGACGAGCAGCCACATATGCTCCGTGAACGAAATCGAGCCGATCAGATCCTCGACCAGATCGTGCCCTCGCACGATGATGGTCTCGGCGTTCGAGGTACAGATGGACTGGAAGGGAGCGTCCTGCTTGCCGATCTTCATGGGCTTTTCTCCCTACTGTCAGGCTTGCGCCGGTTCGGCAGTTTTGGCGTGATGGTGGATCCATCGGTGAAACTTCTGCATGTAGCCGTGCAGGAAGTCCCTGGTGGTGGCGTCGGTGATTTCGCCCTCCGGCGTGATCAGGTCCGGCGTAAGGGTGAGATAAACCTCCGGCTGACCCATGGTCGGCATGTCGAGATAGCCCAGGATCGCGCGCAGATGCTGCTGGGCCGCGACAGTCCCCAACCGCCCGGAGGATGCGCCGGCGATCGCCACCGGTTTGCCCGTCCAGGCATTGGCGCCGGCCGGCCGAGACAGCCAATCCAGGGCATTCTTCAGCATGGCGGTGATCGAACGGTTGTGCTCGGGCGTGACGATGAGCACGCCATCCACGGCGTCGATTTCCGTCCATAGCCTTCTTACCTGCGGCGGCAAGCCAGCTTCGAGCACATCCTGGTCGAACAACGGCAGATCATCGATCCGGGGCACGGTGAAGGAAAGCTCTTCGCCCGCAAGGTGCGTCATCGCAGCCGCAAGGCTCCGGTTCAGCGAGCCAGGCCTAGCACTGCCCACCAGCACGGCGACGCGCAACTTCCTCACGGCCAATCATCCTCCCTGTCCATGCCCGGTCGTGCTTTTCGCTCGATCTTCTCGGCATATTTATTTCGCTAAGCGAATTTAATTTCGGAAGATGACTATAGCGCCGGCAAGCTGTCAAGCCCCACCGGGAGACTTTTGCGAATCCGCAAACGTGCGGGCTCCGGCCCACAGGGGACCGGAGCCCGCGAAGGCTCAAGGCTGTCTAAAGTGGAAAATCAGTGGGGGAGGAGGGAGTGCAGCAACGCCGGATAGCGCATCATCAGGCCGGAAATGCGCGAAGCGGCCACCTGCATTTCGGCCAGCCGATCTCTCAGCAGATCCTCCGGCTTCAATCTCGGGGAATAGCCGGACGTATTGATGGCGGCGACGACACGCCCCGTGCTGTCCTTGACCGGCACGGCCAGGGCGGTAATGCCGTAGTCGAGCTGATCCACCGTGATCGAATAACCCTTGGCGCGCACATCGGAGAGCGTCGCGCGCAATGCCTTAGGATCGGTGACCGTCACGTCGGTCAGCGAACGCAGCTCGACGCCGGCGAAATAGGCATCGATCTCGCCCGCCGGCAGATAGGCCAGCAGCACCCGTCCCATCGACGTCGCATAGGCCGGATAGGTCACGCCGACGCTTGCCATGCGCCGCGCCGCACGCGCTTCCGACAGATGAGCGATATAGAGCACGTTCGGCCCGTCGAGCACGCCGACATTGGCCGCATCGCCGAACAGCTCGGTGATGCGGAACAATTCGGGCATGATGGTTTCATCGACGCGCATGGCCTTAAGGTAAGCCGAGCCCAGCGTCAGGATCCGGGGTGCCAGCAGGAAATGCTTGTTGTTGCGCCGCACGAAGCCCAGCGCCTCCAGCGTATGCAGATTGCGCCGCACGGTGGCCGGCGCCATGTCGACCTTACGCGCCAGTTCCGTCAGCGTCATTTCCGGATTCTGGTCATCGAACGCCTCAATGACCGCAAGCCCCCGCGCCAGCGCTTCCACATATTCGGCGTTTTTCTCTTCGGCCATAGGTGATCCGACATCTTGAGCTACGACAAGGAACCAATCGTGTCCCTGATTCCTGCCGCAGGACATTGTAACTGCGACATGACCGATTGAACAATATTTCGTCTAGCGAATGCAAGCCTTCAGACCCACCGCCCGATTGAAGGCCCCAGGGTCATGTCTGGATGGCACCGCACCGAATGCGCTCAGGGCCCTCACTCACCGAAGAAATTGCATGCACCGCAATGCCGACGGCAAGGCCGATGATGTGTTCTGCTGTCGTTGGCACTCTTGATGCCTCGATGCGCCACCATGCATAGCCGCTAAACGGCAAGAACAGGACGACGGCCGTGATGAGGCCGGGATTATAGCTGCGGGAGTGGATGGCGCTGGCTACACGGACAACGGCGTTGATCAGCATGAGGTAGACCGCGATCAGGCCTAACCCAAGATCGACACCCCAGGCCAGATAAATGACGACGACATCCAAAACCCAAACCGCGCCGATGTTAATGACGAAGACGGCAGCCGGCGTGAGCACCTCCTCGCCGTGCCCGACCATGCGGTTGACATAGAGCCGGAAGCGGTCGCCATCATGTTCCTCGTACTGATGCAGCATATAGATCGGCAGCAGCAGGAAGATGGCGGTGAAAGGCGGACTCCAACCGTTGGCGAGGAGCGGCGTCAGCGCCAGGATCATGATGCCGGCAAGAAAGCCACCGTCCAGTACGTGAATAACCGTCCCATGATCAGCCCCTCTTCCAAGATAGTAATTACTGCATGGTCCCGGCCGCACGGTTCACCGACGAGAAGCGCACCTTCGTGTCGGAAGCCAGCGTTTACCGGCTTCTCAAGGCCCACGACCTGATCACCAGCCCGGCTTATTTGCTGATCAAGACGGCCGATGCGTTCCACGCCAAGACTACGCGGACAAACGAGATGTGGCAGACAGGCTTCACCTGCTTCAAGATCATTGGCTGGGGCTGGATGTACTTGTCCACCGTGCCCTGGAAGCTGTGCAGCACGATGACCGGGCGATCCGCACCTTGTCGGAATGACCGGGGTGCGGTTGCGCCAAGGCACAGGTCTTTATTGCCGATGGGGGCTTCCGGCTCGAAGGCTCGCCGGAAGCGCGCCGATCATTTTGAAACGGCAACCAGTGCTTTTTGTCGGCTCCGGCCCGGCCTTGCGCCGTCACCGTTCAGCCGGCTTGGTTCCGCCAGTGCCTTGATCTTCTTTTCCTGGCGCTCACGGCCATATGACGTGATCCCGATCACGCTCGAGGTTCGGGGACCATCTTCGCGGCCGTCTTTCGGCTGCCTGGAGGCTATCTGGCCGTTTGCGCACGCCAACTGCGCTTCTGCCACGCCCGTCGCCGCCACCGCACTTCCGAGTTGCTGTTTCAACGCGGCGACCTCGCCGGCCTCCGCGATGCTCCTCCTGACTGCGGTTTCGAGCTTGGCCTTCATGACTTCGGCCTCCGCCCTGAAGCGCTCGTTCGTAGCTACATGGCGGTTCTGTACTTCTTCGAGATCGGCTTCCAGGGTCATCATGCGCTCCTGGCCTTCAGCCAACCGCACCTGGGAAATTTCGGACTGCTTCTGCAGGCGCCGACATTCCTTCTCGGTGTTGTCGTGGCGCATGCGCAAATCCGCCATTTCGGCTGCTTCGGCTTTACGAATCGCGGCGGTTTCGCTGAGTTTCATCTCGAGTTCGGAATAATGCTGCTCGACCGCCGCCAGGCTGATTTGCTGGTTCACGCATTTCTGGCGCAGCAACTCGTTTTCGCGGGCATAGCGGTCGACCGTGGTTGTCTTTGTGGCGAGTTCGTAGATGAGTGTCGTCTTCTCGCTGTCTGCCTGCGCAAGTGCGTCGCGTATCTCAACGGCTTCGATCTGGGATCGGCCGAGCGCAATTTTCACGTCGTCATAGTCCTTGATCAGGAGCTCTATCCGGCGCTTGCTGGCTTCCTCCGCGCTTTCCAACTGGCTTTGCGCGTGTTTTGCCTGTTCGAGTTGTTCCGACAGGCGACGATTTTCGCTCGAAAAGGCGTCGTTCGCCTCTTCGAAATCATTCGCCCTGAGAACGCCTGACCGCAGGCTGCCGAGAAGGCGGTTCGCTGTCACGTGAGCGGCCCCTATGGCGGCCAGCGTCGTGTCGAGGACTTCCAGGCCTGAGGCGGAAGCGCGCATCTCACCCTCGAAAGCGGCAAGTGCGGCAAGGCTGGCCTGGGTGATGGAGGTATGTTTTGGTTCAGTCGGGGCTGCATCCGTCACGTCGTCTCCAGCCGGTTCCAGATCGGGAATGCGTTCCCAGTCACCGGGCAGTTCTTCCGTAACATTATCCTCCAGTACATCTTCCAGCTCGTCTTCGAAGCTGGCAAATTCCATCTCTGGAACTCGAATTTCTTCGTGGGATACCGTGGCTTTGTATTTCGTCATGCCGAACATGCAACTGCCTCCGCTCTACTCAATTAACGGGAGCTTTCATCACGTCTCTCGTCGAACTGTTTACGTTGTGTAAAGCATGTAATCTTTATTTCACAGGGATGTTTAATGTCGTAGTTAATATGATCGTTCAAATTTATGCTATTTTTCCTAAATCTGAAAATTAGTCTTGGCGAGCAAGGTCCATTCTCCTCCTACTCGTGAATTCAGCAAGGCTACGGGGTGCCTCACAGGCACACTTTGCCGGGCACGCGCGAGATCGGCGCAGATTGTCCCGTGGCATGACCGATGCGGTCGGGGCCGGACGAGTCATCGACCTGGCGCAGACAGACTCGGTGGACTTCTATCGCTTCCGGCGGAAGACTTCTATCTAGCCATAAAGCGTTCTACCTACACTGTTGGTATATGCCCTCATGGGATGAAAGGGGCGTCATGTTCACCATTGAGGCGCTTGCGACGTTCAGGCAAGAGGTCAAGAAAAGCCGGTTCCTGGCGGTTGCCGGACCTGTGTCGAGCGAAGAGGCCGCAAAGCAGTTCGTGGCCGCACACTCGGATTCTGCCGCGAACCACAATTGCTGGGCATGGCGTGTCGGCCAGAACTACCGCTTCAGCGATGACGGAGAGCCAGGAGGCACCGCTGGCAAGCCCATTTTGCAGGCGCTGGACGGTCAGTCGCTCGACAATCTCGCCGTCGTGGTCACGCGCTGGTTCGGAGGCATCCTGCTCGGTAGCGGCGGGCTCATGCGCGCCTATGGTGGAACCGCTGCGGCTTGCCTGCGGGCCGCCCAAAAAATCCCGATCGTCGTGACCGTCGACACGTCGTTCATGTGTGGATTTTCCGATCTGGCAATGGTCCAGGCACGGCTATCGACCTTGCCCGATGTCCGGATCCTATCCGAGAATTTCGTCGCGAGCGGCGCGGAACTGGCGGTTGCGCTCCCCGAAGCCGAGGCCTCGTCCATCGTAAAAATGATCGTCGATCTTACCAGCGGTCGCGCACGGGTCTTGTAGGGCACCAGACTTCGCGGCCAATCGACAGTCGGGCTATGCCGCCGGCAAAATGCCGAACTCTTCAGGACTGAGCATGAGGTCCGCCAGCGTATAGCGGTCGACCGTGGCCGTGAAGGCCGCGAGCGCCTCCGAAAGAACGCCGCGCAGGCGGCAGCGCGGCGAGATGAGGCAGCGGTCGTCGCTGCGGAAACATTCGACCAGCGCGAAATCCGGCTCGGTCGCCCGCAAGACGTCGCCCAGGCAAATCCTCTCCGGCGCCATCGCCAAAGTAAGGCCGCCAGAGCGGCCGCGCACTGCCCTCAAAAAGCCCCCGCGCGTCAATTGATTGGCGACCTTCATCAAGTGGGCGCGCGAAATTCCGTAGAGTTTCGCAGTCTCCTCGATCGTGACCAGCCTGTCGCCCCGTGCGCCGGCATACATCAGCAGACGCAGCGCGTAGTCTGAAAAATCGGTCAATCGCATCTTGAATTCCTTGGCAACGGGTGCTGCTCGACAATAGACCATAGCCAATAACGGCAGGTCGCGCTCCGATCAAACATGCCTCGCTCAACGCGCAAGGCGGCGCGCCGCCGCTGCAGCCAGCACGCAAAGCACCGCCAGCTTGACGATTTGCAGCGCGATATAGACGACATGCAAGCTGGATTCGGGCGGCTGCTGCCCGGTGATGATCAAGCCGACGCGCTGGTCGAGAACCGGCAGCAGCCAAATCGTTTCGACCACGACCATGGCGGCCACGACGACCGCGACGGCAAGCGAAAGCCATGCTCTTGGCCCGCTCACGACAAGAGCAAGCAACAGGATGGCCAGCGCCCATTCGACCTTGTTGAAGACGCCGAAGGTTTGACGTCCGACGTCGAGCGCAACGGCGAGCGACAGGCTCGGCGCCAGGAATTTCGCCGGCGTCGCCAGGAACGAGACGCCGAGCAGGAGACCGATCCACAGCATGGCCACCACCAATTCGAGCACCAAACGACCGCGCTTGTCGACCCGATCCGCCATTGCAATTTCCTTGCCGATAATAATATGTATATTAAATATACCTTTTTATGGAGGCACGCAAGGAACCCTCGATGGCCGGAGCGCGGTTGCCGACGATTGTCGAGGTCTTACAGGAGGATAAAACGATGGCACCGAACGTTCGCCTGAAAACGGTCGAGGACGCTAGCCCGATGCCGTCGCCAGTAACTGCTGCACCCGGCGCGACGATAGAATTCGCCACCGAAGACATCGTCGTGGACGCGACGCTTGTCGCAAGCCTGCTGAAACTTGCCCCGCAGGATGTTCCCGAACTGATGCGGAGCAAGGCCATCACGTCGATCTGCGAACGCGGCATCGACGACCATGAAGGCGAATACCGCCTGAGCTTTTTCTTTCAAAATCGCCGCGCACGCCTCACAATCGACGGCAAGGGCAATGTCCTTCGTCGCTCGGTCATCGATTTCGGCGATGTGGCCCTGCCCCGGCAATTGCACAGCGTGGGTAGCTGAGCGGCCTGGCCGGTTCATGCCCTGACGCAAAACGAGGATCCGTCATGCCTTTCAACGAACGTTCCAAACACATCACGCAAGGCGTGGCACGCTCGCCCAACCGGGCTATGTATTACGCGCTCGGCTACGAAGAGGCCGATTTCGACAAGCCGATGATCGGCATCGCCAACGGCCACTCCACCATCACGCCGTGCAATGCCGGCCTGCAGCCGCTTGCCGACGCGGCTATCGCCGCCATCAGGGACGCGGGCGCGAACCCGCAGGTGTTCGGCACGCCGACCATTTCCGACGGCATGTCGATGGGCACCGAAGGCATGAAATATTCGCTGGTGTCGCGCGAGGTAATCGCCGACTGCGTCGAGCTTTCAGTGCAGGGCCAGTGGATGGACGGGGTGCTGGTGCTGGGCGGCTGCGACAAGAACATGCCGGGCGGCATGATCGGCATGTTGCGCGCCAACGCGCCGGCGATCTACGTCTATGGCGGCACCATCAAGCCCGGCCGCTGGAAGGGGCAGGACCTGTCCATCGTCTCGTCGTTCGAGGCGGTCGGCGCGTTCATGGCCGGCACGATGAGCAAGGAGGATTTCGATGGCATCGAGCGCAACGCCTGTCCCTCCACCGGCTCGTGCGGCGGCATGTATACCGCCAACACGATGAGTTCCTCGTTCGAGGCGCTCGGCATGTCGCTCATGTATTCCTCGACCATGGCCAGCCCCGACCATGAGAAGCTCGAAAGTGCCGCCGAATCCGGCCGCGTACTGGTCGAGGCGGTGAAGAAGAACATCAAGCCGCTCGACATCGTCACCCGCGAAAGCATCGAGAATGCGGTGGCGCTGATCATGGCGATCGGCGGCTCGACCAACGCAGTGCTGCATTATCTCGCCATCGCGCATGCCGCCGAAATCGAATGGACGCTGGACGATTTCGAGCGCGTGCGCCGCAAGGTGCCGGTGTTGTGCGACCTGAAGCCTTCCGGACACTATATGGCGGTCGACCTGCACCAGGCCGGCGGCATCCCGCAGGTGTTGAAGCTTCTGCTCAATGCCGGCCTGCTGCACGGCGGCTGCCTGACCATCACCGGCCGGACGCTCGCCGAGGAACTGGCCGATGTGCCCGACGCACTGCGCGCGGATCAGCATGTCATCAAGCCGATCTCGGAAGCGCTATACCGCGAAGGCCATCTCGCCATCCTGAAAGGCAACCTTGCCAAGGATGGCGCGGTCGCCAAGATCACCGGCCTGAAAAACCCGGTGATCACCGGCCCGGCGCGCGTCTTCGACGACGAGCAATCGGCGATGGAAGCGATCCTTGCCGACAGGATCAGGCCGGGCGACGTGGTGGTGCTGCGCTATCTCGGGCCGAAAGGCGGACCGGGCATGCCGGAGATGCTCGCCCCGACTTCCGCGCTGGTCGGGCGCGGCCTCGGCGAAAGCGTCGGCCTCATCACCGACGGGCGCTTTTCCGGCGGCACCTGGGGCATGGTGGTCGGCCATGTCGCGCCGGAGGCCTATGAGGGCGGCACGATAGCGCTGGTCGAGGAGGGCGACCCGATCACCATCGACGCGCACAGGCTCCTGCTGCAACTGGACGTAGACGAAGCCGAGATCGCCCGCCGGCGGGCGGCATGGGTGCAGCCGGAACCGCGCTACAAACGAGGGGTTCTGGCCAAATTTTCCGCGCTGGCTCGCCCGGCCAACGAGGGCGCCATCACCGGCTAGGCCCACCCTGCCCGACGGCCGGACCGGCCTCTATCTTCCGGACCGCGCCGTACTATTTTCAGGCAGGACAGTCGCTTCTCTTAAAACATACATTGACGATACCTCTTTTGAGGCGTAGACAAAATCACCAGCCACCGGCTGGCCCTGTAGGGCTTTTTCCAACGTCCTTTCTCGTGTGGGTATCCAGTCTGGACCTCACTTACGAAGAATTCTGGCCGACCAAAATCAAGGAGCGAACTCATGTCCGATGTCACCGAGACCGTTGTCGATGTGCGCATGCTGGTACCGGCGCAGCGCCACGCCAAGATCTTCCAGCTCGTCGACGACCTCGCGGCGGGCGCGTCTTTCACTCTGGTGAACGACCACGATCCGAAGCCGCTTTACTATCAGCTTGAGGCCGAGCATCCGAAGCAGTTCTCATGGACCTACCTGGAGAGCGGTCCGCAGGTGTGGCGGGTCGCGATAGGCAAGCTCGCCGCCTGAAAGCGCCGCCGAGCGGGCGCGCCGAAACGGCGGCGCACGCCCAGCAGCTCCGATTGCCGAATGTCGATCGGTCCCAAGCCTCAACCCAAGGAGAATTTCCGTTGAACGGCGTCTCGCTGTCCCGCTGGACAATGTCTTACTTCGCCGCGGCGGTCGTTTCTCTCATCGCCGCCTTGAGCCTGATGGCGGCGGGTTATGGTTTCCCCCACACGCCCATCGACGCGCCCGAAACGCTCGTCGTCGTGCACCTTGTCGCGATCGGCTGGTTGAGCCTGCTCATGTGCGGTGCGATGTTCCAGTTCGTGCCGGTCCTGATCGCCCGTCCGCTCATCCACGACCGACTTCCCCTGCCGGCGCTCGCCTGCCTGCTGTGCGGGCTTGCCGCGCTGCTCTGCGGCTTTCTGTGGCTCGGCGGAACGATCGATACGACGCTGCCCCTGTTTCCCATCGCCGCGGTTCTGCTGGGGTGCGGTTTCGCGCTCGTCTTGTGGAGCCTCGCGCATACGCTGATAGTGGCCCGGCCGCTGCCCTTGCCGGCGCGGTTCGTCGGCATCGCGCTGGTCAGCGTAGCGCTGACGGCTGCCCTTGGCATCGTCTTTGCACTGGTACGCGGCGGCATGCCGCTTGCACCGCACATGGTCGATCTTGCCGTAGCGGGCGTGCCGGTTCACGCAATAGCCGGCCTTGGCGGCTGGCTCACTTTCGCGGCGATGGGCGTCAGCTACCGCCTGCTTGCCATGTTCATGCTCGCGCCGGAACTTGACCGGCGGGGCAGCCGCGCGGCGCTTCATCTTGGAACAGGCGCGCTCGCCATCGCCATTCTTGGCGCAATTGCCGCCATTTGCCTCGGCTGGGACCGCAATGCCTTCCTGCTTGTCGCCGGCGTGCCAGCGCTCGGGGCGTTGGCGCTCTATGGCCGGGATATGCTCAGCCTCTATCGCCAGCGCAGGCGGCGCGTCATCGAGCTGAACGCCTGGATGGCCGTGCTGGCTTTCGCTTCGCTTGGCCTTGCTGTCCTGCTCGCAATCGCCCTGCTGGTTCTGAACAGCCTTCAACAACAGGTGGGCGCGCTCGTCTTCCTGATCGCTTTCGGCTGGCTGTCGGGGCTGGGGCTGGCCAAGCTCTACAAGATCATACCGTTCATGACCTGGCTGGAATGCTACGGGCCGATCCTCGGTAAGAAGCCGACGCCGCGCGTGCAGGACCTTGTGGTGGAGAAGCGGGCGCGAAAGTGGTTCTACCTGTATTTCCTGGCCGTCTGGCTCGGCACCATTGCCCTTCTGTGTGGGCAGTTGCTGGCGTTCCAGCTTGCCGTTGGCGTTATTCTGGTCGCCGTGCTGGGGATCGCCGTGCAATTCGTGCGCGCCCGCATACTCGCCGACGTGAAGGCGGAAAGCCGTCTGGCCAACGAGGCGCCCAGGCCGGCGCTGCTGTATTCCTTTGCAAGCAAACCATGATGTGAAAGAGGATGACGCAACCATGACGACGACATTCGTGGATCTCGATGTCCGCCCCGCGCTGAAGGCGGGCGAAGAACCTTTCGGCCAGATCATGGCGGCGGCCTCGGCGCTTTCGCCCGGTCAAGGTCTGCGGCTTCTGGCGACATTCAAGCCGGTGCCGCTGTTTCAGGTGCTGGGCTCCAAGGGCTTTTCGCATGAATCGCGGGAGATCGGCGGCGGGGATTGGGAAGTCCTGTTCACGCCCACAAATCAGACCAAGCCAGCCGACACACCACCGGTTTCCGCCGAAGCTTCCGATAGCGGCCATTGGCCCGAACCCGCCCGCCACGTCGACAACCGGGATCTCGACCCGCCTGAGCCGATGGTGCGCATCCTGGCGGCGGTCGAGGCGATGAAACAGGGCGAAGTCTTGTCGGCGCTGTTGTGTCGCGAGCCGATCTTCTTGCTGCCCGAACTCGCCAAGCGCGGCCATGAATGGCGCGGCGGTTTCGAACCCGACGCGACGAGCTACAAGCTTCTTGTCCGGATCGGGCGGGCGGAGGCGGTGGCCAAATGACCGTTGAGGCAACCGACTTCCTCACCGACCAGATCAGGGAGGCGCTGCGCCTGGTGATCGACCCCGAGCTTGGCGACAACATCATCGAACTGGGGCTGGTCTACTATGTCGCGGTGCAGGATGGCGGCGTCGCCAACATCGTCATGACGACGACCACGCGGGGATGCCCGGCGACCGAGTACCTCAAGAACGGCGCGCGCGAAGGCGCATGGACAATCCCGGGGGTTGAATTCGTCGACGTGACCCTGACCTACGAGCCGCCCTGGACACCGCAGATGATGACGTCGGCCGCGCGGCGGCGGCTCGACATCGCGGATGGTGATGACCGATGAGTTGCGGCATAAGTGGACACGCCGACACGGCCACTCGAGATCGCCAGCGAACCCCGTCGCCGATATCCTGCTTGAAAGTGTCGCGGCTCTGGCGGCCAGCGGGGATATCGACCGCGCTTGCCGCCTTGCCGGCCGTGCCTATGTCGCCTTGCGGCTGAGCGAGCCGTGGACAGCCCGTCGCTTCGACGTTCTGTTGCACCGGTTGACGCGCATGTCTGACAAAGCATGAGCGTCCATTCTACTGGCCTGCCCCTTCCTTGACGATGTCGTCCAGCAGGTCGTTGACTTGGTCGCGGCCGTCGCCCTTGGGCAGGCGGCGGAAACCGACCACGACCGTGCCGGGCTTGGCTTGCGCCTCATAGGCGAAGACGATGTAGGGACAAAAGGCGATGTTGCCGATATCGGCCTCCATCACCGCGCGCGAGACCACCGCCGAACAGAACTGCATGAACTCGGCGTTCTTGTAGAGCGCCTTGGCCGCGCCGACATCGCCGGCAGTGCGCTTCAGCATCTCGCCGATATGGCCGTGATAATCGACATTGTAGCCGCGATTGATGATGGCGTCCTGAATGTCCGCCGTCACATCGGCGAAGGGGACGTCCGTCTCATAGGTCGTGACCAGTTCATCGGCATTGGCAGCACCGGCAAGTCCGAGCAACGAACCGGCAAACACGGCGGCGGCAAGGGCCGCGATCCTCAGTCTGGTCATTTCGTCCTCCCTAAGCGCTGCCCGGCTTGCTTTCGGCGCGGGTCTTGCGATTATACATAGAAGAGTCGCTATGTTTAGGCATAATATCGATGCGCCGGCTTTTTGGGGCGTTGCGGTGCGGAGCCGGCCGAATAGAGCGCAGAGGAACGCCGATGGAAAACCGTCAGACGCAATTCAGGGCCGCTTTCGGGCGCAGGGACGTGTTCAAGCTGGCGGGCGCGGCGGCCGCATCGCTGGCATTTGCCGGCCGGGCGCTGGCCGTCGGCCGGCTGACGCTGGGCGACGCGGAAATCGTCACCGTCAATGACGGCACGCTGACCTTGCCGATGAGCTATTCCTATGGCGACGCGCCGCAACCCGAACTTGTCCGCCTGCTTGCCGACAACGCCATGCCGACCGACACCCTGCGGCCGGACTGCAATGTGACGATCCTGAAACGCGGCAACCGTCTCGCCGTCTTCGACGCCGGCTCCGGGCCGAATTTCATGGCGACTGCCGGCCGGCTCGTCGCCAATCTCGCCGAGGCGGGAATAGACCCGGCCGCCGTCACCGACGTCGTCTTCACCCATGCGCATCCAGACCATATTTGGGGCGTGACCGACGATTTCGACGAACTGGTTTTCGCCAATGCAAGCTATCACATCGGCCAGGAGGAACATGATTTCTGGTCATCGCCGGATGCGCTGCAGGCGGTTCCCGCCGACCGGCAAAGCTTTGTCGTCGGCGCCCAGTCTCGCTTCGAGGCGATCCGCGACCGGCTGACTTTTTTGAAGGCCGGGGCCGAGGTTCTGCCCGGCGTCGAGGCTGTCTCGACGCCCGGCCACACACCCGGCCATATGAGTTATATCGTTCATTCGGGGGCCGATCAGCTCGTGGTGGTCGGCGACGTGATCACCCAATCGATCGTCTCGTTCGCGCATCCCGAATGGCCGGCCGGCGCCGACCAGGACCCGACACTCGCGATCGAAACACGAAAGGCGCTGCTCGACCGGCTGGCCGGCGACCGCTCGCGCGTCGTCGGCTACCATTTCCCGCATCCGGCGACAGGCATGGTGGAACGCGGCGGCGGCGCTTACCGGTTTGTCGCGGGTTAAAGCATGCCTCCCGAAAGTGGGAACCGGTTTCGGGGTAAAGACATGCGAGAAAACAAGGACCTGAAGCTCGGCAAGAATTTGAAAAATCTCGACGGGCTTCAGGAATTCCTGAACCGCGCCGCCAGGCCGCCGAAGGCGGCGAAGGGCGAGCCTTCCAGCAGATAGGCGAGGCCCATGCGCGCGCCGAGCACGATGGAGGCCATGGCGAGCGGCGCGGAGATAGCCAGTACCGACACGGCGCTGATGCCCTGGCCGATGGTGCAGCCCATGGCGAAGATGCCGCCCGCGCCCATCAGGAAACCGCCGACCAGATGGCGGCCGAGTTCGCGGGCGTCGTCGCAGGCTTCCCAGCGGATGTCGCGGCGGCGCCACGCGCAGAGCGCCGCGCCGAGAATGACGCCGGCGACGAGGCCGACTCCATAGTCGGGCAGAACGCCGGTGAAAGTGATTATTTGCAGGATGGAATCGCCGACCGGGGCGACGAAGGAGGCCGATTCGATCTGCACCGGAGCGAAGGAATGGCGGCTCGCCAGCGTCGTCGCCAGCCAGCCGAAGGCGACCACCAGGCCGATTGCCGTTCCGGTGGCGATCAGGCCCGACCGGGCGCGGTAGGAGCGCGCCGCAAACACCCATGCCAGCATCGCCGCGGCGACCACTGCTGCGACCGCCAGGCGCATGTCGACGCCGGCAAGGCTCGACAGGATTGCCCCGAGCGACTGGTCGCCGGCGAAGGAAAGGTCGGCCGCCAGACGGTCGACGATTTCGACCCGTCCCTGCGCGACGAGACCGCGCTGCGCCGAAAGCGCCGACAGGCCGAGAACGGCCAGCACCACCAGCGAGCGCAGGCTGCCGCCCCCAAGCCGCACCAGCGCGCCGAAGCCGCATGTGCCCGCCAGCGCCATGCCGAACCCGAAGCCGAGGCCGCCGATGATCGCGCCTGTCCAGGCAAGGTTTGGCGACAGATAGAAGCTGGCATGGGTGTCGGCGAGGCCGGCAAGTTGCAGCGCTTGGGTCGCTACAAGCGCGACCGCCGCCGCAAGCACCCAGGTGCGCACGCCCGAACTGTCGCCGGCGTGCCAGTGCCGCTCCAGCGCGCTCATGGTGCAAAAGTGCTGCCAGCGCGCGACGAAGCCCATGCAAGTGCCGGCCAGAAGCCCGGCGAGCGGGAGGAACCAAGACGAGGCGACGAATTCCATGGCTTCCTCCCCCTTGCGTCCTAAAGCCCGTCGCGATTTTTCATAGTCGCTTGCCGCGCTTTTGGTCCTTGTTTTCTCGACATACTCTAGCCCTGTTCGCCGCGCACGGGCGCGCAAAATAGTTGGTAGAGCGACCCGATGATGGCCGAAACCTCCGCGCCGGCGATCGAATAGTAGATCACCCTGCCGTCGCGCCTGGTCTTGACCAGGCCGTCGAAGCGCAGCCTGGCCAATTGCTGCGACACCGCCGCCTGCGGCAGGCGCATGATGTTTTCGAGATCCGTGACCGATTTTTCGCCCTCCGACAGGATGCACAGGATGAGCAGCCTGCTTTCATGCGACAGCGCCTTCAAAAGGTCGCTGGCCTTGCGCGCCTGCGCCAACAGGAGGTCGAATTCCTCTTGAGACTGGTCGGGACTGAGTTTTGGCAGATTCAGCATGGCGCGGCCAACCTTCGAGTAGAAATCGTGTCGGTCCATGACGGCATCGTCAGCGGCCTATCCATTGCCTGGCGGCAGCTTGGCGAGCATCTCGTCGACAAGATACCAGAAGAACTGGTCGCCCGGATAGCCTCTGAGGCGGGCGACCTCCCTGCCCTCGTCCAGCAGGATGAAGGTGGGCGTGAAACGTTCGGCCGAAATACCCGCAAGATCCTCCGGCCAGGGGGCTGTGATGTCGACGCGCCGCAGCGGCGCGCGCATCCCTTCCGGCGTGTTCGGCCAGGTCGGCGCTATTTCGGCGTCGAAACGCGCGCACCACGGGCAGCCGGGCTGGACCAGCATGAGCATTTCGGCCGCGCCGGCGATGCCCGGCAGGGCCATGAAAGCGAACCAGCAGATGACAAGTTTGAGTGCGCGCACGGCAGGGAACCAGTTTGTCGATTGCAATATATAGTCATTTCTGAATATCTTGGTAGCCCATTGCAGTGCGCGCTTGAGATATGGGGAAAGCGCGCCGGACCGCGGGGAAGAAAAATGCTCGACGTCACCATTGGCGGCGCCTTCCTGGCCGGTCTGCTGTCCTTCGTATCGCCTTGCGTGCTGCCGATCGTGCCGCCCTATCTGGCATGGCTGGCGGGGGTAAGCTTCGACCAGCTCAAGGCCGACAAGCAGGCCTCTGCGCAGCGGCAAAAGATTCTGCTTTCCGCGCTGGCCTTCGTGCTAGGCTTCACCACGGTCTTCGTCGCGCTGGGTGCAACCGCAAGCTTCGTCGGCAAGGCGGTCGCGCAGTATTTCGATACGCTGTCGATCATCGCCGGCGTCGTCCTCATCGTCATGGGGCTGCATTTCATGGGCGTGTTCCGTATCGCGCTGCTGTTTCGCGAGGCGAGGGTCCAGGTCGCACGCAAGCCGGTCGGATTGGTGGGCGCCTATGTCGTGGGCCTTGCCTTCGCTTTCGGCTGGACGCCGTGCGTCGGGCCGGTGCTGGCGGCGATCCTGTTCGTGGCGGGTTCAGCCGGCACGGCGGCCAAGGGCGCGCTGCTGCTCGCCGTCTATTCGCTCGGCATCGGGATCCCGTTCCTTCTGGCAGCCGCCTTCGCCGGCCCGTTCCTGCGCTGGGCGACCGGGTTCAGGCCCCATATGGAGATGGTCGAGAAGGCGATGGGCGGGCTTTTGGTGATAACCGGCATCCTGTTCGTGACCGGAAAGATGTCTGTGATATCCTACTGGCTGCTCGAAACATTCCCCATATTCCAGTCGATCGGATAGGATTTCGTCATGCTCAAAGCCGCATTCGCCCTTCTCGCGCTCCTGATCGTCGGCACCGCCCCGGCCTTTGCCGAAACGGGCGACGACGGCCTGCACAAGGAGGACTGGTTCAGCCTGACCTTCCGCGACGTGGGCGAAGACATCGCGCAGGCGAAGTCGCAGGGCAAGCGGCTCGCCATCATCATCGAACAGCGCGGTTGCATCTATTGCCGGCAGATGCACGAAAAGCTGTTGAGCGATCCGGAGGTGCGCGACTACATCAAGGCCAACTACATGGTCGTGCAATACAACATGTTCGGCGACGAGGAGGTCACCGACACGGACGGCGCGGTGCTGACCGAAAAGACGGCCACGCGCAAATGGGGCTATCTGTTCACGCCGACCATCGTGTTCCTGCCCGAGGACGCGCCGCAAGACAAGTCGGTCGCGCAGGCGGCGGTTGCGGTCATGCCCGGCGCCTTCGGCAAATGGACCTTCCTCGACATGTTCAAATGGGTGCGCGAGAAGGGCTATGAGACAGACGAGCCGTTCCAGATCTATCACGCGCGCCACATCGCCGAGGCACGCGCCGCCGGCAAGCTGGACGCGGAATAGCCTTCCGCCGGCCCGGTCGTTCGGCATATATGCAGAAATTCATATTTTTCGATTGACCTTTCCCGGTCGGCGTTTATCTTGCGAACCGGAGGGATGGAACCGCGCGCGGTTCCGCAAAAATATTGAACGCGACATGGGAGGGACTGCCGTTATGCAAGCGGGGAAGGTTATTGTCGTCGCAGCGACCCTGTCGATGCTGGCGGGCGCGGCCTGGGCCGCCGACGCGGCACCGAACGACGTGAAGTTCGTCGACAATGCGGTTTCTCAGTCGCTGACCGGTAAGCCCGGCGACGCCGCCAAGGGCGCGGAAGTTCTCGTCAGCCGCAAACTCGGCAACTGCCTCGCCTGCCACCAGGTAAGCGCGCTGAACAAGGAACTCTTTCACGGCGATCTCGGTCCGTCCCTGGACGGTGCGGGAAGTCGCTGGAAGCCGGAAGAACTTCGCGCCATCGTCACCGATTCCAAGCATGTGTTCGGCCCCGATACGGTGATGCCGGGCTTCTATTCGCTCAATGTCGGCGTGAACGTTAGCAAGGATCTCGTCGGCAAGACCATTTTGACCGCCGAGCAGGTCGAGGACGTGGTCGCCTATGTGGCGACGTTGAAGGACTAGCGCGGCAAGCGCGGGAGACGGACATGAATTTGAACAGACGGCAGGCATTGGCGGTTTCGGCGGGCGCGGCGGCGTTCGTCCTCGCGGGCGCGCGGCTCGATCCCGCCAGCGCGACGCCCGAGGCCACAGCCAAGGCGATCGCCGACTTCGCAGGCGGCAAGACGCCGGAAACAGGCAAGCTCACGCTTACCGCGCCGGAAATCGCGGAGAACGGCAACACGGTGCCGATCTCGGTCAGCGTCGACAGCGCGATGAGCGGCGGCGACATGGTGCAGTCGGTCATCATCCTGGCCGAAGGCAATCCCAATCCGGCAGTCGCGACATTCAACTTTACCGCCATGAGCGGGGCCGCGGAGGCGACGACGCGCATGCGGCTGGCCAAGACGCAGAACGTGATCGCCGTCGCCAGGATGGCCGACGGCTCCGTCTACATGGACAAGAAGGAAGTCAAGGTCACCATCGGCGGCTGCGGCGGCTGACGGCGGCAAGATTTTAGGAGCATTGACAAATGGCAACACCCAAACCGCGCGTCAAGGTGCCGAAAACGGCGAAGGCGGATGAGATCATCGTCATCAAGACGCTGATCAGCCACACGATGGAATCCGGTCAGCGCAAGGACAAGGACGGCAAGGTGATCCCGCGTGAGATCATCAACAAGTTCAGTTGCGAGTTCAACGGAACGCCGGTGTTTTCCTGCGACATAGACCCCGCCGTCTCGGCCAACCCGTATTTCGAGTTCAAGGCAAAGGTAACGGAGAGCGGCACGTTCAAGTTCACCTGGGTGGACGACAACGGCTCGATCTACACCGACGAGCAGAAGATCGAAGTGAGCTGAGACGGCAGCACCGGCCGACTGCCGGAGCGGGTTGACAGGGAACTGGGGAGGGAAGGCAAGTTGAACAAGACAGTGCTGGCAATCGCGGCCGCGGCGATATTCACGACCGGCCTTGTCGCCGTCGCCTATTCCGATCCGGTCGACGATCAATTGGTCATCGACGGCAAGGAGATGATCACCAAGACGAAGGCGCCGGAGGGCTATCCGATCGACACCGTCTATTCCGGCTGGCTGTTCCGCGAAGCCGAGACTCGCGCGCTGGAGGCCGATTCCTTCGCCAACCCCGGCATGCTCTATGTCGAGCGCGGGCAGGATATCTGGAACACGGTGGACGGAACCATGGGCAAGTCCTGCGCGTCCTGCCACAATGACGCCGCCGAGACGATGAAGGACATCGCCGCGCACTACCCGAAGTGGGACGACGATGCCAAGCGGCCGGTCAATATCGAGCTGCAGATCGACAAGTGCCGCACCGAGCACATGGGCGCCGAAGCCTACAAGTTCGACACCGCCGACCAGAAGGCGCTGACCACCTTCATCAAATACCAGTCTCTCGGCACGCCGATGTCGGTCGACCTCAAGCAGGGCGACATGCAGAGTTGGTGGGACAAGGGCAAAACCGAATACTACACCCGCACCGGTCAGTTGAACCTCGCCTGCGCCTCCTGCCATGAGGCCAGCATGGGCAAGCACATCCGCGCCGACCATCTGAGCCAGGGCCAGGCCAACGGTTTCCCGACCTATCGGCTCAAGCAGGCCGACATGGTGTCGCTGCACAACCGCCTGCGCGGCTGCATTCGCGACACGCGCGCCGAAATGCCCAAGGCGTTCTCGGACGAGTTGATGGCGCTGGAGGTCTATGTGACCTGGCGCGGCACGGGCTTGTCGGTGGAAACGCCGGCGGTGAGGCAGTAGCTCTCCCCTGCCCGCGAAAGTTCACGCTGCCCCCCTCATCCGTCACTGGGTGACACCCTCTCCCCGCAAACGGGGAGTGGGGAAGGCGTTGTTTACCCCGCGCCATACCCTTAAATCGACAAGGAAGCCCCATGTTCTCACGCCGCGAATTCCTGATGGCCGCGACCGCGCTTTCGGCGATCGCCGGGCCGGGGCTGGTCGGCCGCTGGTCGCGCGCGGCCGCAGCACAAGCGCTGAAGGAAAGCGACCTGCTCGACTTCGAGCCGATGGGCAATGTCACGCTTGTCCACATCACCGACATCCATGCGCAACTCATGCCTATCTATTTCCGCGAGCCGTCGACCAATCTCGGCGTCGGCGCGGTGGCCGGCCTGCCGCCGCATGTCACCGGCGCGGATTTTCTAAAACTCTACAATATTGAACCGGGTAGCCCGCACGCCTATGCGCTGACCTCCGAGGACTTTTCGGCGCTGGCCAAGACCTACGGCAAGATGGGCGGGCTGGACCGCATCGCCGCGATTGTCAAGCGCATCCGCGCCGAGCGCGGCGACAAGGTGCTGCTGCTCGACGGCGGAGACACCTGGCAAGGCAGCTACACCTCGCTCCAGACCAAGGGGCAAGACATGGTGGACGCCTTCAACGCGCTCGCCCCCGACGCCATGACCGGCCACTGGGAATTCACCTACGGCACGGACCGGGTGAAGGAGATCGTGGACGGCCTGCCGTTCTCCTTCCTCGGCGGCAACATCTTCGACACCGAATGGGACGAACCGGCCTTCGACGCCATCAAGATGTTCGAGAAAAGCGGGGTGAAGATCGCCGTCATCGGCCAGGCATTCCCCTATACGCCGATCGCCAATCCGCGCTGGATGTTCCCCAACTGGTCGTTCGGCATCCGCGAGGAGGAGGTGGCGAAGAACGTCGCGGCGGCGCGCAAGCAGGGGGCCGACCTCGTCGTGCTGCTGTCGCACAACGGCTTCGACGTGGACCGCTCGCTGGCCGCGCGCGTCGAGGGCATCGACGTGATCCTGACCGGCCACACGCATGATGCGCTGCCCGAGCCTGTGCTGGTCGGCAAGACGCTGCTGATCGCCTCCGGATCGCACGGCAAGTTCATTACCCGCCTCGATCTCGACGTGCAGGACGGCGCGGTGAAGGGCTTCCGCCACCGCCTGATCCCGGTGTTTTCCGACGTGATCGCACCTGACGCCGACATGACAAAACTGGTCACGGATCTGCGTGCGCCTTACGCGGTGGAACTCAAGCGCGAGCTGGCCACCACCGAGGCGCTGCTTTACCGGCGCGGCAATTTCAATGGCACCTTCGACGACCTGATCTGCGCAGCGCTCATGGAAGTGCGCGAGGCCGACATCGCGCTCTCGCCCGGCTTCCGCTGGGGCACGTCGGTGCTGCCGGGCGAAACGATCACGGTGGAGGACCTCTACAATGCCTGCGGCATGACCTATCCGGCCGCCTACCGCTCGGCCATGACCGGCGCGACGCTGAAGACCATTATGGAAGACGTCGCCGACAACCTCTTCAACAAGGACCCCTATTACCAGCAGGGCGGCGATATGGTGCGCGTCGGCGGCATGGGCTACGCGATCGACCCGAACGGCGAGATGGGCGGCCGCATCTCCGACATGACGCTGTTGAAGACTGGCGAGGCGATCGACCCCGCGAAGGAATACCAGGTGGCCGGCTGGGCCTCGGTCAACGAGGAAACGCAAGGCCCGCCGATCTGGGACGTGGTGGAGCAGTACCTGACGCGCCATCCCACCGTCCAACTCGAAGAAAACCGGTCGGTAAAAGTGGCCGGCTGAGCCGCTGCAACCGGTAGACAGCGCAGGTGCGCCCTGATACATATAAACAATCATATGTATCTATGAATGTGGAGGCGGCGATGGCGGAACGGAGCGGGAGCGGGCAGTCGCGGCGCGGCTTCCTGAAAGCCGGGCTGGCCGGCGGGGCGGCGCTTGCGGGGGGGCTGGCGTCCGGCCGAGCGCTAGCCGCCGACGATCCGGCGATCACGCAAATCCAGGACTGGAACCGCTATTCCGGCGACGGGGTGGACGCGCATCCCTACGGCATGCCTTCGCCCTTCGAGAAGGATGCGGTGCGCCGCAACGTGCCCTGGCTGACGGCCGATCCGATCTCCTCGGTCAATTTCACGCCCCTGCACAAGCTCGACGGCATCATCACCCCGAACGGGCTCTGCTTCGAGCGTCACCACGGCGGCGCGGCGGTGGTCGATCCGGCAAAGCACCGGCTGATGATCAACGGGCTGGTCGAAAAGCCGCTGGTCTTCACCATGGACGATTTGCGGCGCTTCCCGCGCGTGAACAAGATCTACTTCCTCGAATGCGCCGCCAATTCCGGCATGGAGTGGCGCGGCTCGCAGTTGAACGGCTGCCAGTTCACGCACGGCATGGTGCATTGCGTGCTATATACCGGCGTGCTCTTGAAGGACCTTCTGGCCGAGGCGGGCGTCAAGGCTGCGGGCAAATGGGTGCTGGCCGAGGGCGCGGATTCGGCCGCCATGACGCGCTCGATCCCCATGGAAAAGGCGCTGGACGACTGCATGGTGGCCTTCGCCATGAACGGCGAGGCGCTGCGCGTCGAGCAAGGCTATCCGGTGCGGTTGGTGGTGCCGGGCTTCGAAGGCAATATGTGGGTGAAATGGTTGCGCCGGCTGGAAGTGGGCGACGCGCCCTGGGAGCAGCGCGAGGAAACCTCGAAATACACCGACCTTCTGGCCAACGGAAAGGCGAGGCATTTCACTTGGGCGATGGACGTGAAGTCGGTCATCACCAATCCCAGTCCGCAGGCTCCGATCACGCATGGCACGGGGCGGCTGGTGCTGACGGGGCTGGCATGGTCGGGCAATGGCACCGTGGCGCGCGTCGACGTCTCGACCGATGGCGGCCGTAACTGGAAGCCGGCGCGCATCGACGGGCCGAGCCTGCCCTTTGCGCTGCACCGCTTCTATCATGAGATGGACTGGGACGGGTCCGACATGTTCCTGCAGTCGCGCGCGATGGACGAGAAGGGCTTTGTCCAGCCGACAAAACAGCAACTCAGGGCAGTGCGTGGCGCGAACTCCATCTATCACAACAACGGCATTCAGACCTGGTACGTGAACAAGGACGGAGCGGCCGAAAATGTCGAGATTTCCTGAAAGCGCGCTCGTGGCCGCGCTGGCGGCGCTCTGCCTGGCCGGACCGGCTTTCGCCGGCGATCTAGCCGCCGGCGAGCAGGTGTTCAAAAGGTGCAAAGCCTGCCACGCCGTCGGCGAAAGCGCGAAACACCGCGTCGGGCCGGAGCTTAACGACCTGATCGGCCGCATGGCCGGCACCGCCGAAGGCTACCGCTATTCGTCGGCCATGGAGAAGGCCGGCGCGGGCGGGCTGGTGTGGAACGCGGAAACGCTGGCCCAGTTTCTCGACGATCCGAAGGGCATGGTGAAGGGGACGAAAATGTCCTTCGCCGGGCTGAAAAAACAGGCCGACATCGACAATGTGATCGCCTATGTCGCAACCTTCTCGAAGCCGGCCGATGCGGGCGAGACAGCGCCGAAGCCCGAGGACAAGAAGACTGAAACGACGCCGGCGGAACCGAAAGAGGCGAGCGCCGAGGCCGAACCCGGCAAGCCCGCCGTAGTCGCGACGCCAGCCGGCGAAGGCGCCGGATTAACCTATCATCTCGGCCGCGTCGCCACCGCCGGCGAGATCGCCGCCTGGGACATCGACGTGCGCCCGGATGGCGTTGGCCTGCCGGAAGGCCACGGCACCGTGACCCAGGGCGAAAAGCTTTTCGACGAGAATTGTTCGTCGTGCCACGGCGATTTCGGCGAGGCAGTCGGCCGCTGGCCGGCGCTGGCGGGTGGCCAGGGTTCGTTGAAGGACGACCGTCCGGTCAAAAGCGTGGGCTCCTACTGGCCATATCTTTCGACGGTTTACGATTACATCCGCCGCGCCATGCCGTTCGGCAATGCGCGCTCGCTGTCGGACGACGACGTCTATGCGCTGACGGCCTATGTGCTCTATCTCAACGATATAGTGACGGATGAGGATTTCGAGCTGTCGAAAGCCAATTTCGGCACGATCGAGATGCCCAACAAGCAAAATTTCATCGCCGATGATCGCGCCGAGGAACCGGAATATCTCGCCAACAAGGGCAGTCCCTGCATGACGGACTGCGCTCCGGGGGCGGCCAGGATCACCATGCACGCCGAGGTGCTGGATGTTACCCCGGAAGTCCAGGAAGGCGACGACAAGAAGCCGAGCGCAGGGATCGAGTAGGTCCGAGGCAGGGTCCGCGACGGCATCGGTTCCGCTCGTTCGTTTGTGCATAGCGGCCGGACTTGCGCCCGCTTCGCGCGGGAACGAAATTCCAAAACTCGCCGCCGATAGGAGCCCGTTCCACGAAATAGGCAGGATCGGCATTATCTTTATCGCCGTGGCGCGTATTTCGAAAATCCATACCTGCCCCGGCACGCCAGCCATGACTATCCTTCGTCGGAACGTAGGAGATTGCCGTGGATATGGTCCCGCTTATCGACGCCTTTGGCGAAACGCAGGCTGCGGCCATAGGCGGTGCCGTACTTGGGCTTCTCTTCGGATTTTTCGCCCAGCGCAGCGCTTTCTGCACCCGCTCGGCCGTGCTCGACATCACGCGCGGCCGCGACTTGAAGGCGCTCGCCGTCTGGACGGCCGGCTTCGCCGCGGCGATCCTCGGCGTGCAGTTTCTGCTCTATGGCGGCGTGCTCTCCGCCGTCGACACGCGCTTCTTCGGCACGCCGCAGAGCTTGTCGGGCGCGCTTGCCGGGGGCCTCGTCTTCGGCGTCGGCATGGCGCTGACGCGCGGTTGCGTGTCGCGCCTGCTGGTGCTTGGTGCTTCGGGCAATCTGCGCGCCGTGTTCTGCATCCTCGTCACCGGCCTTGTCAGTTGGGCGACCTATGACGGCATTCTCGTGCCGCTGCGCGACTGGCTCTCGTCTCTCGCCAGAACCGGGCTGATCGGCGGCAACGACCTGCTGGCCCTTGGCGGTCTCGACCAGCGCGCGGGCGTGGCAATCGGCGGCGTCCTCGCCATTGTCGCGCTGGCTGTGACCCTCAAGGCGCGGCCTACCCTGTGGCGCGTTGCGGGCGGCGTCGGAGTCGGCCTGACGGTGGTGGGCGGCTGGTACTTCACCTATCAACTTTCGCTACAGGTGTTCGACCCGATCCAGGCCGAAAGCCTGTCCTTCATCCGGCCGCTGGCGACCAGCGCGAGCCTGGCAACCGACGCGGTGTCGGGATTCGGGCTCGATCAGGGCCTGCTGGCGGGAACGCTGGTCGGCGCTTTCCTGGCAGCGATCCTGTTTCGAGAGTTCCGGATCGTCACCTTCGCCGAACCCGGCGCGCCGTCGATCCTGCGCTATGCGGCAGGCTCGGTGCTGATGGGATTTGGCGGCATTCTCGCGGTCGGCTGCACCATCGGCGCAGGCTTCACCGGCGGTTCGGTGCTTGCCGCTACCTCTCTTCTGGCGCTTGCCGCGATGATGGCCGGCGCGGCGCTCGCCGACCGTCTGGTCGACGGCCGCGTCAACAAGGCCGCCACCGTTGGAGGAGCGGCGGTCCCGGCCGAGTAGCGGCGGCGCAGCGCCCGCCTGACAACCCAAGGTCGCCACGACGAGAATTTCAGCTGAGAGACGGCGGCCCGGGGAGATTGTCCCCGCCGTCCAAGGCATCGGCGAAGCTGTGGTTGATGTCCCTGTGCAGGGCTTCGTCTTCCCGGATCGCAGCAATGGCATCGCTCAACCGCGCGTCGGGCGGCAGGTTCCAATAGGCAATCGCCAATGCCGGCGCCGGCGGGTTGTCCTGCCGGCCATCCTGGATTTCATCGAGATATTGTCCGTAACCACGCACGGCATCTTCGGCGAAGTATCCGGCAATGCGGTGGCCGGTGCGCGGGGAAAAAAGATAGAGCAGAAAGTGGGCATTGTAGAAAAGCCCTTGCGCGATCAGCACGACAAAACGCTCGAACAGGTTCGGGCGGTCGATTGCCACGAACACCATCAAATGCGCCCGCTGGGTCTCGGCCTCGTTCAGCAAGGCGCGAATCCAGCCGCGATCGTCGATCATAAGACGCAGGCATTTGAGATGAAGCAGCGTTGCCGCCACCATGCCGGGAACCGCCGCAATCGTCTCAAGCACGATCGTGCGGTGGCGGTAGCGCCGGCCAAACAACGCGCCGGCAACGAACTGGACCATGCCGACCAGACGATAGGCGATGCGATCGGAAACCGTCCGCGGGACGTGGTGGCGCGACAGATCTGTCTTGTCTATGGTCAACATGGCTCGCAACAACATCCTATGGCGTCTCTCACATTATAAGCAGATCGATCGCTGACAAAGGCCGACAATGAATTCCGCAGCAATATCTGTGGAAGGCACCCGTCGCGGGCCGTTCTAGGCTGCCGCAGCGTGTCTGGTTTTGCGGCAAAACAAGATATGCTGATTAAACTGCGCAAGCGCTGCAAGACCCACCGGCCGCATGACCGTCACGTCGGATGAACAGGAGATCGGAAACACAGGCGATGGTGGGCGGACAAACGGACCTGAACATACTGGCGGGTACCGAAATCTTCCGCTCGCTGCCGATGGAGGCCATCGAGGAGGCCCGTGGCCTGGCCGTCCGCAAGCGTATTGCCAAGAGAACGGTGCTTTACCACCAGGGCGATGCGGTGGACAGTTTCCACGTCGTCATTGTCGGGCGCCTGCGCGCGGTCCAGACCGCCCCGGACGGCAGCCAGGTCGCGCTGCGTTATCTGGGACCGGGCGAGTTGGCGGGCTATGCCGCTCTCGCGGGAATTGCGGCCTATCCCGGCACGGTAAGCGCCGTCGAAGACACCCACCTGTTTTCCTGGTCCACGCATACCATTCAGCAGTTGATGGGCAAGCATGTGCAGATCGCGATAAACGCGGTTGCGGTGCTGGGAACGCGTTATCAGGAAACACAGACAAGGTTGCGCGAGCTTTCCACGGAAACCGTCGAGCGCCGTATCGCCCATACGTTGACGCGTCTGGCAAAACAGGCCGGACGACGCACTGCCCAGGGGATCGAAATCTGCTTCCCGCTGTCGCGGCAGGATTTTGCCGAACTGGCGGGAACGACGCTGCATACGGTCAGCCGAACGCTTAGCGCCTGGGAAAAGGACGGCATCGTTTCGAGCACGCACCGATATATCGTCATCCACCGGCCCGATGTCCTGGAAGAGATCAAGGAGGATGTGACCTAGCCGGGGCTCGTCATCTCCCCTGGGGTGCGGCGGCGCGCCGCCGCCTGGCGAAGAATCGAAATTTTGTCCGGCAGCAAAGATTCCGCCAGGCATCGGTTTAGGACTGGCGTCAACAAAGGCCACGAAGGAGAGTGGAAATGTTGACGAGACGCGAAGCCCTGTTTGGAACGATGACCGGAGCGGCCACGGCGGCCCTCCTGACGGCGGTGGCGGCAACGCCCGCAAACGCACGGACCGCGATAGCGGATATAAGCACCCTGCCCCGCGAACGCATAACGCTGGTCAAGCCGCCCTTCGTGCATGCGCACCAGCAGGTCGCTACCGGCGGCCCCAAGATCGTCGAATTCCAGTTGACCGTGAAGGAACAGCCCATGGTCATCGACGACGAGGGAACGACCATGCAGGCCATGACCTACAATGGCTCGATCCCCGCGCCGATGATGGTGGTGCACGAAGGCGACTATGTGGAACTGACGTTGGTCAATCCCGAAACCAACGAAATGCCGCACAATGTCGACTTCCATGCCGCCACCGGCGCTCTGGGTGGTGCCGCGCTGACGGAGGTCAATCCCGGCGAACAGGCGACTTTGCGTTTCAAGGCGACGCGCGCCGGCGCCTTCGTCTATCACTGCTCGCCGGCCGGCATGATCCCCTGGCATGTGGTGACGGGCATGAGCGGCACCATCATGGTGCTGCCGCGCGAGGGGTTGAAGGATGAAAACGGCAAGCCGCTGCACTACGACCGCATCTTCTATATCGGCGAAAACGAGTTCTACATCCCGCGTGACGAGAACGGCAAGTTCAAGGACTACGCATCGCTTGGCGAGAGTTATGACGACACGCTCAAAGTGATGCGCGGCCTGATCCCGACCCATGTCGTGTTCAATGGCAAGGTCGGTGCGCTGACCGGCGACAACGCGCTCAAGGCCAATGTCGGGGAGACGGTCCTGTTCGTCCATGCGCAGGCCAATCGCGACACCCGCCCGCACCTGATCGGCGGCCACGGCGACCATGTGTGGGAGTTGGGCAAGTTCCACAACCCGCCGGCCAAGGACCTCGAAACCTGGTTCGTGCGCGGCGGCTCTGCGGGAGCGGCGCTCTACACTTTCCGGCAGCCGGGCGTCTATGCCTATGTCAACCACAACCTCATCGAGGCGGCCGAACTCGGCGCCACCGCGCACATCATGGTGGAAGGCGAGTGGGACAACGACCTGATGGCGCAGGTGAGCGCGCCATCCCCGATCGCCTCCCTCTGACGGGCCAAAGCTCGAAGACGAATGGCGGCCCGTCGATTTCGGCGGGCCGTTCTTTTGAGGGCAAAACCATGCGATTGCCGATAATGGCGGCGGCGGCACAGCCGCAATGGCACTGGCCATCGGTGCTGTGGCCAAAACCGCGAAAGAGGCAGTGGTGCCGCCCGTTGCGACGGTTTCGGTGAACCCTGGCGCTCAGGCGCCCTTCGGTGCCGCCGCTTTTTCCATTTCCTCAAGCGCAAGCGCGGAATGGGCATAGGCACCCCCTGCCCGCATTTCGGCCGCGATCCAGATCGCTTCCATCAATTCCTGCTCGCTGGCGCCATGGCGCAAGGCGGCCTTGGTGTGTCCCTTGATGCAATAGGGGCATTGCGTGACATGCGCCACGGCAACCGCGATGAGTTGCTTGACCTTTACCGACAGCGCCCCTTCGGCAAAGACTTTCTGGCTGAACGCCTGGAACGCCGCCTCGGTGTCCGGCGCAAGCGCGCGGCGCTTCTTCGCAAGTTCCCCGGTAGCGGTCGGATACATTCCTTCGGACATTTGTATTTCTCCTTTTCAAGGCGCCATAAATAGTTCGGGGCCATGCGGCGCTCGGCGTCGGCCGTTACCGCAGGTCACAAGATCATGCGGTGCTATGCCACCAAGCCTGCATGCTGGGATGCAGGCGGCAAGTTGTCGGTGACGACATAGGTCATCATTCACACTCTACGAGCAGCAATTTACGGCCGCCGAAATTCGCGGCCGGACAGTCTTTTCCTTCTCCGGCAACTCGATCATTCAGCGGTGATCAATGCTGGTTCGGCGATGCGCTCCGCCTCTGCCCGCGCCACCGCGATGGCCATCCAGTCGCGACAAAGGCCCCGATCCTCCCGCGAGAACGCCATTCTCCCCTTCATATCGTCGAATGTCTCGCCGACGCGGCACCGGTCATAGTCTGCTCGAATGAGGGCTTCCAGATATGTGCGTTCGGCTTCACCGGCCGGCCTGGCGAAATCATGCGAATTGGTCACCATGACAGCTTCCTTTCCTCCGCATCGGAGACATGAATATCGGGACGCTCGGCCCGTTCGATGGCGGTGAGCACCCATGAAGGGCATTCGCCAAGAGATTGGGATGGCTCCGACGCCTCGCTGATGTCAACACTGGAATCTTCAGGCGAGCACTTGCCATCGATCCCGCCCTGATCGCTTGACAAGCCGCCCGTTAAGCCCAGACTTCGGGCGACCCCGAACTGCCGGTAACGGCTCGGGGTGTCGGCGGCCTTGACCTTGCCCCCTTTCCTGGGCGAGGGAAGATCAGGCGGTTTGATGCCGACCTTTGGAATAAACGGGCAGGGTAAAGAATATGATTGCAAACAAACCCACTATTCTCGTCAGCAAGACGGACCATGACCGCCTGACCCTGCTCGCCAACGGCCTGCTGGACAAGAAGCCCGAACTGGCCGACGAACTGCTCTCCGAACTCGAGCGCGCGGAAGTCGTCGAGGCATCGGCGATCCCGGCCGATACCATCCAGATGGGCACCCCGCTGGAATACGAACCCGATGACGGCCACAAGCGCCGGGTGACGCTGGTCTATCCGGCCGAAGCCGACATCGCGGAGGGCAAGGTCTCCATTTTAACGCCGATCGGCACGGCGCTGCTGGGTCTTCGCCCCGGACAATCCATCGACTGGGTCGCCAACGACCAGCGATCCCACCGCCTGACCGTCGTCTCCGTCGGCTAAGCGCCGAAAAAACTCCGGATTGATGGTGGTCGCGGCCCCGATCACGGTGAAGCCGATCAGGGCCGAGGCGGACGCTGTTCGGCAGAACTCTTGGACAGCGTCAAGGCTCCGCCTTTGTGAGCCGCGACATGGTCGGTCTTGTCGCTCTTGATCTCGTATTGCGGATCTTCTTCGGAAGCCGGCTTCCGAATTCCAGGTCACATGATCGCCGATCTCGCAAGCCGGCCGTCCCGTCGCCCCTTGCTTGCCAACAGAGCCTTTCGCTTTTCCAGCTGGACCACTTCGAATGACCCCTGCTGGCCATTCTCTCGGGGCCGGCATGGGGATAGGGTGCGGTGAGATCAAGCGAACCCGCCTGGCAGAACATCCCCGCGAAATGAAGCAAGAACTGAACCCGTCTCCATCCACACAACCGCGCACCTATATGGCCGTGCTGGTCGTTCTCAGCCTGACACATCTGCTCAATGATCTAATCCAGTCGCTCATCCCGGCTATCTATCCGATCATAAAGGAGACATATGCGCTCGATTTCGTGCAGATCGGGCTCATCACCCTCACCTTCCAGATCGCGGGCTCGCTGCTGCAGCCGGTTGTCGGGTTCGTCACAGACCGGCGCCCGATGCCGTACTCGACCATCGTCGGCATGACCTTCACCCTTGCCGGGTTGGTCAGCCTCGGCTTCGCACCGAGTTACGGCATCATCCTTGTTTCGGTCGCCTGCATTGGCATCGGCTCGGCAATCTTCCATCCCGAGGCGACCCGTTTGGCGCGTCAGGCTTCCGGCGGCCGGCATGGATTGGCGCAGGGCGTCTTCCAGGTCGGCGGTCAGGCCGGCGGTTCGCTCGGGCCCTTGTTTGCCGCCTTCATCATTGTGCCGCATGGCCAGGCGAGCCTCGCCTGGTTCACGTTGGCGGCCCTGTTGGCTATGGCGTTGATGACCTGGACTGCGGGGCAACATGCCGTAATCCGCCGACACATCGCCACCCTGAAAGCCTCGCTTTCCGGAAAACCTTCAAGAAGCCGGCGGCTTTCGAAGGCGACGGTCATGACCGGGATGGTTATTCTCACGCTGCTGATGTTCTCGAAGGTTGCCTATGTCGAGAGTTTCCGGTCTTTCTATACGTTCTACCTGATCGAACGCTTCGGCGTATCGATCCCGACCTCCCAGATCATGCTGTTTGTCTTTCTGATAGCTCAGGCGGTCGGCGTGTTGATTGGCGGCATCGCCGGCGACAGGATCGGCCGTTATCGCATCATCTGGATTTCGGTGCTCGGCCCGCTGCCGTTCACGCTGCTGCTGCCCTATGCCGATTTCTTCTGGACGGGCGTGCTCACGGTGCTGATCAGCCTCATCATCGCAAGCGCCTTTGCGTCAATCCTGATCTACGCCATCGAGCTTATCCCGGAGCGGATCGGCCTGATCGGCGGCCTGTTCTACGGTCTCAACTTCGGGCTGGCGGGGATCGCGGCGGCTATTTTAGGCGGACTGGCGGACAGCATCGGCATTGAAAGCGTCTATTGGCTGTGCGCCTTTCTGCCTCTGGCCGGCCTACTGACATGGTTCCTGCCGCGCATAGAAGAAGGCATCAGCGCCGGCAGCAAGCGATCGTAGAGTGTTATGCTGGCGCCTTTAGCGGTTCCCGGAAAGGAAACGACAAGTTGCGCATACTTTTCATCGGAGATGTCGTTGGCCGATCAGGCTGCGCCATTGTTTCGGAACTGCTGCCCAAGGCGATTGCCGACTGGAAAGTCGATCTCGCTGTCGTCAACGGCGAGAACGCCGCCGATGGCTTCGGCATCACCGAAGCCATCTATCACGAGTTCATCGCGGCCGGCGCCGATGCGGTGACATTGGGCAACCACTCATGGAGCAAGAAGGAGGCGCTGAGCTTCATCGAAAACGCGCCACGCCTGATCCGTCCGCTCAACTATATTCCCGGAACGCCGGGGCGCGGCAGCGCTCTGGTCGAAACCAAAAGCGGCAAGCGCGCCCTCGTGATCAATGCGCTGGGCCGTCTGTTCATGGACCCCGTCAACGACCCGTTCGGGTTGCTGGATCAGGAAATTTCCGCCTGCCCGCTGAAAACAGCGGCGGACGCGATCGTGGTGGATTTCCATTGCGAGGCCAGCAGCGAGAAGCTCGTCGCAGGCTATTTTTGTGACGGGCGCGTCAGCCTCGTGGTGGGCACCCATACGCACATTCCAACCGCCGATCATCGTATCCTGCCTCTTGGCACCGCTTACATGACCGATGCCGGCATGACGGGCGACTACGATTCCGTCATCGGCATCAAGAAGGAGGAGATGGTGCGCCGCATCACCACCGGCATTCCCTCCGGGCGCTTCGAGGCCGCCGACGGCGGCGCAACACTATGCGGGATCGCAGTCGAGACGGACGATGCGACCGGGCTTGCGACCCATGTCTCTCCGGTACGCATGGGCGGGCAGCTTGAGCAAGTGCTGCCCCCATTCTGGTCAGGGAAATAGAGCAGGTGAAATCATCCTGCGTGCGGCGACAAATGCTCATGTATCGCCATCCATTGGCCGTCTCGCACGACGAATAATATCGTCTCGCGCTCACGGTTAGTGGACGTTCCGGCCTTGGTGCGCACAAGCGTTTCGATCGCATGCGTGAACAATGCCGTATCCCCCAGAACCTTGACGTCCTGATCGCTGGAGACACAGCCGAGAACCTGGAACCCGGTGTCTTCCACCCAACTGTCCCACAAGCGGCGATAGGCCTTGGTGCTGGTCAGGCGTGTTTCGTGATTGTGGAAGATGAAGATCGCGTCAGGGGCAAAGCGTGCAAAATAGGCATCGACCGCGCCGCTGCCGAACACCTCCACCAAGGCGGCCGCCGCTGCCCCAAGGCTGGGACGCGGCGGCCTATAAGGTGAAGAGCGTGGCGCCCGACCAGCTGCTTTCGGGCGGGGATGTGATAGACCTTGGCGACAGACAGTTCGAGGTCATCCACACGCCGGGCCATTCACCCGGCGGAATCGCGCTGTACGAGGTGGCGACCCGGACGCTGATCGCCGGCGACATCGTCTATGACGGTGATCTGGTGACGGATGCTTTTCATTCCAACCGCGACGATTATCGACGCTCGCTCGAGCGCCTTGCACGGCTGCCGGTTTCCATCGTCCACGGCGGGCATTTCCCCAGCTTCGGCCCGACGCGG
Organism: Mesorhizobium sp. A556; assembly: GCF_054489545.1. Taxonomy (NCBI): domain Bacteria; kingdom Pseudomonadati; phylum Pseudomonadota; class Alphaproteobacteria; order Hyphomicrobiales; family Phyllobacteriaceae; genus Mesorhizobium; species Mesorhizobium sp. A556. The sequence continues at coordinate 34,141 of NZ_JBTMXA010000015.1, forward strand.
CTGAAACAGATCATCGATGCCTATCTGGGATAGTGACCCGGCCGGCGCGAACCATTCAATCAATGAAGCACCTGGGCCAGAAACTTTCCCAATCTCGGCAATTTCGGATCGCTGAAGAGAGCCTCCGGTTCGTTCTCCTCGCCATCGGCACTCGATCGAATGCCCGGAGGGCTGCAACATGGTCGACGCTTCCGCCGACAGGGGGGCAATTCATTTTGGCTTCATACTCACCAATGATTTCAGCCTGCTGGCATTCAGTTGCTTCATAGAAGCGCTGAGGCAATTGGAAGACCACGGCACCCTGACGGGACGGCGGTTCTGCAGCTGGGACGTTCTGGGCAGCCCGACGAACCGATACGGGCCAGTTGCGGCGTCGCAATCACGCCCACCAAACCCTTCGACGATCCTCAAAACTTCGAATATGTCGTCGTCAATCCCACTTCACCCGCCAGTTCGGCCGGCTTTTTCGCACGACCCCCAATCAGTTGCGCAAGAGCAACGACTAGGATCAGCACGGCGCAAATGCGACGGATCGAACCGTTCTTTCCCTACCTGCTCACGGTGCGCGCCGCGCTGCCCGACGATACGCTCATGAGCGCTTCTACATCGATGTTCTCTTCCTTGAATACTTCCCGGGCGATGCGGAACGCCTCGACACCCGCCGGAACATCGCAATAGACCGCGACCTGCACCAGGGTATCGCGATAACGAGCGGGGCCAGAGCGCCGTGCGTCCAATCGGACGCACGGCGCTCTAACACTTTGATTGAGCATCGGAATAATCCAAAAGCCGGCTCCACAGCCGGTTGCGATTCTCGTGCTTATCGACATCCTTTTCGCGATAGGCCGCCTCGTTCGGGCAACGGCATGGCAGCGACTCGCAACGTGCCCGCTGCCATGCCGTAATTCAATATCCGATTGCGGCACCCCCGGTCGCCCGGCTGTCGATAGCGCCATAGTAGCGCGCGCCGCCGCCCGCCTGGATTTCCTTCAGGTCCTTGCCGCCGACGAGGATGCCGGCCGCCTTACCCCAGATCGTCCAGTCCTGATCGACGCCGACGTCATAACCCATGCCCGTCAACAGCCTCAGCGTATCGGGCGATAGCGCATAAGGCTCCGTATAGACCTTGTCCGGCAGCCATTGGTGATGGATGCGCGGCGCATCGATCGCCTCCTGCAGGCTCATGCCATGGTCGACCACGTTCATGATGGCTTCGAGCGTGATGGTGATGATGCGCGAGCCGCCGGGGCTGCCGATCACCATGAACGGCTTGCCGTCCCTGGAAACGATGGTCGGGCTCATCGACGACAGCGGCGACTTGCGCGGCTCGATGGCGTTGGCCTCGCCCTGCACCAGCCCGTAGAGGTTTGGCACGCCGGGCTTGATAGTGAAATCATCCATCTCGTTGTTGAGGAGAATGCCCGTTCCCTCGGCAACCTTGCCTATGCCGAAAGAGCCGTTCAAAGTATAGGTCACGGCAACCGCATTGCCGTCCTTGTCGATGATCGAATAGTGCGTCGTTTCTTTCGACTCCGCGCCGCCGTTGATTGTCAGAGCCTTGCTGACGCCTGCCCGGTACGGATCGATGCGGGAACGGATTTCCTCGGCATAGGCCTTGCTGGTCAGCTTCGTCACCGGATTGTTCACGAAATCCGGATCGCCAAGCGCGGTGTTCCTGTCGACATAGGCATGGCGCATCGCCTCGACCATCAGCCGTGTCGTCTCGGCCGAGCCATAGCCAAGATAGGAGATCGGATAGCCTTCCAGCACGTTGAGGATTTCGCAGATCACCAGCCCGCCGGACGAAGGCGGCGGCGAGGAGACGATGTCATAGCCCCGATAGCTGCATTGCACCGGCGCTAGCTCGCGCACCTTGTAGTGTTGAAAATCCTCCTTCGCCAGAATGCCGCCATTGGCTTCGCTGGCCTTGACGATCAGGTCGGCAATTTCGCCCTCGTAGAAGGCGCTGGTGCCCTGTTTTGAAATCGCCTTCAGCGACTTGGCAAGATCGGTCTGCACCAGTTTTGCGCCAAGTTCGAGGGGTTTGCCGTCGGGTAGAAATATCTTCGCCGCCGCCGGGTCTTTGGCCAGCATGTCATTCCCGTCGGCGAACGAGGCAATATCGCCAGGCTCAAGCACAAAGCCCTCGGCGGCCAGTTTGATCGCCGGAGCGAGCAGTTCCCCGCGCTCCTTGGTGCCATATTTTTCGCGGGCCGTCTCAAAGCCGGCAACGGAGCCCGGAGTTCCAACCGCCAGGTAGCCGTCCGTACTGGCACCGGGGACGGGCTTGCCGTCCTTGTCGAGATACATGGTCTTGGTGGAAGCAAGTGGCGCCCGTTCGCGGAAATCGAGAAAAGTCGTCTTGCCGTCCTTGAGGCGAATGGTCATGAAACCGCCGCCGCCGAGGTTACCAGCTGTCGGATAGACGACAGCCAGCGCATAGCCGACCGCAACGGCGGCATCGATGGCGTTGCCGCCGCTCTTCAACACATCGACGCCGACCTGCGAGGCCAGATGCTGGGCCGTCACCACCATGCCGTTCTGACCTTCGACCGGCGCTGGTGAAGCCGCGAACGCGGCGGGCACCGTAGTCAGCGTCAGTGTGATGGCGATGGAAAGCGTTCTGAACTGCTGCATGTCCTCCTCCAGTCGTCACCTGCTCCCAGACATGGAAGCGACGTTGCCTAAGCTTTGGCGCACCCTCGAGCGAATGCAAGCGGAAGTTTGCTGACGGTCAGAAGGCGATTCGTGCATCCCCTAAAGGCCCATGATCTCCATCAGCTTGTCTGTGCGGATGGCTTCGATCTTGAAGCGGTCATATTGCGTGCCGCCGCAGTCTTCGGCTGCCAGCATCGCGTTGACCACGGCTTCCTCCACACAATCGACGACCGCCATGTAGACGGGGTCGAACAAGCGGTCATCCAGCATTTCCAGGGTGCGAAGCTTGGTGGAAGCAGACGCATATGGTGCGGCGTTGGCGGTGGAGAAGGCGAGAAAAATGTCGCCTGAGTTGTTGCCGCCGGGCGAACCGTTGCGGCCGATGCCGATGGTGCAGCGGCGGGCGACGCGCTTGAGTTGGTGGGGAGCCATCGGGATATCGGTGGCGACCACCGCGATGATCGAGCCGCGCTCGGGCATGCGACTGGCCTTGGTGTCGTCGGTCATATGCCGGCCCACCGGCACGCCGCAGATTGTCAGCCAATCGCGCTGGCCGTGATTGGCCTGGACAAGGACGCCGACCGTATAGGGCCGATCGCCGATCGCGAGCTTGCGGGACGCTGTGCCGGTGCCGCCCTTGAAGCCATAGGTGATCATGCCGGTACCGCCGCCGGTGTTGCCTTCGGCGACGGGGCCGGTGGAAGCCGTGTCGAGCGCGGCCCGCACATCCGCCTCGGTCACGGCCTGTCCGTTGATGTCGTTCAGGATGCCGTCGAAGGTTTCCGCCACGACAGGCATGATCCAGCGCGGCTCGTCGCCATGATAGGTCGAATGATAGCGTTCCAGCATCCATTTGACCGTCGCATGGTGGGCCATGCCGACGCTGTGCGTATTGGTGATCGTCACGGGGCCCAGAAAATAGCCGCCGTCCTCGATCCAGTGCGTTCCGGTCATTTCGCCATTGCCGTTGAGCCTGTGGACGCCGGCATATACCGGCACCGGCACCGGCGAGCCCGGATGCGGCACGATTGCCGTGACGCCGGTCCGAACCAGCCTGGTCCGGCCCGGTCGCGGCGTCTCCTCGAGCAGCGTATGAAGCCCGACCGCGACGCCGGGAACATCGGTGATCGCGTTATGTTGCCCGGTGGTACCGGTGAAGGGCAGGCCCAGTTCGCGCGCGCGCATTTTCCGGACGGGAGGCTGTTGTTTGTTGTTCATGACCATTTCTGACGGGAGCGGAGGTAAAGGCCGAGCGAAGCGACGACGAAGGAGAAGGTCAGCATCATCACCGCGATGGCGTTGATTTCCGGCTTTATCCCTCGCCGCAGCATGGCGAAAATGAAGACAGGCAGCGTGGTTACATCGACGCCGGCGATGAAATAGGTGATGACCAGGTCGTCCATCGAAATGATGAAGGCCAGAAGTGCGCCGCCGATGACGCCCGGCATCAGCTGCGGCAGCACCACCTTGCGGAAGGTTGTCCATTCATTCGCGCCAAGGTCGGCGGATGCGTGTTCGAGGCTGCGATCCATGCCGGCAAGGCGGCTCGAGACGACGATGAAGACATAGGAAATCAGGAAGGTGCATTGGCCGATGATGATCGTGCCGATGCCCAGGTGAATGCCCGCGTTGACGAAGAAGATGAGCAGCGCGATGCCGAGCACGATGTCGGGGATCAGCATCGGCATGAACATCAGTGCCTGATAGATGCGCGCGCCGAGGAAATTGTAGCGATAGAGGGCGAGCGCGATGGCGGTGCCGAAAACCGTGGCGATCACGGTCGTGCTGGCGGCGATCAGCAGGCTGTTGCGAAGTGCGGCGACCAACTGGTCCGTCGATTCGATGTAAAGGGCGGCTTCCGACACGGTGGTCTTGAAACCCAGCACCTGCCAGTACCATTCGGTGGTGAACCCGGACCAGGTCATCATGTTCACCGGGTTCGAATTGAACGAATAGACGACGATCAGCGCAAGCGGCAGGTAGATGAAGGCGAAGAAGAGCGCCGTGTAGGCGGTGAGGCAATGTTTGAGGAGCGACGCGAGCGATTTCATGGCGGGTTCCTCTCAGCGTTCGGCAGCGGCGTTGCCGCGGCGTCCGGCGATGAAAACATAGCCCATCATCACCACCAGCATGACGCTCATGACCATCATGGCCAGCGCCGACCCGAACGGCCAGTTACGCGCCGACAGGAATTGCTGCTCGATCAGATTGCCCAGCATCATCACCTTGGCACCGCCGAGGATGGCCGGAACGACGAAGTTGCCGAGCGCGGGGATGAACACGATGATCGAGCCGCCGATGATCCCGGGCGCGGTCAGCGGCAGGATGATGCGCAGGAAGGTGCGCACCGGACCCGCGCCGAGGTCCTGCGAGGCCCGCACCAGCGACCAGTCCAGCTTCTCGACGCTGGCATAGACCGGCATGAACATGAACGGCACGAAGATGTAGACCATGCCGAGGATGATCGCGCCGGGCGTGTAGATGAGATCAAGTGGCCGGTCGATGATGCCGAGCGAGGTCAGGACGCCGTTGACCAGCCCCGTCTGGCGCAGGATCAGCAGCCACACGAAGAGACGGACGATCAGGCTGGTGAAGAACGGCAGCGCGATCAGGAACAGGCAGAAGCTTTTCCATCGGCCCGACAGCATGCTGATGCAGAACGCCGCCGGGTAGCAGACGAGCAACGTCACCACGACGGTCAACGCCGCGATTTTGACCGAGCGAAAGAATATCTCCAGATAGATCGGATCGAATTCCTCGAAGACCGGGTTGGCGAAGCCCAATATGCGGCCGAAATTATCGGGGTAGAATGTCCACTCCACACCGCCGTAAAGACCGGGCGCGAGGAAGCTGGTCACCACCATGATGCCGAGCGGGATGAGAAAGAAGACCCCCAGGAAAAGCGAGGCCGGGCCAAGCAGCAGCCCCAGTTGAAAGCGCTCGCGCGTGCGGTTGCTCATTCGCCGGGCTCTCCCTCATCCCGGCTCATGAGGTGGACATGAGCGGGTTCGTAGGTGAGTTGCGCACGGCGTGCGGCATCGGCCTTGGCGATCGCGTCACGCATGGCGGCGGGAACGGATACGGTCAGCGCCCGGCCGCTTTCGGTTCGCGTGTAGATCTCGAACGACGCGCCGACGAAGATGATCTGGTCGATGGTGACGTCGATGCGCGGGCGGCTGTCATTTTCCTGCGCCAGCGAAAACTGCTCGGGCCTGATGATGGCGATAGCCTTGCCGTCCTGTCCGGTGGTCGAGCCGGGCAGTGACAGGAAGTCGCCGTCGTCGAGCACCATGCGGCCCTTTTCGACGCGTCCCTCGAACATGTTGTTGGCGCCGACGAAGCCGGCCACGAAGGCATTTTGCGGCCTGTCGTAGATATCGCGCGGAGATGCGAGCTGCTGGATGCGGCCACGCTTAAGCACCGCGATGCGGTCCGACATGGTGAGCGCCTCTTCCTGGTCGTGCGTGACGAAGACGAAGGAGATGCCGAGTTCGTTCTGCAGCGTCTTCAGTTCGATCTGCATGGAATGGCGCAAGCCGCGGTCGAGCGCCGACAAGGGCTCGTCGAGAAGCAGCAGCTTCGGCCGTCCAACGATGGCGCGGGCGAGCGCGACGCGCTGTTGCTGCCCGCCCGAAAGCTGGCGTGGATACCGTTTCTCCAGCCCGTCCAGGCCTACCATGGCGAGTGCGGAGCCGGTCCTTTCCCGTCGTTCCCTTGCCGCAACGCCGGCCACTTCCAGCGCGTAGCCGACATTTTGCCCGACGGTCATGTGCGGGAAAAGCGCGTAGTTCTGGAACACCGTGTTGACCGGCCGCCGATGCGGCGGAACATTCGTCATGTCTTCGCCGTCGATCAGGATGGTTCCGCCATCAAGGCGCACGAACCCTCCGATCGATTGCAGGAGTGTGGTCTTGCCGCAGCCGGAAGGGCCGAGAAGCGTCAGGAACTCATTGCGGCGAACGCTCAGGTCGATCGTGTCGATCGCTTTTATCTCGCCTCCCTCGGGAGAAGCAAAGCGCTTCCTCGCGCCGATCAGCTCGACGATTGAATCCTGCATCCCTCGAGTTCCCGCAATTATTGTTATCTAAGTAACTGTTGCTTTGAGTTGAGATTTTGATATCTTTTTCCGATCGAAGTCAACGGCCGAAGAAGGCCGACACTTCGAAACGGGAAATTCACGGGCTGCGCACGGTCGTGCCCGGCCCTCGGGAGGAGGATAAATCATGGACCACATTCGATCGTTGGTGCGGCGGGTTCTGCGCGGCACCGTCTGTGCCGGCGCGATACTTATGTTCTCGGGAGCGGCCATCGCAGCCGAGGAGTTGAACATCTACAACTGGGGCGAATACATCAATCCGGAAGTACTGAAGCGGTTCGAGGCCGACACGAAGATCAAGGTCAATCTTTCAACCTATTCGTCCAACGAAGAGATGCTCGCCAAGATCCAGGGCGGGGCGACCGGCTACGACATCGTCTTTCCGTCCGTGCATATGCAGGACATCATGGCCAAGCTCGACCTGCTCGAGAAAACCGACATCAATCAATACGAAGGCTTCAAGAGTATCGATCCGGCGTCCCTGCGCGCCGAGAGCGATCCGAAGGGCGAATACTGCCTGCCTTACGCGTGGGGCACGGTGGGCATCATGTATAACCGGACCGTTCTCGGAAAGGACATCACCGGCTGGCGCGATCTGATCGAGACGGTAAAGGCCAAAGGCCTGAGGTTCACCCTGCTGGACGATATGCGCGAGGTCATGGGGGCAGGACTCATCATCAACGGGCACAGCGTCAATTCGAAAGATCCGGCAGAACTGCAGCAGGCCGCCGACACGGTGATCGCGATGAAGCCCTATGTCGCCGCGTTCACCTACGATTCCCGGCCGATGGTGATATCGGGCGATGTCGCCGCCGCGCATTATTTCATCGGCGCCATGGACGACGTCTTCGCCCATCCGAAGGATCTTGGCTATGTCATCCCCGAGGAAGGCGCGACCATGTACCAGGAAGATATCTGCGTGCTGAAAACGGCGCCGAACAAGGCCAACGCCATCAAATTCATGCAGTTCTACACGCAGCCGGAAATCCCCGCCCTCAACATGGCGCAGCAGACGAACGGCACCACGAACCTGAAGGCACGCGCGCTCACGCCCGACAACATCAAGAACAGCGAGGAAATCAACCCGCCGGCCGAGACCATGAAGCGCTTGCAGATATTCGAAGATCTGGGAAAAGATATCCGCCAGTACGATCGCCTGTGGACAAAGATCAAGACGGCCCAATAACAGGGCGCATCATTCACGCCGCTTCGAAAGGGTCGAGGCGGCGTTGCCCGACCGGAGGCTTATGTCGAAAATAATCCTAGAGCGGCTGGGTAGCGAGGAGTTGCGTCGGTCGAAGTCCGACAAGCTGCTCGCCCAGTATCTGGAAAGGCATATCGCCGAGCTTCCGTTCGAAACGGCCCGCTCCATCGCCGCCAAGGTCGGGGTCAGTCCGATGACGGTAGGCAGGTTCCTGCGTCGGGTCGGCTATGACGGGCTTGAACCGCTCAAGCAGGAGTTGCGGCACGCGCGCTCGAATCCCGCCTGGCAGGTCAAGGGCAAGGTCGACCGCCTTCGCGCCGACATCCGCGAAGGCAAGCTGCTCGCAAAACTCATCAACGAGCAGATCGACAATCTGCGTCAGGTCTACGAAATGACGACCGGGCCGGAATGGCAGGCCAGCGTGGAAACGCTCATCGATGCGCGCGAGGTCTATGTCGCCGCCTACCAGAATATCCGCGGCACTGGCGAATATATGGCCGCCCAGCTTTCCTATGCGCGCCCGCATGTGTTGTTTGTCGATGGGCTGAACGGCACCTATTCCGAAGTGCTGGATGGAGCCGTGGACGGCCGCGTGCTGTTCCTGATCGAAGCCCGGCGCTTCGCCTCGAAGGCGCTGCCCTTGGCGCTGGAAGCTCGAAAGTCGGGCGTGAAAGTCGTGCTGCTGACCGACGAATTCTGCCCGTGGGCCAAGGAAGCTTCGGATATCGCGTTGATCATCCCCGGCCCGCACGGCCCGCTCTGGGATGGCTCGGCGACGATCCTGGCGGTCCTCGATCTCCTGTTGTCCAACATCATCGTCGTGCTGGGCGACAAGGTGCATCACCGCGTCGAAATGCTGACCCGGCTGCAGGATTTGTTCGGAGACTTCGAGGAGAATTAGAACAGGTCCGGCTCACCCAGCCCGTCTCGCGTCTTTCTTCCCCGGCGAGCAACTGTCCACCGCATATATGAGAAAACTATAATCGAGAGCGATAACCGCTCTCGAAAGCCTATGGCGACAAGCCGAAATCTACGGGCCTGAGCACGGCCTGCGTTGTCCACCTTCCACGGGGCGCGCGCGCCGTGCCGATGGAGACGGCACAATGTTCGACATTCTCATGCTGGCGATCGGCCTCGGTTGCTTTGCCCTTCTGATCTTCTACGGCATCGCCAGCGAACGGCTTTGAGGAGACGGCCATGACCCTCGACTATGCGATGGGCGGTCTCGCGATCGCGCTCATTCTTTTTTACCTCGTCTACGCGCTGCTGCGGCCTGAAAGGTTCTGAACCATGACCGTGAATGGCTGGCTTCAGATCGCGCTGTTCTGCGCGATCGTCATTGCGCTGATAAAACCGCTTGGCTGGTACATGACGCGGGTCATGGCGGGGGAGCGTACCTTCCTCTCGCCCGTCCTGCACCCTGTACAGCGGCTGCTTTATGCCGGCGCCGGCATCGACGAGCGGCAGGAACAGCATTGGCTGACCTATACGATCGCGATGCTCGTCTTCAACGCGGCCGGCTTCGTCGCCTTATTCGGCCTACAGCGCCTGCAGGGCGTGCTGCCGCTCAACCCGATGCAGATGGGCGCTGTCTCGCCGGATTCCGCCTTCAATACAGCCGTCAGCTTCGTCACCAACACCAACTGGCAGGGCTATGGCGGCGAAAGCACCATGAGCTATCTCGTCCAGATGGCCGGGCTGACGGTGCAGAACTTCGTCTCGGCCGCCACCGGCATGGCCATCGCCATGGCGCTGATCCGCGGCTTTTCGCGCGCCTCGGCAAAAACCGTCGGCAATTTCTGGACCGACCTGACGCGCTCGACCCTCTATATCCTGCTGCCGCTCTCGATCCTGTGCGCGCTGTTCTATGTCAGCCAGGGTGTCGTCCAGACGCTCAGCGCCTCCATCGACGCCACCACGCTGGAAGGCGCAAAGCAGACCATCGCCGTCGGCCCGACCGCCTCGCAACTTGCGATCAAGATGCTCGGCACCAATGGCGGCGGCTTCTTCAACGCCAATTCGGCGCATCCCTTCGAGAACCCGACGGCGCTGACCAACCTGGTCGAGATGGTGTCGATCTTCGCCATCGGGGCTGCGCTCACCAACGTCTTCGGCCGTATGGTCGGCGACGAGCGCCAGGGCTGGGCGATCTTCGCGGCGATGGGCGTGCTGTTCCTCGCCGGCGTCGCCGTCACCTACTGGGCTGAAGCGGGCGGCAATCCCGCCTTTAGCGCGCTCGGCATCGATGGCGGCAACATGGAAGGCAAGGAGGTGCGCTTCGGCATCGCCGTTTCCGCCCTGTTTTCGGTCATCACCACGGCGGCGTCCTGCGGCGCGGTCAACGCCATGCTGGACAGCTTCATGCCGCTCGGCGGCCTGATCCCGCTCATCAACATGCAGCTTGGCGAGGTCATCATCGGCGGCGTCGGCGCCGGCCTCTACGGCGTCCTTCTCTTCGTCATTCTGACAATCTTCATCGCCGGGCTGATGGTGGGGCGCACGCCCGAATATCTCGGCAAGAAGATCGAAGCGAAGGAAGTGAAGATGGCGATGCTCGCCGTTCTGTCGCTGCCGCTCGCCATCCTCGGCTTCACCGCCGTGGCGGTCGTGCTGCCCGCCGGACTTGCCTCGCTCGCCAACGCCGGGCCGCACGGCTATTCGGAAATCCTGTATGCCTACACCTCCGCCGCCGCCAACAACGGCAGCGCGTTTGCCGGGCTGTCGGCCAATACCCCCTGGTACAACCTCACCATCGGGTTCGGCATGCTGATGGGCCGTTTCCTCGTCATCGTGCCTGTGCTCGCCATCGCCGGTTCGCTCGCGGCCAAGAAGACCGTGCCGGCCTCGTCGGGCACGTTCCCCACCCATGGCGGCTTGTTCGTCGGGCTGCTGGTCGGGGTGATCCTGGTGGTCGGCGGCCTCACCTATTTCCCCGCACTCGCGGTCGGCCCCATCGTCGAGCATTTCGCCATGCTTGCCGGCCAGACCTTCTGAGGAATGCAATCATGGCCAGATCCGCCGAAATCAGCGTTTTCGATCCCACCGTCGTGTGGCCGGCCGTCGGCTCGGCCTTCTCCAAGCTTCACCCGCGCATCCAGATCCGCAACCCGGTGATGTTCGTGGTCGAGATCGTCGCCACCCTCACCACCTTGATCTTCCTTCGCGACCTCGTTTTCGGCGGCCACCGGTTGGGCTTCTCCTTCCAGGTCATCCTCTGGCTCTGGTTCACGCTGCTGTTCGCCAATTTCGCTGAGGCCGTGGCCGAGGGGCGTGGCAAGGCACAGGCCGACGCGCTGCGCAGGACGCGCACCGAAACGGATGCCAAGCGCCTTGCCGACGACGGCTCGACCTACGAGTTGGTGCCGGCGACCAGCCTCAAGGTCGGCGATGTCGTGGTGGTCGAGATCGGCGACATCATCCCCTCCGACGGCGAGGTGATCGAGGGCATCGCTTCGGTCAACGAAGCGGCGATTACCGGCGAATCCGCGCCGGTAATCCGCGAATCCGGCGGCGACCGTTCCGCCGTCACCGGCGGCACCCAGGTCCTGTCCGACCAGATCAAGGTCCGCATCACGGCCGCTGCCGGTTCCACCTTCCTCGACCGCATGATTTCGTTGGTCGAAGGCGCACAGCGCCAGAAGACGCCGAACGAGATCGCGCTCAACATCCTGCTCGCCGGCATGACGCTGATCTTCGTGTTCGCGGTCGCCACCATTCCGAGTTTTGCCACCTATGCCGGCGGCACCATCCCCATCGTGGCGCTGGTGGCGCTGTTCGTGACGCTGATCCCGACCACCATCGGCGCGCTGCTTTCGGCCATCGGCATCGCCGGCATGGACCGGCTGGTGCGCTTCAACGTGCTGGCCATGTCGGGACGCGCCGTCGAGGCAGCGGGCGACGTCGATACGCTTTTGCTCGACAAGACCGGCACGATTACGCTCGGCAACCGGCAGGCGACGGAGTTCCTGCCGCTGGCCGGCGTGGACGAGCACGAACTGGCGGACGCCGCGCAACTGTCCTCGCTGGCCGACGAGACGCCGGAAGGCCGTTCGATCGTGGTGCTCGCCAAGGAGAAATACGGCATCCGTGGCCGCGAAATGGGCGAACTGCACGCCCGTTTCGTTCCCTTCAGCGCTCAGACGCGCATGAGCGGCGTCGATATGGACGGCGCCAGCATCCGCAAGGGCGCGGTCGATGCGATGCTTGGCGACCAACGCCACAACACGACGGAAGCCGCGCGCGAATTACGCCAGATCGCGGAACGGGTAGCAAAGACCGGCGGCACGCCGCTGGCTGTGGCGCGCGACGGCAGGCTGCTCGGGGTCGTACACCTGAAGGACATCGTCAAGGGCGGCATCCGCGAGCGCTTCGCGGCCTTGCGCCAGATGGGCATCCGCACCGTCATGATCACCGGCGACAATCCGATGACGGCCGCGGCAATCGCCGCCGAAGCCGGCGTCGACGATTTCCTCGCCCAGGCGACGCCGGAGGACAAGCTGGACCTGATCCGCGCCGAACAGGCCAAAGGCAAGCTGGTGGCGATGTGCGGCGACGGCACCAACGATGCGCCCGCCCTTGCCCAGGCCGATGTCGGCGTGGCGATGAACACCGGCACGGTTGCCGCGCGCGAGGCCGGCAACATGGTCGACCTCGACAGTGACCCGACCAAGCTGATCGAGGTGGTGGAGATAGGCAAGCAGCTTTTGATGACGCGCGGCTCGCTGACCACCTTCTCCATCGCCAACGACGTGGCGAAATATTTCGCGGTTCTTCCGGCCATGTTCGTCGCCTTCTATCCGCAGCTTCAGGCGCTCAACATCATGCGGCTCTCCTCGCCGGAAAGCGCCATCCTGTCGGCCATCATCTTCAACGCGCTGGTCATCGTCGCGCTGATTCCGCTGGCGTTGAAAGGCGTGAAGTACCGCGCCATCGGTGCCGGCGCGCTGCTGCGCCGCAACCTTTTGATCTACGGCCTTGGCGGTGTCGTCATTCCCTTCGTCGGCATCAAGGCGATCGATATGCTCATCACAGCCATTGGCCTTGCCTGAAAAGGATATTCGAGATGTTCGCCCAGATCCGCCCCGCGCTGTTCATGATCGTGGCATTCACCGTCCTCACCGGCATTGCCTACCCGCTTGCCGTCACCGGCATCGCCCAGACGGTCTTTCCGGCTCAGGCGAACGGCAGCCTGATCGAGCGCGACGGCCATGTCGTCGGCTCGGCCCTGATCGGCCAGGCCTTCACCAGTGATCGCTATTTCCATCCACGGCCTTCCGCCGCCGGCAATGGCTATGACGCCTCCGCTTCCGGCGGCTCCAATCTCGGCCCGACCAGCGCCAAGCTGATTGCTCACGTGAAGGCGGATGCCGAGGCGTTGGCGGCAGAAAATCCCGGCACGCCGGTGCCGATCGATCTCGTCACCACCTCGGGCAGCGGCCTCGATCCGGAGATATCGCCGCAAGCGGCGCTGTTTCAGGTGCCGCGTATCGCCGAAGCGCGTGGGCTTTCGCAGGACGCGGTGCAGGCACTGGTGCTGGCCCACAGCCAGGGACCGACAGGCGGCATATTGGGCGAGCCGAGGGTGAACGTGCTCGAACTCAATCTGGCGCTGGATGAGGTCAAACCGCAATGAGGCGACCTCCTAAGAGACGGGTCTGCCCCTTGCAGAATCGCCGGCCGGCGGCAATGCTCCGGCACCGCCAACGGCATGACTGAAAGGGCGGCTTGAGCACACGACCGATGCCGGACCATAGTGGTGAACCCAAGCGTCCCGACCCCGAGGCGCTGCTTCGGGAAGCGGCGACGGAGACGCGCGGCCATCTGAAGGTTTTCCTTGGCGCCGCCCCCGGTGTCGGCAAGACGTACGAAATGCTTCTGAGCGCCGCAGCCCAACGTCGCGCCAGCGTCGATGTCGTCATCGGCCTCGTCGAAACGCATGGGCGCGTCGAGACCGAGGCGCTGATCCACGATTTCGAGATCGTTGCGCTCAGACGCGTCGCCTATAACGGCCGGCATCTGGAGGAGATGGACCTCGAAGCCATCCTGGCGCGCAAGCCAAGCCTGGTTCTTGTCGACGAACTGGCGCACACGAACGCGCCGGGCAGCCGGCACCCGAAGCGCTATCAGGACGTCGCTGACCTGCTTGCCGCCGGAATCGACGTCTATACGGCGGTCAACATCCAGCATCTGGAAAGCCTCAACGACGTCGTCCAGCAGATCACCCGCATCCGGGTGCGCGAAACCGTGCCCGATGCCTTCCTCGACCAGGCGGACGAGATCGAGGTGATCGACCTGACGCCTGCGGACCTGATCCAGCGGCTGAAGGAAGGCAAGGTCTATTTCCCGAAGACGGCCGAGCGTGCGCTGTCGCACTATTTTTCGCAGGGCAATTTGACGGCGCTGCGAGAACTGGCGTTGCGCCGGACCGCCCAGCGCGTCGACCAGCAACTGCTTACCCACATGCAGGCGCACGCGATCTCCGGTCCATGGTCGGCCGGCGACCGTATCCTCGTCGTTGTCAACGAGCATCCCAAGGCGGCGGCGCTGGTGCGCTACGCGCGGCGCATGGCGGAACGGCTGCGCGCGCCATGGACCGCGCTCTATGTCGAAACGCCGCGCTCGCTCAGGCTCGACGAGGCCGCGCGCGACCGCATCGCCGCAGCGTTGCGCATGACGGAGCGGCTGGGCGGCGAGGCGGTGACCATCCCCGGCCGCGAGCTTGCCGGGGAAATCCTAGACTATGCGGTGAAGAACAATTTCAGCCATATCGTCATCGGCCGCAGCCAGCGCTCGCGCCTGCACGAACTGCTTTTCGGTTCGATCACCTATGAGATCGTGAAGCGCGCGGGCAACGTTGCAGTGCATGTCGTCACCGGCGGCGACAAGGCAGCTACCGTGGCCAAGACTGTCGACACGCGCCCAGTGACATCTTCTTTCGACATGTGGCCTTATGTGGTCAGCGCCGGAGTGGTCGCCATCGCGCTGGGCTGCGGCGAGGTGCTCTCCCGCTTTCTCGACGTGCAGAATGTCGCGCTCGTCTTCCTCACCGCGGTGCTCGTCAGCGCCGTCGCCTTCGGCCTGCCGGCCGCGCTGTTTGCCAGCCTGCTCAGCGTACTTGCCTTCAACGTGTTCTTCCTGCCGCCCTATCTCAGCATCACCATAGCCGACCCCGAGAACGTGGTGGCGCTGTTCTTCTTCCTGGTGGTGGCGGTGATCGCCTCCAACCTGACGGCCAGCGTGCGCGCGCAAGCCATGATGGCGCGCCGGCGCGCCCGGACCACCGAGGACCTTTATCTGTTCAGCCGCAAGCTGGCCGGCATAGGCTCGATGGACGACCTTCTATGGGCGATTTCCTCGCAGGTCTCCTCCATGCTCAAGGTTCGGGTCGTGCTCTTCCTTCCCGTGAACGGATCGCTCGAACTCAAGACCGCCTGGCCCCCCGAGGACGTCGCCGAAGAGGCGGATCTGGCGGCGGCGAAATGGTCGTGGGAAAGCAACAGGCCGGCGGGGCGCGGCGCCGACACGCTGCCGGGAGCCAGGCGCCTGTTCCTGCCGATGCGGACAGGCCGCGGCCCGGTCGCGGTGATCGGCATCGACAGCGACAAGCAAGGTCCGCTGTTGACCCCCGACGAGCAACGCCTGCTCGATGCGCTGTCCGATCAGGCGGCACTGGCCATCGAGCGCATCAACCTGTCGGAGGATTTCGACAAGGCGCAGCGCGCCGCCGAACGCGACCAGTTGCAGGCGGCGCTGCTCACCTCCATCTCGCACGATTTGAGGACGCCGCTTGCCTCCATTCTTGGCGCGGCGGATGGGCTGGCGGCGCTGCCGGACCTGACGCCGGACGATCGCAAGGCGCTTTTATCCACCATCCAGGAGGAGGCGGAGCGGCTGAACCGCTTCATCGCCAACCTGCTCGACATGACCAAGCTGGAATCGGGCGCGATTGCGCCCAATCTGGATCTCGTGGACATCGCGGACGTGGTCGGCAGCACGCTGCGCCGGGCGGAAAAAATCCTCGCCGACCACCCAGTCGTGACCGCTCTTGCGGCTGAACTTCCCATGCTAAGGCTCGATCCCGTATTGTTCGAGCAGGTGTTGTTCAATCTCCTGGACAATGCGACGAAATACGCGCCCACCGGCACGACGATCACGATAAAGGGCAAAAGGGAGGGGACGGCGGTGCGTCTTCAGGTGCAAGACGAGGGGCCGGGTATCCCGAAAGCGCAACTGGAACGCGTCTTCGACAAGTTCTTTCGCGTACGCAAATCAGACAGCCAGCGTGCCGGCACCGGCCTTGGCCTTGCCATTTGCCGTGGCTTCGTCGAAGCCATGGGCGGAACGATCGAAGCGGGCAATCTCTCGGAGGGGGGCGGAGCCGTCTTCACCATCAGCCTGCCAGTGCCTGAAGCAAGCAGACCGGAGGCCACGCCGTGAACGCAAATGCCGTCACGATCCTGATCGTCGACGACGAGCTGCCGATCCGTCGGCTGTTGCGCACCAGCCTGGGCTCGCAGGGTTTTGAGGTGAACGAGGCCGCCGATGGAAGCAGCGCGCTTGCAGAAATCGACCGTTCCCTCCCCGATCTGGTGATCCTGGATCTCGGGCTTCCCGATATGGATGGGTTGGAAGTGATCCGTGTCTTGCGGGGCAGCGGCAACGCGGTGCCGATCCTCGTCCTGTCGAGCCGCTCCGACGAGAAAGGCAAAGTCGAGGCGCTCGATCTCGGGGCCGACGATTACGTGACGAAACCGTTCGGCTCGGCGGAATTGTTCGCCCGCATCCGCGCCGCACTTCGCCACCGACTTCAGCAACAGGGCGAGCAGCCAATTTTCCGCAGCGGCGATCTGGAAATCGACCTGGTACGACGCATCGTGCGCGTGCGCGGTGAGGAAGTGAAGCTGACGCCCAAGGAATACGACATCCTGCGCATGCTGGTCGCCCATGCCGGCAAGGTGCTTACGCATCGCATGCTGATGAGGGAAGTCTGGGGCGGCGAGACGGATGTGCAATATTTGCGCATCTACGTGCGCCAGCTTCGCCAGAAGATCGAGGCCGATCCGGAGCGGCCGCAACACATCCTGACCGAAACCGGCATCGGCTACCGGTTGACGATGGAGTGACCGAGGCGATGGCCGGACCGAACGGAAGCGCCCGGCATGATGCGGCCACGGGATTCAAGAAAGGCGGCCCGAGGGCCGCCTTTTTGTCATGGGGTGGTTGTAGCGTGCGCAAGGCGCCTCGCGGGCTTTAGGCGTTGGCCTGCTCAGCCTGTCTTTCTCCGCGTAGCGAACCAAACAGGTTTTCAGGCACCCCTCGCAACGTTCCGTATTTGCGCTGGCACCATGGGCACCGAGCCGCCGCTTTCGGGCGGGGTGCCGCACATGATGAGCAGAAACGTAGCGTAGACATGGTAAAACCTCCTCCGCCCCGGAAAGGGCTTCAGGGGCGCAATCTGACAAAAATCGGGGGCGGCTCGAAAGCCACGGCCAATGAAGCTGACGAATGTCACGGAATTGAGGCGCTACCCGTCCGGTCACAGAAGAAGTGCTACCGATCGGACATGGACAGGGCTTCTTCCAGGTCGTGCGCGAGCACCGGCACAGATGCCTTGAGCAAGTTGTCTTTACTCACCCTTGACCCCTGAAAGGCCATATGAAAATGGGTCAACCGTTGCGGCAGGGGAATAGGTGATGACGGAGCGTCCCAATGTATTGTTTATCTGTGCGGACCAGTGGCGCGCCGACTGTGTTTCAGCGCTCGGCCATCCCGATGTGAAGACGCCGAACCTCGACGCGCTGGCGGCGGACGGTGTGCTGTTTCGCAAACATTTCGGTCAGTGCACGCCCTGCGGTCCCTCGCGCACCAGCGTGCTGACCGGGCTTTACCTGATGAACCACCGCTCCGGCCGCAACGGCACGCCGCTGGACGCGCGCCATACCAATGTCGCCCTGGAAGCACGCAAGGCTGGCTATGAGCCGTCGCTGTTCGGCTACACCGATACCAGCATGGACCCGCGCAGGCTGGCCCCGAACGATCCCGTGCTGACCGGTTACGACAAGGGCGTGATGCCCGGCTTTGTCGCGCCGCTGCACCTCAACGATGACATGGAGCAATGGATCGGTGATCTCGTCGCCAAGGGCTACGATGTAGCGGATGGCCGCGGGGGCGTGTTCAAGCCAAGGGCGGATTTCGACAAGCCTGCGGATCGCGGTTTCCGCTTCATCCCACCCAAATATTCGGCTGAGCACAGCGAGACGGCGTTCCTGACCGACGCCTTTCTCAAATGGCTTTCGATGCGCAGCGAAAAGCCGTGGTTCGCGCATTTCGTATTCTATCGGCCCCACCCGCCCTTGGTCGCACCGGAGCCGTATAACAGCGCCGTTCACCCGAAGGACGTGGCTTTTCCGGCGCGCGCCGAAACGCTTGAGGAGGAGAAAAAGCAGCATCCGCTGCTGGCCTATGAGCTTGATCGGTTGAGCCAGCCAGGCGTGTATGATGAGCACAGCCCGCTTGATCCGGTGTCGGCAAACGACCTCGAAATCCGGCAGATGCGCGCCGCCTATTACGGACTGGTGGCCGAGGTCGACCATCATCTCGGCCGCATCATCGACCACCTCAAGGCCAGCGGCCAGTATGAGCGCACGCTTATCATCGTTACCAGCGACCACGCCGAAATGCTCGGCCAGCATCACGTCTGGGGCAAGGAAATCTATTTCGACCAGGCGTTCCACCTGCCGCTGGTCATTCGCGATCCACGCCAGAGCGCCGATGCCATGCGAGGAAAACGCGTCGATGTTTTCACCGAGGCGGTGGACGTCATGCCGACCATTCTCGACGCGATCGGCGTGGAGGTTCCGCGCACCTGCGACGGCCGCTCTCTCGCTCCCTTGCTGCGCGGAGAGACGCCGTCCAACTGGCGCGAAGAGGTGTTCTTCGAGCACGATTTCCGCGCCGTGGCGACCCAGAAGGCGGAACTGGCGCTCGGCATTTCGTCGGACGAGTGCAGCTATGCGGTGATCCGCGACGAACGCTACAAATATGTGCATTTCGCGGCACTGCCGCCCCTTTTGTTCGACCTCGTCGAGGACCCGAATGAGATGCACAATCTTGCCGGCAAGGCCGAAATGGCTGCGACCGTTCTTCACTATGCGCAAAGGATGCTGAGCTGGCGGCTCACCCATGCCGACCGCACCCTGACCAATATGCAACTGACCAAAGAGGGCGTGATCTCTCGGTCGTAGTGACGAATTGACGATCGCCGGGCATCCCGCGCGATATCATAAACCTGGCTTGGTGTTTTCTGATGACTGGTTTTTTTTTGGGCATAGATGCCGGCTCGTCGGTCACAAAGGCGGCGGTTTTTGACGATCTGGGCAATGAACTCGGCACGGGGAGCCACCGCATCCGGCTATACCGACCGCACGAAGGCTGGTCCGAAATCGATCCGGCCGAAGCCTGGGAGGCGTTCACGATTGCGATCGGCGGCGCTCTCCAGGCTGCGGGCGTAACCGGAGCGGATGTCTCGGCCATCGGCATCTCGGCCGCGATGGTCGGCGCGTGGCTGGTGGACGAAAGCGGCAATCCGCTGCGCCCCGGCATCCTATGGGAGGACAGCCGGGCGCAGGAACTGCTGGATCGTCGTGTCGCGAAGGTTCCAGACTTCTACCAGCGCATCTTCCAGTCCGATGGATGTGTTTTGCAACAAGGCTGCACCTTGCCGCTTCTCGCCTGGTTGCGAGAATATGAACCAGCGGTGCTTGAGCGTGCGGCGCACGTCTTCAGCTACAAGGACTATCTGCGCATGAAGCTTACCGGCAAGGCTTCGGCCGACCGGACAGAGGCGGCGGTCGCACCGGGAAATGCGAGCCTGCGCGACCGCAGTGACGCCATGCTTGCACTGTTCGAAATCACGGATCTTGCGCACAAATTGCCGGTGGCTGTCGAATCGGAGACGATCGGTGGCTTCATTACCAAGGCTGCGGCCGTCGCTACCGGTCTGGCCGAAGGCACGCCCGTGGCGATCGGCGCGGGCGACGTGCCGTCGACGGTCGTCGGCGCAAGCGCGCTTCAAGCGGGGATGGTCACGGCGGTCCTCGGCACGACGTGCATGGTCGGGGTGGTCAGTGACGAACCGGTCTTTACGCCGCCCAATCTCGGGCTGCTGTTCACCTTGCCCGGCGAGGCCTGGTTTCGCGCAATGGTCAACGTCGCCGGCACGCTCAACCTCGATTGGGCGATGGAAACCCTGTTCCCGGATATCGTTGGCAAAGCTGACGCTTACGCGCAGATGGAATCGATGATCGCACCCCTTCCCATCGGCAGCGAAGGATTGGTCTATCTGCCGTATCTCAGTGAGAGCGGCATTATCGCGCCGGTCGTGCAGAGGCAGGCGCGCGCCAGCTTTCACGGGCTCACATCGCGTCACAAGCGGCCCCATCTGATCCGCGCGGTTTATGAAGGGGTCGCACTGTCGATCCGCGATCTGATCCAGGATATCGACGGGGGCGGCAAGGACATCCTGCTGACCGGCGGCGGCGCGCGCAGTTCCATGTGGGCGCAGATGATTGCGGATTGTCTCGATGCCACCGTCACCGTCCCTGCCGGTACCGAATTCGGCGCACGCGGCGCAGCGTTACTCGCCGCTACAGCTATAGGGCGGTTTGGCTCGATCCGGGAGGCTTCGGTTTCAACGCGGCGGATACAGCGTCAGCATAGGCCCGATCGATCCACGAAGCCTGATTGGGACCGCGCGTTTGTCGCTTATCGCGCTCGACGCGACAGTGCGTTGGGAATCTAAGGCAACCGGACTTTACGGCTTACCGAGAGTGGTGCATACCACAGTCGGTTTGGAATATACCACGTGATGCCTGATAGCCTGACAGCCGGATCGCTTCCTCTTTATCAGCGTATCGCGAGTTCATTCGCGGCGCGCATTGCATCCGGCTCGCTGAAAGTCGGCGACAGGCTGCCGTCGGAACGACAGATAGCGGAGAATCTCGGCGCCAGCCGGATGACGGCGCGCCAGGCGCTGAAACTGCTCGAGCGACGTGGCTTGGTGGAAACCCGGACTGGCCGAGGCGCATTCGTAACCCCGCCACAGATAGAGCAGCAGCTGAGCACGCTCCGAGGCTTCACGGAAGAAATGCACCGCGGCGGACGTACGGCTTCCAGTATCGTTCTGGACGCCGGCATCGGCTTCGCGGACATGGAAGCAGCGATGGCGCTTGGCGTGCCTGAACGCTCCCTGGTCCATCGCCTGGTTCGCGTGCGCCTTGCCGATGCCGAACCGGTTGGTCTGGAACGGACCGAGATTCCGGCCGCACTCGCGCCGAACCTGTTGGATGAAGCCGATTTTGCCACGGACTCACTCTATCGCGTGCTTCGTGAGCGCTATGGTCTGCACCCGAGCGAGGCCGAGCAGACGCTCTGGTCCGCCAATCCTGATGCCGCGAGCGCCGCAGCCCTCAACATTTCGCGGCAAAGCCCGGTTCTTATCCTTACCCGCCGCACGCTCGATGCCGAACGTCGCCCGCTTGAATATGTCCGGGCCACCTACCGCGGCGACTGCTTCGTGATGCGGGTAAATCTGACACTTGGAAAAGACGCATGAGCAAGACCCCGGCAGCAGCCGCCTATCTGACCGAACTCGCGGCCCGCATGGGTCGGCTGCTCGATGACAATGCCGACGCCATTGCCGCGTCGGCGGATGCGATCGAGCGGACGGCCAAGGCAGACGGCCTCGTCTATATCTTCGGCACGGGCCATAGCCATACTTTGGCGGAGGAGGCCCATTTCCGGGCAGGCGGGCTTGCGTTGACCGTGCCGATCCTGTGCGCCACGACCATGGTGCACGAAGGCGCGGTCGCCGGGACGGTGTTCGAGAGGATGCCGGGAATCGTAGCCCCCATTTTCGCGCGCTATCCCATCGGCCCAAATGACGTGCTCATTGTCGTTTCCAACAGCGGCGTCAACACGGCGACGGTGGAGGCCGCGCAAATCGGCAAGGCGATCGGCGCGACCGTGATCGCCATCACTTCGGAAATCTATTCAAAATCGGCCGCCAATGGGCGCACCCGTCTCGCCGATGTCGCCGACATCGTCCTCGACAATGGCGCGCCGTCCGGTGACGCCATCATCGACGTGCCGGGCAGCGAATTGCGCGTGGGGCCTATCTCCACGTCGATCGGCGCGGCTTTGATGAATGCGGTGTTCGCGGAGGCGGCGGTGCGGCTACAGACGTTCGGCGCCAACGCGCCGATCTATCTTAGCGCCAACATGCCGGGGGCAAAGGACGTCAACGAGGCGCTGGTCGCCCGTTACCGGCCGCGCAACCCGCATCTTTGAAATTTCCGGGCCCATAGCGGGTCCGGGGCAACGGGAGGACAGTATCTTGAGGTCTACACGCTTTATCATAGCCGCCGGCTTTGCCACGACGCTTCTTGCGGGCGCGGCCTATGCCGAACCGGTGAGTCTGACGATGTGGCACATGGAGCAGCCGCCGCAGCGCGTGCAGCGCATGAAGGAACTGCTTGACGAATTCAACGCGGGCCACCCCGACATCCAGGTCAAGCAGGAGCCGCAGAGCTGGGGCGAGGTCTACGCCAAGGCGCCTGCCGCCTTTGCCGCGGGCAACGGCCCGGACCTGCTTTTCACCATCCCGGATTTCACCACCGTGCTCAAGAGCATCGACGCGGTCGTGCCGGTGGATGACCTGGTCAAGGATCTGGACGCCAAACACGGTTTCGTCAAGGCAACGCTCGCGCCCTACGAATATGACGACCACATCTGGGCCGTTCCGGTCTACAACATGGCGCTCTCGCTCTGGTATAGAAACAGCGCCCTGAAAGAAGCGGGCATAGAGCCTCCGAAAACCTGGAGCGAGTGGCAGGCGGCCGCCGAGGCGCTCGGCAAGGACGGTCGGTACGGCATCGGCCTTCCGGCCAACAAGCAGCTTTATACCGATCAGACCGTCTACAGTTTCATGGTCAATGACGGTGCCGCCGACCTCTACAACGACGACGGTTCGATTGCCTTCGACAAGCCGGAAACGGTCAAGGCCTACGACTTCTACTCGAAGCTGGCAAAGCTGTCGCCCCCCGACAACGGCTCCTGGACCTGGGGCGAGGCGGAAGCCTGCTTCGCCAGCAACACCTGTGGCATGATCCTGCAGTTCAGCGTCATCAGCACCTATGACACGCAGGCCGAGGGCGATGCCGCCGATCTCGGCGTGGCGGCGGTTCCGCACGCCGACGACCAAAGCGCATCGGCGACCATCTCCTACTCCAACGCCGTCATGCTGACGACCAAGGATGCCGCCAAGCAGGAAGCCGCCAAGGTGTTCCTGACCTGGCTGCTGGAGCCTGCGAATTACGGACGCTTCCTGACCATGGAGCCGGGGCTTTTCCTGCCGGTCACCGATGACGGCGCCAAGGCCGACTCGTTCTGGAACGACAAGACCGTGACCAAATACAAGCCCCAGATCGAAACCATGATCGCCAATTCGCAAAGCGGCAAGCTGTTCGGCTTCACGACCGGCAAGGTGTTTCCGTCGATCGGCGCGATCTCCGCGCAAAACGTGATCGCCGAGACGCTGCAACACGTCGTCGTGGACGGGCAGAGTGCGGCCGAGGCGGTCAAGGCCGGCCAGGCGCGCATGTCCGAAATCGCCAAAAAGTAAGGCGAAAGCAAACGCGGGGCAGAATCGATGAGGAACACGACGCTGGCGTTCCTGTTCGTGTCACCTGCCCTGCTCGTGCTGCTGGCCGTGCTTGGCTGGCCTCTCGTTCAAGCCGTCATCCTGAGTTTTCAGGATGTCGGCGTGATCGGCTCGCAAGGCCATTTCGTCGGCCTCGACAATTATGCGGCGGTCCTTGGCACCGCCGGCTTTTGGCGTGCGCTCGGCCGCAGCGTGGTCTGGGTGCTCGGCAACGCTGTCGTCCAGACAATCCTGGCGCTGGCGACGGCGCTGATCCTCAACCAGAAATTTCCGGGCGTCGGCATCGCCCGGACATGGGTCATCTTGACCTGGATCGTGCCGACCGTAGTGGTCGTCATCATCTGGCGTTGGCTCTTGTCCTCCTCGGGCGGCATGATCAACCCGCTTCTGGTCCAGACCGGCCTGATCGAACGGCCGGTCGGTTTTTTCGCGACCCGCGAAAGCGCCATGACCACGCTGATCATGATCAATTCATGGCGCTGGTTTCCCTTCACCGCGCTCATGCTGCTGGCAGGCCTGACGCGTATTCCAAGCGATCTCTACGAAGCGGCGCGCATTGACGGGGCCGGAACGTTTAAACGCTTCACGCGCATCACCTGGCCGCTGCTGAAGCCGACGCTGATGGTGCTCGGAATCGTCGGCACGCTTTTGTCGTTCAATGTCTTCGACGTGATCTGGCTCCTGACGGCCGGCGGGCCTTCCGACGCCACGCAGACTCTTCCGGTGTTGATCTATCAAACCGCCTTCAAGGGCTACCGCCTCAGCGAGGCAGCTACGATCTCGGTGCTCACCAGCCTGTTGCTGATGGCCTTCGCATTTCTCGCCACCCGCGCCATGACGTCGGACGAGGCCACCCGATGAAGCGCACATTCCGGCAGGCGCTGGCGCTGTATAGCGGGCTCACTCTCATTGCCCTGACGATTGGCCTGCCCTTCTGGTGGGTGATCACCGGCTCGTTCAAGCTTCCCAAGGAGATCATCCAGCGCGTCCCGACCATGGTGCCGCGCAGCTTTACCCTGCAGCATTTCGACAAGTTGCTGCAGGCGTCCGATTTTCCGGTCTACCTTTTGAACAGCATGATCGTGGCGACGTTTTCCACGGCATTCACGGTCCTGTTGGCGCTTCCCGCGGCTTATGCCTTCTTCCGTATGGAATTCCCCGGCCGCACGGCCCTCTACCGGACCATCCTGCTCGCCTATGCCTTTCCCGGCGTGGTGGTGCTGATCCCGCTCTACGGGCTCTTCGCCAAAATCGGCCTGATCGACAGCCCGGTGGCGCTGGTAGTCGTCAACGTCGCGTTCGCACTTCCTTTCTCGATCTGGATGATGCGCTCCTTCCTCGCCACCATCCCGCCGGAAATCGAGGAAGCCGCGGTGATCGACGGCGCTCCGACAACCACCATTCTCATTCGTATCCTGGTGCCGCTTATCGCACCGGGTATCGCCAGCGTGGCGATCTTCGCTTTCATTTCGTCATGGACTGAATTTCTGTTCGCCTCGGTGCTGATCGTATCGGACGCGAGGCGCACCATTCCGGTCGGCTTTGCCGGCATCATCGGCCAGTATCAGATCGACTGGGGGCTGCTGCTGGCCGGCGCCACGGCGGCAACCATCCCGGTCGTTATCCTGTTCGCGCTTGTCGGTCGCTGGTTTGTAACTGGCCTCACCGACGGCGCCGTGAAATAATCGAGGAAAGAGCCGAATGGCCGGTCTGTCGCTGTACAAAGTGAAAAAGCGTTTCGGCGAAACGGAGGTGATCGGCGGCGTCGATCTCGAAGTCGCGGACCACGAGTTCGTCGTGTTCGTCGGCCCTTCGGGCTGCGGCAAGTCCACTCTGTTGCGCATGATCGCCGGGCTCGAATCCACCTCGGGCGGCAGAATAGAAATCGGCGGACGCGACGTGACTGCGGAAGACCCGGCCAAGCGCGGCATAGCCATGGTGTTCCAGACCTATGCGCTTTATCCGCATATGACCGTCGCCACCAATATGGGCTTTCCGCTGGAGATGGCCAAGCGCCCCAAGGCGGAGATCGAGCGCAAAGTGGCGGAGGCGGCAAAAACCTTGCACCTCGAAGCCTACCTGAACCGCAAGCCGCGCGAACTCTCCGGCGGGCAGCGCCAGCGCGTCGCCATCGGCCGCGCCATCGTGCGCCAGCCCGATATATTCCTGTTCGACGAACCGCTGTCGAACCTCGATGCCGAACTGCGCGTGCAGATGCGCATAGAAATCGCGCGCCTGCATCAGCAACTCGGCACGACGATGATCTATGTGACGCACGACCAGGTCGAAGCCATGACACTGGCGAGCCGCATCGTGGTGCTGAGAGCCGGGCGCGTCGAGCAGGTCGGCGCTCCGCTGGAGCTTTACGACAACCCCGACAACAGCTTCGTAGCGGGCTTCATCGGCTCGCCGCGCATGAATTTCTTCCCGGCTTCGGTGACGGCCGTAACAGGCGGCAAGACTGTCGTAGCTGCTCCAGCGCTGGGCTTGTCGGGAATGGCCGTCGAGACCCGTGGTGCGCCGCCCGAGCCAGGAACGCTGGTCAGCCTCGGTATTCGACCGGAGCATTTCGTTCCAGCGGAAGGTGCCGCAAGCACGATTTCAGGCCAGGTGACGCTCGTCGAATGCCTCGGAAACGTCACCTATTTTCATGCGGTGCTCGCCGACGGTTCGATGATAACCGTCCAAAGCCAAGGGAACGCCAGACCCGCAGTCGGCGAAACGAGCATCATCGGCCTGGATGCCGCCCGCGTATTCTTGTTTGACGCAGCCGGCATGCGGCTATGAAGACACAATCAAATTTCGGGCCTGCTCTTCCAATGTTTGCGGCGACTTGCGTTTCGTAATTTCGGGAAAGCCAATGGTTGGCTTGCCGGTGTGCTGCTTCCTATTGGTGAATACAACCGGCTTCCCAAGCTGAACGCGCGGGTTCTTTTCCCGCTGGCGTGTCGTCCCCTCGAATGTCGAGCGAAGGCTTTATCGCTTGTTAACCATACTGGCCTGATAGTGCGGCTACGCACTTTTGGAACGGCACGATGTCTGCGCCGTCAAGACACAGGTAGTCGACATGACTTTCGCAACACGCATGACAACGCTGGCTGTCGCGCTGGTGATGAGCGCCCCCGTTCTTGCCGCCGACCTCTATGTCGAGGAAGCACCGCCGCCGGTCGTCCAGCCTGCCCCCTATTCGGGATGGTACATACGGGGCGACGTCGGCTACGTGTTCAAGTCGCGCAACGAGGGAGACTGGGATTTCTACAACCAGTTTCCGGGCGTGGAAGGGATCGATGGCACCTTCCGCTACGACCATCTCGATTTCGGCGGCGCTGCAAGCCTCGGCGGCGGTGTTGGCTACCGCTTCAACGATTATCTCCGCGCCGACGCAACGCTCGACTTTTTCCACGCCAAGATTTCGGGCGGCACGGATTGCCCCTACATGATCAAGACGGACCCGCAGCATGCGTTGCCGATGGGCGCCGATTGCCATTATGAAAACCAGGCTTCCGCCAATGTGTGGGCGCCGATGCTCAACGCCTATGTCGATCTGCCGGCGTGGGGAGCGATCACGCCCTATGTGGGCCTCGGCATCGGCGCGGCCTTCGTGGACTATGGCAAGCTTAGCGTGCAGGAAGTCTGCGCGCTCTGCCAGCCGGGCTACACGCCCTACACGGCAACCAATGAGGGGCTGAGCAGTTGGCGGCTTGCCGGCTCGGCCATGGCCGGCCTGTCTTATCGTCTTTCCGACCATTTCCTGCTCGACGCCGGCTACAAATATACGCGGGTCGGAAGCGGCAAGGCATTCGCCTATGACGCCGCAGACAAGGCGTTCGGAGCCAAGGGCGAGCAGATCCGCGACAACGGCTTCGACTTCCATGCCCTGCGCCTCGGCGTCCGCTACGAACTCAACTAAGTCGGA
Organism: Mesorhizobium sp. A556; assembly: GCF_054489545.1. Lineage (NCBI taxonomy): Bacteria > Pseudomonadati > Pseudomonadota > Alphaproteobacteria > Hyphomicrobiales > Phyllobacteriaceae > Mesorhizobium > Mesorhizobium sp. A556. The sequence continues at coordinate 61,733 of NZ_JBTMXA010000015.1, forward strand.
AGCGGGCAGCTACCCCACCTGGCGCAAGATGGAATCATACAGCATCTTGGCCGCAGGCGAGAGTACGCGGTTGCGGACCGTAATCAGGCTGTAGGGCCGGACCTCGATGTCGAATTCCGTCGGGATGATGTCGATCGCGCCGGCCAGTCCTTCGGGACTCTGGATGAACTTCGCCACCTGAATGGACACCGGTGCAATGGCGTCGGACTGCGCCACCATGACCAGCGTCAGCAACAGCGAGCTTGTGTTCAAAATCCGTTCCGGCAAGGCGATGTTGCGGTTGAGGAAATTCGCCTCCATCGCCTGGCGCAGCGGCGATCCACCGGACTGGAAGACCCAGTCGTAAGCCCCCGTCTGTTCAAGCCGCACGGCCGCGCCCGGGCGTGTGAGAGGATGGCCGCGCCGCACGATCAGGCAGGCCTTCTCGATGCCGATCACGCGCGATTCGAACAGGCGCGGATTGAGATCGTCGGGAATGCGGGCGATGATGAAATCGTGGCGGCTGGCGACCAGTTCGCGCGCCAGCACGTTGGACGTCTCGACCTGCATGGTGATTTCGATGCGCGGATAGAGGCGCCTGATTTCCCGGATCGCCGGCACGGCCAGTTCGATGGCCGGGGCCGTCACCGCGCCCAGGAACACCGAACCGCCCTTGCCCGCCTTGAGTTCTGAAATATCGCGGCCCGCCTCGCGCATTTCGAGCAGGATCGAGCGCGCCCGCCGCGCCAGCGCCTTGCCATAGGGCGTCAGCGTGACGCCGCGCGGCAACCGTTCGGCCAGCTTCACGTCGAGAATGGCTTCCATTTCCGCAATGATGCGCGACGCGGCCGGCTGCGAAATGTTCATCACCTGGGCGGCGGCGCTGACGCGGCCATGATCGTCCAGCGCCACGATCATGCGCATGTGACGCAGGCTCAGCCCGCTGCGCAGCAGGGTTTCGCCGCCGCCCGAAAATCTGTCGAGCTTGGCGGAAGCCCCATCCTGGTTTCGAAAAGCAGCCATGCCGATCTCCCCTCCAAACGTCAGTGGTAAGCCTGTATCCCCGGCCTATCCATATCATTTCCGATATACCAATCATCGTAGATCGCATTTGACAGTTATGGCAATGCAACACAAATTTCGCGTGCCTTGCGCAGCACCGGTCGATGGCGAAGACTATCGCATCGATTGAAATTACTGACGCACGGCCGGGAGGATACCGAATATCGACACAATGGCGGGGCGCGTCGGCGCGCTGCCTGAATTGCGCAGCCGTCAGGCGCGTCGCCTCGCGCAACAACCAGGGAGACAGTGAACGTGAAAATCATCCGGACGTTAATCGCCGCATTGACGGTAGGCCTCGCGGCCACGACCTATTCGGTACAGGCACAAGCCCAGGACAAGGGTACCGTGGGCATCGCCATGCCGACCAAGTCTTCGTTGCGCTGGATCAGTGACGGCAACGAACTGGTCAAGGCGCTGGAAGCGAAGGGTTACAAGACCGATCTCCAGTTTGCCGAAGACGACATCCCCAACCAGCTCGCCCAGATCGAGAACATGGTGACCAAGGATGCCAAGGTGCTGATCATCGCTTCGATCGACGGCACCACCCTGTCGGCCGTGCTGCAGCAGGCGCACGACAAGGGCGTCAAGGTCATCGCCTATGACCGCCTCATCCGCGACAGCCCGAATGTCGACTACTACACCACTTTCGACAATTTCCAGGTCGGCGTGCTGCAGGCCAATTCGATCCTCAAGGGTCTTGGCTACCCGGAAAAGAAGGGTCCGTTCAACCTCGAACTGTTCGGCGGTTCGCCCGACGACAACAACGCCTTCTTTTTCTACGACGGCGCCATGAGCGTATTCCAGCCGCTGATCGACAAGGGCGACTTCGTCGTCAAGTCGGGCCAGATGGGCATGGACAAGGTCGGCACGCTGCGCTGGGACGGCGCGGTTGCACAGGCGCGCATGGACAATCTGCTCTCCGCCAACTACTCGGACGGCAGCCGCGTCGATGCGGTTCTGGCGCCCTATGACGGCCTGTCGCGCGGCATCATCTCGTCGCTGCGCGGCGTCGGCTACGGCACCGCCGACCAGCCATGGCCGATCATTTCCGGCCAGGACGCGGAAGTTCCCTCGATCAAGGCGATCATTGCCGGCGAGCAGTACTCGACCGTCTACAAGGACACCCGCGAGCTTGCCAAGGTGACAGCCGGCCTCGTCGACGAAGTCATGCAGGGCAAGGAGCCTTCGCAGGTCAACGACACCAAGACCTACAACAACGGCGTCAAGGTGGTGCCGTCGGTGCTTCTGACCCCGTATGAAGTCGACAAGTCGAACTACAAGGAAAAAGTGGTCGACTCGGGCTACGTCAAGGCCGAAGACCTGCAGTAAGCAACCGTCTGGAGGGGTTTCGCCTTGGCGGAACCCCTTTCAATCCCGCTTCCCTTCTGTATCATCTGCCGAGTTCGATCCGGCCGGTTTCGCGCACCATCTGGGTGAAGTCGGGACGCTCTGGCAAAAATGGATTTCCGCAATGGAAAAGACCATTCTGGAGATGCGCGGCATCACCAAGACCTTTCCTGGCGTCAAGGCTCTTCAGGACGTCAATCTGGATGTCCGGGAGGGTGAGATACACGCCATCGTCGGCGAGAACGGCGCCGGCAAATCCACGCTGATGAAGGTGCTTTCCGGCGTCTATCCGCACGGCGCCTATTCCGGCGACATTCGCTTTCTCGGCCAGGAATGCCGGTTCGGCGGCATCCATGACAGCGAGAAGGTCGGCATCGTCATCATCCACCAGGAACTGGCGCTGGTGCCGTTGCTGTCGATTGCCGAAAACATCTTCCTCGGCAACGAGCAGGCGCATAACGGCATCATCGACTGGAACCTGGTGCGCTCGCGCGCATCCAAGCTTCTCGCCCGCGTCGGCCTCAAGGAAGACCCCGACACGCTCATCACCAATATCGGCGTCGGCAAGCAGCAACTGGTCGAAATCGCCAAGGCGCTGTCGAAAGAGGTCAAGCTCTTGATCCTCGACGAGCCGACCGCCTCCTTGAGCGAAAAGGACAGCGACGCGCTGTTGTCGCTGCTGGTCGACTTCAAGCAGAAGGGCATCGCCTCGATCCTGATTTCCCACAAGCTGAACGAGATCGACAAGGTCGCCGACCGCATCACCATCCTGCGCGACGGCAAGACCATCGAGACGCTCGATCCGCACGACATCAGCGAAGCGCGCATCATCACCTCGATGGTCGGCCGCTCGCTCGACGACCGTTTTCCGGCGCGTACGCCAAACATCGGCGAGACCATCTTCGAGGTGAAGAACTGGGTCGTCCATCATCCGCAACATGCCGACCGCCAAGTGGTGAAGGGCGTCAACCTTTCCGTTCGCAAGGGCGAAGTCGTCGGCATCGCCGGCCTGATGGGGGCCGGCCGCACCGAGTTCGCCATGAGCGTCTTCGGCAGAAGCTACGGCCAGGGCATCAGCGGCGACGTGTTCCTGCACGGCAAGAAGATCGATACGTCCAGCGTTGACCGCGCCGTCGCCCACGGCATCGCCTATGCGACCGAGGACCGCAAGACTTTCGGCCTCAACCTCATCGACCATATCAAGCACAACATCACCATCGCCAACCTGAAGGCCGTATCGAAGGCCGGCGTGCTTGACGACATGCGCGAACTCAACGCCGCCAACGACTATCGCAAGAAGACCAACATCCGCTCGTCCAGCGTCTATCAGATCACCGGCAACCTTTCCGGCGGCAACCAGCAGAAGGTGGTGTTGTCGAAGTGGCTGTTTTCCAGCCCCGACATGCTGATCCTCGACGAGCCGACACGCGGCATCGATGTCGGCGCGAAATACGAGATCTACACCATCATCAATCGGCTGGCGGACGAGGGCAAAGGCGTCCTCGTCATCTCGTCCGAAATGCCCGAACTGCTCGGCATCTGCGACCGCATCTACGTCATGAACGAGGGCCGCATCGTCGGCGAGATGGCGGCCAAGGAAGCGTCGCAGGAAAAGATCATGCGGGCAATCGTCCACGCGGAAGCAAAGGCAGCATCATGAGCACCGACACCCTTCCAAACGCCGAACGCAACGCGCGCGCTTCCGCCATGACCGCGCTCAAGGAAAATTTGCGCGACTACGGGCTGGTGATCGCGCTGATCCTGATCATGCTGTTCTTCCAATATTTCACCAATGGCGTCTTGTTCAAGCCGGTGAACCTCACCAACATCGTGCTGCAAAACAGCTACATCATCATCATGGCGCTGGGGATGCTTTTGGTCATCGTCGCCGGGCATATCGACCTTTCGGTCGGTTCGGTGTCCGGCTTCGTCGGCGCGATCGCTGCCGTCTTGATGGTGCAATACCACATGAACCCGTTCCTGGCCGGGCTGATCTGCCTGATCGCCGGCGGCGTCATCGGCGCTAGCCAGGGCTACTGGATCGCCTATCTGAAGATACCCTCCTTCATCGTCACGCTGGCCGGCATGCTGGTGTTCAAGGGGCTGGCGCTGTGGCTTCTGGGCGGCATGTCGGTCGGGCCGTTCCCGCGCGAATTCCAGTTGCTCTCAGCCGGCTTCATCCCCGATGTCATCGGCCCAATCACGCTCGGCGCCACCAAGCTGCATGCAACGACGCTGGTGATCGGCATCGCGATCGTCGCCGCCATGCTCTATTTCGCGCTGAAGAGCCGACGCAACCGCGAGAGCCATGGCTACGAGGCCGAGCCGTTCGCGTTGTTCGTCGTCAAGAACGTCATCATCTCGGGCGTGATCCTGTTCCTCATCACCATGATGGCGTCCTACAAGGGATTGCCCAACGTGCTGATCGTCATGGGCATCCTGATCGCACTGTTCGTGTTCCTGACCAAGCGCATGACCATCGGCCGGCGCATCTACGCCATGGGCGGGAACGTCAAGGCGGCGGCGCTGTCCGGCATCAAGACCGAGCGGCTGACCTTCTACGTGTTCATCATCATGGGCGTGCTCTCCGCACTTGCCGGCCTGATCTTCGCCGCGCGCCTCAATACGGCGACGCCGAAGGCCGGCCTCGGCTTCGAACTCGACGTGATCGCGGCCGTGTTCATCGGCGGAGCCTCGATGGCCGGCGGCGCGGGTCAGGTCGCGGGCGCTGTCATCGGCGCGTTCATCATGGGCGTGATGAACAACGGCATGTCGATCATGGGCGTCAACATCGACTGGCAGCAGGTCATCAAGGGGCTGGTGCTGCTCGGTGCGGTCGTCTTCGACGTCTACAACAAGAACAAGAATTAAGCCGGGAGCCACCGGTCCCATAACCCCGAACGGAGCAAGGGCGCTCCACATGAACAGCCTATCATGGCGCGAGCTTCGCGCGCCGTGCAGGGCAACGATTGCCGCGCGACCCGCGACTATGGAGAGAAAGAGCCGCCATGCTGATATCCCAGATTCTCGACGAGAGCGAAACGATCCGGGTCGCCGCGCGCGAAGGCGGCAAGGCGCGCATCGTCAACGGCGCGCGCAGCGTCTATTCGCTGGCGCTGGAAGCGGCACGCACTGGCCTTGGCCTGGCAGTGCTGATCGAGCGCAAGGGCCTGGGCGAGACCGTCGACCTCGAAAGCGCCTACAAAAAAGGCTGGCTGCTCTCGCCGATCAACCATCCGGACCCGGCGCACCTGCATCTCACCGGCACCGGGCTGACGCACCTTGGGTCGGCGGCGACCCGCGACAGCATGCACAAGAAGCTTAGCGCCGAGGGCGACGAGCAACTGACCGATTCCATGAAGATGTTCCGCATGGGCCTCGAAGGCGGCAAGCCGGCCAACGGTTCGCCCGGCGTGCAGCCGGAATGGTTCTACAAGGGCAACGGCACCATGGCGGTAGCGCCGGGCGCGCCGCTCGTCTCGCCGGCCTTTGCCGCCGACGCGGGTGAAGAACCGGAGATCGCCGGAATCTATATCATCGGCGACGACGGCCAACCCTTCCGCGTCGGTTTCACGCTCTCGAACGAGTTTTCCGATCACGTCACCGAACGGGTGAACTACCTTTATCTGGCCCATTCCAAGCTGCGCAACGCGTCCTTCGGGCCGGAAATCCTTGTCGGCAACCTGCCTGCCGACATTCGCGGTACCTCACGTATCATCCGCGACGGCGAGGTGTTTTGGGAAAAGCCCTTCCTGTCGGGCGAGACGAACATGTCACACTCGATCGCCAATCTCGAATACCATCACTTCAAATATTCGGCCTTCCGCCAGCCGGGCGACGTGCATGTGCATATGTTCGGCACCGCAACGCTGTCCTTCGCCGACGGCATCGCCACCAGAGCCGACGACATGTTCGAGATCGAGGCAAAGGATTTCGGCCTGCCGCTGCGCAACCCGATCGAGATCGAAGCGCCGACGAACGTCGCGGTAAAGGTGCTCTAACCTCAGAGTCTGTTTGATAACTCGCCCAGCCGGGGCATATGGCGTGATTTTCGAGAACCGGAGCGGAGCGTACTACAGTACGTGAGCACCGGAAGCGCAGAAAATTGCGTCAGATGTCCGGCTGGGTAGAGTTTCCAAACGGGCTCTCAGCCAGCGGCCCGGAAATGCTTGGACAATTTCAGGCCCTGCGCCTGATAGTTGGAGCCTAGATCGGTGCCATAGAGCGCCTTCGGTCGGACCAGCATGTGCTCGTAGACCAGCCGGCCGACGATCTGGCCGTGGTCGAGGATGAACGGCACTTCATGGCTGCGCACTTCCAGCACGGCGCGGCTGCCGGTGCCTCCGGCAGCCGAATGGCCGAAGCCCGGATCGAAAAAGCCGGCATAATGGACGCGAAATTCACCGACCAGCGGATCGAAAGGCGTCATCTCGGCGGCGTAGAGCGGCGGCACATGCACCGCCTCGCGGCTGACGAGGATGTAGAATTCGTCGGGGTCGAGCACCAGTTCGCCGTCGCGGCGTTTGTAGAGCGGCTCCCAGAAATCGACGACGTCGTGAGCCGCCCGCTTGTCGACGTCGACAAGCCCCGTGTAGTGCTTGCCGCGATAGCCGACCAGCCCGTTCTCGTCGCCGGCAAGATCGATAGACAGCGCGATGCCGCCGCCGGAAATGTTCGGCGGTTCGGTGGCGACCAGCATCTCAGTGCGGTGCAGTTCATTCAACTCGGCTTCCGACAGCAGCGCGTTACCGGTGCGAAACCGGATTTGCGACAGCCGCGAACCGGCGCGGGCGACGATGGGAAACGTGCGCGGGCTGACTTCCAGATAGAGCGGGCCATGATAGCCGGCGGCTATCTTGTCGAACTCGTGGCCGTGGTCGGTCATGACGCGGGTGAAGATGTCGAGGCGGCCAGTCGAGCTTTTCGGATTGGCCGAAGCGGAAATCTCCGCCGGCAGCGCCAGGCTTTCCATCAGCGGCACGATATAGACGCAGCCGGTTTCCAGCACCGATCCCTCGCTCAGATCGATCTCGTGCAGCTTGAGCCGGTCGAGCTTGTCGGCGACGGTATGATTAGGGCCGGGCAGGAAGGAGGCACGCACGCGCCAGGCTTTTTTGCCCAGCCGCAAGTCGAGGCTTGCCGGCTGAATCTGGTCGCCGTCAAGCGGACGCTCGCTCTTAAGCGCGCCCGTTGCGAACAGCGCCGCGATGTCCTGGTCGGGAAGAATGCCTGTCTTGCGCAAAGGTCCACTCCGCAGTCTGGCCCAGATGTCATAGTTCCCCCAAATTTCTTAATAAGCGGGGCGGTTGACGCAAGCAAAAGCGAGGAATAAAGGGCGTTATCCCGTGGTGATTTGGCCGGTCGGCTTGCAGCCACGTTAAACAAGTCGCTAAGGGACCGTCGGCCGCGAGGCAGCATGGACCGGTGGCGATTTTCGCGACCGGTTTTTTGTTTTTAAGGCACGCCCATGACCATCGAAAATAAGCGTAACTGGAAGCCGGCCACCCAACTCGTGCATTCGGGCACGCTTCGCTCGCAGTTCGGCGAAATGTCCGAAGCGATTTTCCTCACCCAAGGCTATGTCTATCCGACCGCCGAGGCCGCCGAAGCGCGCTTCAAGGGCGAGGAACCCGGCTTCATCTATTCGCGCTACGCCAACCCGACCGTGGATATGTTCGAAAAGCGCATGTGCGCGCTGGAAGGGGCCGAAGACGCCCGCGCCACCGCGTCCGGCATGGCAGCCGTTGCGGCAGCGGTCCTGTGCGGCCTGAATGCCGGCGATCACATTCTGGCGGCGCGCGCGGTCTTCGGCTCCTGCCGCTGGATCGTCGAAACGCTGGCGCCGAAATACGGCATCGAAGCGACACTGGTCGACGGCAAGGACATCGCCAACTGGGAACAGGCGGTTCGGCCCAACACGAAGCTGTTCTTCCTGGAAAGCCCGACCAACCCGACGCTGGAAGTGGTCGATATCGCGGCGGTCGCTTCGCTGGCGCGATCGGTCGGCGCGCGGCTGGTGGTCGACAACGTGTTCGCCACGCCCCTGCAGCAGCGGCCGCTGAAACTCGGCGCGCATGTCGTCGTCTATTCGGCAACCAAGCACATTGACGGGCAAGGCCGCTGCCTTGGCGGCATCATCCTGTCCGACAAGGACTGGATCGACGAGAACCTGCACAATTATTTCCGCCACACCGGCCCGAGCCTGTCGCCGTTCAACGCCTGGACGCTGCTGAAGGGGCTGGAAACGTTGCCGATCCGCGTCGCGCACCAGACGCAGAGCGCCGGCAGGATCGCGGATTTCCTCGCCGAGCGGCCGGAAATCGCGCGCGTCATCTATCCGGGGCGCGCCGACCATCCGCAGGCGGAGATCGTCAAAAAGCAGATGGCCGGCGGTTCGACGCTGATCTGCCTCGACATCAAGGGCGGCAAGCAGGCCGCCTTCGCCTTCCAGAACGCACTCGACATCGTGCTGATTTCCAACAATCTCGGCGACGCCAAGAGCCTGATTACGCATCCGGCAACGACGACGCACAAAAACCTGACCGACGAGGCGCGCGCCGAACTCGGCATCGGCGACGGCACGCTGCGGTTCTCCATCGGATTGGAAGACGTCGACGATCTGCTGGAGGACATCGACCAGGCGCTTGCCAGAGCATGACCCTGAAAAGCGGAAACCGGTTTTCGGACAAGATCATGCTCGAACAAGAAAACGGAGAACGATGACCGCTTTGGCGAAAAGAGCAAAGGTGTGAGCCGCCGAAACCTGTACAGCGCGACGACCCGTGGCATCGAGGTACAGGTCGAGCCGTTCTATCTGGAGGATCGTTCCGATCCCTCGGAGGGCCACTATGTCTGGGGTTATCGGGTCACCATCGACAACCAATCGGACAGCCCCGTGCAGTTGCTGTCGCGCTACTGGCGCATCACCGACGGCACGGGCCGGGTCGAGGAGGTAAGGGGCGAAGGCGTCGTCGGCGAACAACCCGAATTGAACCCCGGCGACAGCTATCAATACTCGTCCGGCTGCCCGCTAGCCACCCCGTCCGGCATCATGGTCGGGCGCTATACGATGCACGACGGCAAAGGCGAGACGTTCGACATCGACATCCCCGCCTTCTCGCTCGACCTGCCGGACTCGAAAAGAACGGTGAACTGAGCTTCTCCCCCGGTTCCGGGGGAGAAGAGAATTTACTTCGCGTCGAACTCGGACGGATCGAATTCATACTCCGTCGAACAGAATTCGCACGCCACCTCGATCTTGCCGTCGCGCGTGCTTTCCTTGATTTCCTCGGCGGAAAATCCCTGGAGGATGCCCTGGATCTTGTCCCTCGAGCAGGAGCACTGGTCGGCGACGCGGACGCCATCGAAGGCGCGCACGCCATGCTCGTGGAACAGGCGATAGAGCAATCGCTCCGTACCGACGGTCGGGTCGATCAGTTCGGTCGGCTCGACCGTCGCGAGCAGCGCCTGCACTTCCAGCCAGGCGTTATCCGCATGAACGGAGGTTTCATCGCCATCGCCACCGGGCAGGTCCGGTAGCCGCATCCGCTCCGTCGATTCCGGCAGGAACTGCACCAGCATGCCGCCCGCGCGCCACTGTTCGCGCGCGCCCGGCACCACCAGCTTCGCCACCGACAGTTTCAGGTCGGTCGGTATCTGTTCCGACTGGCGGAAATAGGTGCGCGCCGCCGCCTCCAGCGTCACGCCGTCGAGCGCGACGATGCCCTGATAGCGCTGCGTGTGCTCGCCCTGGTCGACAGTCAGCGCCAGAACGCCGTTGCCGAGCAGCGTCTGCTGCGAACTTTCGCCAACCGCCATCAACGCTTCCAGCCTATCCGCATCGTAGCGGGCATAGGCGCGCAGCGCATGCGGCGTGGAAAAATCCGCGACAAGCATGTCGACCGGCCCGTCGGTACGGGTCTGCAGGATGAACTTGCCCTGGAATTTCAACGATGTGCCGAGCAGGACGGCCAGCACGCAGGCCTCCGCCAAAAGGCGGGCAACCGGCTCGGGATAGTCGTGGCGCGAAAGGATTCCGTCGAGCATTTCGCCCAACTGCACGGCGCGGCCGCGCGCATCGAGCGAATCGACCTCGAACGGTACGACATGGTCGTCGCCGGCATAGCCGAATTCGCCGAGTTTGGGTCCGTGTTCAGTCACTTGAATGGCTTCCAGCATGGCACGTCTCCGGCCGCCAGCCCGGCTGTTCTTGCAACAGCACGGCTCCATCGGCCCATTTTTGCGGTGATGGGCCGCAGATAGGCACCGTGCGGCCGCGATTCAAGCGCGAAGGCACCACGCAAGCACGGCCTTTTGCGCGTGGAGGCGGTTTTCCGCCTCGTCGAACACTACCGATTGCGGGCCGTCCATGACCTCGTCGGTCACTTCCTCACCCCTATGCGCCGGCAGGCAGTGCATGAACAGCGCATCCGGATTGGCTTTCGCCATCAGCGCCGCATTGACCTGATAGGGCAGGAAGACGTTGTTGCCGCGCGCCCGATGCTCCTGGCCCATCGACACCCAGCTGTCGGTGACGACGCAGTCCGCCCCGTCGACCGCTTCCTCGGCCGAGCGGAAAAAGCGAACCACGCCGCCATTCGCTTGGGACCAGTCGACGAACTTCTGTTCCGGCTCGCTGCCATTGGGTACGGCGATGTTCAGGTTGAACCGCAGTCGGGCCGAAGCTTCCAGCAGCGAATGCAGCACATTATTACCGTCGCCGGTCCAGGCAAAGGTCTTGCCGGCAACCGGGCCGCGATGCTCCTCGAAAGTCAGCACGTCAGCCATGATCTGGCAGGGATGCGTATCGTCGGTCAGGCCGTTGATGACAGGAACGGTAGCGTTTTCGGTCAGTTCGACCATCCGGTCGTGCGACGTGGTGCGGATCATGATCGCATCGACATAACGCGACAGGACCTTGGCCGTGTCGGCGATGGTTTCGGAACGGCCAAGCTGCATTTCCGTACCCGTCAGCATGATCGTCTCGCCGCCGAGCTGGCGCATGCCGACATCGAAGGAAACGCGCGTGCGCGTCGAAGGCTTGTCGAAGACCATCGCCAGCACCTTGCCCTCGAGCGGCTTCGACCGCTCGCCAGCCTTGAGACGGGTTTTGCGCGCAACCGCATCGTTCAACATGGCGCGCAGATCGCTTTCCGAAACGGTGGAAAGATCGGTAAAATGGCGAAGGGTCATCAAGGAATTCCGTTACTTGGCGGCGACGGCGGCGCGTTCGGCCATGCTGGCGGCGTGTTCGGCCATGCTCGCGGCGCCGGCGCGGATACGGGCCAGCGCCTCGTGGATTTCCGCATCGGTGACGGTGAGCGGCGGCAGCAGGCGGATGACGTTGTCGCCGGCCGGAACGGCCAGCAGATGCTGGCTGCGCAACGCCGTGTTCACGTCCTTGTTCGGCAGGACGCATTTCAGGCCGAGCATCAAGCCGGAACCCCGAATACCTTCGATGACGCTCGGGAATTCATCGGCCACGGCGGCCAGACCCTGCTTCATCAACAGCGCCTTGCGCTGCACTTCTTCGAGAAAGCCGTCTTCCAGCACCACGTCGAGCACGGCATTGCCGACGGCCATGGCCAACGGATTGCCGCCGAAAGTGGTGCCGTGGACGCCGGCGGTCATGCCGCTTGCGGCTTCCTCGGTGGCAAGGCAGGCACCCATGGGAAAGCCGCCGCCAATGCCCTTGGCGATAGCCATCAGGTCCGGGGTCACGCACGCCCATTCATGCGCGAACAGTTTGCCGGTGCGGCCGACGCCGCATTGCACTTCGTCGAAGATCAGCAACAGGCCGTGCTCGTCGCACAATTCGCGAAGCCGCTTCAATGTCGGCGTCGGAACGGCGCGAAGGCCGCCCTCGCCCTGCACCGGCTCGATCAGGATGGCGGCGGTCTCCGGCGTGATCGCCTTTACGACGGCCTCGATGTCGTCGAACGGAACCTGGTCGAAACCGTCGACCTTAGGCCCGTACCCTTCGAGGTATTTTTCCTGACCGCCGGCGGCGATGGTCGCCAGCGTGCGGCCATGGAAAGCGCCTTCGAAGGTGATGGTGCGGAAACGCTCCGGATGGCCCGACACGTAATGATAGCGGCGCGCCGTCTTGATCGCGCATTCAAGCGCCTCGGCGCCCGAATTGGTGAAAAACACCTTATCGGCAAAGGTCGCATCGACAAGCCGCTCGGCCAGACGGGTCTGTTCCGGAATTTCGTAAAGATTGGAGACATGCCACAGCTTGGCCGCCTGCGCGGTCAAGGCGGCGACCAGATGCGGATGGGCGTGTCCAAGCGAATTCACCGCGATGCCGGCGGCGAAATCGAGGTATCGCTCGCCATCCGTGGTGACCAGCCAGCACCCTTCGCCATGGTCGAATGCCAAAGGCGCCCGAGCAAAGGTCTCGAAAATCGGCGAACCGCTCATTATATCCGTCTCCGGAACCGAAAAATCAAAAAGCCGCCCACGCGGCGGCCTTTGCGGCTTATCCCGTTTTTCGGCCTCCAAGTCAACGAAAAGGTCGGAAAGGTCGGCCTTGCGGCGATCTCGTCCAACAGCGAACCGGCAAGTTGGGGAAAACCGAAAAAACCGATTCGTGTTGCCGTTGGGACTCTTGTCACAGAGTCCACCCATAAGGTAGTTGTAGTCGAGAAATAACTAGATTTCGTGCGGCGGACCCCATCACTAGGTATATGTGGTGCCTGCCCGGTGAAAACCGGGTCGAGAAAGGATTCATGCCCCCGTACGCTTAACAGGAGTGCAGTCGCATGAACTGGACTGACGAACGCGTAGAACTTTTGACAAAGCTGTGGGCCGAAGGCCTCAGCGCCAGTCAGATTGCGGCTCAGTTGGGCGGCGTCAGCCGCAATGCGGTGATCGGCAAGGTACATCGGTTGAAGCTTTCGGGCCGCGGCCGCACAACCGCCGCGCCCACGCGCCAGAAGAAGCCGGCGCAGCAGGGTGCGGGCGCTACCAAATCGGTTTCACGCGCAGCCAGCACCGCGCGCCATGTGACCACTTCGGTCGGCGCGACCGCGCTGCAGACGCAGTTCGACGCCGAACCCATGGCACGCAGCTTCATCCGGCCGGTGGCGGAGAACGTCGTCGTTCCGATTTCCCGGCATTTGACCCTGGTCGAGCTTACCGAGCGGACATGCAAATGGCCGAATGGCGACCCGCTTTCAGAGGACTTCCATTTCTGCGGCAACGACGCCGCCGAAACCGGACCCTATTGCAACTATCATGCCCGCCTGGCGTTCCAGCCGGCCTCGGAGCGTCGCCGCAGCAGGTAAGGGAATAGCGAATAGAACGAATCCTGCACCGCACGGTGCAAGTCCTTGTTCTACTCGCTATTCGCTATCTCGCTCCCTTCACAACCAGCCATTCTTGCGGAACCGCCAGTAGAGAAAACAGCAGATCGCGGCGATCGATGCCAGGACGACGGGATAGCCATAGGTCATCTTGAGTTCCGGCATGTCGGTGAAGTTCATGCCGTAGATGCCGGCGAAGGCGGTCGGCACCGCCAGGATGGCGGCCCATGAAGCGAGCTTCTTGGTGGTCGCTGTTTCCTGGCTTTGACCAACCAGCAGGCTCGCCTCGAAGGCGAAGGCCAGCACCTCGCGCAAACTGTCGATCTTTTCCTGCACGGTGCGGATGTGATCGGTGACGTCGCGAAACAGCGGGTGCATGGCGGTGTGGATCTGCGGCAGGTCGGGACTGGTCAGCCGCCGGCACACTTCCACCAGCGGCAGCGCCGCATTGCGTAGCCGCAGCAGGTCGCGGCGCAGCATGTAGAGCCGCTCGATATCGGCCGGAGACATGGGCTTCAGCAGCACCTTGTCTTCGATGGCCTCCACCTCGTCCTCGATCTGCTCAAGCACCGGCATGTAGTTGTCGACGATGAAATCGAGGATGGCGTAGAGGACGAAATCCTCGCCCTTGGCAAGCGAATGCGGGCACGATTCCCAATGCTGGCGCACGGCGGTGTAGGAGGTCGACGGGCCATGCCGGACGCTGATGATATAGCCGGCGCCGACAAAAAGATGCGTCTCGCCGAAGGTGACGCGGCCGTCGATCAGTTGCGCGGTGCGGGCGACGATGAACAGCGCATCGCCATATTGCTCGATCTTGGGCCTCTGATGCGGATTTTCAGCATCCTCGATGGCCAGGTCGTGCAAATTGAACTGGGCCTGCACCCGCAAAAGCAGGTTGCGATCCGGCTCCAGCAGGCCGATCCAGACGACATGGCCCTCTTTTTTCGTCCATTCGCCGGCTTCCTCGATCGGAATGTCGGCGACGCGCTTGCCGCCGGCATAGACGCTCGATGCGATGATGCCGTTGGCGGGAACCGCTGCTGTGACGTTACGGGCGTATTCCATCGCAACCTCCAGAAGCGGGACGAATACCGCTCAATCCGGCAAGCAGGCGCTTCATTGTATCGCTTCCGGGCCGGCCATGAAAGCCAGTCTAGGAAAGGTGCGGTTTCGGCGGCAGGATGACCCGGTCCGTCTTGTCGCCCTTGGGCCGCTCCGCCGGCATCTGCTCGCCGGTGACGATATAGTAGATCGTCTCGGCGACATTGGTGGCATGGTCGCCGATGCGTTCGACATTCTTGGCGCAAAACAGCAGATGCGTGCAGGGCGTGATGTTGCGCGGGTCTTCCATCATGTAGGTCAAAAGCTCGCGAAACAGCGAGGTGTACATCGCGTCGATCTGGTCGTCGCGGTCGCGCACGAGGCCGATCTTCTCGATGGATCGCGACGCATAAATATCCAGCACTTCCTTCAACTGCGCCAATGCCATGCCGGCCAGCGCATCGATGCCGCGAAAGAGGCTGGTCTGCTGGCGGCCCTCACCCACCGCGACCATCCGCTTGGCGATGCTCTTGGCGAGGTCACCGACCCGTTCGAGATCGGCCGAGATGCGGATCGCGCCGATGATCTCGCGCAAATCCGTCGCCATTGGCTGGCGGCGCGCGATGATGATGACCGCCTTGTCGTCTATCTCGCGCTGCGCTTCGTCGAGAACCACGTCGTCGGCGATGACCTTCTGGGCGAGGCTGGAATCGGCATTGACGAGCGCTGCAATCGCCTGCTCGACCATGCGCTCGGCATGCCCCCCCATCGCGGCGATGCGCTTGGCAAGGTATTTGAGTTCGCCTTCATAGGCGCTTGCCGTGTGCGCGAACTGCATGAACGAAAGCCCCCCGGTATTTTGTTCTGTTCCAAATCACCGGTCTACGCTAACCGCATGACAGAAAAAAGAAACAACCTTGGCCGCTCTGACACTTCGATCGAGCTCGGAAATAATCCGAAAACCGTCAGCCGGTGCCTCGTTTGATCGGCAGGTGCACGGTAAAGGCGGCGCCCTTGCCGATTTCGGAGGTTACCGAAAGCCGCCCCCTGTGCCGGGTAAGGATATGCTTGACGATGGCAAGCCCCAGCCCCGTTCCCTTGCGCGGGCGTCCGGTGTCGGCATCGATCCGGTAGAAGCGCTCTGTGATGCGGGGAATATGCTCCTCTGCGATACCCGGCCCGAAATCGCGGACGGTGACATCCACGGTCGATTCCGGGCCATCATTGCTTTGCGCCAGCCAGACCTCGACGCGGCCGCCCGCCTCGCCATATTTGCAGGCATTTTCCAGCAGGTTTTCGAAAACCTGGAAAAGCTCGTCGCGATTTCCCGGAACGTACGGCCCATTCCCGGGAAAATGCCGTTCGACGATAACGGCGTTGTCCTTGGCCAGCGGTGCCAGCGAATCGATGACGTCGGTCAGGACGACTGAAAGATCGACTTCCTTTCCCGGCGTCAGATAGGGCTTCATTTCCAGCCGCGACAGCGAGAGCAGATCGTCGATCAGCCGCGCCATGCGGCCAGTCTGCTCCTGCATGATGGCGAGAAATTTCTCGCGCGCGGCGGGATCGTTGCGGGCGGGGCCGCGCAGCGCCTCGATAAAGCCGGTGATCGAGGCCAGCGGGGTACGCAATTCGTGGCTGGCATTGGCGATGAAGTCGGCGCGCATCCGATCGATCCGCCGCGTCTCGCTCTGGTCCTTGAAGGCCACGATATAAAGACCCGTGGAGCGCCCCACTGCGGACGCGCTTACCTTGTAGCTGCGCTCAACCGGCAGCTTTTCGACATATTCGACCGCATCCGCCACAGGTTCCCCCGAGAGCACGGCATCGAACAAAGCCTGCATCTCGGGCGCGCGAAAGCGCAACGGCAGCGCCATCCCGGGAACAATCCCGCCAAAAGCGGCGAACGCGGCCGCATTGGCATACACAAGCGACGCGTTGCCGTCGAAGACGATCAGCGGGTCGGTAACGGCGGCGGCCAGATATTCGCCGGAAAGAGCCTGAAGCCCGGCGGTCTCAACCCCGGCACGGTTACCGCTTTTCGGGTCGGCCAAGGCGCTGGCGGCAAGCCCCCGGCCCTCTCCCCGGTCATGCTGGCCCCGGATACGCTGGCCCAAGGCGTCAACCCAGCGACGGAGGCCTTGGCGCAGGGACACATTCATTGCGCGCACATTTTCAGGAGCACGCACATTTTCAGGGGTAGAGTTAAACCGGACCTGCGCATGAACCCATCGAGAACTTCCCGCTGGACCGTCAGCGAGCCCCCAAATAGCATGCCATCCGCAACTGGAAAGGTTCGCATCAATGAAAAAATCCAAGCAAGGCTCTTCGGCCGCCGCACCCCTGAAAATCAAAGTCGCCGGCAAGGAACGGGTGTTCGATATCGACGACCCGAAGCTGCCTGACTGGATCGAAGATAACAAGCTCACCACTGGCGACTATCCGTATGACAAGAAGATGAAGGGGAAGGAATACGACCAGACGCTGGAGGCGCTGCAGATCGAACTCGTCAAGGCGCTGGCGTGGGTGCAATCGGCCGGGAAAAGGGTGCTGGTCCTATTCGAAGGGCGTGACGCGGCCGGCAAGGGCGGCACCATCTCGGCGCTCCGCGAATACATGAACCCGCGCACGGCGCGCAACGTGGCGCTGACAAAGCCCACCGAAGTGGAAAGCGGACAGTGGTATTTCCAGCGCTATGTGACCCATTTTCCGACGGCCGGCGAGTTCGTCACCTTCGACCGCTCATGGTACAATCGCGCCGGCGTCGAGCCGGTAATGGGTTTTTGTACGCCGAAACAGCATGAGCAATTCCTGGAGGAAGCACCGCATTTCGAGCGGATGATCCACAATGACGGCATCCATTTCTTCAAATTCTGGCTGGATATCGGCCAGGAAACGCAGCTCGACCGCTTTCATGACCGCAGGCACAGCCCGCTGAAAAGCTGGAAGTTCTCTCCCATCGACATTGCCGGCCTGAGCAAATGGGACGCGTACACCAAGGCTCGCGATACGATGGTCGAGCGCACGCACACGGCCGTCGCTCCGTGGCTCATCGTGCGCGCCAACGACAAGCGGCGCGCCCGGCTCGCCGTCATGCGGCGCATCCTCTTGTCGCTGCCCTATGACGGGCGCGATCTGGAAGCCATCGGCAAGGAAGACCTGAAGATCATCGGCGAAGGCCCCAGCTTCCTCGATGAATAGCCGGCCGGCTTGCCGCTGTAGCGCCTGACCGTGCGACAGGCTCATGCGGTGTCTTTTCCCAGTGATGGGGCTTGCGCCACAGATACCAGAGCGCCCGCCACCCGGCCCATGACAGCAAGACCCAATAGGCCGGCGTAAACAGAACGATCTTCCAGAACCCGCGCTTTTCGCCTGCGGTCAGCGTTTGCCAGCCGAGCATCAGGAACGAGAGGTAGCCGCAGGTTATGTTGACGATGTCCATCGCAAACAGCATCGAGCGATACGTTCCGAGGTCATAGCCCATCGCCAGTTGGACGACGAGCACGCCGAACGTGGCCAAAAGCACGGGGTGGAGAAGCGCCGAAGCCAGCATCCCGGCGAAAAGGACTTGCGCGACCAGGAAGGATTTCACGCCCAGATCCTTTCCCAGTCGGGCGGGATCGCGCATATGGACAAGCCATGTCTGCGCCCAGCCCTTGAACCAGCGTTCACCATCATCCACAATCGTCCAAATGACATTGATTTAATGCTGGAAAATCAATGCCCGTTGTCCACCATTGTTTCAGATCATCCGTGTGCTTCCAGCCAAAATGTTGCTATGGTGTTGCTACGGGATCAGTGAATCGAAGGTGACGAAGGTTCTTGGATGAGGAAAAGGCTGACGGCTGTTGTCCTTGGGGCACTTCGCCCAAAGGCGACTGGCTACTACGTGTCCGACGATCAGCAAGCCGGCCTGCGGGTACGTGTCTCTACCTCCGGGGTCCTGACTTGGAACGTTGCCTATCGCATCAAGGGCGAGGGTAAGGCCGGAAGTGTGTCCCTTGGACTATGCGACCCTGCCGGAAAGAATGGGCTTGGGCTTTCGGAAGCCCGTGAACGGGCAGCCGACATACTAAAGGCTGCACGCCAGGGCCGGGATTTGCTCTCTGAGGAAAACCACGCCCGACAAGCCGAAAAGGAATTGTTGACCGTGGCGCATCTGATCGATCGCTACGGGAAGAACATCAAAAGCCCCAATCGCAAAGGTGGCGCGTTGCGAACGGCAGATGATATCGAGCGCCGATTGAAGCGCGCAATGAAACCTCAGATGCAAACGGCGGCGGAAAACATAAAGCGAAGCCAAATCAGCAATCTTCTCGATCCGGTGGCGAGTAACCGCCCTCGCGAAGCCGAAAAGCGCCGACAAGCTATAGGAGCGATGTTTCGCTGGGGTCTTGCCAAGGGCTACGTGACGATCGACCCCACTGCCGGAACGGAAACCTACGGCCGGGGTGACCCCCGCGATAGGGTGCTAACTCCTGATGAGATCAAGTCCTTTTGGGCGTGGCTCGATGTTGGTGCAGGGAAGATGCCCCCCGACTGCATTTCTGTGTTGAGACTACAAATCTGTTTAGGGGCGCGAGTGGGCGAACTGGCGGGGATGGACGCTTCTGAGGTCCATGAGGAAGATAATCGCCTGATCTGGACCCTTCCCGCATCACGCTCCAAGAATAAGAGTGAGCGCATCACTCCGCTGGTGGGGTACGCGAGTGAAATAATCACAGACGCGCTCCAGGCACGGAAGCGCGGCCCTTTATTCCGGGCGGCTACGATAGACCGTGCATTGCAAGCCACCGATTTGGGCCACGCGCTTAAAAATAGGAAATTGCCATGTGCCCATTTCACGACACATGATCTGCGGCGCACCGTGGTCAGCATCATGGACGAAATGGGCATTGCTCTGGACACGATTGCAACTGTTGTCGGCCACCAGCGTGGATCGAAGGATACACGGGTGTTGATCCGGCATTATAGCCGGCCACGGCTCGATGAACGGATTGAGGCCGCGCTATCTGCTTGGGACAGTAGGTTGCGCAGCATCGTTAGCGATAACGCCGGGCAACCAAACGACAATATCGTGAGGCTGCACGGATAAAGAACCCGCAGGGATAGGAGGCATCCGACAAGCCGGTAAGCACCACCGGTTTCCCTGCGGCCCTTAGGGTGTTTCGTGAGGTGTGGCGATGGAGCCTTGGCTAGAAGATAAAATGCGGGAGCGTTCTATCGCTTTCTGGATTCGCGGCGCTCACATTGGTGGGTGGCCAGTTGACGGTACTGGTCACACATTTCTCGGCAAGGCGGTGGATAAGGTCGGCCGAGCAATGTTTCCTGAATGGGAAGGAGACGAGGTTTTTTTTGCTAGAGTTCCAGTTCTCGACGGATCGAGAGCCTATTCCACTGACGGCTTTGATGCCCATTACGCAATCACGTTATTGCACCAGCGAGACCCTAGCATCCCGAGAAACACGGAATCCTCGTTTTGGAAAGGAATCCAGGAAAACTGGCGTAAAACGATGAATCCACTAACCGATGAGCAGTGGCAGCAAGCTATTGCTTTCTACAATCAGTCGATCGCACCAAAGAGAGCTTCTGCCAATAGTAGGCTTGTACCATTAACCGTCGCAATGGTGGAAGCGGCGGCACAAGGCAACCTGCAGTTTGCTACTCTTTCGTCGGATGGAGATTATGTTCCATCCGATCCGCGCCATTGGCGTAATGGCGACGCGTACGGGCGCTTTGCAGAGTGCCAAATGAATCCAGACGCGCCGGCCACCGTAGCTTATCCAACAATTTATGACGTAACGTTCAACCGTTCCGATCCGCAAATCCTTCCTGGCAACCAATGGATATTTGTCGAAACGAAAAGCCTTGATGCGCTCCTTCAAAGCCTTCCAGATTTGAGGACAACGCGTCGGGTTTCAGCTTCTGACAATCCTATGAGTGGCACCCCCCTAAAACGACGCCGAAGCCCGCAACAAGAGAAAGTGACGGCCATCTTTGAAGATTGTTTCCCCAAAGGCCTCCCTGATCGGAAAGAGATGAGTGACACAGAGCTTGTTGAGAGCGTCGGCAAGTACATGGATGCAAAAAGTCGTGTCGTCCCAAGCAGGGAAACCATCCTGCGCGCGGCCGGTCGGCGCACGGATGCCATTTTAGAGTAAAATATTCGGCATTTTGCGCAAGTTGGGCATTATAGGCATTGCCCTAGTTGCAAAATGACAGCGCGGCCGCGAGGCTTCAATCCTCCACATGCACCAACGTTTGGGTGCGTCCTTGTGGAGAAGTAGAAATGACTAAGCTTTCTGTCACCATACCCGAGGCGGTCGAAATGACCGGTATCTCGCGGTCTTCCATCTACAAACTGTTCGCTGAGGGAAAGCTTTCCCGGCGCAAGAACGGCAAGCGCTCCTTGATCCTGGTCGAGGACCTTGAGCGCGTCGTCAAGTCCCTCCCGGAAGCAGCGTGAGGGCGGTGGAACCATGCATTTCCATAATGAAACGCCGCCCCTGACGGGCTCAATCGTCAGGAACGGCGGATCGGTATTCCAGAATGCTTTGACCCTTTCTGAATACCGCAATCCGTCCCTCTCCGCAACGGATTTGGCCGCGTCGATCATCGCGGCCCGCTTCCGTCTCACCATTTCAACCGCTCGGACAGTTTGCGAACTGGCGGGCATCGGAGGGTTGCGCGCATGAGCGACAAACTTCGCCTTATCGCCAAGATCGAACCGGACAGCGGCGTTCATGAAGTCATCGGGCGCGATGCCTGGGCGCTCAAGAACCTCATGGAAGCCGGCAAGCGGGGCTGCACCCCCATTGACCATCCCGGCCCGCGTTGGAGCCACTACGTCTACAAGCTTCGCGGCATGGGCTTCATCATCGAAACCGTCCACGAGGAGCATGCTGGCCCCTTCGCTGGGACACATGCCCGGTACGTGCTGCACTCTGTCGTCACCATCCGGCAGGAAATCGGGAGGGCGGCATGAGCAGCGTCATCCCGATTTTCAAAAGAGGCCACGTCGAAATCCATGGTGGAGTGGTTTCTTCATCCACCATCACGGATGCCCACGGCACGCGGCCGGATAGGTCGAATGTCGGTCAGTATCGCTTCTTCGTGGATCTGATCGAGCGGGACGGCGGGCGGATCGGTCTTTGGGATGGTCCGGCTCACGCCGATGCAATCCGTGAGGCTGAAGCGGTAAGCCGAGATGCCGCCATTCCTGTTCGTGACCTAGTTGTTGGAGGCGAGGCATGAATATTCATTTCGCAGCCGAAACGCTTAACGGCGATGTTTCCAGCCGTGACACCGTACTTTGCCCCGGACCCGGCCATAGCGCCGGGGACCGTTCCTTGAGCGTGACATTTGACGCGAACGCACCGGATGGCTTCCTTGTGAACAGCTTCGCGAATGATGACTGGCAGGACTGCCGGGACCATGTTCGTCAGCTTCTTGGCCTTGGCTCTTTCGAGGGCCAAGGCAGGAAGACGCGGCCTATTGCGCACGTTGCGCCCCGGCTTGCCGTTCCCACGCCTGAAGCTGTCCGGCGGCAGGAGTTCGCGGCCTCCCTGTGGCAGGAAGCCCGCCCCATCGGCGGGAGCCTTGCCGAACGATACCTGATCGGCAGGGGAATTGTCCTCCATCGCGATATCTTCGACGGTCGCGCCCTTCGCTTCCATCCTGCCTGCCCGTTCCGCCTCGATAGCGGCGAAACGATCCGCCTGCCCTCCATGCTCGGGGCAATGGTCAATATCGAAACCAGTGCATTCGCCGGCATCCACCGCACGGCGCTTGCTGCCGGCGGCCACGGCAAGGCTCGGGTGCGCGGTCTTGACGATGCGAAGAAAATGCTGGGCAGCAATAAGGGTGCTTGCGTCAAGCTGTTCCCCGACGAAGCGGTAACGACCGGCCTCGCTATTGCCGAGGGCATCGAAACGGCCCTTTCCGTCATCGGGAATTTCGGTTTTTCTCCGACATGGGCGGCGCTCACCGCTGGAACGATTTCCCACTTTCCAGTGCTTCCCTATGTCGAGTGCCTTTCCATCTTCGCGGATAACGACTTGGCGAAAATGCAGGGCGGGCGGCTTCGCCAGGCAGGGAATGAAGCCGCAATGCAATGCGCTGAACGCTGGACAGCGACAGGGCGTGAAAGCGTGATCTGGACCCCTCCCGACATTGGGTCGGACTTCAACGACCTCTCGGGAAGGATTGCGGCATGACCGAACACCTTTCCCCCGAGGACCTCCTTCGCGCCGCTGGAGCCATCCAAAATGCTGCCGTGCCGACCCTGGCACCGATTGACGGCAGCAACGCTGGCGAGCCGCGAGCGAAGAAACAGAAAGCGCGCTTTGTCCGCACCAACACCATGACCATCATGGCAACAGTCTACCCGCCGATCCGATGGACGGTTCCCGGTTATGTCGCCGAAGGCCTTTGCGTCCTTGCCGGCCGTCAGAAGCTCGGCAAGACCTGGCTGGCCATAGACTGGGCCATCGCTGTTGCTTGCGGCGGATACGCTATGGGATCGATTGAATGCGAACAGGGTGACGTTCTCTATATCGACATGGAGAATGGTCACCGTCGCATCCAGCGCCGCATAGACACCCTCTTTCCCGACGAGCGCAATCGTCCTGACCTTTCCCGGCTCGAATGGGTCAGTGAGGCTCCGATGCTGAACAACGGCTTCACCGAAGCCTTGGACGGCTGGCGGACCTCGGTCATCAAGCCCCGGCTCGTCATCATCGACGTTCTTCAGCGCGTCAAGCCAGCGGGCAACGCGAACCAGAATGCCTATGAGAGCGACTATTCGACCATGGCCGGATTACAGCAATGGGCGACGACGAATGGCATCGCCGTCGTGGCGCTGCATCATACCAAGAAGGGCGGCGCAGACGATCCGCTAGAAGCCCTCAGCGGTTCCAATGGCCTATCCGCTTGCGCCGACACCACCCTAGTCCTTGACCGGGATCAGAACGGCATCACGCTCTACGTCCGAGGCCGCGACGTGGAGGAGAAAGAAAGCGCCCTGAAATTCACTGCCGGCTTCTGGAATGTTACCGGAGAAGCCGCCGATGTTCGCCGTTCGGATGAGCGCGGTAACATTGCGGTAACATTGGAACAGGCTACCGAGCCGATGTCCCCGACTGACCTCGCAGACGTTACCGGCATGAAGAACGGTAACATTCGAAAGCTGCTTTTCATGATGGCAAAGGCCGGAGAAGTGCAGAAATCCGGGCGTGGGCGCTATATCTCACCCAAAAATGCCGAGAAAATCGAAGCCGTGTCGTACCCCGGTAACATCGGTAACAAGGTAACATTCAATGGAGGGCAGGATGACTGAAGCACCCCAAAGTTACCATGTTACCGATGTTACCGCTCTTTCTAGCAATGATCCAAACTTTGCATCTGTGGCAAGTGTGCGGTACCTTGGGCACGAGGAGAGATAGGCAAATGTTCGGACCTGGAAGACACCACACGCCCACATGCCGATCCCTCAGGCGGATGGCGGCAACTCGAACAGCTGCGCGCCTTGCTCGCGGCCTCGCTCCACATAGCCGATTATTCGAAACCATCTCACGACCTCGGCACGATCGAGCCAGGTTCTCGAGTGTATGACCCTGTTTCCGGTGAGTGCCTGAACCTGGCGGATGTGCCGCCTACAGAAACGTACGGTCGCGCCTCGGAAGAAATCATCTCGGGCGGCGAACATGGTATCTGCCACGCCACCGTGTTCATGCCAGGCGATAATGGCGACAGCCGCGTCGTCCACGACGAGTGCGTGCGCGCGTCCTTCCTTCAAATTCATCATCAGATTGTCGTAGGCAATCGTTCTGTCCTTGCCGGCAGCTGCATACTCATCTGACATCCGTTTCGACAGGTCGTGAAAAACTGCCTCGAGGTCCCTGACGGTTGCGGATCGTGCTTTCATTTCTTCCTCCCGGAGGTGCCGGAGGCAGTCTGCCCTACATGCTGGGTATGTCCAAGCAAATCGAACGTCTGTCACGACGGTGACGATGCAGCCTTCTCAAGACGCTCGAGGCCGCTGTTTTCGCGGCATGCCGGATCGGTGCGTGCGTCAGCGCAACAAAAAGCCCTACCGAAGCAGGGCTAAGTTCAGGGTGGGTGAGGTGCGGGGATAGCACCTCGACATCCAGGCTAATCCTCATATGCGGGCGTGCAACCTAATAGGGTTGGGCCAAAGAAAAGCCCCGGTGTGGCGACCGGGGCCGGTCAAGGCTTCCTCCTCACCCCGACCTAGCTGACAAGGCCAGCATTGCACCACAGTAGCGTGTCTGTGCTGGCAATGGTTGATGTAGCGCAACAAAGAGCCCCGGTTGGTGATCCGGCGCTGGGGAGGTGGAGACAAAGGAGTTTTCCACCGGGGCGCTAGCCCTGTGAATACCGGGCAGGACGATTATCAACACTTGACTTGTCGAAGGCTATGGATATTGCGCGCTTGCGATGCTATTCTCATGACGTCCTGACGCG
The DNA here is from genome assembly GCF_054489545.1 of Mesorhizobium sp. A556. Taxonomy (NCBI): domain Bacteria; kingdom Pseudomonadati; phylum Pseudomonadota; class Alphaproteobacteria; order Hyphomicrobiales; family Phyllobacteriaceae; genus Mesorhizobium; species Mesorhizobium sp. A556. Next base: position 86,959 of record NZ_JBTMXA010000015.1, read on the forward strand.
CGAAAACCTGAGGGAAAGCTTCGGACTGTGCCGGTGACGGCTCTAGCGCGTTGGGACCGCGCCTTTTTGCCACTTCGGCGTGGTATTCCAAATATTGAAACGTCGATGCTCGCTCGGGTGACTCATCTCGATTGATGGCGCGCCACACCTGCCAAGAGCGTAAATGGCCAACTCTTTCTTTATGATAGAAAGCTGACCGTTCACATGGCCGCCGTTTCGGGCCGCCGTTAATGCCCCTAACGAGACATCAAGCAATTGCAGCATTGGATCTTGTTTTGAATCGCGCGGGGCGATTTCCGTAATCGCATCGTGTCGAATTTTGTACCGGACACCGATAGCCGCATTTAGTCCCTGGGTTATTTTCGGGAGGTATGCGGTACATTCGCCTTTATCAGGTGGCCGGCCCCCCTGAGGTGGTCCGGGTTTAATGTTAGTGCATGACGGGTCTTGGCGCTACGGCCGGTGTGGCCGGCGAAGCTGGTCCGGGTTGCGCAGCCGG
>NZ_JBTMXA010000016.1:0-77002 GCF_054489545.1 Mesorhizobium sp. A556
ATTGCCATCAGCGACCTCTTCGGGTGCAATCCCGCGATGGATGCGTTCCATGTCTGCCGACAGCGCCCTGACGCGTTCCATCTCGAACGCAAACATCGGATCGGGCGTCTGGCTTTGGGTGAACAGCAGCATCTGCAAGGCTCCGTCGGTCCGTCCAAGGATCCGGTGCATTCGGATCCTTGTGATTCGCTGGAATCAGCAAAAGAGACATACGGCGTCATGCAATCGGCGTCCACACCGTCTATTGAGGCGTCCACGACGCCGTAAACAAATTTGTCTATGGATTGCCGACAGCGCCATCTGGAGTGCAGGGATGGCGACCGCTAGGATTGGACGATGGATGTCCCGAATGAACTCCTCCGGGCGGCTCGCGTCGCCCTCAATATCGGTCAGCGAGAACTCGCAAAGCTGTCCGGCGTGGGGCAGCGGACCATCCTGCGCATCGAGCGTAACGACGAGACGGTGACGCTGGAATCGCGCCGTCGCCTGCAGGATGCCTTCGAGAAGGTCGGCATAACATTCGTTCCCGATGACGGCGTGGCCGGTCCGGGCTTGCGGATGCGTAGAAATCTCATTCAGCAGGGCAATTTGAGGTTTTGAGACACGACAGAGCTCTTGCATCGCGCGGCCTGGCGGCGCCAATTAATTCCAGTGACGATATTGTGGGGTTGAACCATCCTGATGGGTTCGTACGCTCACTTTCGGTATGCTCCACTATCGACGAACTAAGTCATCGGCGGTTAGTGGCGAACAAATATCTCAGTCGTAAAACAACTCGCCAGTCTCCCCGAATGAGCTGGCTTCAGCCATTTTCTGAGAATCAACTCATTGGAAAATAGATTGAGTTGGCTGATTTCTGCTACGGAACCCGACCAAATCGTGCAGCGATTGTGCGAAAATGAACAGAAATTCTCTGTTATGCAAAATCGCCAACAGTACGAAGTGCACCTTGATTCACGTGATTTGTAACAGGCAGCGATCCGGTCTTTTATGTGGCAAAATTGAGGCTCAACACGAAATGTGGCGGGAAAGCCCACGAGAATTTCTTTAGAAACCAGAGACTTCGAGCATGTTCTAATTGCAGCTGCGTCAAATCAAATTGTGGCGCGCGTCAAAATTAATTTGGCAGGTCAGACATACGGAAATATTGGTGGGCCCGGAGGGACTCGAACCCCCAACCAAGCGGTTATGAGCCGCCGGCTCTAACCATTGAGCTACAGGCCCCACGCGGGCTGGATAGTGTTTTTCGCTTCGCCGCACAAGGCTTTAGCGTAGAACCTTCCACAGTCGCCTAAATCGGTCCACATTCGTTCCCTAGGGCATCGGACCGAAACGTGCTTACCGGTTTTTTGGAAGATCCGGTGCTCGAACAAAAAGATGGAGCGGCAACTCGGATTTATCCGAGCGTCGACGCTCCAGCCCGCCAATCCCACAGGCCTCGCAATATTTTTGGAGATTTCGATGACCAGACCCTGTTTGCCGCTCGCGCTTGCAGCCGCGATCGCATTTCCGGCGGCGGCCTTTGCGGCCGATTCGGCAAAAACGCCGCGCATTGTCGTGACCGGCGAAGGCGAAGCGACCGTCGCGCCCGATATCGCGCTATTGTCGCTTTCCGTCATGCGCGAGGCCAAGACCGCGCGCGCGGCGCTCGACGCCAACAACGACGCCATGGCGGCGGTGATCGCCGCGATGAAAGCCTTCAGCATCGCCGACCGCGATCTGCAAACCGCCGGCATCCAGATCAACCCGCGCTACAACTACACCAACAAGCCGGACGGCAGCCAGGACGCCGAACTTGTCGCCTATCAGGTGACGAACACGCTTTCCGTGCGCGTGCGCGACATCGACAAGACCGGCGATGTGCTCGACAAGGCGGTGTCGCTCGGCGTCAACCAGGGCGGCGGCATTGCCTTCACCAACGACAATCCGGCTGCAACGCTCACCGAAGCCCGCAAGAACGCGGTAGCCGACGCCATCGCCAAGGCAAAGACGCTGGCCGAGGCCGCCGGCGTGTCGGTCGGCCGGGTGCTGGAGATCACCGGCCAGGCAACCGCCCCCTCGCCCATGCCGCTACGCGCCAAGAGTTTCGATGCGGCCCGCGCATCCGTTCCCGTAGAGGCCGGCGAGAATGCCTACAATGTGCAGGTCAACGTCACCTTCGAACTGAAGTGAAGCCGTTGAAACCGGGCAGAAGTCCGGGAATTTGCACCTGACCAGAAAAACCCCGGAGGCCAGCCTCCGGGGTTTTCTTTTGGGTCGTTTATCCAAAAAGCGGTTGGCGGGTCTATCGATAGATGATCGGGCAGCCGCGCTCATTGCCGAACACCACGGTCACGCGGGATCCGTATTTAAGGCCGGCGACCTTGACGGTGCGGCGGCTTCTGTCAACGACGCGGGCGCGGCGCAAACCCATGCGCTCGGCCTTGTCCAGCGCGCGGTCGGCTGAGCAGGCACGGCGCCAGTGGCGGTTCCGCTCATCGTGCCTGTCGCGACGCACATGGCGGATGCCGTGGTCGCGACTTCCTTCATAAACGCCGACACGGGGGCCGCTGCCGCCGCCGAAACCAAGATAAATGCTATCCGCCTGGGCTACGGCCGGCATTGCCGCCAACGCGCCGAAGCCGACAAGCGCCGAAAGCGCCATGGTCCTGATCGTGTTCAACATCGTTCATCTCCTTTGCAGCCGGCCCGATTGCCGCCTTCATGCGATGACCGGACCATGCGCCCCCGCGCCTGAACCTTTCGCGAACCGGGCGTTCATTCGTCGTTCATGCGGCGGCGGCGATGAATTCCACACCGCCTATGGCTCTTCCTCCAGCATATGGTCGAAATAGTCGTCTGCATCGGCAAGATCGTCCTCGCTGGCGGTAACGCGGCCGATCATCGAGATACCGGCTTGATGCACCGTCTGCGCGTCGCCCGAAACCAGCCTGTGCCACCAGTAGAGGTCGCGCCCCTCCGCGACCAGGCGATAGGCGCAGGTGGCGGGCAGCCAGCTTATGGTGCGCACATTGGCGGGCGTCAGCCCGACGCAATCGGGCACCCGCGCCAACCGGTTCGCATAGTCAAAACAGCGACAGCTTTGCGCGTCGAAAAGGCGGCAGCCGACGCTGGTCCAGTAGATTTCGCCGGTATCCTCGTCCTCCAGCTTCGACAGGCAGCATTTGCCGCAGCCGTCGCAGAGCGACTCCCACTCGGCGGGGCTCATTTCCTCAAGTGTCTTGGTTTTCCAGAATGGCTCTTCCATAGACTGGGATGTGGCCCCGCATCGCCGCCAGGTCAAGCAAGTCCGCCGCCCTGACACACAGCTTGATCCAGGAAACACGATTTTGCCTTGAAATGGCCGGCCAATCGCCGCCTCGCTTGTCCACATCGCCAATAACGGGAACAAATGGCGTTCCCACCGGTTTGCCGAATGACGAACCAAAGGAGAGAGAACATGAAACGCCAACCAGGCATTCTGGCCGGCACGGCCCTCGGGCTGTTGATGGCATCCGCGCCGCTCGGCGCATTCCCGCTTCAAGACAGGCAGGCGCCGCAACACATCTCGACGCTTCCGCTCCTGCTTGCGCAGGACAACTGCAGAAAGAATGAAAGCGCGGAAGACTGCGCGGCAAGACAGGCCCAGTCACAAGAGCCGCAGGCGGCCCCCGAGCCAGAGGCACAGCCGGCCCCTGCCCCGGAACCCGAAGCGGCACCCGCTCCCGAGCCGGCACCAGAGGCCGCTCCTGCGCCCGAACCCGAGAAGAAGGCTGCGCCCGAGCCACAGCCGCAAGCCGAACCGGCTCCTGCCCCTGCCCCGGAAGTAGTCCCGGCACCAGCCGAGGAAGCCGCACCGCAGCCGCAAGCCAAGCCAGCGCCTGTTGAACAGGAACAGAAGCCGCAGAAGAAGAAGCGGGAAAAACAGGCCGAGCCAACCCCTGCACCAGAGCCCGCGCCAACACCAGAGGCGGCTCCGGAAGCCGAGGCTGCGCCCACGGAACAATCAACGCCGACCGAAGAAACCGCGCCAGCGCCGCAGGCCAAGCCTGCACCCGCCGACGAAGCGGCTCCTGAGACGACGCCGGAAAAGGCACCAGCTCCTGCTCCCGAAGCGACGAAGCCTGAGCAAAGCAAAAAGCCGGTGATCGACGAGCAGACGGCACCTGCCGAGGGCAAGCAACCGGTTCAGGGCGAAGCCCCGGCCGATCCCAACGCCGCGCCTATTCTCGACAGCCAGAAGGATGCCAGGCGTCCGCGCGATGGCGAGAAGGGCGGCAAGGGCGATCGGGAGAAGCCGGCGATCCAGAACGAACAGGCAGAGACGCCTGCACCTGCGGTCGATCAAGCGCCGCCGCCCGCCGACGACAAGGCGGCCCAGAAGGCCATTCAGCCCACGAAGATCGAGCCGGTGACGGAAGAAAAGGGCAAACGCCGCGAAAAAGCGCCCGATCGGCGAGACCGCGACCGTCGTGATGGCGTGGATGTCTTGAAGGAGATCGGCGATCGCGTCATCATCGAGCTTGGCGGCGAGGCCATGGTGGAGAGCAACGAGCGGCCGCGCATGACCCACGGCGCCAAGGACGTCTACTACGAAGACCTGCCGCGCGGACGCACCCGCGAGACGATCGAACGCGGCAATGGCGACCAGATCGTCACCATCCGTAACCGCCACGGCGATATTCTCCAGCGTTCGCGCATTACACCCGATGGCCGCGAATATGTGCTGAACTATGTCGACGAGAGCCACTATGGCGACGACCGCGAATGGCGCGATCCCGGCGACGACCTGCCGCCCATGCGCCTGACCATCCCGCGCAACCGCTACATCCTCGACTCCGAATCGGTGGACAGCCCCGATGATTACTACGAGTTCCTGGAACAGCCGCCGGTCGAGAAAGTGCAGCGCCTCTACTCGGTTCAGGAGGTCAAGCGCTCGGCGCGCGTGCGCGACATCGCCCGGCGCATCGATCTCGATACGCTGACCTTCGAGTTCGGCTCGGCTTCGATCCCCGACAGCGAAGTGCAAAAACTGGAGGGCGTGGCGACGGCCATGGAACGGCTGCTGGAAAAGAACCCGGCGGAAACCTTCCTCATCGAGGGCCACACCGACGCGGTCGGAACCGACAATGCCAATCTGGCGCTGTCGGACCGGCGCGCCGAGGCGGTGGCGGAGGCCTTGACCAACGCTTTCGGCATCCCGCCGGAAAACCTGGCGACGCAAGGCTATGGCGAGCGCTACCTGAAGGTGAGCACGGATGCGCCCGAGCGGCAGAACCGCCGCGTCGCCATCCGCCGCATCACTTCGCTGGTGGCCCCGGTCGCCAGCGCGCAATAGACGGGATCCGCGATTCGGTGGTCCTCATTGAATCGCGGAACCACCCACACCAAATTAGTTCGTGGGCGTTCCCTGCCCCGTCCCGCCTCCAGCGGGACAGAAGCCCCGCCGGTCCCCTCGCCGGCGGGGTTTTTTTCGACTCTTGTCGGCGCAATTACGAACGGAAAGCCGGATCCAGCTTTTCCGGCAATCGCTTCAGAACATGCTCTTCACCTTGGTGTCGGTTCGGGCAAAGACCTCGTCCGGCACGAAGAAATCTCCGACCAGCGGACCTTTCGCGCCGGGCGCATAGTGCGAGAAATCGGTGACGCCTTCGGCGCGCAAAACTTCCTCGTCGATGTAGAAATTGCCGGTCGCCTCGCGTGACGGACGCATCAGGATGGCATGTGCGGCATCGGCCATGATTTCGGGCGAGCGGCTCATGGCGGCGACCGAAGCGCCACCCAGCAGATTGCGCACCGCCGCCGTATCGATTGCCGTGATCGGCCAGAGCGAATTGACGGCGATGCCAACCGATGCGAACTCGGCGCTCATCCCCAGCGTGCACATCGACATGCCGAACTTGGCCATCGTATAGGCGACATGGTTCTTGAACCACTTTGCCTCCATGTCGAGCGGCGGCGCCAGATTCAAAATATGAGGATTCTTCCCCAACTTCAGGTGCGGAATACACATTTTGGAAACCAGGAAGGTGCCGCGCGTATTGATCTGGTGCATCAGATCGTAGCGCTTCATGTCGGTTTCCAGCGTCCCGGTAAGCTGGATGGCGCTGGCGTTGTTGATGCAAATGTCGATGCCGCCGAATTTCTCGACGGTTTTGGCAACCGCCTCGGCCACCTGCGCCTCGTCGCGAATGTCGCAAACCACCGGCAGCGCCTTGCCGCCCGCCTGCTCGATCTCGTGTGCCGCCGAATAGATCGTGCCGGGCAGTTTCGGGTTCGGTTCGGCGGTCTTGGCGGCAATGGTGACATTGGCGCCGTCGCGCGCCGCCCTCAGCGCAATCGACAGCCCGATGCCGCGCGACCCGCCGGAGATGAACAAGGTTTTACCTTTGAGCGACATCGACGCGATCCTTCCGTGGAAAGATGCCAATGTGGCCTTCGGCCCGCACCGCATGCAAGCGTTATTAGGCGCGAGGGAGGTTACGCTGCGTACCGCGCGGGGCGCGGCCGCCGGTCTCAGCCGAAAAGCCGGTCGCCCTGCTCGTCGACGATCTGCATACCCTTGCGGATGGACACGTCGACCGCGTCGTCAAGGCCGGCAAAACGGTCGGCACGAATGAACCGGTGTTCCTTCACCTCACCGTCGATCTCCTTCGAGACAGTGCCGGAAGTCTGGTACTGCCCGTCCGCCTTGAACGGCGTCGCGCTGATCGTAAAGCCCTTGTGCTCGACCTGCTTTGCCGGCGCGCCGGGGCCGGCAGCCGCCGGCTCGCTCGATCCGCCACCGAACAGACGTTTGAAAAAAGACATGGCCGACCTCCACACGCAAATATCCTGCCCGGCAATTTGCAAGGCACGATGATTTCCTAAAGGTCATTCGAGAAGCGGGCAAGGGTCACCGCGCATGGGCGGCAGCGGCGCAGAAAGCCCTCACGGCGTTTTCCGGCGATCTGGTTCATTCTCGGGATTGTACATATGGTGCCGGAGGTCCTGCTTCCAGCGCTTTTCGCCTATCATGCAATCATAAGGCTGCGTTGCCTTGGCCAAGATGATTTTTGGCACGCCGCCGGGATCGGGCAGCCTGTCATGCACCAGTTCGAGCAGAAGCTTGCGGCGTATCGCTTCCGGAAATTGCTTCCAGCCGTTGACCGATATGACGAAAGCGCCGGGTCCGCCCATGACGCATTCGGCAAAATAGCGGTCGAGTTCCGGCACGTCGTATATCTGCGGGGCAGCGCCCGACAGGATCGGCAGACCGTTGATGGTGATGCCCTGCCGCACGACGGCATCGCGCGTCGGAGCCATCGCCGGCCCTTCATTGTTCGCGCCGTCGCTGGAAACATCGATGATCCGCTTGATGCCCTTGAACGGGCTTTGCGCCAGCAGGTCCGCCCCGAAATGGAGCGCCCCTGAAATCGAAGTCCGGCGCGGTTGCCAGGCGGGCAGTTCGGATATCGTTTTCGCGACATGTTCCGCATCGGCCTGGCCGGCGACCAGCGTCCACGGCACGATGACCTTCTGATAGGTCACGCCGGCCCATTCGAAATAGGTTATCGCCACCTTGCCATGCATGCCGGAAGTGATGGCACGCACGACTTCAGGATCTGTCAGCGCAGCCGCATAGCCATCGCGCTGGATCTCCAGTTCCTCGACAGTCATCGAGACAGAAATGTCTACCGCCAGCACCAGTTCTACATCGACGGGTTCGCGAGACTGGGAAAAACTGTGTCCCGCGGGAAATAAAACGCCGAATACGAGAACGGGGGCAAGCCATCTGAGCATTCCCTAGTCTACACAAGGAAAGCATATAGGAAAGCCCCGGACGCAAAGCTGACTCGGGCCATGCACTGGGTGTCGCGCCCCAATAATCGGCCTCCGTTTTGACATGGGGTGTTTAGCGGGGCGCCTCGCATGCGCGCCCGATCAAAACCACCGGGCGGGCAATCTTTGCCCGCCCGGTGCCCGCATCAATCCCGCGGCGACAGTGCTTCGATCGCCTCGACCGCCTTTTTCAGGATGGCGATTGCCTCGGCCTGCTTTTCAGGCGGGGCATCGGCGATTTCGCCAAGGGCGGCGCGAAGCCGGTGGCGCACGGCGCGGAACTCGTCGCGGTTGCCGGAACGGTCGCCGCCACGCGGGCCGCGCTCCTCGCCGTCGTCGTTCCAGCCGAACCATTCGCGCGCCTTGGCCATCTTGCGGCCGAACCGCTCGATCTGCTCCAGCACGCGCTCCACCAGGTCGCGGTTCTCGGCAAGGTGTTTTTGCCCATCTTCGGTGATGGAGAAGACCTTCTTCGCACCCTCGGGAGCCGAGGCAGCGTAACCGGCCTCTTCGAGAAAGGTCAGCGTCGGATAGACCACGCCGGGGCTTGGGACGTAAAAGCCGCTGGATTTCTCCTCCAGCGCCTTGATGATGTCGTAGCCATGGCGCGGCGTTTCCGCGAGCAGCGCCAACGTGATCAGCTTGAGGTCGCCGTCGGCCAGCATCTTGCCGGCGCGGAACATGTCGCCCGGCCCGCCCCTGCCGCCGCGTCCGCCGCCAAAGCCGCCGAAACCACCACCGCCGCCACGCCCGCCGAACCGGCCGGCCATATGAAGGAAGGAGCGCTCGCCGCGTCCTTCGCAATGATTGTGTCCGTGCATTGATAACTCCTCGAGTAATGTCTTACGATATATCTTAAGTAGGCGCACGCCGTTATCGAGTCAAGATATATCTTACGATGCATCGCATGGCCGACCAATCGCAGATAAACGGAATGCCCGCCGGTGCCACCGGAGATGCCATCCAGATTGCGGCGGCGCGCTAAAATCATTTTGCCAACGCACCGCCTGGGTTTGTACGATCAGCCGAGCGAGGCGATCACCTCGCGATAGGCATTTTCGGGAAATGCCTTGAGCGTTCGCGAGCGTATGTTTCCCGCAGTGCCGAGTTGCAGCGCAAAGCGCGCAGCCACAGCATCGTCGGGCGCCTCGCAGACCGCCACCATGTCGTATTCGCCCATGGTGAGATAGAATTCCCTGAACGAGCCGCCCATATCGGCCAATTGTTTCCTGGCCGCGTCCAGCCGCTTGGGTGAGTCACGCACTGCCTTCACACCTTGATCGGTCCAGTTCAGAAGCATGATGTAGGTGGTCACGGTTCACCTCCCTCCGATGCCGCCATGCGATGCCGACCGCACGCATCCAGCGCCGGAAAAACAGCCCTCCACCCGTGAGATTATGAACCTGGGCAAGCCTCGGCGCCAGAGCTGCCGGGTGCCGCGCCATCCTCCATTTGGTGAACCTTCCGCCCTCGCCGCACGGCGGCTCAGGAAACAAAAAAAGCCCGGTCTGAGCCGGGCTTTTTTTTCGATTGAACGGTCGATCAGCTGTCGAGGAACGACCGCAGCTTGCGCGAGCGGCTCGGATGCTTGAGCTTGCGCAGCGCCTTGGCCTCGATCTGGCGGATACGCTCGCGCGTCACCGAAAACTGCTGGCCGACTTCTTCGAGCGTATGGTCGGTGTTCATGCCGATGCCGAAACGCATGCGCAGCACGCGCTCCTCGCGCGGGGTGAGCGAAGCCAGAACGCGCGTGGTGGTCTCGCGCAGATTGGCCTGGATCGCCGCGTCGATCGGCAGGATCGCCATCTTGTCCTCGATGAAGTCGCCGAGATGCGAATCCTCCTCGTCGCCGACCGGCGTTTCGAGCGAAATCGGCTCCTTGGCGATCTTGAGAACCTTGCGCACTTTTTCGAGCGGCATGGCTAGTTTTTCCGCCAGTTCCTCCGGCGTCGGCTCGCGGCCGATCTCGTGCAGCATCTGGCGCGAAGTCCGGACGATCTTGTTGATCGTCTCGATCATGTGCACCGGAATGCGGATGGTACGCGCCTGGTCGGCGATCGAACGGGTGATCGCCTGACGGATCCACCACGTAGCATAGGTGGAGAACTTGTAGCCGCGCCGGTACTCGAACTTGTCCACCGCCTTCATCAGGCCGATATTGCCTTCCTGGATCAGGTCGAGGAACTGCAGGCCGCGGTTGGTGTACTTTTTGGCAATGGAAATCACGAGACGCAGATTGGCCTCGACCATTTCCTTCTTGGCGATGGCCGCTTCGCGCTCGCCCTTTTGCACCTGATTGACGATCTTGCGGAATTCGAGGATCGAAATCGCCGTCTCGGTGGCGAGATTCTGGATTTCGGCGCGCAATTCCTTGATCGCCTCGCGCTCGTTCTTGGTGAATTCCTTCCAGCCGCGCGAGGTCAGATTGCCGATCGAGCGCGTCCAGTTGGGATCAAGCTCGGAACCGGCATACTCCTTGAGGAATTCGTCGCGGCGCACGCCGTAGCTTTCGGCCAGCCGCAACAGCTTGCCTTCGTTCTGCACCAGCCGCTTGTTGATGTCGTAAAGCTGCTCGACCAGCGCTTCGATACGCGCATTGTTGAGCGACAGCGACTTCACCGCCGTGATCAACTGGTCTTTCAGTTCCTTCAGCCGCCGGTCCTGGCTGGGCGAAAGGGTGCCCGCCGCCGCCAGACGGTTCTCGACCTGCTGGTCCTGCAGCTTGCGCAGCTTCTTGTAGGTGTCGGCGATGACGTCGAGCAACTCCATCACCTGCGGACGCAGTTCGGCTTCCATCGCCGCCAGCGACAGGCTGGCCTCGTCCTCGTCTTCTTCGTCGTCGTCGCCGATGCCGCGCGTATCGACGGTGACGTTGGTGACGTCTTCCTCGTCAGCGCGCGAACGGCGCGACTTGTCGTCAACCTTGGGCTCTTCGACCCGCTCGACCACCGGCGCCTGCTTGGCTTCCGGTCCGGCATAGGTCGCTTCGAGATCGATGATCTCGCGCAGCAGGATTTTCGATTCGTTGAGTTCGTCGCGCCAGATGATGATGGCCTGGAAGGTCAGCGGGCTTTCGCAAAGCCCTGCGATCATCGTCTCGCGGCCGGCCTCGATGCGCTTGGCGATGGCGATTTCGCCCTCGCGCGACAACAGCTCGACCGAACCCATCTCGCGCAGATACATGCGCACCGGATCGTCGGTGCGGTCGGTCGGCTCTTTCTTGACGGGGGCCGCGACGACGGCCGTACCGGTCCGCTCGGCCAGTTCGTTGGCGTCTTCCTCGGCGTCGGCGTTCGTCTCGCTGGCCTCGGCTTCCTCGTTCTGCTCGTCGTCCTCGACCACATTGATGCCCATGTCGGACAACATCGCCATCGTGTCCTCGATCTGCTCGGAAGTAACTTCCTCCGAAGGCAGCACCGCGTTCAGCTCGTCCATGGTCACATAGCCGCGCTTCTTCGCGACCTTGATCATCTTCTTGACAGCATCGTCGGATAGGTCGAGCAGGGGGCCGTCGGTCGTGCCCTCGCGTTCGGTCTCGACCTCTTCCTTTTCCTTCGTCGCCATTCTTTTTCTTCTCCAAACGGCTGTCCTGGCAAGCCAGGAAACCTATCGAACCAAGTCTGCACCGAGCGCCCGCCGAGCGGTCGCGCTCACTAGCCCTGCTACGGCATATCTCGTTAAGCCCAGATCAACCCTGATATCTGTGGCGGGTTTGTTATCCGTCCAGTGATCGGTACCTGCATCTGCGTATTTCGTTGACGCTTGGCCAGACGAACATTTCGAATCGTTCTGATTCCGTCATTCCTTCGGAAGGTCAAGCGCCTGTCGCATGATTCGCGTTAAAAAAGCGAATCAATTGCCGACTTTGTCCTTTCCCGCGTCAAACCCGCCCGGTACGCCCCGACGTAACGCCGAAACCCTCGATCAGGGCCTCGGTTGCCTGCACATCACGAAATTGCGCCTGTATCTCGATGAGATGCCGGTAATTTTCGTCGGTGGGGTCGGTGGCGAGCGCGCTCTCGGCCTGTTTCAGCTCCTTATGTAAGGTGCGCGCGCTGCGGTGCAAGTGGAGCGCCTGGCTGAAGGCGTCGCGCGCATCGTCGAGGCTTGCGGCCTCCAGCGCCGGCCACTGCCGCGTCCTTTTGATCAGCCCGACGGCGCGCTCCCATATGGCGCGGCAGCCGGCCCGCTCGATCGTGGCGATCACCGCGTCGCGGTCATTGGCCATATCGTGCGCCATGGCATCCAGCAGCGTGGCATGCAGCCGCCGAAGATCGGCATTGGCGAGGTCGAGAAACTCGACATGGGCGAAATTCTCGTCGATCAGCGCTGGATGGTTGACCAGTGCCACGATGATCGTCGCCTCGCGCACCGACATCAGTTCGCCCGAGCGCTTGACCATAGCCGACCGGCCAAGGCTTTCGGTGATGGCTGCGCGGCCACCGGCCTGCCCGCCGCGCGCGAATTGGCCGCCTCCGAATTGGCCACCCCCAAATTGGCCACCTTGAGCTGGCCCGCCCTTGCCGCCGCCCCTGTTGCCAAAGAATTCACCGGGCCGCTGCTGGCGATTGCCGCGCTGCGTGCCGAAGAAGCTTTGGACACGCTCGCGCATGTCTTGATTAAAGTGGAAGCGCACGCTCTCGTCGCGGATGCGGGCGGTCAGTTCGCGCAGCCGCTTTTCCAGTTCCGCCCGCCGCTCCGGCGTATCGAAAACGCCGCCCGCCGTTTCGCGCATCCATAACAGTTCGGCCATGGGCCGCGCCTCGGCAAGCACCGCGCGAAAGGCGTCCGGGCCGTCGGCCTTGACCAGATCGTCCGGGTCCTTGCCCTCCGGCAGCAGCGCGAAGCGCACCGTACGTCCGGGCTGGATCGCCGGCAGCACCATGTCGGCGGCGCGCCATGCCGCCTTCAAGCCGGCCTGGTCGCCATCGAAGCACAGCACCGGCTCGCCCGACATGCGCCACAGGAGTTCAAGCTGGTTTTCGGTCAGTGCGGTGCCGAGCGGCGCCACCGCATTGTCGAAACCGGCCTGCGCCAGCGCGATGACGTCCATGTAGCCTTCGACGGCGATGACCGCACCGCCCTTGGCCAGCGCCTTGCGGGCGCGCACGAAATTATAGAGCACATTGCCCTTGTGGAAGAGTTCCGTCTCCGGCGAGTTCAGATATTTCGCCGAAACCTCCGGCGACAGCGCCCTGCCCCCAAAAGCGATGATCTTTCCGCGCGAATCCGGGATCGGGAACATCACCCGGTCGCGAAAACGATCGTAGGAAACCGGAATGTCGTCGCCGAACACCACCAGCCCGCAGGCCTCGATGTCGTCCTTGCCGACGCCCTTGCCGGCCAAAAACTCCTTCAGCGCATTGCGGCTGTCCGGCGAATAGCCGAGCCGGAACGCGGCCTGCGTCGCTGGCGAAAGCCCGCGCTCGCGCAAATAGGCGCGCGCTTTCGCGCCGTCCGCCGAGTGCAGCCGCTCCTCGAAGAAGCTCGTCGCCATTTCCATCACATCGGTCAGGCTGGCGCGCTGCTTTTCGCGCACTTCGTCCTGCTCGTCGCGCGCCGGCAGCGCGACACCGGCCATTTCGGCGATCCGCTCGACGGCCTCGGGGAAATTCAAGCCGTCGAGTTCGGTCAGGAATTTGAAATGATCGCCCGAAACCCCGCAGCCGAAACAGTGATAGCGGCCCTTCTTGTCCTCACAGTGAAAGGACGGCGATTTTTCGCCGTGGAACGGACAGCACGCCCAATAATCGCCGCGCGGGGCGTTGGTCTTTTTCCGGTCCCACGAAACGCGTGCGCCAATGACCGAGGAAATCGGTACACGGTCGCGTATCTCATCAAGGAAGGCAGGCGGAAAGCGCATGGGACACTCTTTTCCTCCCATATAGTCGTCCTCGCCGAACAAGACGACTCCCGATCCGGCCCATACCCGGTATCCACAGGGTCGAATCCAAAAAGGCGGCCCTTGCGAGCCGCCTTCCCATCTAAAAGTGCACCAGGCCTTAGCGGCCGGCGATCATCGCGCCGATCAGGCCGGATGCGATGCCGACCAGCAGATAGTCGTTCCCGACCCGGATCCACTCCTGGCCGTGGCCCGGACGCTTCAGGCCGCGACGGCTATAGTCGCGGACCGGCTGATGGCGGCGCCAGTCGGAATAACGCTGGCCGCGCTTCCAATTTGAACGACGCTCCACGACGACCTTCTTCTTGACGACCTTGCGCTTGTCGACATGCCGGCGGTTGTCATCGCGGCGATTGTCGGAACGTCGCTCGTCCTGGCGCGAAGGTTTCTTCCAGTCGATCTGGACAACACCGGTATTTGCCGAGACTGCCGGCACCATCACCGGCGCGGCCTGAGCCTGGACCATGGGAGCGGCGAGGAAAGAAGCGGCGACTACAGCCATAACAAGACGTTTCATTGCGGAACTCCTTCGTTGTTGATGGCCCATGAAGTAGCGCCCGAACGATGAACCGAAGCTGAACGGCAACATTACGTTTTTGTAATGGTTTCAAATAGTTATGGCAGCTAATATAGAGTTTACTCCATGCCACCGGCTGCCGCCCTTACCACCTGGCCTGATTTCCAGTGGTTTAGGCCCGCCAGGCCCGGCGGGATACGATGCTTTTTGATCGCTTTTCCTGTTGCGGCCACCCGCGTCCGGCGTCGCCGCCGACACAACGGACGTGGAATGGATGGTTGGAATTTATGCAATCATTACCTAGACTTATGAGAAACCCGCTACACTTGCACGATCCATGGAAAATCTGTATCTGCACCGGCAGACCTGCATTTTTCTGCACGAGGAAAAATTATCCGGCTAATATGGTTTCGATTCGAGGAATGAACGTGTTCGGCAATTTCCACAACGCTCAGCATCAGGCCGCGCACGCGCCACGCCCATGTCGCGCTGCCGCCTTATGTGTCGGGGTGGCGGCATGAGCGGGTCGGTCGTCCTCGTCCATCTCGCCGGCGCGGTAGCGCTGATGCTGTTTGCCACCCGCATGGTGAAAACCGGCGTCGAGCGCGCTTATGGCGACGTCCTGCGCCACCGCCTGCGCGACACCATGCGCAACCCGTTCATGGCGGTGCTGGCCGGCACGGGGCTGGCGATCGCGCTGCAAAGCTCCACCGCCGTCACGCTTCTCGTCGGCTCCTTCGCCGGCTCCGGCATCGTTTCGGGGGCGGCCGGCCAGCTGGCCGTGCGCGGCGCCGAAATCGGCTCGGCGCTGGTCACCAAGCTGCTCACCTTCGACCTGACGCTGCTGGTCCCCGTCTGCCTCGTCACCGGCACGGTCATGTTCATGGCCACCGAGCGGCGCGACTGGCGTCAGATCGGCCGCATCCTGGTCGGCATCGGCCTCCTGGTGCTGTCGCTGCAGATGATCGGCCAGGCCTCCGAGCCGTTGCGCGACAGCGAGATGCTGCCGGTCATCATCACCTATTTCTCAAGCGATCCGATCACCGCCTTCCTGCTTGCCGCCGGCGTCACCTGGCTGTTCCAGTCGAGCATCGCAGCGATCCTGTTGATGGCCGCCCTTGCCGGGCGTGGCTTCATTCCGCCGGAACTCGGTATCGTGCTGGTACTGGGCGTCAATCTCGGCTCCTCGATCATCGCGCCCATGCTGACCCGCAGCGCCGACGCCAGCGTGCGCGTCGTGCCGGTCGGCAACCTCCTGATGCGCGGCGTCGGCTCGGTCATCATCCTGATCCTGTTCATGACCTTCAAGCCGCCGGTCGGCTTCCTTGGCGCGACCGAGCCCGACCAGATCGTCAACGCCCACATTCTCTTCAACGTCATCATCCTGATGGCCGGCCTGCCGCTGGCAGGCGTGGTTTATCGCGCTTCGGAGTGGATCGTGAAGCTGGGCGCGAAGCCCGAACCGGTCGACGCCTTCGCCGCGACCGAGCTTTCCGCGCTGAACGACGCCGCCCTCGACACGCCAAGCCAGGCGCTGGCCAACGCCACGCGCGAAGTGGTGCGGGTGTGCGAGACGGTCGAGATCATGCTGAAACGCATCATCGAGCTTTACGAAAGCGCCGACGACGACAAGATCAAGGCGCTGGCCTCCCTCGACGACCGCGTCGACAAGAAGCACGCCGCCATCAAGATCTACCTCGCCAAGGTTACCCGCAACGTCATGACCGAGGACGAGGCGCTGCGTTGCCAGGAACTTATCGGCGCCTGCGTCAAGCTCGAGCAGGTCGGCGACATCATCGTGCGCAACATGCTGGTGCACGTCCAGAAGAAGCTGGACAAAGGCCTCGAATTCACGCCCGAAGGCTGGCGCGAATTGTCCAGCTTCCATGCTTCGGTGCTGGCCAATGCACGCATGGCGTTTAACGTCCTGGTGTCACGCGACCCGGAAACCGCTCGGCAACTCGTGCTGGAAAAGGATCGCCTGCGCGACACCGAGAAGGAAACCAGCCAGAGCCATTTCCTGCGCCTGCGCGACGGCACGGCGAAGTCGATCGAGACAAGCTCGATCCACCTCGACACCATCCGCGACCTCAAGCAGATCAATTCGCTGCTCGCCTCGATGGCCTATCCCGTGCTGGAGGAACAGGGCCTGCTGCGCGGCTCGCGCCTGAAGGCAAGCTGAAACGAGACATGGGAGCCTCTGCCCCGGCAATCACCCCCGAACTTGACGTCAGTGACCTCGACCGTTCCGTCGAAGCCTATACCAAGGTGCTCGGCTTTCGGGTGCTCCACCTTCGGCCGGAGGAGCGGTTTGCCTATCTCATTCGAGAGGCCGCCCATATCATGCTCGAAGAACTGTCGGGACCCGGAAGGCGCTTTCATTCCGTGCCAATGGAGTTCCCGTTTGGCCGGGGCATGAACCTCCAGATCGAGGTATCGGACGTAAGCAGCCTGTATTCGAACGTACAGAAATCTGATCTGGTTGTTCATATCCCCTTGGAAGAGCGCTGGTATCGACAGGGAAATATAGAGACGGGCAACCGTCAATTCGTCGTCGCCGATCCAGACGGATACCTGTTGCGGTTTTTCAGCGATGTCGGCGAGCGGCCGGTGGGCTAACCCAGCGACACCATCCGCGACCTGAAGAGTTGCGCGGAGCCGCCTCTTTCGTTTCAGTGCAGAATTCCGTCCAGGATCGGCATGCTGAAAACGGCCGAAAAGGCGATCATCAGGTAGCAGATGCGCCGGAAGACCTGCTCATCGGCAATGCCGAACATCTTGCTTCCAAACCACACGCCAACGCCGTAGAGCGGCGCGGCAACGACCGCCAGCGACAACACCTGGGCCGTGATCAGATCGCTCCAGAAATAGCCGGTTGCCGTCAGTACCGTCGAGAGGGCGAAATACAGGATCATGTTCGCGCGCGCGACGGTGGCGGGCGTCGCACCCCCCAGCCAATAGGCCACCACCGGCGGGCCGCCGACCTGCGCCACGCCCGAAAACAGCCCTGAAACCGCTCCGACCAGAACCGTCAACGGAGCCTTCGGCCGGCCGTGATGACGCCAGCCGGATACCAGAAGCGCCAGCAGCAGGGCGACAAGGATGACAATCGCCCAACGGATGGTCAGCGGGTTAAGGCTGGTAAGAAGAAAGATGCCGACCGGCACACCGATAACAGCGCCGAGCGTCATGATGACGACATTGCGTCGATCCGCCAATCGGAACGCGGCCGGGATCAGCCCGAGCGTCATGATGCCGTCGACGACCACCAGCAGCGGCACGGCGACCTGGGGGCCGATCGCGGCGCTCGCCAGCGGAACGAAAACCAATGCCGCGCCGAAGCCCGAAAAGCCCCGCGCCAAACCGGCCGCCAGGGCGGAGGCAAGCACAAAAATCAAATGGGCGGACGAAACGCCCGTCAAGAAACCGTCAAACATGAATTTGGGTCTGCCCCGGTAACAAATCGATAGAATAAACAGGATTACACTGAGCGGCGCACCGCATTGCCGCGAGGCCCGCTTACGCGAAAACCCGGGTCAACGCGACAGCCTGGCCTCCGATTTCTGCGCTCTGGGATAATGGGGGTGCGGCCAGTCGGGCGGCGTCCCCCTTGCGGCTACCGCCCCGGCGGTGAGGCGAGGTCGGACCGGTACGAAAGAACGACACATTGTTAGTGCTCGATCCGCAAATGGATGAATCAGGGAGGAAAAAGCACGATGCCCGACAGGAAGCCCGCGCCGCACGATAGCATTCCAAAAGGCGAAAGGACCGCAGGGGCCACGGAGCCGGTGCTTCTATCCGGCGGCAACCCGCAGATCGCAAAAGGCTACGGCGACGGCCCGGTCCAGGCCTACATCGCCGCGATGCCCGGCTGGAAAAGCGCGGTCGGCCGGCAGGTGGACACGCTGGTCGCCAATGCCGTGCCCACCGTGTCTAAGGCGGTCAAATGGAACTCGCCCATGTACGGCAACGACGGCGATGGCTGGTTCCTGAGCTTCCACTGCTTCGACAAGTACATCAAGGTGGCCTTCTTTCGGGGAGCCGAACTCGACCCGCCGCCGCCGGTTTCCTCCAAGCAGGCGAAGGTGCGCTATTTCCATATCCACGAAGGCGACAAGATCGACGAGGCGCAGTTTTCCGCCTGGGTAAAACAGGCAAGCCGCCTGCCCGGCGAACGCATGTAGATCAGCCGATGGGGCCGGACAGGCTGGCCTACGGCTTCGGCGGCCAGGCAAGGTCGGGACCGGTGCGGAAGAACGACACATTGTTGGTGAACAGGCTGGCCGGGACAAGCCGGATCATGCGGCCTTCGGGATGGTCGATCTCGGCCACATGATCGATGAACCACCTGTTCCAGTCCGCTTCGGGGCCGAGATATTTGTGAAGCAGCCGTTTGAAGCGATCCGGTGCCATCGGCTCGACAGTGGCCGAGCCGCGCATGCCAAGATGCAGCGGGATACCGGCCTCATTGTCGAAGTGGACGATTTCCACCGCGCAGCGCGGCTCCCTTTCGATCGGTTGCACGGTGCTTCCGTCCGCCGAGCCGAGCATCCAGAGCGCCTCGTCCTCCCAGATGAACCATACGGGCGCGTTTCGCGGCGCGCCATCCGCGGCAACGGTCGCGAGATTGGCCATTAGCGGCCGGCCAAGCACATCCTGCGGGTCGAATTCTCGCGGCATGACCAAGGTCATATCGATAGGCCCGCCATCAGCGTCTGAAAGGGGAAGCGATCATTTCGCCGCTGGCCGGTTCAGCGCCACGGCAGCCTGGATCAGCGCCCTGAAAGCACCCTCGTCCACTTCGTCGCCCTCATGCAGATCGATGGCGCGCCGCACCTTGCCGTCGAGGCTGGCGTTGAACAACCCCGAGGGATCATCCAGCGAAGCGCCTTTGGCGAAGGTCAGTTTCACCACGCTCTTGTAGGTTTCGCCGGTGCAGACGATCCCGCCGTGGGACCACACCGGAACGCCCCGCCACTTCCATTCCTCGACGATTTCGGGGTCGGCCTGCTGGATGAGAGCGCGGACATGGGCCAGCATCCTGCCCCGCCAGTCGCCCAGCTGCTCGATCCGCGCGTCGATCAGTCGGGAAGGAGATTCGCCCATGGTCGTTTCACCTTTCGTGTCGTCCCGCCGTTCCTGTAGCGGGGATCATAAGCCTGACTCGCGAAAACTCCCAACTGCTTGGAATTCTGCCTTTCTCAGCACGTCAAGGCATCAAAAGTCAGACTCGGCCCACAGAATAAGACTGACTCATCTGGAGGCATCGGGCGCATAAGGCTGACTCTAATGAAGCAGGTCGGCGATTTGAGGCTTGCGCCGGCGGCAATGGCCAACCAGAATCCTAAGTCCGAGTATGTCGCGGATTTGGGGGGTTGGAATGATGAGGTTCATTATTGGAGTGGCGATCAAGTCCGTTAATGCGAACTGGACTGGGCGGCCCGTCTTTTGCTGAACGACGATCGCGCGGGTCCTAATTTCTCGCCCCGCGACCAGATCACGAATCCCTATTTTGACCAGATCGCATCCGCGAAGCTTGCTGTCGATTGCCAGATCGAACAGGGCACGGTCCCGAACGCGCCTTTCCCGGTCCAGGAAGAACCGAACGGCCCAGATCTGTTTCTGTGTGAGCGGACGCTTGGTGCCGACCTTTTTTCCAGCGTTCCAAGCCGCGCGCTCACGGCTTGCATCATCGAAATGAGAATGACCCATGTGAGTTCTCCTTGGCCTTGATTGGCCATAGGAGAAACGGCATTTCGGCATTACCGCTCAGGGGCCGGGAGCGGCCTGTCCGATTTCGGTCGGCGTTTTGCGGTTAGCTGCCGTTCCGGTGTCGACCATTTCGGAAGTTCTGGGCATTTCGGCCGCCTCCTAAAAAGCAACCACTCCGCATGCTTTTCTATCTTGCGAATATCGTTCGGAATCGGCTTCTCTGCATACTCGCGAGAATGATGACGAACCGCAAATCGGGCTCTAAACCGGGAGAGAATTGGTGGTCGCAAAGCGTTAATCGTGTGGCGACTGGACTTAGGTCCGTACACGGGGTAACCGCAGTTTTTTTGTGCCTTGCTTGACAATTTCCACAAATTCCACATAATTCCACATAGCAGGAGTGGGATTGTGGATTTTTCGGTTTCTTCCCTCAAGGCAGTGCTTTCCAAAGGTAGCCTCACGTCGGAGGCTCTCGTTCAGGAGAGCCTTTCCCGCATCAAACGCTTGAACCCGATCGTCAACGCATTCAGCCAGGTCTACGCGGACGAAGCACTGGAGGAGGCAAGGGCATGTGACAGGGAAATCGCGCAGGGCAAGTCGCGTGGCCCGCTCCACGGCATTCCGATGGCCGTCAAGGATCTCTTCTATGTGACCGGACGGCTCTGCCAGCGCGGATCGGTCGCCTATCGCGACTTCGTGCCGAAAGCGACCGCGCCGATCGTGCAGCGCATGATCGAGGCCGGAGCGATCATGATCGGCAAAACCACGACCACGGAAATGGGCTGGTCCGGCTCCAGCAACTCCGAATTCTACGGACCGACGCGCAACCCATGGAACCCGGCCTTGACGAGCGGCGGCTCCAGTTCCGGGTCGGGCGCAGCCCTTGCTGCGCGGATGGTTCCGTTCGCGCTGGGCTCCGATGGTGGCGGATCGGTGCGCATTCCGGCGGCATTCTGTGGCATCTTTGCGATGAAGGCATCTCTGGGCCGCGTACCCACCTGGCCATGGAGCGCCACGGAGATGTTGTCTCACGCAGGCCCTATGAGCCTGTCGGCGAAGGACAGCGGCCTGTTGTTCAATGTCGCGAAGGGACCCGATCCGCGCGACCATCAGGCGCTGCCCGACGACAATGCCGACTATACGCAGACGGGCGCGGTCTCGGGACTTCGCATAGGCTTTGCACCAACGCTGTTCGGCGTGGACGTGGCACCGGAAATCGCGCGTGTCGTGCAAGATGCGGTCAAGGCCATCGCGCGTGGCCTCGAGATAGATGTCCGCCTCGTCGAACCAGAATGGCCGGATCCCATCGGCATTTTCGAGACGCTCTGGGTTGCAGGCAGGGGCGTCGCCTATGGCGCTCAGGCCGATCTTGGCGATTTTGGTAGCGGTTTCCGCCGCCTGGTCGAGGCTTCCTCGGCCTACAGCCTGTCCGACTATCTCGCAGCCATGAAGACCAGGGCCGATTTTGCCGGCAGCGTGCACGCGCTGTTCGAGGATATTGATCTCTTGCTGTTGCCGACCGTGCCAATCGAGCCTTTCGCCGCCGATCGCGAGGCTCCAGAGGGTTGGCGCTCGGCATCCGCCGTTCTCGCCTGGACCGGCTGGACGCCATTCACTTATCCGTTCAACCTTTCGGGCAATCCAGCCGCCTCGATCCCATGCGGGCTGACGGCGGGTGGCCTGCCGGTCGGCCTACAGGTCGTCGGGCGCCGGCATGCCGATGCGCAGGTCATGGCTTTCTGCCAGCGCGCCGAAAACTTCGCTTTCATTGATCAACTACCTTCGCTTGTCGTTGCTGGCGACAAAGCGGAGTGTGGAACATCCAACAAACCAGCTGTGGAGGAACCATCATGAAATTCAATCGGAGAACATTCCTAACCAGTTCTGCCATGGCCGGCGTGGCACTTGGCCTGCCGGTTCTCAATACCGCTTTCCTGGTCGATCCCGCGCATGCCGAGGAAGGCAAGGCGCTCAATTTCATGTCGGCCGAGAACCTGACCGGCAACTGGGACCCGTCTTCCCATACGACGCTGGCGCAGATCAATCTGGAAAGCTACGTTTTCGGCTACCTGACACGCGCACCGATGCGGCCCGAAAAGCCGGACGAGCTGGTGATGGAACTGGCCACTGACATGAAGCTGATCGACGAGCACACGCTTGAGTTCACGCTACGCGAAGGCGTCACCTTCCATGACGGCAAGCCGTTCGGGGCCGAGGACGTGAAGGCGACGTTCGAGTATGCAAGCCAGGCGGACAGGCCTGCGGCATGGTATCCTGGCCCCTGCGAGGTCGAGGTGGTGTCCGAGCATGTCGCGCGCGTCAAGACCGACAAGGCCGGCTATCCGGCAAGCCTTTTCTGGTTCCTGTCGGCTTTTCTGCCGATCATGTCCGCAAAGGATGTGGCCGACAAGAAGTCGCTTTCGGCGCGTCCGAACGGCACCGGTGGCTTCAAGTTCGTCCGCCAGGACGGCAACACGACCGTGCTGGAGGCATTTGACGGCTTCTACCAAGGCAAGCCCACGCTTCCGGGCATCAACTTCACCTTTGTCGGCGACGCCACGACCCGCACGCTGGCACTGCTCAATGGCGAGGCCGACCTGATCGAGCGCCTGGAGGCGGAGCAGGTAAAGTCCATCGAGGATGCCGGTGGTTACAAACTCAGTAAGGCCGTGTCTGTGGAGAACAAATATCTGTGGTTCCGCTGCTCCAAGCCGCCGTTCAACGATGCGCGCGTGCGTCGCGCCGCAGCCCATGCGATCGACCGCTCCGTTATTCTCGACATACTGGGCGTATCCGGCCACCCTTCGGACTGCTGGATTTCACCCGTCAAGTTCGGCTACATCGATACGCCGAACTATCCGAAATTCGATCCAGAGGAATGTCAAAGACTGCTGGCGGAAGCCGGCTTCCCGAAGGGCGAGGGCCTACCGGAACTCGAATACATCACATCGGTCGGCTTCTATCCCAAGACCAAGGAATATGGCGAGGTCATCACCGCGATGCTCCAGGAACAGGGTTTTCCGGTAAAGCTCAACGTCATGGAAGTCGCTGCCTGGAATGAACAGCTCTATGATCGGCCGGGCGGCGGTCCGGGCCACATGGTCGACTGCGGATGGTCGACCGGCTCGCCCGAACCCGACCTCGTGCTGCGAACGCATTTCCACTCCAGTTCGAAGCGCATCTGCGGCATCGAGGACAAGGATCTGGACGCGGTGCTGGACAAGGAACGCAACACGCTCGAGCCCGAAGCACGCAAGGCGGTGATCCAGAAGGAGGTCATGCCGATGCTTGCGGAAAAGGTGCCGGCACTGTCGCTGTTCACCTCCGTCTTCATCCATGCGATGCGAGACGGGCTGGAAGGGATGTATTTCTATCCGAACGGCATGATGGACGCGAACAAGGCGACATTGGCCTGAGCCACTCGGGCGGCCGCGTGTGGAGGCATGCGGCCGCCTGATTTCCAGTCGGGAGGATATGGATGTTCGTCCTAGCGTTTCTTTTGCGAAGGCTTCTGCAGGGCGTTCTCATCATCCTGCTGGTCACCTTTATCATCTTTACACTGCTGCGCGTCGTTCCGGGTGATCCGGCGCGGCTGATCGTTGGAGGCATGGCGCCCGACGCGGTGGTCGCCCTGAAGGCCAAGGAGCTTGGCCTGGACAAGCCTATTCCGGTGCAGTTCCTGTATTATCTGGGGGACCTCGTCACAGGCGATCTTGGCCGCTCCTTCGTGCGGCCCAAGAGCGGTGCCAGTCTGGGTGGATCCGCCTTTGACGATCCGACGCGCGAAGAGCGGGCCGGGGTGCTGGAACTCATCCTCAAGACGTTGCCGATGACGTTGCAACTGGGGGCCGTAGCACTGGTGATGGCATTGCTGGTTGCCGTTCCGCTCGGCACGGCGGGCGGGCTCTATCCGGGACGGTGGCCGGACAAGCTGGCACTTGGTGTCGGCTCGGTCTGCGTGTCGACGCCGAACTTCTGGCTCGGAATCGTGCTGACGCTGTTGCTTTCGGTGAAGCTCAAGCTCCTGCCGGCCATCGGCTACCGTGGCTTCAGCTATGTCATCTTGCCGGCGATCGTGCTGGCGGTGGAAATCGTCCCCTTCATTCTGCGCACGCTCACCGTTTCCGTCGCGCAGGTCATGCGCGAGGAATTTATCCAGCTGGCTCCGATCCGGGGGCTGAGCAGGAGCCGCACGGTTCTGGTCCATGCACTAGGCAATTCCGCCATTCCGTTGGTCAACTTGCTCGGCGTGCAGCTGGGCATGCTGCTCGGCGGAGTTCTCGTGGTCGAGTTCATTTTCGACTATCCGGGGCTTGGCCTGTTGACCATCAATGCTGTGTTGCAACGCGACTTTCCGCTGATCCAGGGAATTGCGATCTTCATGTCCATAATGTTCGTCGCGATAAACATCCTGGTCGACCTGGTCGCAATGGCCATCGATCCGAGACTGGAGTACTGACGTGACCGATATCGCTCACCAGAACGCCGTTCCACAGGGCAAGGCGCGGCGCAGGGTGACGCCGACCAGACGCATGCTGCAACTGGCTTTTGCGCGCACGGATTTTCGCATCGGATTTGGCGGCTTTGCGCTTCTCGTTTTCCTAGCGATTTTCCTGCCGCTGGTCAGTTCCATCGACCCGATCAAGATCGCCTACGGCTCCAAGTTGCTGCCGCCCTTTCCCATGGAGGGATGGACGTGGCCGCATGTGCTCGGCACCGACCAGTTGGGGCGCGATGTCCTGATGCGGTGCCTCGTCGGGTTGCGCTATTCGCTGTTTATCGGCGTCACAACGGTCGTTTTGATGTTCATTGTCGGCTGCAGCCTCGGCCTTTATGCCGGTTTTCGCGGCGGTTGGGTGGACGCCGTCATCATGCGGCTTACCGATGCGCAGCTCTCGATTCCGATGATCATTCTGGCGATCACCATCCTGGGTGTCTCGCGGCCCACCGTTCCGGCCATCATTTTGGTGCTCGGCCTGTCGGGCTGGCCACTCTATGCACGTGTCGTCCGGTCGGTCGCACTCGGCGAACGCAACCGCGGTTATGTGCTGGGCGAACGCGTGCTCGGCGCTTCGGACCTTCGCATCATGCTTCTGTTCGTAGCCCCGGTCATCTTGCCGCCAATCGCCTTTGTCGCGGTGCTGGATATCGCGCGCATGATGATCTTCGAATCCATTCTGGGATTCCTTGGCCTCGGTGTGCAGCCGCCCACGCCGACATTCGGCAACGTCATCGCCGATGGGCGCAAATACCTGATCAACGCCTGGTGGATCGCCACGATGCCCGGCCTGTTCATGCTGGTCTCGTTGACTTGCCTCAATCTCATCGGGTCGGCGCTGGAACGCGCCCGCAACGCGATCCTACAGGGAGAAGCGTGATTATGGCCCCGATTCTGGCGGTTTCCGACCTTTCCGTTGACCTGAAGCGCGACGGTCGGGTACGCCGCGTCGTCGACGGGGTGAGTTTCGTATTGCAGCCCGGCGAAGTGCTGGGGCTGGTCGGCGAGGCCGGTTCCGGCAAGTCGGTGTTGGCCCGTGCATTGGTCCGCGCCGTTTTACCGCCCCTGGAAATCGCTTCCGGTACGGTTGTGTTCGAAGGTAAGGACGTGCTGGCGCTGGGCGGGCGCGAGCTGCGGGCCGTGCGCGGCAACCGCATCGGCTTCATTGGGCCGAACCCAATGGGATCGCTCGACCCGCGGCTGCCCATCGGCAACCAGATCATCGAGAAACTCCGCGCGGTCCGCCCACGCACCGGCCGCGCGGAGGCACGCGAAAAGGTACTCGATCTTTTTGCGCAGGTACGCATCCCGTCACCGCAAGCGCGATTCCATGAAGCGCCGTTCCAGTTTTCCGGCGGTATGATGCAGCGTGTCATGATCGTGGATGCCTTGATTTCCGATCCTTCGTTGGTCATCGCCGACAACATCACGCAACCGCTCGACGTCACCGTCGCGGCACAGATCATCCGGCTTATCAGCGATCTGCGCAAAAGCCTCGACACCGCCTTTCTGTTCATTTCCTCGTCGCTCCCTGTGGTCGCACAGATCGCGGAAAGGACGCTGGTGATGCAGGGTGGACGAATCGTCGAAGAGGGACCGACGGCAACCATCACCGGTAATCCGCAGCAACCCTACACCCGGACGCTACTGTCGCGCATCCCACCCATCTGGAAGGGGGTGACGGCGCCCACCACCTTGGACAGCGAGCCTGTGATGGTGGTCGACGACGTAACCCGCACCTATCTCGTGCGTCGGCGCGGCACCTTCAACGCCTATAATGAGGTCAAGGCCATCCGCAACGTTTCCTTCGCGGTAAAGGCAGGCGAGAATTTCGGCATCGTGGGCGAAAGCGGTTGCGGAAAGTCCACGCTCACACGGCTTCTGGCCTGGCTGGAGCGTCCCAACAGCGGCCGTATCGCTTTTCTCGGCAAAGACCTCGCCAGTCTTTCCGTACGATCGCTGACTGAATTGCGGCAGTCATTCCAGCTTCTTCTGCAGGATCCCTACGGATCGTTACCGGCAAATATGCCCGTGCAGCGCATGATTGAGGAGCCATTGCTGATCCACGGAAAAGGCCGCATTGAAGCGGCACGGCTGGCGCGGGAGGCGATGGTAGAAGCCGGGCTCGACCTGGAACATGCCGACAGCCTGGCGGTCGGCATGAGCGCCGGCCAGCGCCAGCGCATCAATATTGCGCGCGCACTGGTATTGAAGCCCCGGCTGCTGATCCTGGACGAGACGTTGTCCGCGCTCGACCAGGTGGAGCAGGCCGAGCTGCTCGACCTGTTCACGAGGCTTCAGGCCGCGCACGGCTTCTCCTACGTCTTCATTTCGCACGATCTCGCGCTGGTGCGCAGGATGTGCCACCGTATCGCGGTTATGTATCTGGGCCGCATCGTTGAGATGGCTGACAACGCGACCCTGTTCGAGCAGCCACGCCACCCCTATACGCGGGCGTTGCTGAGCGCCATGCCAACGCTTGAAGCCAACAGGTTCCCGCGCACGCACTATCTTCTCGACGGCGAGCCGCCGAGCCCGATCGATCTGCCGGTAGGCTGTTCGTTCCGCTCGCGCTGCCCGCGCGCGGGGGAGGATTGCACCCGGATCGACCCCCCGCTATTCGCATTCGACGACGGCAATTCTGCCGCGTGCCTCCACACCCATGAAAAGGTCCGCGAGAAGGAAACCATTGATGTCGGGTGAACTGCGCAAGGAAATCATTCTCGAGCGGCTCGACCGCGACCAACGGGTCAGCGTGGTGGAGCTTTCGGCGGAGTTCGGCGTGTCGGGCGAAACGATACGGCGCGATCTCAAGAACCTGGAAGCCGAAGGAGCCGTCAGGCGCGTGCATGGCGGGGCGATCCCTGCCGGGCGCGCCGCCGACACGCCGATCACCGAGCGGATCAAGCATAACGCGCTCGAAAAGGATCACGTGGCCGCGCTGGCGCACAAGCTGATCGACGACGACTGTGTCATATTCCTCGACACTGGCACGACGACGCTTGCCCTGGCCAGGCGGCTGACCGGCTTCAAGCGGTTGCGGCTCTACACCAATTCCGTGCGCATTGCGCAGGAAGCCTGCGAACATTTCGGGGTTCAGGTCCAGATGACGCCTGGCCGGCTGCGCCCGGTGGAACAGGACCTCGTCGGCTACGATACCGTCTCCTATATTCAGCAATTCCACTTCGACATGGTTTTCATGGGCGCTGCTGCCGTCAATGCCGGCTTCGGCTTCATGGATTTCGAGGAAGACGAGGCGCGCATCAGGCAGGTGCTACTCGGTCACTCCACCCGCAGCGTCATGCTGGCAGACCACTCCAAGTTCGGCAAGGTCGGCAATGTCATCACCGCAGGTTTCGACCGTGTCGATACTTTTGTGACGGACCTGCGGCCGCCGGATGATGTGGTGGAAGCCGCCCGCAACGGTCAGTTGGAGATCGTACATGGATAACCCCACAACAGCGGGTTCCTGCCTGAAAGACCTGCTTGCCGCATTCGACGCGATAGCGGCGATTGGCTCAATTCCAGGGCGTGGCGTGACGCGGCTCGCCGCCAGCAGTGAGGACGGTGCTGCGCGCGCAGCCTTCGCCGCATGGATGAGCAAGGCAGGCACACGCATGGCCCACGATGCTATCGGCAACCAGTTCGCGTGCTTCGACTGGGCAGGACAGGACGCGCCCTGGATATTCGCAGGCTCCCATCTCGACACACAGCCGAACGGTGGTCGCTTCGACGGTGCATTGGGCGTGATAACGGCTGGTTGCGCGGCCCTCGAACTCGATGCAATCCGCAAGGCCGGAACCTTCCAACCGCGCCACAACCTTGCCGTCGTCAACTGGACGAACGAGGAAGGCGCGCGCTACCAGCCGAGCCTGACGGGCAGCTCGGTGTTTTCCGGCGCTCTTGCGTTGGAAGACGGCCTGGCCCATCGCGATGGCTCCGGCATTTCCTTGCGCGAAGCTCTTGCTGGCATCGGCGTGGATGGCGCAAGCGGCAGCGTCCCACCGTGGCCGAAAGCCTATGTCGAGCTGCATGCCGAACAGGGCATGAAGCTGATCGAGGCCGGCCACCGCATCGGCGTCGTCGAAGGTACCTGGGCGGCACGCAAGATGAAGGTAGGCTGGATCGGTCGTGCGGCTCATACCGGCCCGACGCCGATGGCCGAGCGCCGGGATGCATTGCTTGCGGCCGCACGCGGCATTGCCGCTTTCGAGGCAACCATTGCTGCGCACTGGCCAGGTTTTCACCGCTCGGCGGCGCGGCTTATCGTCGAACCTAACTCGCCGAACGTGGTGGTGGAACGCGCCATGGTCTGGTTCGAACTGCGCAGCACCTTAGTTGCCGAGTTGGAAGTGGCCGGACAGGCGGTGCGCGACGCGTTCGAACAGATCGCCCACGATACCGGCACTCATCTTTCCATCTCGGCGGATGCTGTCCGCCCTCGCGCCAGTATGGACAAGTCCCTCATGGCGCTTGCCGATGAGGTGGCCGAAGGTTGCGGTTTCAGGCCCCTGCGCATGGCTTCGGTCGCGGGCCATGACGCCGTGGCCCTCCAGAACGGCGGTATTCCTGCAGCACTTATTTTCGTGCGCAGCGAGGGTGGGATCACCCATCATCCTGACGAGCTTACCGAAACCAAGGACATGGAGGCCGGGCTTACAATGCTGACAGCCTTTCTCCGGCGACTGCTGGAAAGCGTCGACAGCATTTGAACGAGCCGACGGCCGGCGAGAGGAGGACGCCCATGCAGCCCGATGAAGCCTTTCACGCGGTGCTCGCCCATGCCGGCTGTTTGCAAGCCGTGCTTTCTCCGCCGCTTCCGGGCGTCGTATCGCCGGTTCACCGGGCGGTGGAGAACCATTGCTGCGTCGCCACCATGGCTGGGCGGCAACCACTTTTCGTCAAGCGCCTGCATGAAGATATGCAGGACTTCGTGACCTTCGATCACGCCGAAGAGGCGAGCCGCAAGGCGGGTGACATCGGCATCGCGCCGAGGCTGTTTCATGCCGATGCAGCCAATGGCGTGCTGGTGTTCGAAGCGCTCGGCGATGAATGGCGAGGCGGCAGCATGGATGTGCTCCGTCGTCCGCAGGTGCTGGAAAAACTGCTGGCGGCCAAGCGCACCTTCCATGCCGTGGCGCCGCTCGCGGAAACGCGTAGCGTCTTTGATCTGATCGAGGCATATCGCCGGATCGCGCAGGTATCCGGTGTCGCGCTGCCCGCGCCTGTGCGTGTCACATCAGTGGCGGTCGAGCGCGTTGCCGCGGCAATCGCGGCGACCGGTATCGATGCCGTGCCTTGCCACGCTGACGGTGTTTCCTCGAATGTGATGGTGGGGCCGAAGGACGAGGTGCGCCTGGTCGATTTCGAATGGGCTCGCCAGGCGGACCTCGCCCACGACCTCGGAACAGTACTCGCCGAACTTCTGCCCTTTGACGGCGAGGCGCTGCTGGCCATTGAGATCGCCACAGGCACACCCGATGCGAGGGTCTTTGCACGCGCCCGGCTCTATGGGGCGGCCGACGATCTCATGTGGGCGCTATGGGGCTTCATCAGCGCGGCCCGATCCGCGCGCAAGCAGGTCGAGTTCTTCAAATATGCTGAGTGGCGCCTGCTTCGGGCGCGCACTATTCTCGAAGGGCCAAGTTTCCAAACGTGGCTGACGCGGGTCTGAGGGGGCAAGGCGGCAATGAAACGCATTCTAGGTGAGGCGACGACCCCGGCGGAAAAAGCAATCGAACAGGCGATTTTCGCGGTGCCCGATTGGCAGGACCGCGAGATTTCTTACGAACCTGTGCTGGGCGGCATCAGCAATCCGAACTGGCGGGTATATGTCACTGGCGCGCCGCACAGCTTCTTCGTGAAAATTCCCGGCGTTGGTACCGAGATGTTCATCGATCGGGCTGCCGCAAACGAAGCCGGCCGTCTGGCGCATGAGGCCGGCGTCGGTGCCCGCATTATCCACTTCTTCCCGGAGACGGGTATCGAAGTCAGCGCGTTCATCGAGGGGCTGCGCACCTCGACCAATGCCGACTTCCTCGATTTGACGGTGCGCGGTAATGCAGTGCGCGCACTGAAAGCCTTCAACGACAGTTCCGCGCTTTCCCTAGTCAAGACAACCTTCGATATGATCGACGAGCACTTCCGGCAAGTGCTTTCGCTCGGCGGCGAGTTTCCCGCCGATTTTGGCTGGATGAACGCACGCTATCGCGAGGCACGCGCTGCGATCGAAGCGGCCGGGCTCGATCTTGCGCCTTGCATGAACGACACGCTGGCCGGCAATTTCCTGCTCGACGAAAAGGGTGGGGTGACGCTGGTCGATTTCGAATACGCTTCGACCAATGACAGGGCGGCAGAACTGGCGCTCTGGTTTGGTGAAATGTGCTTTTCGCCGGAGATCGAGGCGGAGATGATCGAGGAGTATTACGGCCGCGTCGATTCGGCCATCACCGCCCGGGTCTCCCTGTTCAAGGCGCTTGTGGACCTCAAATGGTCGACCTGGGCCATGGTCCAGAATAAGGTGTCGAGCCTCGACTTCGATTTCTACAAATACGGCACCTGGAAGCATATGCGAACGCGCTTTCTCATGAATGACCCACGCTGGTCCGATTGGCTGAATGCGGTGTAGGAACAGTCGCGATCCGTGTGCATCACCATGCTGCCGGAATGTCTGCTTCAGGCGAAGGCAATGTTTGCCTCTACGGCTAGGATGGGGCGCATTGCTGCTCGGCGGTTTAGGGGCCGTTTGCGGTCGGTCAAGTTTTGGGTGCAAAAATCGGAAAAGCTGTCGTTCACGGAATCGACGAAGCCATGCTTGCAAACGTGCCAAAGTCTGTCAGTCAGCGGCTAGCGGCGACAAACGCGTAGTTGCTGGCGGGGCTATCCTTCAGGAACGCTACACTAGACACCTACCGATTTCCTCATCGGCAATAGCCTAGTACTTTTAGCGGTGCCAATCACCCAAAGAAGCAATCGTCAGCGGAGTGATGGTGCGCGAAGATGCGAGCAGAGGAGTGTTTGAAAGTCGAACCTGTTGGGCGGGATGCTGATGGACGAATTTCACAACAGGCAGAAAAATTCTGCCCCGGATCAGGGACCGGTAGTAGTTGACACCAGATCCGGCCAGGATCATCAGCGGTCATCGAAGATCGGCGCGCGGGCTCCCGTCTCCAGTAAATTGTTATCTGATGCGCCTAAAGTGATCACCCGATCACACCTCGCGGTCCAAGTATCGGCCGATCTGGCGTTCAATGGAGTGCAAGACCGGGCGAATGAGCCAGCGTCATCTTCGGCGTCAGTCTCCCCCTATCTGCCCAATACTCTTGGCGTTCCTACAATGGCGCTTGCCCCTTCCATGCGTGCATCAATTCAACCTGTTGCCGATGGATCAAGTTATGCCGGCACCGCCGAGCTTTCGTTGCCGCCTGCCTCCTATGTCTCGATGGGACCCTTCTTAAGGTCGGATACCTCCTCTTCGTCGGCAACCTCTATTTCGGCAACGTCAGAGAGCGGTCAAACTTCATCGGAGACACAGTCTGCAACTGCAATTGGCGGCTCACCGGGAGCGACGCCGGCCTTGGGCTGGAATTCGGACTGGCGCGGTGCGGCGAGTACCTCGCCCTGCGGTTCGTGTACCGGGCGCGCTTGTACCATCTGTTCCGTTCGGATCGGAGGGCCGGCGGCGACCAACGGCATGCCGACCGGCTATGCGCCCAGGGTGCTGCAATACTTCAATCCGGGCGATGGCGTTGCCGATGCGAGTGGGCAAACGGACTTGAGCACGGGTGTCACTGGCAATGCTTCCGCTTCGACCGGCACCGCGCCCGACGCCAAATCCTCGACGGCCTTGCTTCCGCCGGCCCAGGAAATGCTTGTAACGCCGCTTGCAGCGGCTGCCAGCAATCCGATTGTGCTCGAGAACATGAAGCAAGGAACGCCCGAGGCCGACTGGTTAATCGGTACAGCCGATCCAAGTATCGAGGGATACGCTGCGGAATTCACAATCGACAACGGCCAGACAGTCGATTTCAAGATCAATACCGACTCCAAGAATTATCGCATCGATATTTACAGGCTCGGCTACTACGGCGGCGACGGCGCGCGCAAAGTCGCGACGATTAACAAGACCTTGGCTAACGCGCAGATTCAGCCCGATCCGATGTTTGATCCAGCACTGAAGCTCGTCGACGCCGGCAACTGGCAGGTCTCGGCGTCCTGGACGATACCCTCCGACGCCGTCTCGGGCGTCTACTTCGCTGAACTGACGCGCCTCGACGGTTCGCAGGGGAGGAATATCATCCCGTTTGTTGTCCGCGACGATGAGGCTCCCAGCGATATCACGTTCCAAACATCCGACACGACCTGGCAGGCCTACAATTGGTGGGGCGGATACAATTTCTACGGTGGGATTGACGACTTCGGGCACGCCGGCCGCGCCTATGCGGTGAGTTACAACCGTCCGATCATCACGCGCGACGGCGGCTATGCGGCCGGCCCGCAGGATTTTGTCTTCGGCGAAGAATATCCGGCGATCCGCTGGCTCGAACAGAACGGTTACGATGTAAACTACATCTCTGGCATCGACACCGCTCGCTCGGCCAGCCAACTACTAAACAGCAAGATATTCCTCTCTGTCGGTCACGACGAATACTGGTCGGCGGACCAGCGGGACAATGTCGAGGCAGCCCGCGACGCAGGCGTCAATCTGGCCTTCATGAGCGGCAACGAAGTCTATTGGGAGACTCGCTGGGCCCCCAGCATCGATGGGTCGGGAACGCCGTACAAGACGCTCGTTTCCTACAAGGAGCGATGGGACAACGCCAATATCGACACGGCGGGAACGACCTCGACGTGGCGCGATCCGCAATTCGGGGCAGGCGAGCCGGAAAACGGGCTAACGGGCACGATCTTCACCGTCGATTCCTACCGCCTGGATACGATCCAGATTCCCTATGACCTTTCCAATTTCCGCTTCTGGAGCAACACGGCGGTCGCCGATATCCAACCGGGACAGGTCTATTCCCTGACGCCGAACCTTTTGGGGTATGAATGGGATTCCGATCTGGACAACGGCGCGCGGCCCGATGGCCTCGTCCCTCTTTCCTCGACCACGGTCGATGTCAACAGCCTGCTCTATGACTATGGCAACACGACCGGCGCGGGAACGGCCAAACATAGCCTCACCCTCTACCGCGCACCGAGCGGCGCGCTCGTGTTCGGAGCCGGCACGGTCTACTGGTCGTGGGGCCTGGATGATCACCACGACAATGAAGCAACCCCGACGGACCCCAACGTCCAGCAGGCGATGGTCAACCTGTTCGCGGATATGGGCGTCCAGCCGGAGACCTTGGTGCAGAGCTTGGCCGTGGCCCAGCAGACGACGGACCATGTCGCCCCGACAAGCACTATAACTTCCGTCACCTCGTCAGGCGACTATACCGCTGGCACGTCGATCATGGTTTCGGGTACTGCGGTCGATGCGGGCGGCGGCAGCGTTGCCGTCGTTGAGGTTTCCACCGATAACGGCCAGAACTGGCATCGCGCCACGGGCTTCTCCTCCTGGACCTATAGCTGGGTTCCGCTTGCCGGCGGTAGCTATACGATCCGTTCGCGCGCCGTTGATGACAGCGTGAACCTGGAAACGCCATCGGTTGGCACTACTATTGCCGTCGCGCCGGCCGCCATCACCAGCCTTTTCCCTAACGACATCCCCACCGTTGCGTCTGAGACCGACGACGGCTTCGTCAATTTGGGCGTGAAGTTCAGTTCGACGACGGCCGGCACCATCGTCGGGATCAAGTTCTACAAGGGGCTAGGCGACGGCGGAACCCACATCGGCTCGCTGTGGACGAGCACCGGGCAGTTGCTAGCGACCGGAACGTTCAGCCAGGAAACCGCCAGCGGTTGGCAGACATTAACCTTCAGCAACCCGGTGTCCATCAGTGCCGGAACAACTTATGTAGCCAGCTACCACAGCAACGCGCACTACGCAGACAGTCCGAATTATTTCAACGGCCCCCATACCAACGGGCCTCTGACCGCCACCGGGGGCGTCTATACCTATGACACGGCCAGCCTTTTCCCGCAGACTTCGGGCGGCACGGCGAACTACTTCGTCGATGTCGTGTTCAATGCCACGGACACGGTCAACGAACCGCCAGTGGCGGTGAATGACGACGGCCTTATCACCGGTCTGAATACCCCGACTACCTTTCAGGCTACGACACTTTTAGCTAATGATACCGACCCCAATGGTGACTCGCTGACGATCTCGGGCGCCGGCGCAGCGTCGAACGGCTCGGTCTCATTCAATGCGCAGACTGGCGCGATCACTTTTAGCCCAACGGTTGGATATTCGGGACCCGCAAGTTTTGGCTATTCCGTCTCCGACGGTCGCGGAGGCACCGGATCCGCGTTCGTTCATTTGACGGTGGGCGGCGTAACGCTCTTCTCTTCGTCGGATACGCCGGAGACGCTTTCGGATGAGGAAAGCGCGCAGGTCAATCTGGGCGTCAAATTTACGGCGTCGCAGGCGGGCACGATCAACGGCGTGAGGTTCTACAAGGGTACCGGGGACACGGGAACGCATAGCGGGAGTCTATGGAACAGCAACGGAACGCTGCTTGTGACCGCCAATTTCACCGATGAATCGTCAAGCGGCTGGCAGACGGTGACGTTCAGCAGCCCTGTTTCGATCAACGCCGGCACGACCTACGTGGCAAGCTTCCACAGCAACGGACACTACGCCAGCACCTCGAACTATTTCGCCACGGCCCACACTAGCGGCCAACTCACAGCGCCCACCGGTAACGGCGTCTACACGTACGGCCCAGACAACCTGATGCCCACAAGCACATATGGCGCGTCGAACTATTGGGTCGACGTCATCTACACCCCCATCGGCGGCGGTGCCAACCAGCTTCCGGTGGCCGCCAACGACAGTGGCTTCACGACGGTCCAGAACACCGCGCTTTCGATCACCGTCGCGTCGCTCCTGGCCAACGACACCGATCCGAATGGCGACACATTGACGGTTACCGGCGTCAGCGCCCCCACAAACGGCACCGTCGCCTTCAATGCCCAAACCAGTATCGTCACCTTCACGCCAACCAGCGGCTTCACCGGCAATGGCGGCTTCAGCTACTCGATTTCCGACGGCAATGGTGGCACTGCAAGCGCCAATGTTGCGTTGACCGTAACGCAGCCATCGGTGATGCAGAGCCTTTTCGCCGCCAATGCGACGCCATCGACGATAACGGAAAGCGATCCGGATTCGGTCGAACTCGGAATGAAATTCACCGCCTCTGCCGCGGGCATCGTAGATGGAATCCGCTTCTACAAGGGTCCGGAAAACATGGGCGTTCACACGGGAAGCCTTTGGACAAATACCGGCACATTGCTAGGTTCGCTGACCTTCACCAACGAAACGGCGAGCGGCTGGCAGTCCGCAAGCTTCTCCACCCCGATCTCGATCACGGCGGGAACGACGTATGTCGTCTCCTACCACAGCTCGGGCCATTATTCGGCCGACGGCAACTACTTCTCCTCTTCGGTCTCAAGCGGCAATCTGACGGCTCCATCGAGCACGGCGAGCGGCGGAAACGGCGTCTACGCCTATAGCTCGGGGACCGCGTTCCCGACAGATACGTACAACGCCACCAACTATTGGGTCGACGTTGTTTACGCCCCCGCCGGCGCCTTGCCGAACCAGCCGCCAGTCGCCGCGAATGACAGCGGATTCACAACGCAGCAAGATACTGTCCTGAGTATCGCGGCGGCCTCGCTGCTGGCCAACGACACCGATCCGAACGGCGATCCGTTGGCGATCACCGACGTATCGGCCCCGACGAACGGCGCCGTCGCCTTCAACGCCCAGGCCAACACGATCACCTTCACTACAACCAGCGGCTTCACCGGCAATGGCGGCTTCAGCTATTCGATTTCGGATGGGCGGGGCGGCAGCGCAAGCGCAAACGCCGCACTGACCGTGACGGCGCCGTCCAACACCCAGCGTCTGTTCGCGGACACTTCGACGCCGGAAACCGTCAACGTGAACGATACTTCTCCCGTCGAGCTCGGGATGAAGTTCTCCGCGTCTACCAGCGGCTCAGTCACAGGGGTCAGTTTCTACAAGGGCTCCCAGGATACGGGAACGCACACGGGAAGCCTGTGGAGCAGCACGGGTACGCTTCTGGCGACCACCACATTCACGAACGAGACGTTGAGCGGCTGGCAGACGGCGAATTTCTCGAGTGCCGTCCCGATCACCGCCGGCGCGACCTACGTCATCTCCTACCACACGAGCGGTCACTACTCGGCGAACAACAACTATTTCACCGACGCCGTCACCAACGGACCGCTGACGGCGCCCTCAAGCTCGTCCTCCGGCGGTAACGGCATCTATGCCTACGGTTCGGCGAGCGCCTTCCCGACAAGTTCTTACAACTCATCCAACTACTGGGTGGACGTGATTTTCAACGGCCAACTGGCAGCCTGACCGGTCAATGATTCCGGCGCAGACCGCGCCGGCCAACCCGAAGGAAGGAAACATAATGCACAATGAGATCTATGCGGACGGCATCGGCGAGATCACGGTCAGCGGCACCACCGTGCGCGTCGACCTTGTCAGCCTTTCGCCGACCGAGCGCGATCAGTCCAATGCGCCCAAACCGGTGTTCCGCCAACGTATCGTCATGTCTGTTGAAGGCTTCGCCAATAGCGTCGAGCTCATGCAGAAGGCATTGCAAGGGCTAATCGAAGGCGGCGCGATCAAGCGTACGCCGTCAGTCGCATCAGGCCAAAGTGAATCTTCGGATGCGCGAGGCGGTGTTACGCCGACCCGCATCGGCGCCGAAACGAAGCAGAACGGCTCACCGAATTTCAATTGACCGAGCGGACGCATGGTCCCGTTTTCACACCAATCAGACGTGAGGGACGGACGCGGGGTTCCTTGCCTATCCGGTCGGGGGGGCACGACACTCTAACGATTAGGGGAAGGCTTCGCTGCATGGAGGGGGCGCCGCAATCGGGGCTGCAATGTCTGGCAGCCGTCCTGCTTCATCACGGGCTCGGGACCACGCCTGAACGGCTTGCCGCGATCCACGCGGTGGGAAGTGACCCCGTCCCGCCTTCTCTTATGCTTCGCATGGCCAGGGAGGCAGGCCTTCGGGCGCGTCTTGCGAAGGTCGGGCGCTCGGGGCTTGCCAGACTGGGCAAGGCCTATCCCGCCCTGGCGCCGCTCGACAACGGCAACTGGGTTTCGGTGGTGTCCGCCGGACACAATGAGGCGGGCGAAGAGATCGTCCGGCTTTTCGATCCGCTGGCCAAGCGGCCGGAACTCCTTGAGGTAGCGGTCGAACGGTTCTGCGTCAGATGGCGCGGCGAGTTGTTGTTGGCCAAACGAAGCTACGCACTCAATGATCCGGACCAGCCCTTCGGCTTTCGCTGGTTCCTCCCCGATATCGTACGCCAACGGCGGCTTCTGTTTGATGTGGCCGTAGCAGTCCTGTTCCTCTATGCCCTCGGTCTCGCCACTCCCATTTTCTTCCAACTCGTCATCGACAAGGTGCTCGTCCATCAGAGCCATGCGACGCTCTATGTTCTCAGTTTGGGGGTCGGGGTAGCGCTGCTCTTCGATGCGGCATTCGTCTTCCTGCGCCGCTATCTGCTCATCTATGCCACCAACCGGGTCGATATCCGCGTGGCGACCCGCACCTTCAGGCATCTGCTCGACCTTCCGATAACGTTTTTCGAGCAAGGCTCGGCAGGCGTGCTGGTCAGGCATATGCAGCAGGCCGGCCGCATCCGAGAGTTCATGACGGGACGACTGTTCCTGACGATCCTGGATTCGCTCTCGCTTCTCGTATTCGTCCCGGTACTTTTCCTGTACAGCCGCGAACTGGCCACAATGGTGCTTCTATTCAGCGCCGCGCTTGCAATCGTCGTGGCGGTGTTGGTCGGCCCCTTCAGGCGCCGCCTTAAGATGTTGTATGAAGCGGAGGGCGCGCGGCAGGGGCTGCTGGTGGAAACCGTCCACGGCATGCGCACCGTCAAATCGCTGGCGATGGAACCGCTGCAGCGGCGCGTATGGGACGATCGGTCCGCGCAAACCATAAACAGCCGTTTCGACGTGGAGAAAATCTCGACAGCCGCCCAATCCATCACCGGCCTGATGGAAAAGCTGATGGGCGTGTCCATCGTCGGTTTCGGCGCCCTAGCTGTGTTCCGCGGCGACATGACGATCGGCGCCCTGGTGGCCTTCAACATGCTGGCGGGCCGCGTTTCCGGACCCTTGGTGCAGATCGTGACGATGGTTCACGAATATCAGGAAGTCGCGCTTTCGGTGCGAATGCTCGGCGAAGTAATGAATCAGCGCGTGGAGCGTTGCGGCCGCGCCGACGGACTGACACCGATCATAGGGGGTAGAATCGAATTCAAGAACGTCTCCTTCCGATACAGTCCAGACTTGTCGCTGGCCCTCGACGGTGTCTCCTTTTCAATCGAGCCAGGCAGCATCTTCGGCGTTGTCGGGCGCAGTGGCTCAGGCAAGACAACCGTCACACGCCTGCTCCAAGGGCTCTACCCTATGCAGGAGGGTATAGTCCGCATTGGCGGACACGACATTCGCGAGCTCGACCTGAACCATCTGCGCAAGAGCGTCGGCGTCGTCCTCCAGGACAATTTCCTTTTCCGTGGCACGATCCGCGACAATATCGCGGCGGCGAGACCGGATGCAAGTTTCGAGCAAATTGTAAGGGCGGCTCAACTGGCCGGAGCCGACGAATTCATCGAGCAACTGCCCCGCGGTTTCGACACGATGATCGAGGAGAACGCCGAAAATCTGTCGGGTGGCCAGAAGCAGCGCCTGTCCATTGCACGAGCCCTGGTCAATGATCCACGTATCCTCATCTTCGACGAAGCGACGAGCGCGCTCGATCCCGAAAGTGAAATGATCGTAAGACGAAGCATTCGCGCCATCGCGGAAGGTCGTACCGTTATCATCGTCTCGCACAGGCTTTCCACACTCGCCGATGCTCATGCCATCCTCGTCCTGGACAAGGGCCAACTCGCCGATGTGGGCGGACACCATGAGTTGCTTACCCGCTGCACGACCTACCGTCAGCTATGGAACCAGCAGACGAGGCTGGCGGGATGAAAAACCCACGTCCAAGACTTGCCATCGCGACAAGCGACGCCCGCCCAGAAGAGGTGCTTGCCAAGCCGCCACTGAAGGTGGTTCATGCGATTCCAGTGCCGATCGTAGCCGAATTTCAGCCCGACGCTGAGGAACTAGAGGCGAGATCCCCGCCACGGATTGCGCGTTTGACCCTATACGCGGTCGTCCTGTTTCTCGGCTTCGCGGTCGCATGGGCCTCCCTTGCCACAATCGATGAAATCGTCGTGGCACCCGGCAGGCTTCTCACAACGCGGCCGATGCTGATCGTGCAGCCGCTGGAAACATCGGTCATTCGTTCAATTGCCGTGAAGGTCGGCGACACCGTGCATACCGGGCAGCCGCTCGCCACGCTGGATCCGACTTTCGCCACATCTGATAGTGAACAACTACAAGACAAGATCAACGGCTATGACGCACAGATCGATCGCATAAGCGCCGAGCTGGCCGAGAGGCGGTATGTCGCGCCGCCAGGGGCGAGGCCGGACGAAACGCTTCAGGCTGAGCTCTTCAACCAGCGCCAAGCCTACTATTCGGCCAAATTGCACGATTTCGACACACAACTCGCACACGCCGAGGCGATCCTGGCGGGCAGCCGCGAGCAAGAAGTCGTGCTGGGAAAGCGGCTTGAGGGTCTTCACCAGATTGACCAGATGCGCTCGACACTGATGGACAACGGCGCGGGCTCACGTCTGAGCTATTTGCAGGGTCGCGACCTAAGCCTGGATATCGAGGCCAGTCTCCAGGCCAATCGCGGTAACCAGCGGGAGACCGCCCAGACCATCGAGCAAAACAATGCCGAACGCCAGGCGTTCGTGGAAGACTTCCGCCGGGAGTCCATAGAAAAACTGGTTCAACTGCGAAACGACCGCTCGGCCGCCGCAGAGGAATTGAAAAAGGCAAGGCTTCGTCAGCGAATGGCGGTGCTGACGGCGCCGGCGGATGCCGCGGTATTGGAGATCGCCCAGCGCTCGATCGGCTCGGTGGTGCGCGAGGCCGAACCGCTGTTCACCTTGGTTCCACTCAATGTCCCGCTGGAAG
This sequence comes from Mesorhizobium sp. A556, assembly GCF_054489545.1. Classification (NCBI taxonomy): domain Bacteria; kingdom Pseudomonadati; phylum Pseudomonadota; class Alphaproteobacteria; order Hyphomicrobiales; family Phyllobacteriaceae; genus Mesorhizobium; species Mesorhizobium sp. A556. The sequence continues at coordinate 40,643 of NZ_JBTMXA010000016.1, forward strand.
CCGAAGTGTCCGTCGCGGCGAAGGATATTGGCCGGCTGGCGGGTAATGAACCCGTCAAGATCAAGTTTGATGCATTTCCATTCCAGAAGCACGGGACTGTAAGCGGCAGAATTCGGATGATAAGTCAGGACAGCTTCGCGCCCGAAGAAAAGAACCAAGCGACAGCGCCCTTCTACAAGATGAGAGTTGCTCTTGGGGGTATGACGCTCCGCGCCCTGCCGCCAAGCTTCCATCTCATCCCGGGCATGACCGTCCAGGCCGAAATCAACGTCGGCCGGCGCACGGTCATTTCCTACTTCCTCTATCCTCTCCTGCGCGGCTTCGACGAAAGTCTTCGCGAGCCTTAAATTTGACTGCACCCGGTTCCGGAGGCCGACGCTTTAATAACAAGTGCATCGCAACCAAGCCTTTTTGGAAATTTGCCAGCTATCCGAGTGACGAGCGCACGGGCAAAACAAATCGAACAGGCACGTTGCAGGGAGAATTCGACCGCCTTGGGTGGAACATAGGCTAATGCAGAGGACGATACGATGTTGGGCTACCAAATGCCTTACAGAAGCACTGCGAATTAAGGAAATATAACGGCGAAATGGGATCGGCCAGCGACCGAAAGAGTTCCATGGACGAGATGCAAACCTCACCGAGGTCTACGAAGAATGGCCGCTTTCAAATAGCGCAAAAGATGATCTTAACGGCTGAAATGAGGGCGCATTGCGGGCCGACTGTTTGCAGCATAAGCGTGGGGTTGATCTGACCGTCTATATCGCCACCCACGCCGAGGTAGACCATACGCCCCGCAGCCGGTTGGGCGGACGTCCGGCTTCAGGTTCGTAAAATTATTTTACAAACCCGATGGCTTCTCAGTCATCGATTTTCGCTGGATCCATCATGATATTTCTGCAATCGATTCCGGGCCTTTGCCGATAGTCGGCGCTCCCATTTTCCGTCGTCCGATCCATTCCGAGAAAGCGTCAGGATCGCGGAGCAGAACCTTTATTCGCGAGCACGAAACCGCGGGAAATACAATCGGGATGGTCTCCGCTATCCGAGATGGGATGGTTGCCGCCCTCCCCAGACGGAATCGTGATGTGCCAAGGTCGTGGTGTCTACCAGTTCAGACTTCCCAACGGTGGGTCAAAACGGTATCCTCTCTCTCCAAAGCGCGCCGAAAATACAATGTTACGCCCAACGGCAGATGGTCGCCCACCAATGTGGAGCCTGTATTCGCAGTTTCAACTTTCAGGACTCCTGGCGCACGTTGCAGGATTCAAAAAGTTGAAATTTTCTATGAAATGAAGGGATAATTCTCCGGCCACACGCGCCTGCGCGCAGACGCAAACCATGTGCCCCTCTCGTCTCAATGCCTACTACTGCTGCCGTAGACATCGCTTCATCACGGCCCGGGTAACCTACACCGTCCTCGACGATCTTGGGATAGAGTGAGCACATTTGCGTCAAATTTGCGTTATCGCAAAGTTGACTGCCGAACGCCTATATAGAAGCGGCGCAACGATCGGATTGTTGTAAAAGAGAAAGGCGCGTAAATGAGACGCAAATCTTTTATCACCCTGGCTTTCGCTGCCCTGATGGCTTCCGGCGGCGCATATGCGGCCGATCATCAGGTACAGATGCTCAACAAGGGCGAGCACGGCGTCATGGTCTTCCAGCCAAACTTTGTCGAAGCCGCTCCAGGCGACACGGTCACGTTCGTTCCTACGGACAAAGGTCATGATGCTGCGAGCATAGACGGCATGATTCCGGAAGGTGCACAGCCCTTCAAGGGCGAGATCAGCAAGCCGATTACCGTCACACTCGACAAGGAAGGCGTCTACGGCGTCAAGTGTGTGCCTCACTACGGTATGGGGATGGTGGCGTTGATCGTGGTAGGCAAGCCGGCAAATCTTGAACAGGCCAAAACCATCAAGCAGCCGGGCAAGGCCAAGGCCGCCTTCGCCGATCTGCTCTCAAAGGTCTCGGCCGGAAATTGAGCCGGCGAATTCAATGAACCGCCTCCGATGCTGAGTGGACTCGCGCGTCCTCCGCGCAGCGTCGGTCCCTCTCTAGGCATCGATATAAGTCAGATCGGTATGGGACAACATGGCGATCCCGCGCACGAAGCCGGGGAACTACCCGGCGGTCCTTTCCTATGGTTTCCGGCCCTTCTTCTTGGCCGGAACCTTTTATGCAGGGATAACGATCCTATTCTGGCTGCCGTTGTTTTTTGGCCGAATTGACACGGAAAGCGAGTTCGCGCCGTTGGACTGGCATGTCCATGAAATGATCTTTGGCTACGTGGCCGCAGTGGTAACGGGTTTCCTTCTGACCGCCATACCAAACTGGACCGGACGGTTGCCGGTTCAGGGCGCCCCTCTTCTGGCCCTTGTCCTTCTGTGGCTTGCGGGCCGCTTCGCGGTGTTCTTCTCGAGTGAGATTGGCTGGCTTGCGGCCGCAGTGATTGACGGCGCCTTTCTGCTCGCTGTCGTCATCGCTGCCGTCAATGAGATCGTGGCAGGCCGCAATTGGCGAAACCTGAAGGTTGTAGCTCCGGTTTCAGTACTGTTCGTGTCCAACCTCCTGTTCCACGCCGAAGCCCACTACGACGGTTTGTCGGACATCAGCCGACGTCTCTCCATCGGAGCAATCGTGCTGCTGATCATGATCATCGGCGGACGCATCATCCCAAGCTTTACCCGCAACTGGCTTGTGCGGGAAAATCCTGGCCGCCTACCGGTTCCCTTCGCCCGCTTCGATGTTGCTGTAATTGTGCTCGGCACACTGGCGCTGGCTGCATGGTCGTTGTTCCCTGGACGGGTGGAAACCGGCGCTGTACTGGTTTCAGCTGCCGTGCTCAACACCATACGGCTGGCCAGATGGGCGGGCGATCGTACATGGCGAGACCCGCTCGTGCTGATCCTTCATTTGGCCTATGCGTTCGTGCCCGTGGGGCTGCTGCTCGCCGGGCTAGCAGCGGTCTTTCCTCAGACGGTGCCGCCGGCGGCCGGACTGCACGCGTTCGGTGTAGGTGCAGTCGGCTGCATGACACTGGCGGTGATGGTGCGTTCGACGCTCGGCCACACGGGTCGAGAGTTGCGAGCCGGGCCGGAAGGACGTCTGGTTTTCGCTGCAATCCTGTTTGCTGCGACCTTGCGTATCTGTGCAGCCTTCCATCCAGAGCAGATGGCCTTGCTGTACGCATCGGCAGCTTCATGGACGATTGCTTTCCTCGGATATGCAGTGCTATTTGGGCCTATGCTCGTGCGGCCACGCCTTCGGGCCGGGGAGCGCGACTGCAGGATTTTCGAACGGTTGCTTGCAGTCAAAAATCCTTAGGCCGACTACTGCATGGGCAATAGAAAATGTCGGCGCGCGGCACGAATCGACAGTCGGCAAAAGGGCTCAGAGCGATTTACATTTTTACCGAATCGATTTCTGCTCAAAGGCAATTCTCACCCGATGTGCTGACCATTGGAGGTAGCGCGCATACCATCGTGCGGATGCCATAAATTGTTCCAAGCGGGTTAAGTTGAGGACGTCGTTGCCTTGTCACGACCGAGCACGGCCCGACACCAATCAAGCGTGCTGTCTGGGCATGGCGCAAGCGTTTCGACAAATTCGCCACCAAACGCCGACCAAGCATCGGAGTACGTATCTCGCACTACGGTCAACACAGGAATTCCGGCTATCGATTCGCGCAGAGCAAACGTTCGCTTGCGCGAGAAGCGTAGCCGTTCAGCTCGAAGGGCTATTTGCCCGAGGGCACCGACACCCATTTCTGGCACGTAGCTGGAAATAAGTTCAAGCATCGCCACATCAGCATGCGGACCGGCAGTCTGATGGCGCTATTGTCATTGATAACATTTTTGCGACCGACGATGCGTCTCGCGACTGCCGTTGATATTTGAGGAGTGTGAATGACAGTACGCTTTGCATTCGACAACAGCTATGCTCGGCTGCCGAGCTCGTTTTATGCGCGTGTCTCCCCGACCCCGGTCTCCGCACCCCACCTCCTCAAGCTTAACCAGAAGCTGGCCGTCCAGCTCCGGCTGAACCCGGTAGAACTCGCCACACAGGCGGGTGTTGAGATTCTTGCCGGCAAGCGGATCCCTGAGGGTGCCGAGCCGATCGCCACCGCCTATGCCGGACACCAGTTCGGCCAGTTCGTGCCGCAGCTCGGCGACGGCAGGGCAATCCTGCTAGGAGAGATTATCGATCAGGAAGGAGTGCGCCGGGATATCCAGCTAAAGGGCTCTGGCCGAACACCGTTTTCCCGCGGCGGCGACGGGCGGGCGGCGCTTGGCCCCGTTCTGCGCGAGTACATCGTCAGTGAAGCCATGGCGGCTCTTGGCATTCCGACCACTCGGGCGCTTGCTGCAGTCATGACGGGCGACGAAGTGATACGAGAAACCTACCTGCCAGGCGCAGTACTGACGCGGGTCGCATCCAGCCACATGCGGATCGGAACCTTCGAATTCTTCGCGGCGCGCGGGGACGTCGATGCGGTGAGGGCTCTCGCTGATCACGCGATCGTCCGGCATTACCCGGATGCCGCGGGCGCTACTCGTCCCTACCTGGCACTACTGGAAAGTGTGATTGCGCGCCAAGCGAACCTCGTAGCGCAGTGGCTGCTCGTCGGCTTCATCCACGGGGTCATGAACACCGACAACATGTCTATCGCCGGCGAAACGATTGACTATGGCCCCTGCGCTTTTCTGGACATCTACAATCCCAAGGCCGTATTCAGCTCGATCGACCAGTTAGGTCGCTACGCTTATGCCAATCAGCCTGCTATCGCCCAGTGGAACCTGACGCGGCTGGCGGAGTGTCTGATGCCCCTTCTGGCTGAGGATCAGGACAAATCCTTGGAGCAGGCCCAAGAGGCACTTTCTGCCTTCGCAGCACGGTTCAGCGACGCGTATAACAGTGGCTTGCGTTGCAAGTTGGGACTTTTTTGGGAGCGGGAGGGCGATCTTGCGCTGGCGCAGGATCTTCTCGATCGGATGGTCGTTGGCAAGGCCGACTTCACCCTGACTTTCAGACGCCTGAGCGAGGCCGCTATTGGACCCGAAGGCGACGTCGCGGTGCGCAGCCTCTTCGAGGACCCTGCCCCATATGACGAATGGGCCGAGCGCTGGCACCATCGGCTCGGTCAAGAGCCGCAGGAAGGATCAGCGCGCCGGGCTTCCATGCAGCGCGTCAATCCGGCCGTCATCCCGCGCAACCATCGCGTTGAGGCGGTCATCGAGGCCGCCGTGGAGAAACAGGAGTTCGGACCGTTCGAGGACCTCCTGACCGTGCTTGGCAAGCCTTACGAGATCCAGCCAGGCTTCGCGAGTTATGCCGAGCCACCACCGCGCGATGGCCGCGTCTATAAGACCTTTTGTGGGACCTGAACCTGAAGCTTAGTTGCGAAGAGATGCGTTGGATTGGATGACGAAAAAGAGCACTCGATCGCGCGAACGCCGTTTCGGCCAGCATCCCAAGCTTTGCGCTCCGGCATCGTAGGATCGTACTGGAAATGTCCCATCGTGCATCTCCTTCCGCCCCCATTGGCTGGAAGGAAAGCGAAAGGGGACTAGTTGTTTGATCCCAGAGTTTGATGGTGCGATCTTTTCCGTTCGATGGAGGGAAGCACTATGGGCCAAATACGTCACGGCAGCGCCACGACCACGCACGCAGTCCGCGCTGCAATACAGCGATCGCAAGCTTCGGCCGCGGAACTGAGCCGGAGCTACGGGATCAATGCCAAGACGGTTCTGAAGTGGCGCAAGCGGAGGACGGTCGAGGACCTCAAGACAGGGCCGAGGGAGCCACGTTCAACCGTTCTCAGTGAGGAAGAGGAGGCGATCATCGTCGCGTTCCGGCGACACACGCTGCTGGCACTGGATGATTGCCTCTACGCACTTCAGCCGACAATCCCACATCTGACGCGATCTTCATTGCATCGATGTCTGCAGCGCAATGGGATTTCGAGACTGCCGGATGTGGATGGTGACAAGCCGTCGAGGAAGAAGTTTAAGGCCTACGCAATCGGCTATTTTCACATCGACCTAGCTGAGGTGCAGACCGCCGAAGGCAAGCTCTACCTCTACGTCGCGATCGACAGGACCTCAAAGTTCGCCTTCGTCCAACTGGTCGAGCGCGCCACCATGCGAACGGCGTCAGACTTCCTGGAAGCGCTGGTTTCAGCCGTGCCCTACGAGATTCATACTGTGCTGACCGACAACGGCATTCAGTTCGCCGACATTCCGAAGAACCGCAACGGCCCCACCGCACGCTTTCGAGGTCATCCGTTCGACCGCGCATGCTGGCAACACGGCATCGAGCATCGGCTGACCAAGCCCAGGCACCCCTGGACGAACGGTCAGGTCGAGCGGATGAACCGGACAATCAAGGAGGCGACCGTCAAACGCTATCATTATGACAACCACGACCAACTCCGCAGACACATCGGCGACTTCGTGGCGGCATACAATTTTGCTCGCCGCCTTAAGACGCTGAGAGGCCTCACGCCCTACGAATTCATCTGCAGGGCCTGGACTTCCGAGCCAGAGAGATTCACTATAAATCCGATCCATCAGATGCCGGGACTGAACAACTAGTCGGCAGCTAGGGGGCCGTTAACGGATGGTCCGCCTTCGGTTGAAAAGGCGGAGCAGCTAAGCGACCACTTTGGCGTATCGGTACGCGTCGATAGAAGGTGAGCGCGTGGTTGTTCTCGATTCTTTGTAACTCGTCCTGTCGGCGGGAGAACGGTTCCTGATATAGATCCAGACGTCTGGTGAGGGCTTGGGTGCGGGCGAGCGGAATCGGTCGTCTGACTCGTTAGATTTTCGAGCTTGCGTTGCACGCCGAAACACACGATGGACGTTCAAAATCGGCGGCAAGGTGCGTTACCGGACAGACGGCACGCCGCTGCCCATGATCGCCATCCCAGTGTTCAGCTATGCCGGCACGCGCCAACCCGCACGTGCTACTCCAGCTCCCCTATCCGCGACGCGGCGTACCGTGAAGCCAATCAGGGAATTCCGGAAGCGATCGCGCAGCGCATGCTCAATGCCGGTGTGCCCGAAACTGAGTGGCCGGACAGTCTGCGCCAAGGTGTAGAGGCCCGCCCTGCGTGTCCAGCGGCGGAGCTTCAGTTAAGCCGGTGAGAGCGTAGTGCGGGCTTGTGCGTCAACCTCTCGCTCGAACTCTTGGTCTCTTTTCAGGCGCGCGGCTTCGTCCTGGCTTTTAATTTCCTGAATGTCGCGGCCGAGCGACAATGCCGCAATGCCGGCGACGATCATAATCGACAAAAACAAGATCACGCTTATCGATGAGCTATTGATGGTGGATAATACTCCACCGCCAGCGATAGCGACAATGATCCAGCAAGCGGACCGGCACTCAGACAGGCTTTTAATCATACCTTCCAGTTACATCCCGGTTTTGGATTTCAGTTCGGTGGGGTAGCAGTGTTGGGTTTGGCAAAATACGAACTCACCTGTCCAACGGTCAAGAACATAACGGCGAGGGAACCGGTCGGCTGTACTAACGCCGGTTCCGTCGTATCGCAACCGGCACGAGGGCGCCCCACACATGACGGAGACGGACTTCACCATTCGCTGACGGTCGGCCTCTATCGCAAGCCGAGGTTCAAAGACACGCGAGAATCGCTGCAAAGTCTAATCTCGGCCGTTGCGGCCCAATGGTCGAATGACCGGAGGGCAGCTTCGGGAGGGGTGCCATTTGATCTTTTAACGGCAAGAATGCGCTTGCGTGCGGCGGGAACGGGGCCGATTCCAGACAGGCAGCTTTTCGGCACCGACGGCGGGATAGCTGCCATTTGTCGGGAAGCGGTCAGCGTGACCGCTACCGACCTCATCGCCGCCCTTCCGCGATAATTTGACTGATCCTCATGCCGGACGTTGACGTGAGGTTTCGCATTGCCGAATACATCCAGTCGGTTGAGGCGATCGAAGATACCAACAAGACACGGGACAGGAGGCAGCGGGCCACGCTCGGGAATCCTAGGCGGTAAGACTACGGTGTCGGTGCGATCCAGCAAGCTTTCCCAATCTCGCAAGCACTGATATGCTCAATTAAATCAGTGGCGTGGACGCGTCACCGGGAGGGCCCTTCATTGTCTGCTCCGGTTCTTAAACTGAGCGATGTTTCAGCTCAGGATATCGTCGAGACAGTGCGCGACGGGCTTTTGGTGCTCGATGCTGAACTGACTGTCATTTCGGCCAATAGCGCCTTCTATTCGATGTTCGCGACCGCAGCCGCCGGGACCATCGGCCACCGCCTTTACGATCTGGGTAATGGGCAGTGGGACATTCCGGCGTTGCGCGTGCTTCTAGAGGAGATTCTCCCGCGGGAAACCACCGTCGAGGCTTACGAGGTCGAGCACATTTTCCCCGACGTGGGTCCGAAGACGATGCTTCTCAACGCCCGCAAGGTCCACCGACCCGGAAGCAGCGTCGATTTCTTTCTTCTCACGATCGACGATGTGACCGAACTGCGGAATGAACAACGCAAGGCGACGATCAATCTGCGCCTGGGTCAAACCATCGCCGATACGGTGCGGGATCCTCTTGTGATTCTGGATTCCGAGATGCGGATCGTCACTGCAAGCCGGAACTTCGTTCTGATGTTCGGGGACAGCGCAGAAGATATTGTCGGGCAGCGATTGGAGGACCTCAAGCAGGGACAGTGGGATGTCGCGGCATTACATGCACTGCTCGACCACGTCGTTCCGGATGACCGACCGTTCGACGACTTCCTGCTTGAGGACGAATTTCCTCTGCTCGGGCATCGCATCTTCAAACTGTATGCACGCAAAATACAGGTGCGGGGCAATCACAGCGCGCAGCTTCTCCTCGTGTTCGAGGATGCCACCAAGGAGACGCTGTTCGATCGTCATCGGAATGTTCTGGCCGCCGAACTGGCGCACCGGATCAAGAATAGCCTACAGGTCATTTCCTCCTTTGTGGCCTACGAACTCCGGCAGGCAGCCGATCCATGCGTGGAAGGATATCGGGCCATGCAGGCGCGGATCGGCGCGGTCGCCGAACTATACGACGTGATCGCCAAATCGAGCGCGTTCGGGCCAGTCGGGGTGGAGGCCTATCTGGAAGGGATCGCATCAAGCATCCGCTCAAGCCTACTCGGCCAGGATTCCAAGATTGAGATCGCCGTCGAAGCCGAACCTCTCACGATTATGGCCGATCATGCGGTTCCGCTGGGTCTGATGGTGAACGAGCTCGCGACCAACGCAATTAAGTACGCGTTTCCAAATGGCGCTGGCCGTATCACGTTGGGATTTCAGCGGCGCGATGGCGAGGTCACCCTGACGGTCGAGGACAATGGCGTTGGCATGAATACCGCCAGCAGCTCCGGGTTGGGATCACGGTTCCTCGAAGCTTTCGCGATGCAGCTTGGCGGAACGCTAGCCAAGGCCTCGGCCGAGACCGGAACAACATTCATCGTCCGGCTTCCTATGACCGTTCTCGCCGGAAATGAAAGATCTGCCACATTGCCCGCGTGAAGCAGGATGCTCGATCGTTTTCGGTAGCAACACCTCGTCGGGCGCGGGCATCCGGGGCATCGCCGGCGGTGCCGTCTACGCCGCTTCCAAGCACACGATCATCGGCCTCACCAAATCCGCCGCGATCGACTACGCCAAGTCGAACATCCGCGTGAATGCCATCCTTCCCGGCAACATCGAGATGCCCATGATGGAACGCTTCACCGGCGTCGACATCCAGAAGGCGATCGACCTCGAGTCGGTCGGACGACTAGGCAAGTCGGAGGAGATCGCGGACGCCGTGCTGTGGATGGGTGCCGACCTCTGTGCATTCGTCACTGGCGCATCGATCTCGGTCGATGGCGGATGGTCGCTCTGACCGCGACAAATGGGCTCGCGACCTGGTTCGGATCCCCTGCTGCGGTGTAGCGCTCCGCCCGCAACTGCTGCTTCGAGGCCGCCAGCAGACAGGCACTTTCCGTCGCCGAAAAAACGATAGCGGACATTCCACTCGCTGGGACCGAAATCTCAGACTGCCCCCTTTCTTTCGTCTGCCGCGCACTGATGAACGGCGCGTTCGAGCTTCATAGCCGCCATCCTTCCTCGGCGATACACTATCTTACAGAGCTGCCACCTTGCAGCCGCGGGCTGCATGTACCGCGTTTTCGAGCCAGGCGAGAAGCCGCGGCTCGGTACAGGCGGTGACGTTGAAGCGCATCCAGGGCGAAGGTTCCAGGTGCGGCCTGAATACGTTTCCAGGCGCCAGCATGATGCTGTCGGCAAGCGAACGCTCGGCCAGCGCCAGCGAATCCGCCACGCCGGGCACGCGCGCCCACAGGAACATACCGGCGGTGGGTTCGGAAAAGACCTTCATGCCGATGCGCTCGAAGGCGCGCACGGCGTCGCACCGCGTCTCGTCGAGGCGCTGGGTCACGCGCGCTAAATATTTGCGGTAGTGACCGTCGGCCAGCATCAGGTAGAGCAACCGTTCGGCGAACTGCGAACTCGTGATGCTCGTCAGCATCTTGACGTCGGCCAGGTCGTTGGCGAGCGGCAGAGCGCAGGCGATAAACCCGACGCGCAGGCTGCCCGACATGGTTTTGGAAAAACTGCGCACATAGATGACGCGGTCGAGCTGATCGAGAGTCGCCAGCCGCGGTGTCGGGCGCGTCTGCAGATCGCAGAAGATATCGTCCTCGACGACCCGGAAGTTGTGGCGTTCGGCGATCTGCAGCACCTTGTAGGCAACATGGGGACTCATGTCGGTGCCGGTCGGGTTCTGCATCACCGACTGAGTGAAATAGAGTTTTGGCCCGTGCGCTGTGGCGAGTCGCTCTAGCGCCTCGATATCGGGACCGTCTCTGAGCCGTGGCACGCCGACGAGTTCGACATTGGCGAGCCTAAGATTGCCGAAAAGATTGTAGTAGCCGGGATCGTCGACCAGCACGGTATCGCCCGGAGACAGCAAGTGACGTACGATGAGATCGAGCGCCTGACTGACACCATGGGTCAGAACCAACTGAGTGTCGCTGGCATTGATGCCTATCTCCCCAAGCATCAGCGTGAGCTGCTTGCGCAGCGGCAGATAGCCAAATGGGTTGCCGTATTCGACCAGATAGGCGCCATTATTGCGGGCCAGCATACTGAGACTCTGGCGAATACCGGCCTCATCGAGCCAGCTATTGGGAAGCCATGGTCCACCGGCCAGCATGGTGCCGGGCTCGGCCTCGAGCAACCTGCGAATGAGCCAGACCAGGTCCTCGTTGCGGCGATCGCTGTCGGCCTCGGGATGGCTGATATGGACGCGCCGCCGCGCGGTAGTGAAGAACCCCGCGCCCGGTCGTGAATGCAGGTAGCCCATGGCGACCAGCCGGTCATAGGCTTCGACCACCGTGAAGCGGCTGACACTCTGGTCTTCGGCAAAGCGGCGGATCGACGGGAGGCGTGAGCCCGGCTGCAATTGACGCTCGTCTATTCGGCGCCGGATTCCTGCCACGATCTGCTCTACCAGCGGGCGGCCGTCGTCATGACTAACCAACAGCGGGAGCATCCGCTCCTCCATAGCTGTACCGGCGGAATGACCAGTACAGCTCCGTATTTTGACCGGCATATTGTCTCTGCCAATCCGGTCGAGTGTTTGACACTGTGCCGGTCATGTCAAGCATTCGCATTGCTCTGGACCTGCCCCGCGCCAAGCGGCGGACGGCACGAGGTGGTGAAGAAGAATCCCAGATGGAAACCAGAAACGACGACTCGAACCGGTGGAGGCGATGATGACCGAGTGGAAGCTGAGCGGATCTTATTTCGAAACCTGCAACTGCGAGACGGCCTGCCCGTGCGTGTTCCTGAGCCCGCCGACAGAGGGTGATTGCACGGCGCTAGTGGCCTGGCACATCGACAAGGGCAGCTACGGGGACACCGCGCTCGACGGGCTGAATGTGATGCTGGCGGTGCACGCGCCGGGCACCATGGTTGAAACGAAATGGAAAGTTGCGGCCTATTTCGATGAGAAGGCCGACCAGGCGCAAAACGACGCGCTGCACGCCATCTTCGGCGGCAAGGCCGGCGGTCATCCGGCGGTGCTCGCCTCCTTCATCGGCGAGATCGTGGGCGCAAAGAACGTTCCGATGCATTATTACAATGACGGCAAGACCAGCAGCCTGTCGGTTCCCGGCGTCACCGAGGCAGAGATCGAGCGCATGGAGGGGCAAGGCGGCAAGCCGATCACCATTGAAAGCCATCCGTTGGCTATCGCGCCCGGCGAGCCGGTCGTGGTGGCGCGCTCGAAACATTTCAGCCTCAAGGATTTTGGCTGGGATTGGAAGCTTTCTGGTCGCAACGGCTTCATGTCCGACTTCCACTACGCATCAGCCGCCTGACGATGACGGGAATGTCGTTGCTACGAGACAGCATCCGGTCCGGCCGCGCTGCGGTCTGGACCGGAATGGCGGCGATCGTCGCGCTCGGCTGGCTCTACATGCTGCGCATGAACGCCGGCATGTCGGCTATGCACGGCATGGCGATGCCCGCCGCGGCAGGCCTTGCCGCGCTTCTCATAGTCTTCGCCATGTGGGCGGTGATGATGGCGGCAATGATGCTGCCGTCGGCGGTGCCCGCAGTCTCCGTATTCATGATGCTGGCGGGCCGACGCGGTGTTTCGGCGAGCGGACGGCTGACGGCGATGTTCGTTGTCGGCTATGCGCTGGCCTGGCTGGGTTTCTGTGTTCCCGCCGCGCTGGCGCAATGGGGCCTGTCACGCACCGCACTGCTGACGCCCATGGGCGAAAGCACCTCGACGGCGATCAACGCGGCGATCCTGGTCGCTGCCGGGCTATTCCAGTTTTCCGCGCTCAAAAGCGCCTGTATCTCCAAGTGCAGGACGCCTTTCGCCTTCCTGATGCATGAATGGCGCGACGGCGCGGCCGGCGCGCTCGTCGTCGGATTGAGATACGGGATGTATTGCGTCGGATGCTGCTGGGCGCTGATGGCGGTGATGTTCGTCGTCGGCACCATGAATTTGATCTGGATGGCGTTGCTGGCGACCCTGGTGCTCTCTGAAAAGATCATGCCGGCGCGCTGGCGCTTCGACTGGGTGGTGGGCGCCGGCTTGATCTTATGGGGCGGGGCGCTTGCCACGGCGAGTTACATATAGGTCGCAGGGAATCAGAGAGGCGGAATGCCCTACAGCGTGGCAGGCTCATATTATGAAGCGTCCAACTGCGAGGCAGTCCAGTCTTTGCGCGATAGCTACGAGAGGGGCCGCGGCGTTGCCGAGGACGAAGGCGTTCTCGAAGCGGCTTTCGATGGCAATCACGGCTGGTTCTGGCGCAACCGCACCGACGCCGATGTCACCGTGACGCTCAAGACCACCGGCGCCTACAAGGACATCAAACGTATGATGTGAGGCCGTCGGCTTCCGATATTACTACGCCGAACAATATGACCGGGCGTAGTCCCTACCCGTGGTGGGCTATTCGACGGAATCGACGATCGGCTCACCGCTTTAGGCGAGCGGATGGGAAAATGTCATGACTGACTGTCATAAGCTAATCTTGATAGTTTCTGGAGCATTGGTTGCAATGCTGTCAGTCACGTTGGTCAACCACAGGCTGAGGAAAAACTTGGAGGCCCGACGGAACCGATCGATTCGGCGGTGTACCAAAGCCACTAGCACCTGTCGTCGAATAGTTTTCGTTCGACGCGATTGCGCGGTCGGCCGACCTGATCGCTACAGTATAAGCACCGTGAACAGCCAAAGGACCGCGCCGCCTCGTGCCATGTCGCTCCAAGCTGAAGGTTTCCGAGTGGCGGAACGCCAGACAAAGAGACACAGGGCGATGTTGTATGGAAGCGGTGCAAGGAAAATGGCCAACGCGAGCCATCCCGGAAGGTCCACGGCATAAACAATAAGGGCACCGGCACTGGTGAGCGCATTAACGATTGTGCCCACCAGCAACATGTCGAACCAGAAGACACGCCCCAGGGGGACCTCGCCGCGCAGGTAATTTTTCAACGTCGATCGCATGCAGCTCCAGGGTTCCCGCTTGCTGATGACATCGATGATGTCCCCCCTACCGTGGCACTAAACATCTAGCTCCCACCATGCTTCACGAAACTTTCGGCCACAGCGGCGAGCAGCGCCTGTTCCAGTGCGTCCACCACTGCGGACTTCTTCATATGGGCTTTCTCGAGCCGGACCGACAGACGTGCGAGCGGGGGGAAGCCATCGCGCGCGGTCAGTTCGCGCATGTCCCCAGTTACACTGCTGCGCATCATGGCGCTGGCGGCAAGACCGGAGGCAACCGCGCCTCTCAAGCCGGTCATACTGCGCGCAACGACAACAATCCGGTACGGACGCGCCAATTCTTCCAACCGTGTCCGCATATATCTGGCGTAAGTGTCCTGATCGTCATCCCAAACCGCGATGGGTAGCGGATCCCGCAGATGAAGGTCTCCGGTGCGCGGAGCGACCCAGACCATCTCATCCACAAAGGCTGTCGTCCCTCCCGACATCGGCCCTTCCTCCTCTGTTACAAACGCCATATCCACGGACCCTTCGGCCAGCCGCTTTACCAGTGTGCGTGACTCATCAATCACGACATCGACTGATGCCAGCGGAAAGAGCGCGCCAAGGGCCTGCAGCGTGGGCACAAGAATCCGCGGTGCATAATCGTCCGGCATGCCGATCACGAAAATGCCTTCCACGGTCGCTTTGTCGAACGAAGCCAGGGTTTCGCTGACAGAGGCTAGGATACGGCGAGCATTTGGAACAAGCATCGCTCCGTGCTCAGTCAGAACCACTCCCGGAGCACCGCGTTGGAACAGCGGCCGGCCGAGAGATCCCTCCAGCCGCTTCATTTGCAAGCTAACGGCGGATTGCGTGCGGCCGATCTGACGTGCGGCAGCCGTAAAGCTCTTTGTATCGCAGATGGCGACAAAGGTTCTGAGCAGGTCGATATCCATGACGGTCCATGAGCAACGCAAATAGGCTCGATTGAAACTACTCGTTGGACCGGCTGCAGGCGAGCAATTATTGCCTGCTTCGACTGTAGTTTCGGCGACGCAATCGACGGTCTGTCTATCCAAATATAGAACCCAAAGGTGGGTCACCGTCCTGATGTTCGGGCGGCCAATTGTTCGCGGACGGCCACACTATACATAAAAAGGAAGGAAACGGCGATGATGACGATCGATGCACAAGGAAATACACTCTCCGGCGCGACGGCCGAGGCCGTGCAACTCTTCGATAAGGCCATCGAGGCCTTCAACATCTATCGGGGCGATCCGGTCGGCCTGTCGGATCGCGCCATCGAGGCCGCTCCTGACTTCGCGATGGCACATATCCTGAAGGCGCATCTGTTCGGTCTCGCTACCGAGCCGGAGGCGACGAGTGAGGCGAAGGCGATCCTCGGCACGGTGAAGACACTCCGGCTTTCCGACCGCGAAGCTTCCCATGTCGCCGCTCTCGACCTATTGCTGGAAGGGCAGTGGACCGCCGCGGCAACGGCTCTCGACCGTCACAATGCCGACCATCCGCGTGACATCGTGGCGTTGCAGTCGGGCCACCTGATGGATTTCTACCGCGCCGGTTCGCGCAGCCTGCGCGACCGGATCGCGCGTGTGCTGCCGCAATGGTCGGCGGAAACGCCGGGCTATTCGATCCTGCTCGGGATGCATGCGTTCGGGCTCGAAGAGACCGGCGACTACGGCCGGGCCGAAGAGGCCGGCCGCCGCGCGCTCGATCTCCAGCCGCTCGACTGCTGGGCTCACCATGCCGTCGCCCACGTCATGGAGATGCAAGGCCGCGCCGAAGACGGCATCGGCTGGATGATCGCGCGCGAGCCGCAATGGTCGGGCGACGACAATTTCTTCCGGGTCCACAACTGGTGGCACCGGTCACTCTGTCATCTCGATCTCGGCCAGCCCGATGAAGTTCTGGCGCTCTATGACGGGCCGATCCGGCAGGACCGCAGCATGGTCGCGCTCGACATGGTTGATGCCTCGGCGCTGCTGTGGCGGCTTCATCTATCGGGCCACGATGTCGGCGACCGCTGGCAGGAACTGGCGGCGGCCTGGGACAGCCACGCAGACGGCGGCACCTATCCGTTCAACGACTGGCACGCGGTGATGGCCTATCTGGGCGCAGACCGGACAAGCGAGGTCGAGCGCATCGCCTCGGGTTTCCGCGCGGGCAGCGGCCCGGCGGAAATCGGTGAATGGGGCCGCAACACCGCCCTGCCGCTGGTCGAAGGGTTCGCGGCATTCTGGCGCAGCGACTACGAAACCGCGGCGGGCTTACTCCATGGCGCACGTTTCATCGCCAATTCCTTCGGCGGCAGCCACGCCCAGCGCGATATCATCGACTGGACCCTGACCGAAGCGACGGTGCGGGGCGGCTTGACTGGCATGGCTGAAGCACTCGCCAGCGAGCGCCTGGCGCTGAAGCCCCATAGCCCGGTCAACAGATCCTTCTTGAGACGTGCTCGCGAAAACGCGGTGCCGGAACAGAAGGCAGCCTGAGATGTCGATCTTCCTGCAACCCACGTTCGAACGTTGGCGGGCCATGCGCAGGCGCCATCGCGCCGAACGCGATCTGCGCGATGCGCTCTTCGAGCTTAACGACCATCTCCTGAGGGACCTCGGGTTTCGGCATCCACGATCCGCCGGCGATCCCCGGCTGTAGCGCATCCACGAAGATTTCCCCGAGCAGTCTCGCCCGGGGCGAGGCGGACGGATGCCGTCAGGCATTCATCGGACTCGGTTCCCCGAAAGGCGAATGCAGCCCACGGCACGGACAGGAGGCGGTCCGGGCCTTCCCTTCCCACGCCTTCAAACCAAGTTGAAACAAAAGGATAATTCCATGAAATCTGTCAAAACCGCCGCGGCGCTGGCCGCGGTCTCGATCCTTGCCTTCGGTATTGCCTTGGCCGCAGCCCAGGACAAGCCGACGCTCGAAGAGACCTACAAGGACATCGACTCGGTCTACGGCGTGACGCCTGAATACATGAAGGTCTACCCCAAGCAGGGCATCGCCGCCGCCTGGGCGCTGACCAAGGCTCTGGAGGTGGAGCCCGGCGCGCTCGATCCCAAGATAAAGTCGCTAATCAACGTCGCCGTGGCAGCGCAGATCCCCTGCCGCTACTGCATCTGGCTCGACAGCAAGTTTGCCCGTGAACTGGGCGCCACCGACGAGGAGATCGCGGAAGCCGTGGCCCAGGCCGGCCTGACTCGCCACTGGAGCGCGATCCTCAACGGCATGCAGATCGACTTCGAAGCCTTCAAGGCCGAATTCGGCGGCGACTGACGCCTTCCAAAAATCCCGCCGGGATCGACCCGGCGGGACCAATTTCTCCCAACAGGTACGGACGCCGTTCCATCATATGACCCGCAAAGCCCACATGATCTCAATCATGCTGTCTACCGTTCCGTTGTCGGCGCTGATCCTGCTGGCAATCCTTGCCGCCAATGCCTGGCTGAACGCCGGGCCAATCGTCGACCTGCGCCTTTAGCCGCCTCGCGCGACCGGACCCGTCATGGATGACAGGGTCAACGGCCGGGGCCCATGTCAACGCCGCACACGGTCAACACGCAAGCCGCGAACACGCCTCGCGGAAGGAGAAACCATGTCGAAAGACACAGCCATATCCCGGTATATCGTCCGCCATGCCAGCCCGGCCGACATCCCGGCAATCCGAGCCATGCAGGAGCACTCCATGTGGGTTCTCGGCGGCGATTTCTACGCCTCGAACGAAATCGCCAACTTCCTCACCATGTGCGGGACGATGGACGATGCCGTAGTGGAAGAAGGGAATTACTTCGTGGCCGAGGACCATCGCCGCGCGATCCTCGGCAGCGGCGGCTGGTCACATTTGCGACCGCGCTATGCCAGCGCAACTGCCGCGAGCGAAACGATCGCCTGTGTGCCAACCGTCCGCAGCGTGTTTGTCGATCCCGCAGCCACACGCCGCGGTATCGCGTCGATGATCATGTCGCGGACGGAACGCGACGCCCTCGAACATGGGGTCGATACGCTTTACCTGACGGCCACGCTCTCCGGCTTCGCGCTCTACGAGGCGTTCGGCTATCAGACGGAAGAAGCGACGGAACTGAAATTCCCGGATGGGTCCCGCTTCGAGTGCGTCAGGATGTGGAAACCGTTGGGAAAGTCGGGGGCTCGGGCAGCTTGAGGAGCTGCGTCCGATCCGCCACGGTGCATCTCGCTTACTGCGGATGCAGTCTACGTTGCTCGCCCGCAGTTTCGCTTCTACACCTGCCTGCCGAGCCTATTTCGTCGATGATGATTGCCTTGCACGTCCGTCCACCGTTCCATCGCCCAGTTGGTCGGCGCGAGAAGCATGAGCGCGATAGTGACACTAGCGCCAGCGTGATACGATTGGAGCGATTTAGAATGATGAGCGCGTGTCGCGCCGAATGACTGGCACGAAGAGGTACTTCACAGTGCGTTCGCCCATCAGCAACAGCGCTTTCGTCGTGTCCATGTCGGGAGTCGCGGCCGGTCGGGTGCAGATATAGAATTCATCGCGGGTACTCAAAACAATGCGAGCGTCGCCGCCGCTGACTTGCTCCCTGAGGCTGGCGACGTAATAGCCGTCGGGATTGGGACGGACGTCGTCTTCCGCGGCAGCCTCATTGATATGGTCAGGGCCACATAATCTCGCGATGCGGGAATCTGCTTTTGCAGCCGTTTGCGCGGCCGAAAGAAGTGCGAGAGCGATGATGAGCTTGGTGCGATTCATGTCTTCCTCCTTCCAATCCGGTGCTAGGATCGCTTTGGAAGCGAATGTCGAATTGGTTAGGGTAGGAAGCGCGCCAAGAGGGTGAAATGTCCCGAAAGGCTCCTGAAATTGACCCGAAATCTGCTGAAACGATCACGTTTCGCGGTTTTGTCTTCCTGACGAAAAGCAACCAGCTCCAGACGGTTGAAGGACAGGCGATCGACCTTCGCAGCCAGTCTGCCGAAGTGCTTTCAGTGCTCGCCGCGCGCCCGGGCGAGATTGTCTCAAAAGATGCGCTGATGCAGGCGGTTTGGCCCGATACCTTTGTGACCGACGACAGTCTCACCCAATGCATCGCCGATATTCGCCGCGCGATGCGCGACGACGAGCATTTGATCGTTGATACTCTCCCCAAGCGCGGCTACCGGCTGAATGTCGATTCATCGGACGCGGCTGACCCAAGCGCCCCAGCCGACACGGAACAAGCCAGGATGCGTTCCTCGAAGCGCGGCTTCATCGTTGCTGCAATCGTTCTCGTCACGGCGCTAGGCGCATATTACGGCGCGGCGTGGCACTCCGCGACGATACCTCCGTCCGACGTGCCGAGGATTGCGGTACTTGCCTTCGACGACATGAGTACCGGTGCGGACGTGGGATATCTCAGCGATGCCGTCGCCGAGGGGATCATCACCGAGCTTTCGCGGAGCAAGACCTATGCCGTCATAGCGCGTAACTCGAGCTTCAGGTACCGCAGCCAGCCAGTTGACACCAGGCAGATCGGAGATGAACTCGGCGTCGACTACCTGCTCGAAGGCAGCCAACAGAAGATCGGAGATCGACTGAAAGTGACCGCCCAGTTGCTGAATGCGCATGACGGTTCGCATCTCTGGGCCAACACCTACAACCGGGAGATTGGCGATCTCTTCGTTATCCAGGAAGACATCATTCGTACGCTTGCCGATCGGATCGGACGGAGGATCGAGCGCCCCCTGCCAAAAAGCGACGCTGCACAGGTCAGCGCGCTTCACTATCACCTGGTGGGGATTGCTGAGATCCGAAGAGATTTCTCTGCCGCGGGGAACGCGCTGCTGCGGCAATTGAACCTCAAGGCGATCGAAGCGGATGCGAACTCCCAGTTCGGCTATATCGGGCTGGCTTGGCATTACCGCCATGCCGCAGTTTTCGGATGGCACGCGGAGGAGTACGACCGGGACGAGGCATTGAAGCGCGCTGCCGAAAATGCCGACAGAGCAGTCCTACTCGCTCCGGACGATGCTGCAGCACATCATGTCCGCGCGAGCATTCACACCGAAGCCGGAGAGGTCGAGCAGGCCCTTGCCCGGTACGATCAGGCGATCACCCTAAATCCCAGCAACTCGAACAGCTTGGTCCAGAGTACAGATCTGCTGCTTTATGTTGGCCGTACGGACGAAGCGATCGACCGGATCGAGCAGGCTATGGGCCTCGATCCTTTCCACCCTGACTGGTTCCACTGGCAGATGGGCTGGGCGCGCTGGGAAAAGAAAGATTGCGGGGCTGCGCTGACGGCGATGCGCAAAATGTCCAGAATCCCGAGCGGCGCACACCGAATGCTTGCCGGGATCCACGCCTGCCTGGGAAACGAGCGGGAGGCAAAGCAAGCGCTTGCGATTTTCCTCCAGAACTCGCCCGGCGAATCCATCCGTGAAGAACGCAGGAAATGGGAAAAGATTTGGACCGCAAGCGGAAGCCTCGACCGCTGGATCGAACACATGCGGATAGCGGGGTTGCCGGAGTAATGGCCGACAGGGCCTCAAGGAAAAGACTGTGCGTCGGATCGGAGGGTTTCTCGATATCCGACCCCTCGCTTGCGCCTATCTCGAAAACTTGCGCCAGCGATGCGTCGATAATCTCAACCATGTCTTGAGCGGCAGCGGTATCCCTACGATATAAGCGGACATTTCGGCCGGGGCATCGCAGAGTGACCAGAAGTTTTTGATGAGGGCACGCTCAAGCTGCATCGTGTCGTCCCCCGAGGGCCGCGCACGCACTGTCCCCGAGGGCCGCGCACGCACGTGTGCATAACTTAGATCCACACCGTGCGCGAATGGCGGTTTTCAGGATCGGGGACGGTCGCTGGAATGACCGAGATTGGGCGCATTGCTGCTCGGCAGCATTGGGGCCGAGAACGGAATGGCAGCTTTCGGGGCGAAGTTACCGATAAGCAGTCATTCCGGTGAGACCCCTTTGTAGACGTTAAAGCCAAGATCGCCCCCTCATCTGGCCACTCGGACACGATCAGCCGTACCGCCGGCGGTGGATAGAATGTGTCTGGGCGACCTGCAGTGACTACGACCAGAGGTCTTATCGATGTTAAGGCCTGATTTTCCCAAAAATTGGTTTCGCTTTTCGTACGTCCGTGTTCGGAATGGGGAACGAGCCGGCCACTCCGCCTCTCGCATATATAACGATGACCCTTGCGGTTAAATCCGTGGGTTAACACGCTCTACCCTGCCGCCTCACGCCCGCTTGTTCTGGCGGTTGGCGATCAGGTCGTCGACGACGCTCGGGTCGGCCAGCGTCGATGTATCGCCCAGCGCGCTGAATTCGTCCTCGGCGATCTTGCGCAGGATACGGCGCATGATCTTGGCCGAACGCGTCTTGGGCAAGGCTGACGCGAACTGGATCTTGTCGGGCGTGGCAATGGCGCCGATCTCCTTGCGTACGTGATGGATCAGTTCCTTGCACAACGCTTCGCTCGATTGCTCGCCTTCAACCAGCGTGACGTAGCAGTAGATGCCCTGGCCCTTGATGTCGTGCGGGTAGCCGACGACCGCCGCCTCCGACACCTGGGCAACCAGGGCATTAGCTATAGCGGATTCGATGCGAGGAGGGCTAGACGCTTCGCTGGTTCAACGCGGAACCTACGATCATGGCCGGCAGAAATAGCATAGCGGCGACACCAGAAACGCTACCTACTGTGGAAATCCGTTCTCGTGCACGACGCCCCAGATCTTTCTGTTCACGTCGGCGATATCCTCGATGCACTCGGAAATGCGCGTAACCTCGGCACCGTCCAAAGCCTCGATCTTGCCATACTTTATCGAGTCCTTCCCGTCGAATATGCGCATAAGCTGTGTGTGAGAAATATCGCCCTTGTCGTCGAACGAATAAATGCAATGATTGTATTTATTCCGCAGTTTCGATTGCTGGTTCAAGCGTTCGAGCAGCGCGAGAACATCCGTCCGACATTGTTCGGGTGTCTTGGCCAGTTTGGCGAGCCTTTCCACCAGGTCGATCCGCGCCCGCGTCGTGTTGAGCGTCAGGAAGATGACGATAGCGGTTTCTTTGTCGACCCGAGCCAGGCCCGCGATCAGGTGGATGAGCAGGCTCTCCGTATTGGTCCACGTGTAGTTCAACCGGCCGATCAGAAGCAGTATCTGCTGAAAGCTCTGCATAGCGTGGACCTTAGCGGGGCGTGAACCTTAGCGGGGAATGAAACTCGGCGGGCCGCGTGCCATTCGTGACCGGGCCGATCCTATCCAGAAAACCGAGGCGGCGGCAATATTGTTCGGGGCCGCCGGTGACATCTGGCCCGACTCGCGTCGCCATACGGACGGGCTACATCGTTCGGCGTTGGAGATCAGCTCAAGTTTCCGCTAACAGGCGTAGGCTTCCACACCTTGTCATCAGCGATTTAGCTAGGATCTAGCTAGAATGTGCAGCTAGGCGCGAGCCGCCTTCCCGCCCACGCTGCGACCGTCTCGGGTGATCCGGGACACGGACATGCTTCTGATTTCAGTGCCTTCCGTTCCCGGCCCGGCTTGTGCCCGGTCGGGTGTCTGAACACGCTGAACCGGATGATGGCCGTTTTTCACTGCGGGAGGATTTCGACTTGATCGAGCTTTTGGGCTCGGTGCCTGCCGATTTGTAATGCATGCGGCAAGCCTGGTTCTCCCTCGTTTGTGCAACCGCCCGCCCGGCTCAAGGCCCACTGACAGATGAACGGGGTCATGCTGGAACGGCTTCCAACATGAGGTGCGACGATGTCTAGAGATACGCATAGCTCAAGCTATCAATTCGATCCGAGTCAGGATCAAAGCCAGGATCAGGGCCAAGGCCAGGCTGAGGCCCAGGCACAGTTGCAGGCTGAACTTCAGGCCCAAGGGCAAGGGCAGGGCCAATACCAATCCAGCCATTCCGACAATGAAAATGCCAACGGTAATGGCAACCTCAACCTCAACGGCAATGCCAGCCTGAATGCCAACGGCAATCTGAACGCCAATTTGAACAAGTCGATGAACGAGAGCACCAACAATAACACGAGCAGCAATACGAACTCGAACACCAATACGTCGGACACGCATGTGAATGTCGATGTCGGGCTCGACCTTTCCGGCTACGCGCCGAGCAACCGCGACGTCACCGACGTTAGGCTCGACGGGGGCTCGCAAATCGACAAGCTGCTGGTCAATCATGACGGCCAGATCTTCTACAACCCCGGCGACGGCGCCTCGTTCAACGATTTCCTGAATGGCTCGCTGAACGGCGAGGGCAACGATTCCGCCCTGTCGGTCGCCCAGGTGAACAATCTGGACGACAACGACCATCTCGGCAGCGCGAACCTGTCGAATGACGGAACCTTCGAGCAGAACGGCGATGCCAATGGCGGCTATGCGACAGCTGGTCCCGGCATCACCGCCGGCGCTGATGGCGGCGGCGGTGGCGGCAATGGCACGGCCAATGGCGGCCAAGGCGGCGAAGGCCACAGCTTGGGCGGCATCGGCATCGGCGGCAGTGCGCTCGGTGCCGCACGCGGCGGCGATTCAACCGGTGGCACAGGTGCTGCCGGTGGAGCCGGAACCGGCCTCGGTCTCGGACTCGGTGTCGGACTTGGCGAAGGTGGTGCCACCGGCGGTAACGGCGGCAATGCCAATGGCGGCGACCAGAACGGCGATGGCGGCACCGGTTTCGGTGCAGGGCTTTCGGGTGCCGACGGCGGCAATAGCGGCAATGCCGACAGCGGCAATGGCGGCGACGCGGCCGGCATCGGCCTCGGCGCGGCAGGCAGCGGCGACGCCGGCAACGGCGACAGCGGCAATGGTGGCGATGCGGCCGGTATCGGCTTCGGCGCCGGTAATGGCGAAGGCGGCGACGGCGGCAACGCCAGTGCCGATGGCGGCGGCGCGCTCGGTCTGGGTCTTGGCCTGATCGGTGTCGGCGTCGGCGTGGTCGGCGACGCCGGGCAGGCAACCGGCGGTGCCGGTGGCAATGGTGCGGGCTCGGGTGCCGGCAACGGCGCGGGCACCGGCGGCGACAGCGGCAATGCCAATGGCGGCGACAGCGGCGACGCTAATGGCCTCGGCCTCGGCAACGGCCAGGGTGGCGACAGCGGTAACGCCAGTTCCGGCGATGCCGGCGACGCGCTGTCCCTCGGCCTCGGCCTTGGGCGCGGCGGCGATGTCGGTGACGGCGGTGCCGGCGGCATGGCAGGTGCGGGCGGCGGTGCGCTGGGTCTCGGCGCCGGCACGGGCATGGGCGAAGGAACCGGTGCGGGCGTCGGCGGCGCGGGCGGCCAAGGCGGCTTTGCCTGGAGCGGCGATACCATCGTCGTACCGGTCGCGGGCGACGGAACCGGCGGCGCATCCATGGGCGGCAACGGCGGTGACGGCGGCGCAGGCGGCATCATCACCAACGGCGATGGCGGCTACGGCGGCGATGGCGGAACATGGGGTTCCAACAACGGTCATGACAGCTACGTCAACGGCCTGTCGGAAGCCCACGCGGACGCCATCGTCGACACCAGCGCCTTCAACCAGAGCATCGTGATGGGCGCCAACATGATGGAAAACCTGCTGAGCCAGACAGTCGTGGGCGGCAACTACGACCAGATGGACCATAGCGGTTCCTGAGCGCTTCGAACGTTCCGCGCAAGCGGAGCCTGAGAGCCGGGCTACGCGGGAAATCCCGCGTAGCCCATACTGATCGATAAATGCCCCATTCGTCGGAAAATGCAGCAGCAATCGGAGAACGGTTCCGTGCATTTGGACAAGATCACCGAGGCGATTGCCCACTTCATCGGGTTGTTCCAGATAGAGACGGAGCAGGCGCGACTGCGTAACGACTACCTTGAATTCAAGGCTTTGCAGGCGCGGGAAGCGCCCCCGGATCAGCACGACCACACCCAGGTCACTTTTCAATCGCCTTATGATTTCAACGATCCGGACCCTGGCCTGCACTATGTGCCCGCCGCACCCGCGATCGTGCCGCTGAAGGTCGTCACCAGCGTGGCCTACGCGATGCCGGAAATCCCTGTGGCAGGCGCGACGCCGCCGGTGATTTATCCGCAATATGCAGCGCCGCCATTGCTGCGGGATTTCCTGTCGAGCATGCGGATCGTCGAGCTGACGCCGCCGGGCTCAGTCGCCGTGCATATCTCGCAAATCAACAATCTTTCCGACAATGATTTCGTCAATGTCGGCACGAACGCCGTGGCCTTCCATGCGATCGGCATGCCTGCCCTCGCGCTCGACGCCTTGCTGGACGACGCCTCGCAATTCAGCCCCATCGGTGCCGCCACCTTCGGGGCGGCGGAAGACATCGGCACGTTCATTACCGATGCTGCCGCGTCGCTGAACGCCTTTGCCGCCGGCATAGAGGCAGCGCAGGCACAAAATGCCGACGATCCTTTTTCTCCCTTCAGTTCCGCCGATGGCATTTCCGTTCATGCGGATGTCTCGCTCATTAGCGAGCCGGAAGCCGACGCGATCTATATCAACGGCCGGATATTCGACGAGGCTCCGAAGCTGGACGATGTGCTTCCGGCCGCATCGCCGCTCGTCAGGGACGCTGCGGATACGCCCGCCGAACCGCTGCCGGGCGGCAATCACCAGATACAGGGTGTGGGTTCGACCGCAACCGGCGAGACGGTTCACGGGCAGGGCGAAATCTCCGGCCCCACCTCGGTCGAAATCGGCGCCGGCAGCAATGTGCTGTGGAATTCAGCGACGCTGGTCAATGAGGCGCTGGAAGGCAATGTCTTCGCGGTGGCCGGTAACCACTTTGAGCTGAACGCTATCATCCAGGTCAACGCCTGGAGCGATTCCGATTCCATCGGCGCCAGCCTGAGCGGCTGGGGCAACGCCGCGCAGAGCGCCACCACGGCGGCTTTCAACATCGCCCAGATGCAGCATATCGACACCGAAAGCGGTGCCGCCGCGTCGAACGATCCGGCGCAGTTGGGATTTCCCAAGGCGTGGGCGATCACCGAAATCCACGGCGACTTCGTTTCGCTGAACTGGGTCCAGCAACTCAATTTCGTGCTCGACAACGACACCAGCGTCGTCGCCTCCTCGTCCGGCGTGACGATGAGAGTCGGCATGGGCGAAAATCAGGGTTTCAACGACCTCTCGCTTGCCGATCTCGGCAAATACTACGATCTCATCCTGGTCGGCGGAAATTACTACGACGCCAACATCATCACCCAGACCAACGTGCTACTCGACGACGACGTCGTGGGCGCGCTTACCGGCTTCCACACCTCCGGCCAGGGTTCGGTGTCGGCCAGTGACAACTTGCTGTGGAACGACGCGAAAATCACCAGCATCGACCACGACATGACGGGCGCGCTGCCAAGCGGCTTCTACGACGCGCTGCATGGTTTCGCAGCCGGTGGCAAGATGTTGCCGGCGAGCGTGCTTCAGGACAGCGCCTTTCAGGGGCTCGAGGGGCTGCGGGTGCTCTACATTTCAGGCAGCATCTACGATCTGCAATATGTGAGCCAGACCAATGTGCTGGGCGACGCCGACCATGTCGCGCTGGCAATGAATTCGGCGGCTCAGGCGGATTTGAACGCTGATTGGACGATCACCACCGGCTCCAACACCCTGGTCAATTCGGCGCAGATCATCGACGTCGATCCGTCCGGCAAGACCTATTTCGGCGGCGACCACTACTCGGACGAACTGCTGGTGCAGACCGACGTCATCCGCACCGACCACGGGCTGCAAATCAAGGACGCGGACCATCTGGTCAACGAGGCCGTGGCCTTTCTCAGTGACGACATGATCAAGACCACTCCCGAGGACTCGTTCTCGCATCTCAGGGATGATGTCGGCGTCCACTCCGCCCACAGCGACATCATGCAATCCGTCGTTTCCTGACGACCAATATTCCGGGACGGCAATGAACAGACATGTGAACTCTACTCCCCATATGCCGCCGGCGACGGGCACTGATGAGGCCGCGCAATCGCCGGCGGACAGCACGGCATCGAAGGCTGCGTCGGACCTGAGGGATATCGATGGACGGTTCGCTTCATTCATGGCTGAGATCGACGAGGCCGCCGCCGAACTGAGGCGAACGGCAAGGCCGATCTTCTTCCGACCGCTCGATGTGGAGCCGGATGCGCCCGCCGGATCCACGCCCGCCGCCGAGGTCGAAGTAGTGGAGAGGACGGACAGCGGTCGGCCAGGCAAGGAAATTCCAGCGGGGACCATTCCGGCCGGCACGCTCAAATCGATCGAAGGCGACAGCGGGCCGATCGAGGTCAAGCGCGCGATACCGAAGATCCGTGAACAGGGCAATCAAATGGCCGCTGGCGGCGGCGGCGTTTTCCATCGCCGCCTTGGCGCAATCAACCTCGCCGACAATCTGAACGCGGGCATCCATGCGGTACGGCGCAATCTTCTTGTCGTTATGGGTTTCACGCTCGCCACCAACGTCCTTGTGCTGGCGATCCCTGTCTATCTGTTCCAGATATCCGACCGGGTGCTGACCAGCCGCTCGACCGACACGCTGATCATGCTGACCATCCTGATCGCTGGTGCTGTCATCTTAAACGCCGTGCTCGACGCCGTCCGCCGCTTCATCCTGATGCGCACGGCTGTCGAGGTCGCCGCCCAGCTTGGCGCACCCATCCTCGGTGCCGCGGCACGGGCTTCGCTCAACAGCAACGGGCGCGAGTACCAGACGCTGGGCGACCTCCAGCAATTGCGCGCCTTCCTGGTGTCGGGCACGTTGCTATCGTTCCTCGATGCGCCGCTGACCCCGCTGTTCATGCTGGCGGTTTTCCTGGTGCATCCCGACCTTGGTTACATCGTCGTGCTGGCCGCCTTGCTGCTACTGGTCATCGCCTTCTTCAACCAGCGGGCGACAGAGGCACCGTTCCACGAGGCCGGCAATTTCCAGAGCAAGGCCAACCTTCACCTCGACTCCATGGCGCGCAATTCCCAGATCATCAACGCGCTGGCGATGATCCCGGAAGCCGTCAAGATATGGGGCCGCGATACCGCCGGCTCGCTCAAGGCACAGGTGGTGGCGCAGGACCGCAACGTTATCGCCGCTTCCATGTCCAAGGCGGTGCGAATGCTGGCGCAGGTCGCCATGCTCGGTTGGGGCGCCTATCTGTCGCTGGAAGGGCAACTGACCGGCGGCATGGTAATCGCCGCCTCGATCATCGCCGGACGGGCGCTGGCCCCTGTCGAAGGCGCCATCGAGGGCTGGCACCAGTTCATCAACACCCGTTCGGCCTATCAGCGGATCGCCGCCCTGTTGCGGGCCTCACCCTTGAATTTCGAGCGCTTAAAGCTGCCGCGCCCGCAAGGCAAGCTCGACGTCGAGCGGCTGTTGTTCGTACCGCAGGGCACCAAGCGTGTCGTGCTGAACGGCATAACCTTCACAATGTCGCCGGGCGAATCGCTGGCGATCATTGGCGATAGCGGCGCAGGCAAGACGACGCTCGGCAAGATGCTGGTCGGCTCGATCCTGCCTACGTCGGGCAATGTGCGCCTCGACCTGATGGATTTGCGCAACTGGGACCAGCGCCAGTTCGGCGAAAACATCGGCTATCTGCCGCAGGACGTGCAGCTGTTTCCCGGCACCATCAAGGCCAATATCGGCCGCATGCGCGACGACGCCAGCGACGACGACATCTACAAGGCCGCCATGCTGGCCGACGTGCACGAACTGATCTCGACCTTCGCGCAAGGTTATGAAACCATCGTCGCCGGCGACGGTTCGCCGCTGTCGGGCGGGCAGAAACAGCGCATCGCACTGGCGCGCGCCTTCTTCGGCACCCCTCGGCTCGTCGTGCTGGACGAACCCAATTCCAATCTCGACGGCACCGGCGATGCCGCCCTGCTCAGGGCGCTCGATCATGCCAGGCAGGAAAAAATCACCGTCATCACCATCACCCAGCGGCCGTCGCTGCTCAATTGCGTCGACAAGATCCTGTTGCTTGCCAACGGCACGGTATCGATGTTCGGCGTCCGGCAGGAAGTCCTTAAGGCGCTTGCGCCCTTGAACGCCGCCAATACGCGCAATGCCGTCGGCCACCAACCGGCACAGGCAGTATCGTGAATACGAGCATCGCCGAAGTCCACGACATCGAATGGTACAGCAATGTGCCGCGCTCGATCCACAAGCACGCGGTTGTCGGCCTGATCCTGGTGGTGGCGGCGTTCGGCGGCTTCGGCACATGGGCCGCAACCGCGCCGCTGGCCGCAGCCGTCGTGACCGCCGGCAGCTTCGTGGCGACGGGTGAAAATAAGGTGGTCCAGCACCTGGAGGGTGGCATCATCCAGGACATTCTCGTCAACGAGGGCGACCATGTCACCGCCGGCGAGGCACTGATCCGCCTCGACGGCATCGCCGCCCAGGTGAAGCAGCGGCAACTGTTCCTGCGGCAGGTGCGGCTGGAGGCAAACGTGGCGCGGCTGAAGGCCCAGGTCGCCGACAAGTCGGAAATCGCCTTTCCCGCCATCGTTACTGGAAATGCCACCGACAGCGACGTCAAGGCGATCGTCGACGGGCAGCTTGCCAGCTTCCGGTCGGCCCGCAACCGGATCGACAGCGAGACGGACCTGCTCAAGCTGAACATGGAATCGCTGAAATTCCGGACCGAGGGGTTTCAGCGTCAAAGCACGTCGATGGCCGAGCAGCTCGATTATCTCAAGCAGGAATACGCCGGCAAGCTGCAGCTTCTCGAGCAGGGACTGATCCGCAGGCCGGAGGTCAACGCCATCCAGCGCGCTATGGCCGATGCCGAAGGGCAGATCGGGCGGCTCGATTCGGAAGTATCGGAAACGAATTCCCAGATCGAGAAATTCCATCAGCAGATCAACCAGACGGTGACGGAACTGAACCAGAAGGCGCTCGATGAATTGCAGAGCAGCCAGGGCGACCTCGACGCGATCCGTCAGGAGGTGCTACAGGCGAAGAACATCACCCAGCGCTCGACGATCAACGCGCCGGTCTCGGGCACCGTGGTGCGGATGTATTATCATACATCGGGCGGCGTCATCGAAAGCGGCAAGAAGATCCTGGAGATCCTGCCCTCGGACGTGCCGCTGATCATCGAAACCCAGATCCAGCGCAAGGACATCGATGCGGTGAAGCCCGGCCAGAAGGCGACAGTACGGCTGGTCGCGCTTAACCGGCGCACCACGCCCGTGCTGAACGGCGATGTCTATTACGTTTCGGCCGACGCGCTGTCGGACGCGACCATTCCCAACCAGGAAGTCTATCTGGCCCGCGTGCGCCTGTCGCCCAGCGAACTCGCCCGCATTCCGGGCTTTATCGCGACGCCGGGCATGCCTGTCGACGTGATGATCGAGACGGCGGAACGGACTTTTCTCGACTATCTGACCAAGCCGATCCGCGAAAGCATGTCGCGGGCCTTCACCGAACGATAACGGTCTTTGTACGGGCAGATCGCCACCGAAAGGTTCATATCCCGTCAGGCGTCTACAACCTCACTACCCGGCAAGCCTGATCCCTGCAACAACGTCTCGAAACTGTTGGAATCGATCAGGAATATGCCGCCAGGCCCCCTGCCTTCGGCGTTTCCGAGCGCGTTCACATAGATGCCTTCGGGACCGCAATGGGTGGTGTGCAACCGCGAATATTTCGCCTTCTCGCGATCTCTTCGGCTCGATGACCCTTCACGGTCTTCGGATTTCTTGGGTCCGGTTTGACATCGATGATGTGCAGCCTTGAGGATCGCAGGCCGGTACGACCAGATAGCGCCGCTCCATATGCGGGTGCGGCGCATTGGGGCATAGGCAGGAGGAACACGGGTTCCAGCCGAATGGTGCAAGTCGTCGCCCGCATTCGGCATCTCGACCTAGCCGACGATACGAGAATAGGAAATAGATTTTGGGTTGACGTCGACCACGGCTATCGCGTCGGCTTCACGCGGTCGGGGTCGAAGGCGGCCACATAGGCCAGCGTTTCTTGCGGCGCCTTGGCCGCCATTCTTGGCGAGGGATAGAACGAAGGATCAGGTTGCCATGATGAACCCCTTCTCTTGATCGTTGATGCAGCCCCGCGCCCTGGTCCTCCAAATTGACTTTACGTGTGATTTTCGCACCGGAGAGCGACGGTGTCCAATCAAGTGTCTGGCGGCGAGGTCCGGTCGTCGTCAGTGAATTACTGCGTGCGCCACCGGCATCGAAAAGATCAATTTCACGATATCCACGCTTCCTCACTGACTGGCCGTGCCATCGAGTTAGCGATCAACTGATGGCTTCGATCTCCGCGAGGAATCGTTGGAGTTCTTCCATGCATACTGGCCAGGCAGGTTCGTGACCCAGGATGATGTGACTGCGGCTTTCCAGTACGACGAAGCGGGCATTCGGAATGCTGATGGCGAGTTCCCGGCCTTGCTCCAGCGTGATGCGTTGGTCGTGGCGTGCATGAAGCACCAAGGTCGGTGCGCGCACGTGCCTCAATTGATCGCGTACGTCGATGTCGCCAAAAGCATTCTGGAAACGGACGGCGTTGTCCGGCGATGTCGTCTGTCGTTGGAACTCGTCGAACCAGGCGAGTTCGTCCGGCGTGCCATCGGGCATGAAAGTCTGCGAGAAGATGTGACGGTAGGCGGAATTGTTGGTGCCCCAGCCGAGCCTGGTCAAGGTCAACACGGCCTGACGCCGCTCCTGCTCTTCCAAGGAGGAGCCGATGCGCCAGCCTGCCGCATAACCACCCATTAATATAAGCGCGGAGACGCGCTCAGGATGGCGCACCGCGTAGGCGATCGACACCGCGCAGCCTTGCGACATGCCAAGTAGAGGAAAACGTTCCAGCCGGAGCGCGTCGACGACGGTTTCAAGGTCGCGCACGAACGCCTCGAAGCTGATGTCGTCCACGTCCCAGTCAGAAAGGCCGTTGCCACGTTCATCATAGCGGATGAACGTGTGTCCATTGGAGAGCGTCTGAAAAGTCTTGCCCCAAATCAAGCTCTGCCAGTCGAGTTCGAGGTGATTGAGCCAGTTGGCGGCTTTGACCAGAGGCGGCCCCCGGCCGACGGTCGCATAGGCGATACTCACCCCGTCTGATGCCTGACAGAAGCCGATCGACTGACGCTGCAGCAAACCTCGCGCTGTCCTTGCCGCCTCGGCCGCGATCGGTGGGGGCCCGCGTTCCGACAAATCGCCGACAGGCGGCAGGCCAGCTTCCCTGGCGATCCGGTGGTAGCTGCTCATCACTTTGGCGGCTTCGTCGCTACGACCGATCCGTCTAAGCGTTCGAATCAGAATGCCAGCAGCCTGTTCTGAGATCGGATCTGTATTTTGCCAGTGGCGCAGCCATTTGACCGCGTCATGGTCGCTGGTTTCGGGATGTAGGGTGATGCGTTGCAGCACCTTGATACGGAGTTGCACCGCCTCGTCGCGTTCCGCTGCTAGCCATGCCTGGTAAGCATCAAGCTTCGGCAAATCTAGTCCGTCGAGCAGGGGCAGCGCCAAAGCCTTCACCGTTTGGTGCAGTTCGTCGAGCGTGACGGCCGGCGAGGAGCCCTGTACCCGGCGGACGATTTCGAGGTAGTCTACTGTCGCCGAATCTCGGATGAGCGAGACACGTTCGCGATCGGCATTCAAATGCGCCACGCCGGGCTGGTCGACCGCGGCCCGGATTTTGCTCAGCGCCCATCTCAGCGATCCGCGCGGGTCGTCAGGCAATTCCCAAAAAATCTCACACAAGCGCTCGCGTCGATGCGGGCGATCGGTAAGCACCAAGTAAGCGAGCAGCGCGCGTGTTTTTTTAGAGGGTGGCAGATCGAGCTGCCTTCCGTCCCGTGTGATGCGCAATTCGCCTAGAAGGGAGATCTGGATGTGCGATGACATTACGCTCTCCACTGCCCCTATCGGAAAATACCACACTTTTCAGGGGTTTTACCACGCTTGCTACCATGGTCGCTCACACGCAACGCAAACATCCTGCACGCCGTTGATCGCGTTCGATCAGCGGAGAGTAAACAACACTGAAACCACCTAACCCTGGAGTTCATGATGAAAAAGATTGCTCTTGCAACCGCCCTTCTAGTTGCTGCCGGAAGCGCTTTTGCCGGAAGTGACCATTTTGGATCGGGCCACGACCTCAATTCACCGGTCGTCGACAACTCGTACACCGCTTCCATGAGTCCCAGCACAACGGCCACGGTCGACGAGCCGGATGTCAGGGCAACGAATAAAATCCAGCCGCAGTTTGAGCACTGACCATATTTCTAAAGCGGCGGGCGTGCCCGCCGCTCAAACTGCCTGCGTCACCTCCCACATCCGGTGCAACCTCGATCGACAATGGTGAGCGTCGCTCTGCCTCGCCGTCGCGCTCGATATTGCCATTGCTTCTTCGCCACCTCGGCCGGCTTCTCCTTAGCGCGATTCCGGCCGCTATTGCATTCATCACTGAAGGAGAACTCAGCTTTTCACTAGAGGAGAAGTCATCATGAATTACCTTCCCAGACGTGAATTCATCGCTCAGAGTGGGGCGACCCTCGCGGCATTGGCGTTCTTTCAATCACGGGTTGCCCACGCTTTTCCAATTCGGGCCGGCGAGGAAGTTGTCAAATGGCTTGATCAGCTGCCGCCAAACCCGGTTCCTGAGGTGATCAAAAATCAGCTTGTCTGGGAGGACCTCGATTCCTGGGTAACACCCAACGACAAGTTTTTTTCAATCGCGCATTTCAACCGGCCGGTCATCGACGCGAGCACGTGGAAGCTCGAAATCGGCGGCTCGGTCAAAAAGCCGATGGCGCTGACACTCACCGACATCAAGGCTCGACCGCGCCAGGAAGTCACGTTCACGGTCGAGTGTTCGGGCAATACTGGCCTCCCGTTTTTCAACGGCGGCGTCGGCAATGCGCGTTGGGCGGGCACGCCGCTCGGTCCGATCCTGCAGGAGGCCGGGGTCCTCGATAGCGGCATCGAGGTCGTCTTCTGGGGTATCGACGAAGGCGAGATCACGCGAGCCGACAAGGTCAAGTTCAAGCAGAATTTCGCGCGCAGCATGTCGCTCGTCGATGCCATGGATCCAAAAAACATCCTTTGCTACGAGATGAATGGGACTCCCTTGCCGCCTGATAACGGCTTCCCACTGCGGCTGATAGCGCCAGGCTGGTACGGGATCGCGAACGCGAAATGGCTCAAGCGCATCGACGTGCGTGACGAGCGCTTCGAGAACCGGTTCATGGGACGCGACTATGTCACGCTCCGCGAGGAAGACCACAACGGCGAGACGGTATGGGTGGAAACTTCTGTCGGGCGGGCGCGGCTGAAATCGGCACCGGCCCGGGTCACTCACATCGGCAATGACTACCGGATTGTCGGCGCCGCCTGGGGCGCGCCGATCGACCGGGTCGAGGTGAAGGTCGACGACGGGCCGTGGATGCCGGCGGATATCGACGAAACCGACAAGGCGGACTTCGCTTGGAAGATGTGGTCCGTCGACTGGCCCAAGCCCTCCGCCGGGGAGCATACCGTCACCTCGCGCGCGGTCAGTACGGGAGGGCAGGTCCAACCCGCAATGGACGATCCCTTTATCGCCAAGAAGCATACCTATTGGGAGAGCAACGGTCAGATTACGCGTCGTATCAGCATTCACTGAGGAACGTTTCGCTGCAGGACCGGCGACTTCTGGCGTTCGAATGGCGAAAGCCGATTGCTTGGACCAAGGTTGCGAACTGGTCCGTCGCGGTACTCAATGAAAGGGAAGCATTGGCAGCTGCCGGAGGATGCTCGACCGAAGCGAAGCCGACGGGGACGCACCGCTATGTGATTGATAGGAGGCGGGATGCCTGCAAAACGGGGCAACAAGAGCTATGCGATGTCACTCAATGATTTTCCAGTATGAGTCCTTGCGGATCACCTTGCCATTGCGAAACGTATAGAAGTCGCAACCACGAACCTCGGTTTTCTTTCCGTCACGGCTCGTCCCCGTGAGGGTCCATTTGGAGCTGCCAGTATCGGCAGCCGAATCCACAAAATGCTCCTCGTTGCCGTAGTGGACATCAGGCAGACCTTCAAAGCGTGTCGCCAGCGCTGCTCGCACGTTCTGCTTGCCTTCAACGCGAGTTCCCCACGGCTTTGCACCCCGTGGCATCTCCAGAACGCAGTCGTCAGCAAAGAACGTCATGATGCGATCGAGGTCATGCGCATTGAAGGCTTCGCACAGCTTCATTAGTGTCGATCGAATGTCCATTCGGCGATCTCCGTACAATCGGATCATCGATATGTTGTTTGGACATGTTCGGCGTCCGAATAGGCTATCAGCGCTCGGGCCGGCCCAATTGTTAACTTCGAGCATCGTTCATGCGCTCATTATAAGCCAAGATCGTAGCAAAGCGAACTCCGCTCACCGGACAGTTTTCGAACGGACAAAATGGGCGTGTCTGGAGTAGATTGTGATTATGCTCGCGAGAGTAGCGCCTGCCACGGAGATCATCCGTAAGCGGCAAGCCGAGGCCGTTTAGCGGCTGAAGTTCCATGGCATGAGCTCGTCGATCCGGCTGTTGGGCCAGCGATTGGCGATGCGCTCGAGGGTCTGGGTCATCCAGGCATGGGGATCGAAGCCGTTCATCTTTGCAGTGGTAGAGGTGGCCGCGTTCGTCTGACCCTTTCCGAAATTTTGGGCCTGGGTACCCTGGCTACCGTGCCGGCAACTGCGCAGGCCGACAGCTTCCATTTCGGGATCAGTTCACACGGATCAAGCTTCGGCTATCACAGTGCCGGATATGGCCATGGCCCCCGTTGGGATCGGCGCGCCTGCACCCCGCGCAAGGCGCTGCACAAGGCTCAGCGCATCGGTGTTCATCGCGCTCACATCAGCAGCGAGAACTGGCACACGATCCGCGTCTCTGGGCGCAAGCATGGTCACCGCATCAACGTGACCTTCGCCAAGGCCCCGCACTGCCCAATCATCCGTTAATTCTCCACTGCGGGGGCGAGAAGGCCGATGTACCTCCGGCCTTCTCATTTCGACGGATAGGCTGATACCAATGCGCCCTATTGTGTCGCCTGTGGCTATGTCATTCTCACAGTGCGGCGAACCCACAAGGAAAACCGTAAGGGCCGGCGCGACACCCCAAGCCCCCGCCCACGCGCCGGCCTTTGAAAGCGTCGCCCGCGCCGATAGACAACGCTAGATAACTCGATGAACCGACCTCCAGTTGCAGGTTGCCGCTACCGTTTAGAATAGATGGTTATTACATCGTACCAATCGCGATCTACAGGAGAAAAAT
The DNA here is from genome assembly GCF_054489545.1 of Mesorhizobium sp. A556. Classification (NCBI taxonomy): domain Bacteria; kingdom Pseudomonadati; phylum Pseudomonadota; class Alphaproteobacteria; order Hyphomicrobiales; family Phyllobacteriaceae; genus Mesorhizobium; species Mesorhizobium sp. A556. The sequence goes on from NZ_JBTMXA010000016.1 coordinate 76,881, forward strand.
TCTGTTCATCTATGGAAATTTTGAAACAATTTTCTTGATTGAATTGAACGCTCTTTAAGAGATCATACGTACAACGAGAGTATGGCAAATATACCACGCTCGGCGGGTGCGGAAATGTCGGC